>NZ_JBYIPM010000001.1:0-834577 GCF_057707085.1 Kocuria sp. cx-455 | reverse complement strand
TGGTCAAGCCACGGACAACCACACTCGCGCGAGCGGGGCGGCTATCCGTGGCTTTCTGCTTTTAACACGCGTTCATTGCTGCAGGGGGAGTGGTTTGCCCGTCGGGGGTGAGCTCTCTCCTAGATCCACCCCTCCTCCCACGCCCTGTGAGCGGCCTGTTGGCGGCTGCTAGCACCAAGTTTTGCCATGGCAGCGGAGACGTAGTTCCTGACTGTTCCCGGGGCCAGGTGTAGCGCCCCCGCAGTTTGTGCAAGGGTGTCGTGTTCGGTGCTCGCCCGCAGCACGTGAAGCTCCCGTTCGGTCAGCAGACAGTCCGTGCCGGTGAGTGCACTGGCGGCAATATCCGGATCCACATATCGTGCGCCGCCGGCCACGGTGCGGATCACTTCGGCCAGTTTTTCTGAGGGGGTGGATTTGGGTACGAAGCCCTTGACGCCGGCTGCCAGTGCACGTCGCAGGACTCCAGGGCGGGCATGACGAGTCACCATGACAATGCGGGTGTCGATCTCCCGCAGGATGCTCGTGGCGGCGTCCACGCCATCGGTGGGAGGCATTTCCAGGTCCAGGACGCACACGGTTGGGGAGTGGTCTCGTGCCGCGGCTAGCGCGTCCGTGCCGTTGTCGACCTCGGCTACAAGCTGGAAGTCGTCCTCAAGGTCCAGCAGGGCTGCCAGGGCACCCCTAATCAGGTGCTCGTCGTCCGCGAGAACAATCGAGATGGGGGTGTTATTCACTTCGTGTTGTCCTTCTCGTGAGCGGCTGAGACGTCCGTGGTTCTGGGTACCGAGACCCGCAGGAGGAACTCATGGTCTGGTGTGGTCTCTATCGCGAGCTGTCCTTCAACCTCCGCGAGTCGCCGTTTGAGTCCTGCCAATCCTGATCCACTCGGTATCGCGTTTGCTGATCCGCTCGTTACGGGTAGAGCGCCGTCGTTGCGGATGCAAAGCTCGACCATCGGTTGGAGCCCGGCCGAGGCGGTATCGCGGAACGAGAAAAACGAAGTGAGCGTTGCCGGCCTCGGAGTGGCGCAGGATGTTCGTGGTGGCCTCCCGGACCGTGAGCCCCATGACCGCACCGAGGTCGGTTGTTTCCGGCTGCTGGGACCATGTGGTAATAAGCTCCGGCACATCCACCGTTGTGCTGACGCCGGCCGACTGCAGGACGGAGGAAGCATTGTTGAGCTCCTGGGTAAGTGTTGTCTTTCGGTACCCCTGAACCAAGGCCCGGGTCTCCTGCAGGGCGTTCTGAGCAGCGTCGTGGGCTTCGAGAACGTGATGTGCGGCCGTGTCGGGCCTACCCCTGGCGAGTAGGCGGGACGCGAGGTCAGTCTTGAGGCTGATCACCTGGAGATGATGGCCCTGTACGTCGTGCAGGTCAGCGGCGAAGCGCAATCGTTCGTTGCTGATTGCCAGCTCTGCCGCCCGCTGACGGGTGACATCCAATTCGACCATGACCGCCCAGACCCACAGGGAGGTCGGCGCCCCAATGACGGCGAAAAAAGAGACCCAGGTGACCCATACAAGATCCTGGGCCTCGGCGGGCTGACCGCTGAGGAGCGTTGCCACGTACAAGTGGATGGCGGGTAGGAACATCGAGATGAGGATGACCCACCAGCGGCCCTTACCCAGGGAGAGCGCTGCCGTGGCCAGCACGACGGCCAGCGGTAAGGCACCGACTCCCAGGGCGGGAGGCGCCCACACACTGATCAGAGCGGTAGCGAACGAAAAAATGACTGCGCAGGCCATGGTGCGAGTACGGAACGTTGTTCTGTCGACCCCTCGACGGGCTCTTCGGATGGTCATGGCCCACGGCACCATCGTGAGCGACCCCAACACGGCCGCAATCATCGCGACGGGTTGTGGATCTTGAGAAATTCTAACCAGCACCGCCACGCCGTAGACGAAGAATGCCAAGAAGACGAGGAACAAGTACGTGCTCCACCACACCACCGCCATGTCACGACGCTGACTGGGTGATGCCGCGGTTGAGCTGCCGGGCATGATGTCTTGGGCCGCAGCGGAGCGGTCCGTGGAGAGGGACATGGAATCACCCTAAGCGCTGCCCCTCCCCGATATGACAGCTGTCATGGGGGTTCCATGACACCGTCCCCGCAATTCATGACAGGGCGACACCAACGGTGCAGGGCAGTTCTCGGAAGAGTGGAACTCAACAAGCCAATCGGAATCTCCGGTTCACGAACTGAAAGGAATAGACCGATGCTCGACTGGTTGCAGAACTCCGTAGAAGCCGCAGGACCCTTGGCGAAGGCATTGTTCCTGATGCTCGGCGGGGCCATCCCGTTCATCGAATCCCACGGAGCATCGTTCCTGGGCGTGGTTGCCGGCGTGCCCCTGTACATCACCGTTCCGTTCGCGGTGCTGGGCAACATCATGTCAATGCTTGTCCTGGTACTCGGCGCTGAAAAGCTGCACAGCTTGTTTCGCAAGACCAAACCGGCAGCCGAGCCCAGCAAGCGGAAGCAGAAGTTCTACCGCCTGTTCGAGAAATACGGTGTGGCCGGCGTGTCGCTCATCGGCCAGTGGTTCCTGCCGAGCCAGATCACTTCGTCCATGATGGCCGGCGCCGGCGTGGCCAAGGGCAGAATCATTTTCTGGCAGATCATCGCCATTGTCCTGTGGGGCATGGTGTTCGCGGGATTCGCCACGGCTGGCATCAACATATTGGGCGTTGCCTGACCAACACCGGCCGAGAATTCATGTGACCAGCACTACGTCGTGACGTCCAACCAAGGTGAGGGCTTCATCCCGAGATGGGGCGAGGCCCTCATCTTTGACGGGCTGATCGTCAGTTCTTGTCGTTGATACCGGGCACCACCGCGCCCGCCGGCAAACCCTGGTGCGCGTACCCGCGGTACACAGCCTCCCAGTCCAGGCGAGTGGTCATCGTGTCACCGGTGAGCACACTCCGCATCGTGTGCAGGCACACGTGCCACCCGGCGGCATTACGGGCCGCGGTGTTCTCCGCCTCGAGGAACTCGATGAAGGTGAGTTTGCTGCCCTCCCCGCTCGGCTCGACGGAGATGTCGATCTCAGAGTCGCCCCAGGTGAACGACCAATGGCGTTTCGGTTCCCAGTTCGTCACCGTGCCGGTGCTGGACTCCATGTGCGGGTCACCGGTGAATACGATGCCGCCGCCCTGATGCGCGTTGAGCTGCACTCGGGAAGGGAACCAGCGACTCATGGCCGGTGCTGTGGCCACGGTCGTCCACAACTGGGACGGAGCCACCGGATACTCGCGTTCGAAGACAATCGCCGGCCGGCCTTCGATCACCTCGTAGGTGCCGTCGAAATTCTGCGCAGTGCTGCTGTTCGTCACGGTTCGGACTCCTCGTGCCGGGGGCCTCGTGTTCGGCGCGGATCAGCGCGCCATAATGCACCCATTCAATCCGCCGGCCCGTTTTCCCACAACTACCGAGGCCATTAACCAACGACGGCGCCGCACGAGTAGTGCTCGTGGGGCGCCGTCGTCGTCGGCCAAAATGCTCACCAAGGCGTCAGGCCGGGACGGGAGAGTCCTCCGGGGTCTTCAGGTCATGGCGGCGGTTCTTGAGGATGCGATCCATGATGGTTGCAATGGCGCCGTCGCCGGTGACATTGCACGCGGTACCGAACGAATCGATCGCAATGTAGGTGGCGATCATCAAGCCCACGGCCGTCTCGTCGAACCCGAGCGCGGACTGCAGAATGCCCACCGCGGCCATGATGGCACCGCCGGGTACACCGGGAGCGGCCACCATGGTGACGCCTAGAAGGAAGATGAAGCCCACGTACTGCCACGAGTTGATGGGCATCCCCGTGATCGTCATGATGGCCAATGAGAACAGGACGATCTTCATGGTTGAACCGGACAGGTGGATCGTGGCGCACAGGGGAATGGTGAACCCGGCCACGCGATCGTCCACACCGTTACGAGCCGCGCACTTGAGCGTCACCGGGATGGTCGCGGCGGAGGAGGACGTACCGAGGGCGGTGGCGTAGGCCGGGAGCATGTTCTTGAGCAGCACGAACGGATTGCGCTTGGCAATCATCCCGGCCACCACGTACTGAATGATCAGGATGACCACGGTCATGATGAACGCCAGGACCACGATGCGGATGAACGTGGAAATGATGGTGGTGATCTGGCCGTTCATGGTGATGCTCATAAACATGCCAAAGATGTAAATGGGCAGCAGCGGGATAATGATTTTTTCCACGATCATCATGATGATGATGCGCAGCTCATTAAAACCTTTGTGCAGCGAGTTGCCTCTGATCATGGTGATGCCCACACCCAGGCAGAACGACAGCACCAGCGCGGTCATGACGTCGAAGACCGGAGGCATGGTGATGTCGAAGAACCCGGACAGCGCATGGTCCTCGGGGTTCTCCAGGGAACCGACGGCGCCTCGATCACCCAACAACCACGGGTAGCTGGCCTTGGCCACCAGGAATGCCAGGAGACCGGCAAAGACGGTGGACCCGTAGGCGATTCCCGCGGTCACAGCCAGCCACTTGCCCGCACCGCGCCCGAGGTCCGCAATGGCCGGGGTCACCAGCGCCACGATCAGGACGGGGATCAGGAATCCCAGGAACTGGCTGAAAATGCCGTTGAAGGTGAGGAATAATCGCGCGACACCCTCTGGGAAGAACATTCCACAGACGATGCCCAGCACAATGGCGACCAGTACCCGCAGCAGCAGGTTTTTGGACAGGGAACGAAGACTCATGGTTCAAAATCTCTCGGGACAAGAAGGGGCATTGGTTGATCGACACGTTCTCACGATTGCGACCGTCTCGATGTAGCTGACACCGTCCGTTACGCAGGCCGGTGACCAAGCTGACCCACAGTCGAGGGGACGCCGACCGCGTCCCCTTTGTAGAATGCACTGAAGACTACCGCGACACAGCCTGTCGCTTCCACGCTTTCGGGCCGCAGGCCCCACAAGGAGATCCCTTTGACCGATTCCGAACAGTACGGTTCCCGCGACAAATCCGAGCGCCCCGGCGGAGACCGACGCCGCGGCTCGGGTGGGTCCGGTGGCTGGAACAACCGCGGGGGCCGCTCCTGGCAGGACCGCGGCGACTCCCGGGATCGCCGAGACGATCGTCGAGACGATCGCCGGGGAGGGGGTCGGAGTGACCGCGCTGAAGGCGCTCGGGGAAGAGACCGCCGCGATGATCGAGGTTGGGACAACAAGGGCGGCGACGACCGTCGCGAACCCCGCCGGTGGGATGACCGTCCTCGAAATGACCGCTCGGACGGCCGCTCCGGAGACCGCAAGGGCCCGGGCCGCCAGTTCGGGCGATTCACGGACTGCAAGGACGATCACCGCTCGGAGCGCCGCAGCGGTGACTGGGAACGTCAGCGCAAGACCGGCGACCGCAGCCGCACCTGGGACGACCGCGGTGGTTCGCGAGACCGCAGGGAGGACCGCCGGGACAATCGCGGCGCAGACCGTCGTGATGATCGTGGCGGGCGTCCGGACGGCCGTAAGGATTTCCGCCGTGACGACCGTTCCGGCGGGCGTCGCGATGATCGGAAGCGTGATGATCGGCGCCGTGACAGCTTGGGTCGCGATGATCGCCGCAGGGATGCAGACCGCGAAGAGCGGATGACGCGTCGGGACCTCAATGACCTGGACAAACCGCGTTTCATTGCACCTGATATCGACGAGGACGTGACGGGCCGTGAGATCGACAAGCCCACGCGCCGTCAGCTGGAGGCTCTCGAACCGCGCAATGCGGAGCGAGTAGCTCAGCACCTCGTCATGGCCGCGCGCTATTTGGAGGTCGACCCGGAGTTCGCGCTGGAACACGCCAATGCCGCCGTGCGCAAGGCCGGCCGCATCGCCGCGGTCCGTGAAGCCACGGGCGTGGCGGCCTACGCGGCCGAGGATTACGCGCTGGCCCTGAAGGAATTGCGCACCCATCGCCGGATCTCCGGTTCGGAAGAGCATTTGCCGTTGATGGTGGATTGCCAGCGGGCGCTGGGCAAGGTCGACAAGGCCCTTGAAGAAGCCCAGTCGAGCGCGGTGGAGAAGTTGGACGCCACCGGCAAGGTGGAACTGGCCATGGTTGTGTCCGGAATCCACGCGGATGCCGGTGACAGTCAGGCAGCACTGGAAGCCCTGCAGATCCCGCAGCTCGACAAGAACCGCGGCTTCTCCTACAGCCCGCGCCTGTTCCGCGCCTACGCGGAGGCCCTGCGCGGCGTCGGCCGTGACAAGGAATCGCTCAGCTGGGAACGCCAGGCCATTGTGGCCGAGGCCGCGCTCGGGCTGGGCCAGTTCTCCGAGCCGGAAATCGTGGATCTCGGTGACGACATCGACCTCGACGCCGCCCGTGAAACCGTTCGTGATGCCGGTGAACGTCACAGCGAGAACGCCGCATCTTCCGCCGACTCGTCCGAAACCCCTGAGTCAGCGGAGACCACCGAGACATCGGACGCTCACGACGCCGGGGTCACCGAGAGCGCCGACGATCTCGAGAAGGCACCCATGACCGGCGATGATTCCGAGAACCATGACCGATGAACCGCTGATCCGGGGCTTCGATGCGCTGTTGTGTGATTTGGATGGCGTGGTCTACGCGGGCCCCGATGCCATTGACGGCGGACCCGAATCGCTGAACCGCGCCGTAGAAATGGGCGTTCCGGTGATGTACGTGACGAACAATGCGTCACGCCCACCGGCCGCCGTGGCGGAACATATCTCGCAGCTGGGTGCACCCACTCAGGTGAGTTCCGTGGCCAGCTCCGCACAGGCGGCTGCGAAGCTGCTGGCCGGTCGGCTGCCCGAGAAATCCCGGGTGCTGATCACCGGCGCGCAGGCGCTCGCGGACGAAATCAGCGCCGTGGGTCTGATCCCGGTGTGGTCGCAGACTGAAAATCCCGCCGCCGTGGTGCAGGGGTTCGACCCGCACCTGGGCTGGGAACAACTGGCCGAGGCGGCGTACACGTTGGCCGATGAATCCGTGTTGTGGTGTGCGACCAACACGGACCGCACGATCCCCAAGGAACGCGGCATTGCACCGGGTAACGGCACGCTCGTGGCAGCGGTGGCGGCGGCCACCGGCCGGGAACCCATGGTGGCGGGTAAGCCGCAGGCTCCGGTGTTCCAGGAAGCTGCGCAGCGAGCCGAGAGCCGGCGACCCGTGGTGGTCGGCGACCGGCTCGACACGGACATTCGAGGGGCCCACGCCGCGGGCATGGACAGCATCGAGGTGTTCACTGGTGTCGACACCCCGGACGCCGTGTTGCGCGCGTGCGATCAGGAACGCCCCACCTTTCTGCTCGGTAACCTGCGGGAGCTGTTCGAGGTCTATCCCGATCCGCAGGTGACCCGAGAGGATCGCGACGTGACCGCCAGCTGCCGCGACGCGACGGCCGTGGCACGGGAGAATACGGTGACCGTGCACGCCCCCGAAAACAGCCTGGACGGCTGGCGCGCGGCGTGTGCCGCGTGGTGGTCCCTGCACCCCGAGGCGGAAGCGCCGACTAATCCCCACCTGACGTGGGTGAGCGAGCCATGAGTGACCAGCCAGTGAACGCGGGCCAGAACCAACCGGAACCGAACGCCGTTCCCGTCACCGGGCTGGATGCGGTGGACCGGGTACTCGCCGAGGACGCCGCGGTGAGCGAGCTGCCCGTGAACGAACGAGCGGCGGCCTATCAAGAGCTCCACACGGAACTGGAAGCGGTTCTCAATCAGCAACCCGGTTCCCTGCCCACGGGGCTCACGGGCCAGTGAGCCGGCGGTTGGACCAAGCCTTGGCCGCCCGGGGGCTCGCGCGCTCCCGCACCCTCGCGGCGTCGTGGGTCCGGGACGGGCGCGTCAGTGTCAACGGGGTGGCGTGCACCAAGCCGTCCCGCACGGTGAGTGACGAGGATCAGCTGGCGGTGACGGCGTCGGCGGCGGAGGAATACGTCAGCCGAGCCGGGCACAAACTGGTGGGTGCCTTGGAAACCTTCACCGACATCGATCCGGCCGGACTGCGCTGCCTGGACGCCGGTGCATCCACCGGTGGATTCACGGACGTGTTGTTGCGCCGCGGTGCCCGCGAAGTGGTCGCGGTCGATGTGGGGCACGATCAGTTGGTGCCCGAATTGCGCGCCGACGAGCGGGTGCGCGTGTTCGAGGGTCTCAACGTTCGGTATCTGGACCCGGACCGGATCGGCGGTCCCGCCGATCTGACCGTGTGCGATCTGTCGTTCATTTCGTTGACACTGGTCACGGATGCCCTCGGCCGGGCCACGAAGGACGGGGGAGACGTCCTGTTCATGGTCAAACCCCAATTCGAGGTGGGTGCCCACAACATTTCCCGCACCGGTGTGGTGACCTCCGAACGGGAACGACGCCGCGCCGTGGCCGGCGTGATGTCCGCCGCCGGCCGGGCCGGCCTCGAGGTCATGGGACGGGTGGAAAGCCCCCTGCCGGGTCAAGACGGTAACGTGGAGTTCTTCGTGTGGTGCCGTAAACGAGGCATCGTTCAGGGAGTCTGAATGCTCGCGTAGGCTGAGCAGAGTTCTTCGACCGTAGCCCAAATCACAGGAGGATGACCCGAGCACGTGAGTCGGAAAATCTTGGTCATGACACACACGGGCAGGCGTGACGCCAAAGACGCCGCCCGTCAGTCCTGTGCGCAATTGCATGAGGCCGGACTGACTCCCGTGCTGTCGCGCCGAGATCTGGAAGCCCTGCGGGCGGACGGCCAGACCATGGCACCCGTGGAGATCATCGAAGAAGACGTCGCCCTGCGCGACATCGAACTGGTCATGGTCCTGGGCGGTGACGGTTCCATCCTGCGCGCCGCGGAACTCGTCCGTGGCGTGGACACCCCGCTGTTGGGCGTGAATCTGGGACACGTGGGGTTCTTGGCCGAATCGGAACGCTCCGGGCTCACGGAGACCGTGGAAGCAATTGTCGACGGGCGCTACACCGTGGAACGCCGCATGGCGTTGGATGTGACCGTGTGGGAGAACCAGAAGAAAGTTCTCCACACCTGGGCCCTCAACGAGGCCTCGGTCGAAAAGGGTAACCGAGAGAAAATGGTGGAAGTGGTCATCGAGGTGGACCGCCGCCCGCTGTCCACGTTCGGCTGTGACGGTGTGGTCATGGCGACCCCCACGGGTTCCACCGCGTACGCCTTCTCCGCCGGCGGGCCCGTGGTGTGGCCCGAGGTCGAGGCGTTGCTCTTGGTGCCGCTGTCGGCGCACGCGCTGTTCTCACGCCCCCTGGTCATTTCACCGCGCTCCATGATGGCGGTGGAAGTGCTCACCCGCACCGATGCCCGCGGTGTGCTGTGGTGCGATGGCAGACGCACTGCCGACCTGCCACCGGGCTGCCGCATTGAAGTGCGCCGCTCCGACAAACCCGTGAATTTGGCGCGCATGCACGCGACCCCGTTCTCGGAACGACTGGTCAAGAAATTCGAACTGCCCACCGCGGGCTGGCGCGGCCCGCTCCCCAGCCACCAGCAGGAGGCCAAGACCACCGCCCTCCCCATGTTTCAGCCCAAGCACAATGTGATCTCCGAGACCAATGATTTTCCCAAATTGAGCGTGGGACGCGAAATCCCGTACGACCTCAGGTCCCCCCAAGACGGCGATACCACGGACCATGTCCAGGACCCGTCCCCGGAGCAACCCTCGTCAGGTGAAACCCCGAGCCGATGATCGAAGAAATCCACATTCATGACCTGGGTGTCATCACGGATGCCGTGCTGCCACTGGGGCCCGGACTGTCCATCCTGTCAGGAGAGACCGGCGCCGGTAAGACTATGGTCGTCACCGCGCTCGGCATGCTCCTGGGTAATCGCGCGGATGCCGGTGCCGTGCGCTCCGGAAGCGGTAAAGCACTGGCAGAGGCAACCGTCATGGTGCCCGCGACGCACGGGGCGGTAGAGCTCGTGGAGGAAGCGGGCGGCGTCGTCGACGTCGAGACCGTCAACGGTCGGGAGGAGGCGCAGATCCTGCTGTCCCGCACCGTCTCCGCCGAGGGCCGCAGCCGCGCGCACGTGGGCGGCCGGTCGGCTCCCGTGGGCACCCTGGGCGCCGTGGGGGAGACCCTCGTGGCCGTGCACGGCCAGTCGGACCAGCTGCGGCTGAAGTCCCCTGTAGCCCAGCGCAAGGCCCTGGACGAGTACGCGGGGGCGGCGCTCGCCAAGGAATTGACCGCGTACCGGGAGAAGCTCGCCCGCTACCGGACGATTGTGGCGACCCTGCGCGAAATCAAGGAGAACATGCGCGAGCGAGCCCTGGAGGCTCAGAGCCTCACCACCGCGCTCGAGGAAATCGACGCGGTGGAGCCGATCTCCGGCGAAGACCTCCAGCTGGACGCCGAAAGCGAAAAACTCACCAACCTCGAGGCCCTGCGGTCCGCGGCGATGACCGCGCAGGCCGCGCTGAGTGGAACGGACACGGACGACGAACCCACCGCCAATGCCGTGGCCCTGCTGTCGCTGGCGCAACAAGCCCTGGATCACGAGTCCGACGCGGATGCCGACCTGACCGAGTTGGCCACTCGCGTCAGGGAACTCACGGTGGTCGCCGCCGACGTCGCCGCGGACCTGTCCGGGTACGCGAGCGGTCTCGACGAGGACGGGCCGGCCCGTCTGGCGCAGGTGGAACAGCGCAGAAATGCGCTGCGGACCCTCACCCGCAAGTACGGAACCACGATCGACGAGGTCATCGAATGGGCCGAGACAGCGCGGGGGCGGCTCTCCGACCTCGTGGACGACCCGCAACGCGACGAGGAACTGCGCGCCGAGGCCCACGCGCTGCACCGGGAACTGCTCGAGCGCTCGCAGACCATGCTGGGGATCCGCCGAAAGACGGCCGAGAAGCTTTCCCGGGCCGTGAGTAGGGAACTGTCCGCCCTGGCCATGCCGAACGCGTCGCTGGTGGTCTCGGTGGAACCGATCGAACAGTTCACCGACCACGGGCGTGACGAGATCGAATTCCTGCTGGCTCCCCACCCGGATGCAAAACCTCGCCCGCTGGGCAAGGGGGCCTCGGGTGGTGAGCTCTCCCGCATCATGCTGTCGCTGGAAGTGGTGCTCTCCGAGGTGGACCCGGTACCGACCTTCGTCTTCGACGAGGTGGACTCCGGCGTGGGTGGTAAGGCCGCCGTGGAGATCGGGCGGCGCCTCAAGATGCTGGCCAAGAATGTCCAGGTGCTTGTGGTGACCCACCTGCCACAGGTTGCCGCCTTCGCGGACCACCACGTGCTGGTGACCAAATCTTCGGATTCCACGGTCTCGGACGTGAGAGTTCTCACGGACGAGGAACGCGTGGTGGAACTGGCGCGCATGCTCGCCGGCCATGAAAACTCTGAAGCCGCGCGGGAACACGCCCGCGAGCTCCTGCGGGATGCAACCGCATGACACAACTGCCCGTCAACTCAACGCAACTGGAATGGTAGGCTGAAATTCCGTGGTGAACGCTCAGAACGCCGCCCCCGAGGCAGGCACGCAGAACAACGGCAAAGTGACCCGACAGATCTTCGTCATGGGTGGTGTAGCTTCCTCCCTCGGTAAGGGCCTGACGGCCTCGTCCCTGGGCATGTTGCTCCGCTCCCGCGGATTGTCCGTGACCATGCAGAAGCTGGATCCGTACCTCAACGTGGATCCCGGGACCATGAACCCGTTCCAGCACGGTGAAGTCTTCGTCACGGAAGACGGCGCAGAAACCGACCTGGACATCGGTCACTACGAGCGCTTCCTCGACGAGAAATTGGATGCCTCCGCCAACGTGACCACCGGTCAGGTGTACTCCACGGTGATCGCCAAGGAACGCCGCGGCGAGTACCTGGGTGACACGGTCCAGGTCATTCCTCACATCACGGACGAGATCAAGCGCCGCATGCGCCGCCGTGCAGAGGACGAGGACGCGCCGGACATCATCATCACCGAGATCGGTGGCACGGTGGGTGACATCGAGTCCCAGCCGTTCATCGAGGCCGCACGCCAGGTACGGCAGGACGTGGGCCGTAACAACGTGTTCTACCTGCACGTGTCCTTGATCCCGTTCATCGGCCCGTCCGGGGAACTCAAGACCAAACCGACCCAGCACTCCGTGGCCACGCTGCGTGGTCTGGGTATCCAGCCGGACGCGTTGGTGCTGCGCTGCGACCGAGAAGTCCCGGAGGGTATGCTCCGCAAGGTCGGCGGAGCGTGCGACGTGGACCTGGACGCCGTGATCTCATGTGCCGATGCGCCCAGCATCTACGACATCCCCACGACCCTGCACAATCAGGGTCTGGACACCTACATCCTGGACTACCTGCGGTTGTCCTACGGCGATGCCGATCTGACCCAGTGGTCGCACCTGCTCGAGGCCGTGCACCAGCCCGAACAGCATGTGAACGTGGCGCTCGTGGGCAAGTACATCGACCTCCCGGATGCCTACCTCTCGGTGTCCGAAGCACTGCGCGCCGGCGGGTTCGCCAATGGGTCCCGCGTGCACATCAAGTGGGTTGCCTCCGACCTGTGCGACACCCCCGAGGGTGCACTGCGCGAACTCGGCGACGTGGACGCGATCTGCGTTCCCGGTGGTTTTGGCATCCGCGGTCTGGAAGGCAAGCTGGGTGCCCTCAAGTGGGCCCGTGAGAACCGTGTTCCCGTACTGGGCCTGTGCCTGGGTCTGCAGTGCATGGTCATGGAATTCGCCCGCAACGTGGTGGGCCTGCCCAACGCGTCCTCGACCGAATTCGACCCCGAGACCGACACCCCGGTGATCGCCACCATGGAAGAGCAGAAGCAGTTCGTGGAGGGCGCCGGCGATCTGGGTGGCACCATGCGTCTGGGATCCTACCCGGCAAAGCTCGCCGAGGGTTCCGTGGTCGCCGAGACCTACGGCAGCCTGGAGGTCTCCGAGCGTCACCGCCACCGCTACGAGGTCAACAATGCCTACCGTGATGCGCTGACCCAGGGTGGCCTGCTGATGTCGGGAACGTCACCGGACGGTCAGCTGGTGGAATTCGTGGAGCTGCCCCGCAGCGAGCACCCGTACTACGTAGCCACCCAGGCCCACCCGGAGTACGGCTCCCGTCCGACCCGACCGCACCCGCTGTTCGACGGCCTCATCAAAGCGGCACTGTCACGCCGCGAGGGCCTGGACACGAAGTAAATCAACAACCCGGAGGTTTGGATGCAACAGTTGCGCGTGAACGGCCCCGACCTGAAGGACACGGTGGATCCCCACACGGTGGTGAACTCTGAGACCGTGTACGAGGGCTTCATCTGGGACGTCCAGCGTGACGAGTTCCGGCTGGGTGATGAAGATGCCACGCTGAAGCGGGACTTCATCACCCACCCGGGTGCGGTGTCCATCCTGGCACTCGACGACCAGGACCGCGTTCTGCTCATCAACCAGTACCGCCACCCCGTGGGTATGCGCATGTGGGAGATCCCGGCCGGCCTGTTGGATGTGGAAGGGGAGGCACCCCACGCCGCGGCCCAGCGGGAGCTGGCCGAGGAGGCGGACCTGAGCGCGGACGAGTGGCACGTGCTCGTGGACTTCCACAACTCACCCGGTTCCTCCTCCGAGGCCAATCGAATTTTCCTGGCCCGCGGGCTGCACGAGGTCCCGGAAGCCGACCGGCATGACCGGGACGGGGAAGAAGCGGAGATCTTCACTCGCTTCGCGGACCTCGATGACGCGGTGGCCGCGGCCTTGTCCGGCCAGATCAGTTCTCCCACTGCAGTGCTGGGCATCCTGGCAGCTCACACGGCGCGTACTGGGGGCTGGGACTCGCTGCGTCCCGTGGACGCACCGTGGCCGGGCCACCCGAAATTCCGGTGACCGATTCCCCCGGATCGCCCGAACTGGGCCGAGCGGTTCAGCGCTATCTCGACCACCTCACCGTGGAGCGGGGACTGGCCGCCAACACATTGGCCGCCTACCGCAGGGACCTCGCGCGGTATCAGGAGTTCTTGGCCGGGCCCGCCGCGGACTCGCGGTACGGTTCGGTGAGCGCGCCCGCTGACATATCCACCGAGCACGTCCGTGCCTTTGTCAGGCTACTCCACGAAGGTTCTGCCGACTGCGCCGCACTGAGCACCCGCAGTACCGCCCGGGTGTTGGCCGCCGTGAGAGGGGCCCACGCGTTCTGGGTGACCGAGGGCCTGTGCCCGGTGGACGTGGCGTCCCGGGTCAGCCCACCGACGCCGCCCCGGCGCCTCCCCAAGGCGATCGGCCTGAGCAGTGTGGAGAAGCTGCTCTCGGCTCCCGATCCCGACACCCCGGCGGGACTGCGGGCTCGCGCGTTCCTGGAACTGCTCTACGCCACGGGCGCGCGCATCTCCGAGGCGGTGGCCTTGGACGTGGACGACCTGGCCGGGCTGGCGGAAGACGATCTTTCCTTCGTCCGGTTACTGGGCAAGGGCACCAAGCAACGCATGGTCCCGGTGGGTTCCTACGCCAGGAAGGCCCTGGACCAGTACATGGTGCGCGCGCGCCCGGAACTGTCGCGGCACGGGAAGGGCACCCCCGCGGTGTTCCTCAACGCCCGCGGTGGGCGGATCTCCCGCCAGACCGCATGGACCATGGTCAAGCACGCCGCGGCGTGCGCGGACCTGCGCGAGGATGTCACCCCCCACACGCTGCGGCACTCCTTTGCAACCCACTTGTTGGAGGGCGGAGCCGATCTGCGCGTGGTCCAAGAGCTGCTGGGGCATGCGTCCTTGGCCACCACCCAGATCTACACCCAAGTTTCCGTGCAATCACTGCGCGAGGTCTACGCCACCGCGCACCCGCGGGCACGGTGACGGTCGTGGCTGCTCGGGCGCGGTGTCGCCGGGCAGCCCGGGCCAAGATTTAAGCTCCTTTTCGGCTCCCTGCCGGCACGCCCGGTCTACCCTGGGAACATGCCGCGCACACAGCTGTCCCGAACCGTCCTCTTCTCGGCGCTCTTGGTGCTGGTTTTCTCCTTTCTGGGGGCTCCTCCAGCGCAGGCCGGCGCCGGTATCGACAACGAATACAACTCGCTGGGCGGCTCCGGCGGGTGGCTGGGTAAACCCACATCCTCGGAACGCTGCGGCCTGCGGGACGGCGGCTGTTATCGCCAGTACCAGGGCGGGACCATCCACTGGTCCCCGAACACCGGCGGTCGCGCCCAGCGGGGCGGTATTCTGCTGCGTTGGCGGGTCGAGGGGTCGGAGCACGGCACCCTGGGGTACCCGACAACACGGGAAACCTGCAGCGGTAATTCCTGTGTCGTGCACTATCAGCGCGGGACCATCCGATGGGCCAAGGGTAAGGGCTCCACGGTCAGCCGCGACATTGATCGGGCGTCCAGCGCCTCGGTCGTCGTGAACAAGAAGCGGCCGTTGAACCCCCGGGCCTACGCTCCCGGACCGTTACGTAATGTGGGCGCGGGAGTTCTGTTGCGCAGCGATGCCGCCACCGCGTATCAGCGGATGAGTCAAGCGGCGGCCAATCAGGGTGTGAGCCTCGTGCCCGTCAGCGGCTACCGCTCCTACGCCACACAGAACAGTCTGTACTGGAACTACGTGAACATGTACGGACAGGCCACTGCGGACACTCTTTCCGCGCGCCCCGGATACTCCGAGCACCAGACCGGCCTGGCCATCGATGTGGGAGCACCCGGGGGAGTGTGTGGCCTGCAGTCATGCTTCGGTAACACCCCGCAGGGCAAGTGGGTGGCGGCCAACGGTCACCGGTACGGTTTTGTGGTGCGTTACCCCAACGGGTACACCGGCACCCACGGCTACGCCTACGAACCGTGGCACCTGCGCTACGTGGGCACCGCCACCGCCACCAGCCTGAAGAGCAACGGGTACATCACCCTCGAGGGGTACCTGGGTCTATCCAACGCACCTCGTTACTGAAACGTCCCCGGGACTCACGGTCATGGCGTGAACCCCGGGGACTTCTGTGTGCCTGGACGGGTCGGCGCTTAGTCCAGGTGACGCTCTTGCGGCCCGTTGTACTCGGACAGCGGTCGAATCAAGGAGTTGGAGGCGCGCTGCTCCATGATGTGGGCGGTCCAGCCGGTGATGCGGGCGCACACGAAGATCGGTGTGAACGTGGGAATGTCGAAACCCATGAGCCAGTACGTGGGTCCGGCGGGGTAGTCCAGGTTGGGTTTGATGGACTTGGCCTCGTCCATGGACTTGGCCAGACCGTTGTACAGACCCAGAATCTCCGGGCGCTCGTAGTAGTCCAGCATGCGGAACAAGGCATCCTGCATGGTCGGCACGCGCGAGTCACCGTGCTTGTACACGCGGTGCCCAAAGCCCATGACCTTCTTCTTCTCCGCCAGGGCCTGGTCCATCCATTCCTTGGCGCGCTTCTCGGCGTCCTCCGCGGACTCGTCCTTGCGAATGCCCAGTTCCTCGAAGGTGCGCATGACGGCCTCGTTCGCGCCACCGTGCAGCGGACCCTTGAGGGCGCCGATGGCACCGACCACGGCGGAGTGCAGATCGGCCAGGGTCGAGGTGATCACGCGACCGGTGAAGGTCGAGGCATTGAATGAGTGCTCGGAATACAAAATGATGGACACGCGGAACGCGTCCACGACCTCGGGAGCGGCCTCTTCGCCAAAGGCCATCCACAGGAAGTTCTGCGAGTAGTCCAGGTCATCGCGCGGCTCGATGAGCTCCTGGCCGCGGCGGCGTCGCTGGTCGTAGCAGACCACCGAGGGCATCACGGCGAACAATTCCTGGGCCTTACGCAGTTCGGCCTCCGGGGAGGAGTCCTCCGCGTCCGGGTGCTGGGCGCCGATCACGGACGCCGCGGTGCGGCACACGTCCATCGGGTGACAGTCGGTGGGTAGGGCGTTGATGATGTTCTTGAGCTCCGGAGTCAGGGCGCGGTTGGCGCGTTCGCGCTTCGTGAAGTCGGCGAGCTCGTCGTCAGTGGGTAGCTCACCGGTCCACAGCAGCAGCGCGACCTGCTCGGGGGAGCACTTGGCCGCCAATTCCTGGACGGGGTAGCCCCGGTACAGCAGGGAGTTGGTCTCGGCGTTGACCTTGGAGACGGCGGTGGTGTCCGCGACGACGCCGGCAAGACCCTTGCGAATCTCGGTTTCGGTCATGGTGACCTCCTTGTTCGTGTGTGGTCGATCACTTGAAAGCCTACGACGCCGCTGGGCAGCGGCGTCGTAGGCGAGCGTTTAGTTACCGGGCGTGCCCGGGACCTCGAAGTTGAACACCCCGGAGTCGAACTGGTTGTAGCCGTTGTAATCCACCAGTTCGTACAGCCGCTTGCGTGTGAGCATGTTCTCCACCTCCGCCTGCTGGGTGCCGTCCTCGCGGATGGCGCTCAGCAACCGTTCGATGGCACCCAGCGCCTGCCGCTGCAGGGACACGGGGTAGATGACCATGGCCACCCCGGCGTCCTGCAGTTGCTGCTTGGTGAACAAATCGGACTTACCGAACTCGGTCATGTTCGCCAGGATGGGAACGTCCAGGGCTTCGGCCATGCGCTCGAATTCGGAGAGATCGGCCATGGCCTCCGGGAAAATGACGTCCGCACCGGCGTCCGCGAGGGCCTTCGCGCGGTCGATAGCGGCGTCCAGGCCGTCCACACCGCGGATGTCGGTGCGGGCCATGATCACAAAATTGTCGTCGCGGCGGGATTCCACGGCGGCCTTGATGCGCTTGGTGGCCGTGGCGGTGTCCACCACGTTCTTACCGTCCAGGTGACCGCAACGCTTGGGGTTGAACTGGTCCTCGATGTGGCACCCGGCCAGGCCGGCGTCCTCGAGTTCCTGCACGGTGCGGGCCACGTTCATGGGCTCACCGAAACCGGTGTCCGCATCGACGAGCGCGGGCAGGTCCGTGGAGCGGGCGATCTGAGCGGCGCGGGTGGCCACCTCGGTGAGCGTGGTCAGGCCGATATCGGGCAGGCCCAACTCGTTGGCCAGAACGCCGCCGGAGATGTACACGCCCTCGAAGCCCTGTTCCTGGATGAGCTTGGTGGACAGCGGGGTGAACGCCCCGGGGAACTGGGCGACCTGCGGGTCCGCTAGGGCCTTGCGGAACGCCACGCGCTTTTCGGCGGGGGTGACTTTCGAATACAGCATGATTTAGAAGATTCCCTCCTGAGCCTTGTCCAACTCCACGGCCGCCACGATGTTCAGCTGGCCCAGCTCACCGGCTTCGAGCTCGGGCAGACGCTGCACGGCGTCCAGGAAACGCTCGATCTCTTCCGGTGCCACCAGGCCCTCGGCCAGGGTGCGGAACTTGTTGATGTACTGCTCACGGGCGAACGGACGGGCACCCAGCGGGTGGGCGTCGGCAACCGCGATCTCGTCCGTGAGCACGGTGCCGTCGTTGAGGGTGATCTCCACGGAACCGCCAAAGGCCTTCTCGGAGATGTCCAGGGAATGGTAGCGGCGGGTCCACTCGGGGTCCTCCTCGGTGGTGACCTTGTTCCACAGAGCCACGGTGTCCTCACGGCCCGCACGCTCCGGGGCGTAGGAATCCACGTGGTGCCACGCGCCGTCCTGCAGGGCCACCGTGAAGATATAGGGAATCGAGTGGTCCAGGGTCTCGCGGGAAGCCTGGGGATCGTACTTCTGGGGATCGTTGGCGCCGGAGCCGATCACGTAGTGGGTGTGGTGCGAGGTCTTGATCAGGATGGACTGCACGTTGTTCGGATCCGCGAGCTCGGGGTGTTCGTTGTGCAGCTTGCGTGCCAGGTCGATCCAGGCCTGCGCCTGGTACTCGGCGGAGTGTTCCTTGGTGTAGGTATCCAAAATGGCGCGCTTGGCTTCGCCCTGCTCCGGCAGCGGAACCTCGTAGGAGGCATCGGGGCCGGAGAGCAGCCACGCGATCACGCCGTCCTCACCTTCGTAAATGGGCGTGGGGGAGGTCTGTCCGCGCATTGCGCGGTCCACGGCCTCGATCGCCATCTTGCCGGCGAACGCCGGAGCGTGTGCCTTCCAGGTGGAGATCTCACCCTTGCGTGATTGACGGGTCGCGGTCGTGGTGTGCAGACCCTGGCCGATGGCCTGGAAAATGGTCTCCGTGTCCAGGCCCAGCAGCGTGCCGATACCGGCGGCCGCGGACGGGCCGATGTGGGCGATGTGATCGATCTTGTGTTCGTGCAGGCAAATGCCCTTCACGAGGTCCACCTGAACTTCGTAACCGGTGGCGATACCGCGAATAAGATCCTTGCCGTTGCTGCCCACGTGCTGGGCCACGGCCAGGATCGGGGGAATGTTGTCGCCGGGGTGGGAGTATTCGGCGGCCAGGAAGGTGTCGTGATAATCCAGCTCACGCACGGCCACGCCGTTGGCCCAGGCGGCCCATTCCGGGGAGACCGCGGCATTGTCATCGGGAGCGCCGTACAGCAGGGCACCGTGGCCCGTGAAGCCGGAGCCTTCGGTGACCTTGTGCCCCAGCGCCTGCGTGCGAGCCGAGACAATGGGGGCCCGGTTCAAGGAGGCAATGGCAACCGACGCGTTGTCGATGATGCGGTTGATGACCATGTCGACAACCTCGGGATCGACCTCGACCGGGTCGGTGGCCACCTTGGCCAGTTTGTAGGCCAGCTGCTCCTCACGGGGCAGATTTTCCTTCGACGAATACGTACGTACGGTGTGCTTGACGGTCACGGGGGTCCTTCCTCAGATCCGTTAGGCGCGAACCGGTCGGTGCCGCGCGGGTGGTGTGATCAGGATGCGGCGGGCCGCACCGGTGTCAATTCTTTGGTGTTCAACGCGTGCTGCAGCGCGTTGCTCAGGTGCACGCGCGTGGTGGCAATGGCCAGGGCCGGATCGCCGTCCGCGATGGCCTGGGCAATGCGCTGATGCTCGACCGCGGCGGATGCCAGGCGTTGCGGATCCGACTTGGACAGCTTGCGGACACGGGCCAGGTGCAACCGGACGCCCGCTTGGGCCTGACGCAGGAACGGGTTCGCGGCGGCCTCGTCGATGGCGGCGTCCATGCGGTGGACCAGTTCGTAGTAGGAGACGTGGTCCGGGTCGTCGTCATGGGTGAGGCCGTCCACGGCGCGGCGCAGGTCTGCCGCGAGCGCGCGAAAAACCTCGGGGTTGCCGCGGCGGGCGGCCAATTCCGCGGCCCGGCAGTCGAGGCTGTCACGGAATTCGTACAGTGCGCGCACATCCTCGGCGGAGATCGTCGCCACGACGACGCCGCGGCCGTTGTGGGGTTCGGTCAGGCCGTCCGCGGTGAGCCGGGACAGCGCTTCGCGCACCGGTGTGCGGGAGATGCCCAGCCGCTCGGACAGTTCGACTTCGCCGAGTACTTGCCCCGGCGGCAAGCGCCATTCAACGATGTCTGCGCGCAATGCCTGGTACGCGCGTTCCCCAGCTCGCATGACACCTCCTTCGTCGTTGCATCAATCACCAAGAGTGTATACACAGATCGGCGATCTACGCGAGAGCGTCCGGAAATATCCGCAAAAAATCGGGTCTATGTATACAAAGTTGTTGAATCATGTGACTTATAACACTAGCCTGGAGGCAAAGCCGTTCAACGAGTCCCACAATGATGTCGGAGTGATCATGACCCAGGCTACGTACGCATCCGTTTACGAGAACAGTGTCGGCAACCCGGAGCAGTTCTGGCTCGATGCTGCGCAGGCCGTCGAGTGGATTACGCCTCCCAGCAAGGCCCTCGACGACTCCCGGGCGCCCATCTACCGCTGGTTCCCCGATGCGGAGTTGAACACGTGCGCCAACGCGCTGGACCGCCACGTGGCAGCCGGCCATGGAGAGCGCACGGCCCTCATTTATGACTCCGCCGTGCTGGACATCCAGGAAAAGATTTCCTACAGCGAGCTCCTGGAGCGCGTGAAACTGTTCGCCGGCGCACTCGCGGACCAGGGCGTGACAAAGGGCGACCGCGTTCTGCTGTACATGCCCATGATTGCGGAGTCCGTGGTCGGCATGCTCGCGTGTGCTCGTTTGGGTGCGGTGCATTCGGTGGTGTTCGGTGGGTTCGCTCCTCGGGAGCTCGCCAGCCGCATTGATGATTCCCAGCCGACCGTCATTGTGACGACCTCGGGTGGTGTGGAACCCAAGCGGCGGATCGAGTACATCCCGTCCGTGGAGGAGGCGCTGGAGATCAGTGACCACGCGCCGTCGGCGGTGCTGGTCCACGAACGAGAGGGTTTCGAGAACACCGTGGCCCACGCGCGCGAACGCGCCGAAGGCGTGGCGAACGCCCCCGCATGGCTGTCGTGGACCGAGGCCCTGGAGAAGGCTGAACCCGCGGACGCCGTGACCGTGGCGGCCACCGATCCGCTCTACATCCTCTACACCTCCGGCACCACGGGTAAGCCCAAGGGCGTGGTGCGCGACAACGGCGGTCACGCTGTCGCGCTGACGTGGTCCATGAAGAACATTTACGACGTGGGCGAGGGTGAGGTCATCTGGACCGCCTCGGACGTCGGCTGGGTCGTGGGCCACTCCTACATCGTGTATGCGCCGCTGCTGGTGGGTGCCACCACGGTGCTCTACGAAGGGAAACCCGTGGGCACCCCGGATGCCGGTGCCTTTTGGAAGCGGATCGACAATCACGGGGTGAAGGCGTTGTTCACCGCGCCCACCGCCCTGCGCGCCATTCGGAAGGCGGACCCCGAGGGTGAGTTCGTCAAGGACTACGACATCTCCTCGCTGCGGGCGCTGTTCGTGGCCGGCGAGCGCCTCGACCCGGAGACCTATCACTGGGCGGCCAAGGTGCTCGGCGTTCCCGTGATCGATCACTGGTGGCAGACCGAAACCGGATGGGCGATTTGCTCGAACCCGTTCGGCATCGAGAAGTTGCCGATCGTGGCCGGCTCGCCCACTGTTGCGGTACCCGGGTACAACGTGGCGATCCTGGATCCCCTGGGTGATCCCGTGGCGCAGGGAGAAGAGGGCAATATCGCGGTCAAGCTGCCCTTGCCCCCCGGCACGCTGGCGACCCTGTGGGGCGACGACGATCGCTACGTTTCCTCCTACCTCGAGGCCTTCCCGGGCTACTACGCCACCGGCGACTCGGGCTTCATTGACGAGAACGGCTACGTGTACGTGATGGGCCGCACCGATGACGTGATAAACGTGTCCGGGCATCGCCTGTCCACGGGCCAGATGGAACAAATCGTGGCCACCCACCCGGATGTCGCGGAGTGCGCGGTGATCGGCGTCAATGACCCGCTCAAGGGACAGCGCCCCTCCGGCTACGTGGTGCTCAAGACCGGCTCCGAGATCAGCGAGGAAGAGCTGGCCAAGGACCTGGTCAAGCTCGTGCGCTCGGGGATCGGCCCGGTGGCGGATTTCAAGGATGTGGCCGTGGTGGAAGCGCTGCCCAAGACCCGTTCGGGCAAGATCCTGCGCAAGACCATGCGCCAGATGGCCGACGGGGAGAAGTACTCGGTGCCCTCCACCATTGAGGACGATTCGGTTTTGGACGCGCTGCACTCGATCCTGGCGCCCAAGTCCTGAGTAGTCATGGTGTGACGGGAGGCAGCCGGGGATTCGTCCCCGGCTGCCTCTGGTTTACTCGGTGTCATGACCAACACTGTGGAATGGACTGTCAGGCCGGAAACGGAACAGGATGGTGCCGCCGTCCGGTACGTGCTCGAGCAGGCGTTTCCGACCGCCGAGGAAGCTGATCTGGTAGACGCGCTCCGTGAAGACTCCGCGTGGCTCGAGGGGTTGTCCTACGTCGCGGAGGATCAGGACGGCACGGTGGTGGCTCACGCGTTATTGACCCGGTGCCACATCGACAATGTCCCCGCGCTGTGCCTCGCCCCGAGTTCGGTGCTGCCCGATCGACAACGCGGGGGAGCGGGTACGGCGGTTACGACGGCCGTGCTGCACGCAGCTGCAGAGCGAGGGGAAAAATTCGTCGTCGTTCTGGGTCACCCGGAGTACTACCCGAGATTCGGCTTCGAGAGGGCTTCCGCATCGGGGGTGCACTTGAGCATCGAGGTTCCCGATGATGCACTCATGGTGCTGTCCTTGGACGGCACAACTCAGGTTCCCAGCGGGCTGGTTCGTTACGCGGGGCCCTTCGGCATCTGACGAGTCACCCGGTCCAGCCGTACTCCAACTCGGGACGGCCAGGAGTGCCGTGGCGAGAGCGCCGTTGAACGGTTCCCTTCTCGGTCAGGTGCTCGAGGTAGCGCCGTGCCGTGACTCGGGACAGCCCCAAATCCTTGGCGAGCTCGGCGGCCGAGCGGAACTGTCCACCGTCTTGAAGGGCGGTCACTAACGAATCGAGGGTCTCGGGGGAGAGCCCTTTGGGAACCTTGGGCGGCGACTGGTCCTGCATCGTGGCGAAGGCCCGATCGAGTTCCTCCTGGTCGAACGTGGTGGACGCCGGTGTGGCTGCGGACAGCAGCCGGTGGTACTGGGCATAGGACGCGAGCTTGCGCTCGAACACGTCAAAGGTGAACGGCTTGATCAGATACCCGACCACGCCGAGCGCCGTGGCCCCGCGCACGGTTCCCGCGTCACGGTGGGCGCTGACGATCATGAAGTCGACATCCACCCAACGAGCACGGAGTGTCCGCGCCACGTCCAGCCCGGACATGTCCGGCAGGTTGATGTCCTGCAGCACTAAGTGCACTGGTTCCGGGCCCGACGCTTTCTGGATGATGGCCCTGGTCGCTGCTTGCCCCGTGAGCGCGACACCCACCACCCGGAAGCCAGGACAGCGCTTGACGTACTCCGCGTGGGCCGCCGCGGTGAGTTCTTCATCGTCAACGACGAACACGTTGATCATGAGTCGTCCCCTTCCGCATCGCGGGCCGAGTCGTGCACGGGGATCTCCACCGTGAAGACTGCCCCGGCATCGTTGCCGAACCGCAGACGGGATCCCCATGATTCGGCAATGTGCTGGGCGAGGTAAAGACCCACTCCGCGCATGGAATCGCCCGCAGGTTTGGTGGAGACCCCTCGGTCGAACAAAGAATCGGCGACCTCGGGAGCCACACCCGGGCCGGTGTCGGCCACGGTCAGATGCACGTACCCGGCGCGCTCGGACGGCGCCAGCTCCACCTCCACGGCCGGTTCTTCCCGGTGCCGATTGGACGCCGCCGCGTCAATTGCGTTGTCCAGCAGGTTGCCGACCACGCTGACCACCTCCGAAGGGTCCGCCGAGGACACCGGGATCTCACCGTGCGCCAGGACCTGCAGGTCCACACCGCGCTCGTGGGCCTCTGCGGTCTTCCCGAGGAGCAAGGCGGAGAGATATGGATCCGCCACCGACTGCGTCACCCTTGATCCGAGATCACGGGTCATCGAAAGATTGGACGCCGCGAAATTGAGGGCCTGCGGGTACCGCTGGAGCTCCAGCAGGGACACCACCGTGTGCATCCGGTTCGCGTGTTCGTGCGTCTGCGCTCGCAGACCGGCGGCCATGGTGCGCACGGTGTCCAGTTCCCCGGACAGCCGGGTGAGTTCGGTGTGATCCTGAACGATGAGCACTCGCAACTTGGCGTCCCGTGCTGCCTTCACGCAGGAGACGATCAACGTCCGGGCGCCCACGGTGCACCACTGGTCCGAGAAGACGCGCCGGTGGTCAAGGAGCCCGCGGATCGAGGCCGGCAGGGTGCCCGCGGGCCGCGGTTGAGTTCTGCGGCGTAGCGCAACGGAACGACGGCGCCGGGCCCGGGCGGCGTCGGCGGCGGCGGTGGGCATGTCGAGCAGGTGACGAGCGCGGGCATTGGCGAGCACCGGGCGGTCCAGGTCATCGAGCAGTACGAGACCCTCGCGCGCTTCGGCCAGAACGGCGTCGTTGAGAGCCTGCGAACGAACGAGCGCTTCGGGCGCTTGACCATTGGTGGCGCGGCTGAGATAGCGCGCCAAGAGGTAGCTGACCAAAGAAGACATGACCAGCAGGGCCGCGACGATCAACGCGAGTCCCGGAAGCTGCTGCCGACTCTCCTGGGCGATCTGGTCGAGCAGCACGCCGCTGGAAACCAGGCCGACTAGGGAACCGTCGGTGTCGTAAACGGGTGCAATGGTGCGTACCGAGGGGCCGAGCTGACCGGTTTCGGTCTCGGTGTAGGTCTCGCCAGCGAGCGCGTGAGAACGATCGCCCACATATTGTCGCCCCACGTATTCCGGAATCGCGTGGGTGAGGCGGGTGCCCTCGGGGGTCATGAGCGTGACGAAATCGATGTCGGATTCGTCCTCGATTCGATGCGCGTAGGCCTGCAGTCGGGCGGTGGGATCCGTGGCAGTCAGGCCGTCGCGGACGAACGGGTCCTGAGCCATCACGGACGTGGCCGCCCGGGTTACCGACTCCGCCCGCATGGTGACCCACGAACGGGTCTGTTGGATCATCACCAGCGCAACGACCACGGAAATGACGAGCACCAGTCCGAGCTGCAGCGCCAGAAACCGTTGGGCGAGTGACACATGCACCTCCGCACCTCTCTGGGTCGGCTGGTCGGGACAAGGGGTGTGACCGGCGTCATGAACAGTATGAACACAACGCGACAGAACTCGCAGGGCTGCGTGAGGCTGGTCACTATTCCAGCACTCGTGTTCTAAGGAGCCATCATGGCCGATAACTCAACGGCACCGCGGTCAGCGCAGACCGTGTCCCGCGGGGCGCAACGCAAGCCCAAAAAGGACCGCACCCACTATCTCTACATGTTCGTGATCGCCGGTGTGGTCATTGGCGCCCTGCTCGGCCTGATCGTGCCCGACTTCGCTGTGACCCTCAAACCCCTGGGCACCGCTTTCATCGCGTTGATCAAGATGATGATCGCGCCGGTCATTTTCTGCACCATTGTGCTGGGCGTGGGCTCGATCGCCCACGCCGCCACCGTGGGCAAGGTGGGCGGCATGGCCCTGGCCTACTTCTTGATCATGTCCACGTTCGCGCTGTTCATCGGCCTGGTGGTCGGCAATATCGTGCAGCCCGGTAGCGGCCTGGACCTGGCCAACGCCAGTTATGATTCCGCCGGTTTGGCGTCCACTGCGGACCACGGTGAGGAGGGAGCCGTCGGGTTCCTGCTGGGGATCATCCCCACCACCCTGCTGTCCTCGCTGACGGCCGGTAACATCCTGCAGACCCTGTTCGTGGCCCTGCTGATCGGGTTCGCCCTGCAGGCCATGGGGGAGTCCGGCAAGCCCGTGCTCAAGGCCGTGACCTACATCCAGGCCCTGGTGTTCCGTCTGCTCATGATGGTCATGTGGGTTGCCCCGATCGGCGCCCTGGGTGCCATTGCCGGCGTTGTCGGCGCCACCGGCATTCAGGCCATCGTCTCCATGATCGGCTTGATGGCCGCGTTTTACGTCACCTGCATCCTGTTCATCGTGGTGGTGCTGGGTCTGGTGCTGAAGCTGGTTTCCGGTGTGAACATCTTCAAGCTCATGAAGTACCTGGCCCGTGAGTACCTGCTCATCTTCTCCACCTCCTCGTCCGAAGCCGCCCTGCCGCGCCTGATCGCCAAGATGGAACACCTGGGTGTCTCCAAGCCCGTGGTGGGCGTGGTGGTTCCCACCGGTTACTCCTTCAACTTGGACGGCACCGCAATTTACCTGACCATGGGCGCACTCTTCGTGGCGGACGCCATGGGCACCCCGCTGGCCCTGGGTGAGCAGATCACCCTGTTGTTGTTCATGATCATTGCCTCCAAGGGCGCCGCCGGTGTCTCCGGCGCAGGCATCGCCACCCTGGCCGCCGGCCTGCAGTCCCACCGCCCCGACCTGGTGGACGGCGTGGGTCTGATCGTCGGCATCGACCGCTTCATGTCCGAGGCCCGCGCGCTCACCAACTTCTCCGGTAACGCCGTGGCCACCGTGGTGCTGGGCACCCTGGTCAAGCAGGTGGACAAGGAGCGCGTGAACCGCGTTCTCGCGGGCCAAGTGCCTTTCGACGAGCAGTCCTTGGTCGCCGATCCGCATGCCTCGCCCACGTCCGCCGAGCAAGCGCTCGAGGGCAGTCCCGAGGTCAAGCCGCTGAGCCCGCAGAACGCCTGATCGCCGGCTTCGCCTCATACTCGTCATGTCCCCTCCGGTCACCGACCGGAGGGGACATCGTGTGTTAGACATACTGTGGTCCACTCAGGCTGCTGTGGATCGCTCCCCTCAACCGTTCTCCGGGCGTTCTTACCGCGGGCGGTTGAAGGGCCCCCCACCCCCCCCCACGTAAGGCCACCATGTCCGCCACACCCCATGTCGTAGCGATTGTTCCGTGCCACAACGAAGAAGGCGCCATAGCCAAAGTCGTCTGCGATCTCCACGCGACAATCCCCGGTATCGATGTCTACGTGTACGACAACTGCTCCACGGATCGCACGGCCCAGGTGGCAGAGCGGGCGGGAGCCCATGTGCGCTATGAGACGGAGAAGGGCAAGGGCAACGTGATTCGTCGAGCATTCGCGGATCTCGACGCGGACGTCTATCTCCTGATCGACGGGGACGACACGTACGACGTGGCCGACGCTCCCGGCATGATCGAAACTCTCCTGGCCGGGCCCTACGACCACGTGCTGGGCGTGCGCAGGCAAGTGTCGGACACGGCATACCGTTCCGGTCACGAGTCGGGGAACAAGTTTTTCAATTCCATGGTCAGCTTCGCCTTCCGGCGCGAGGTGTCCGACATGCTCAGTGGCTACCGCGTGTTTTCCCGGCGCTTCGTCAAATCCTTCCCGGCACTGTCGCGGGAGTTCGAGATCGAGACGGAACTGACGATCCACGCTGTGAACGAGCGCGTACCTCAGACGGAGGTCCCAGTGGGCTTCAGGGATCGCGCGGAGGGAACCGAGAGCAAGCTGCGCACCTACCATGACGGGTTCCGGATTCTGCGCATCTTCTCCCAGCTGTTGTTCCATGAGCGCCCGTTCTTGATCACGAGTATTTTTTCCGGTGTCCTTGCGGTCCTGGGGCTCATGTTCGGACTGCCGGTGGTGGCCGAGTACTTCCAGACGGGCATGGTGCCGCGTTTTCCCACGGCGTTCTTGGCCTCCGCGCTGTTCATCCTGGCCGGGGTGTTCCTCCTCATGGGCGTATTGCTCAACGGTCAGGTGAAAATTCGCAGGGAGGCCTCGCGGTTGTTCTACCTCCGGTTACCGGCACCGCCGTTCGGTGCGACGTCCCCGCGCCGTGAACTGCCCACGGACCACACGACTATCGAGGATGTGGCCTGATGGACGTCTCCCGTTACCTGAACCGTGAAACCCTCCGGCGACACCTCAACCGTGACACCCTCCACCGCATCAAGGACGACTGGCGGTGGCGGCCGCTCCTCAAAGGCTTGGGAGTCCTGGTGGCACTGCAATTCGTGCTTTTCGGACTCCTCATCGTGGGGCAGGCCGTTCCGGACAAACCGATCGTGGACAACCTCGTGTCCTCGATCGAGAAAAACACCTACGGCCCCAGTGCAATCCCCGACCGCATGGGCACCCAGTCGGACACGTTCACGGAATGCGTGGTCGTGGGGACCGGACTCGGAGCGCCCCCGGACGAGTCCGCCCTGAGCCGGGCCGCGCGCATGCCGCGCATCGACAACTGCGCCGGTGGCAAGCAGGACATCGCGGAACTGGCGCAGGGCAAGGTATTCGAGGACAGCAACTACTACAAGTACTGGGCCGGCTACACCATCATCACGCGTCCCTTGCTAGCCTCGGTCGGGCTCGAAGGCCTGCGCATCGTCTCCGGCACCCTGATGATCACGGGGTTGTTCGCCGCCCTGGTGCTGGTTCGGTCCAAAACGTCCACCGCGGTGACCCTCGCGTTGTTCCTCCCCTTCGTGATGGGGACCAACATGCTCTCCACCCCCTCCACGTCATTCAGCCAGTCCATTGCCATCACGTTCATTTTCCTTTCGGTGATTCTCACCGCCGTGGGGTTCACGAGGTCGACATACCTGGGCCTGCTGGGCGCGGCGCTCGGGGCCGCACTGTTCTGTTACGTGGATCTGCTGACCACACCGGCCATTCCGTGGGGCATGTCCACTTTCGTGTTGGCCGCGGCGGTCTGGTACCGCGAACGTGACCTCAGGAGCGCGGCGACCTGGGGTGTTCTCGCCGCCGTGGTGTGGCCCGCCGCGTTCGGTCTCACCTGGGTGTTCCGCTGGATCTTCGGGGCGGTGTTCATGGGAATCGGTGAGACGATCGCGATGGTTCGACAAAACGTCGGGTTCCGGACCGGCGGCAGTCACAGCGGCGTCTCGGACGTGTTCGGTGCGGGCATTGCAAGCAACGTGTCCTTCTGGTGGAACAACATTCCCACCGCGCAGTTGGTGTTCTACGGATGTCTGATCGCCGCGGCAATCGGCCTCGTTCTGGCCGTGCGCCGCGGGGGAGTGGACCGCCTGAAGATCGCGGGAGTACTCGCGCTGCCCCTGGTGATCCCCCCGTTCTGGTACACCGTGGTCAGCAATCACTCTCAGATCCACGAGTTCTTCGTCAACCGCGGGGTGCCCGCCGCGCTGGCCGTGGTCACGGCAGCCTGCTGGGCCGCAGCGGTCCGAACAGCGCCTCCCGGGGCACAACACGTCCCCTCCGAGAAGTCCGAGACCACGACCGGGTCCACCTCGGTTGGTTCGCTCCCGCGTGACGGCGGTAGTGTGGGGCGTTGAGACCCGACCAGTGACTTGAGGAAAGCAGGCCGTAGCACGTGAGCAAAGCCAGTGACGAGAGGTTCCCCGAGCTCGATGACCGGTCATCGGGCACCGTAGGCCCCACCGGCCGTCCCGTGCGGACCTTCCCGGATCCGCCCGAACTCACGGATCACGGCCCCGCCCGCATCATCGCCATGGTGAACCAGAAGGGTGGCGTGGGCAAGACCACCTCCACCATCAACCTGGGTGCCGCGCTCGCGGAAACCGGCCGCAAGGTGCTCCTGGTGGACTTCGACCCGCAGGGCGCGCTCTCCGCGGGTTTCGGATCCAACCCGCACGAGCTGGACCTGACCATCTACAACGTGATGATGGACCGCTCCGTGGACGTGTGGGACGTGGTGCAGGAAACCCACGTGCCCAACGTGGATCTGCTGCCGGCCAACATCGATCTCTCCGCCGCCGAGGTGCAGCTGGTCACCGAGGTGGCCCGCGAACAGGTGCTGTCCTCCGCGCTGCGCAAGGTCGAGGAATACTACGACGTGATCCTCATCGACTGCCAGCCGTCCCTGGGCCTGCTCACGGTCAACGCCCTGACCGCATCCCACGGGGTAATCATCCCGCTGATCTGCGAATTCTTCGCGCTGCGCGCCGTGGCCCTGCTGGTGGATTCCATCGAGAAGGTCCAGGATCGCCTGAACCCCAAGCTGCAGATCGACGGCGTGCTGGCCACGATGTTCGACTCGCGCACCCTGCACTCGCGCGAGGTCATTGCGCGCATCGTGGATGCCTTCGGGGACAAGGTCTTCGACACGGTCATCAAACGAACCGTGAAGTTCCCGGACGCGACCGTCGCCGCGGAACCGATCCTCAACTTCGCCACGAACCACCCGGGCGCCGAGTCCTACCGTCAGCTCGCGCGCGAGCTGATCAGCCGCGGCGGCGCGCCGTGATCTGCGCTGCCCGCACCGCTCTAGGCCTGACCTCGCACGGGGCCACCTCACGAGCATGAGCATTGTCGCCGAGCGTCCCACGGACTCGGACACCGGTTTCACGGTGGCCCTGGACAACTTCCAAGGCCCCTTTGACGTGTTGCTCTCCCTGATCGCCAAGCACGAAATGGACATCACCCACGTGGCCCTGTCCGTGGTCACGGACGAGTTCATCCGCTACGTGAAGGCATTGCAGGAAGAGGGCTCGGTCAAGGCCCTGGACGAGGCCAGCGAATTCCTGGTGATCGCGGCGACCCTGCTCGATCTCAAGGCCGCGCGGTTGTTGCCGCGCGGGGAGGTGGAGGACGACTACGACGTCGAACTCCTCGAAGCCCGCGACCTGCTGTTCGCCCGACTGCTGCAATACAAGGCGTTCAAGGAAGTGGCCGGGCAACTCAACCGGCGCTTCGCCGCGGAGTCGGTGCGGATCCCGCGGCAGGTGGACCTGGACCCCGCGGTGACCACCGCCCTGCCGCCGCTGCAGTGGACGCTCACCCCCGATCAATTCGCCCAGCTGGCCGTTGCCGCGCTGGACCCCGAACGGCACGTTCCGGACGAGGTCAATGTGGAGCACCTGCACGGTGCGGCGGTGCGGGTGGCGGACGAGGCCGAGACCATGGCCGACATCCTCCGAGACGGCCGGGACCATAGCTTTGCCGGGCTCATCGCGGACGCGGAATCCACCCTGGTAATCGTGGTGCGGTTTCTGGCGATCCTGGAGATGTTCCGTGACCGTGTGGTGCGGATCCGCCAGGATGAGGTACTCGGGCCCCTGCTCGTGCGCTGGGTCGGCCCGGACGACTGGACCTCGGAAGGGCTCAACAGCGAGTACACGGGGGCGGAGCCGGCCCTTGCGGACCCCGCACCGAGCGGCAACGGCGCGGGGGAGTGACCACTGGCCACGGCGGCGCCGAAAACCTGAAACAATGAGACACGTCATGGATCGGTGTGAACCGTACCGAAGGAGATGATGTCAGCGTGGTAAACGAACCACACGAACAACCCCCGACCGATATCCACGCGGCCCTTGAGGCCGTGCTCATGGTGGCGGCAGCCCCCGTCCGGGAAGAAGAACTCGCACGGAGCCTCAACGTGCCCGTGCACGAGGCGCGCAGCGGCCTGGAATACCTGAAAGCCGAGTACGACGGCGTGATCGGTCCCACCCCCGCGGCCCCACCGGAATCACCGCAGCTCGGATATGATGGAGGGTCGGCCCCCAGAACGCGCGGTTTCGAACTGCGCCACGTGGCCGGCGGCTGGCGCATCTACTCGCGCAGCGAGTACGCCCAGCTCGTGACCGACTTCGTGGTGGAAGGCAGCAGCTCGCGCCTGTCGCAAGCAGCCCTGGAAACCTTGGCCGTGGTGGCCTACCTGCAACCCGTGTCCCGCTCCCGGGTCTCAGCCATCCGCGGTGTCAACGTGGACGGCGTGGTGCGCACCCTGGTGCAACGCGGCCTGCTCACGGCACACGAACGCGAGGAAGCCACGGGTTCCGTGCTCTACTCCACCACCCCCTTGTTCTTGGAAAAGCTGGGACTCGGTTCACTGGATGAACTGCCAGACATCGCCCCGCTGCTTCCCGGAACCGACCAACTCGAAGACTTAGAGGACTGATCTCAGCATGGCTCAATCACGTAACAACTCCTCCCGCGGCGGTGGCAAGCCCGGCGGCGGCGCTCGCGGTCCGCAGGGTCGCGGCAAGGGATCCAAGGCCGGACCCAAGGGCGGCTTCAGGTCCGGGCCGAAAACCGGTCCCAAGTCCGGCCCCAAGTCCGGACCGGGTAAGCCCAAGGCCTCGGCGGGGCAGAAGGGCCCGCAGAAGCCCCGTGCCTTCGGCGGTGTGGACAAGTACGAGCGCCGCGCCTCGGCGATCAAGGAGCACGGCCCGCACCGGCGGCGTCGTCCCAAGAACCCGCCCGTGGACCGTCTGGAGGCCCACGACGAGAACGGCGTGCGGCTGCAGAAGCTCATGGCCCAGGCCGGTGTGGCTTCGCGGCGCGTGTGCGAAGAAATGATTCTGGACGGGCGCGTGGAGGTGGACGGCCAGATCGTCAACGAGCTGGGCGTGCGCGTGGATCCCGCGCTGCAAAGCGTTCACGTGGACGGCATGCGGATCCAGACCGATGAGAAGCTCGTCTACTACGCGTTCAACAAGCCGGCGGGCGTGGTCTCCACCATGGAGGATCCGGACGGTCGCCGCTGCGTGAGTGACTTCCTGGATGCCCGCAAGCACGAGCGCGTGTTCCACGTGGGCCGCCTGGACGTGGAGACCGAGGGTCTGCTGCTGCTCACCAACGACGGCGAACTCACCAACCGTCTGACCCACCCCTCCTACGAGGTGCCCAAAACCTACCTGGTGCAGGTGCACGGACCCGTGGAGAAGGGCGTGGGCAAGCAGCTGCGCGAGGGCATCAAGCTCGAGGACGGCATCGCCAAGGTGGATTCGTTCAAGCTCGTGGACTCCACACCCGGCCACGTGCTGATCGAGGTGGTGCTGCACACCGGTCGTAACCGCATTGTTCGCCGCATGTTCGACGCCGTGGGCCACCCGGTCGAGAAGCTCGCACGCACCCAGGTGGGTCCGATTGCCATTGGTGATCAGCGCCAGGGAGCGGTGCGCAAGCTGTCCCACACCGAGGTGGGCACCCTGCTCGCATCGGTGGGGATGTAACGGTGGTTCCGGCGATCGCCTCCACCTCCGGACCGGTCCTGGTGATCGGCGCGGGACTCCTGGGCGCGAGCATCGGGCTGGGACTGCAGCACCTGGGCGTGCGCGTGTACGTGCGCGACTCCTCGCCCACCACGGAGGCCGTGGCCCAGGACATCGGCGCGGGCCAATCCGTGCGCGCGGTTCGCGAAGCGGGCCAGACGCTGGCCGATCCCGCCCTGGTGGTCGTGGCCACTCCGCCGGACGTGGTCTCCGAACTCGTGGTCGAGGCGCTGTCCGATTTCCCGAACGCCGTGGTCATCGACATTGCCTCGGTGAAGTCCGCGATTCTCGACGACGTCGCCGCGGCCGGTGCGGATCTGTCCCGCTACGTGGGCACGCATCCCATGGCCGGACGCGAGAAGTCCGGTCCCGTGGCGGCCCGCGGTGAGCTGTTCACCTCCATGCCGTGGGTGATCTGCCCGACCGAGTCGACCGGCGCACGGGCCCTCACCACGGCCAAGAACCTGGCCGTGGACCTGGGGGCGACCGTGACCGTGCTGGACGCGGCCGAACACGACGAGACCGTGGCGTTGATTTCCCACCTGCCGCAGGTGATGTCCTCGCTGCTGGCCTCCCGGTTGCAGGACACCCCGTTGCACCACCTGTCCCTGTCCGGCCAGGGGCTGCGGGACACCACGCGCATTGCGGGCTCCGACCCGGCCCTGTGGGTGCAGATCCTCTCCGCGAACGCCCGACCCATCGTGGCATCCCTCCACGAGGTGCGCACCGACCTGGACCGGCTGATCTCCACGCTGGAGAACCCCACGGCCGGCGGTGCGCGCTTGGACATCGCCCAGCTCATGGCCGAGGGCAACTCCGGGCAGGCACGGATTCCCGGCAAGCACGGTGGCGCGCCCAAAGCGTTCGCCACGCTCACGGTGGCCGTTGACGACACCCCCGGTACCCTGGCGCGGCTGCTGGCCGAGATCGGGGACATCGGGGTCAACTTGGAGGATCTGCGGTTGGAGCACTCACCGGGACAACCGGTGGGTCTGGCCGTGGTGTCCGTGGATCCCAACCGCCGCGATGAGCTCGTGGCCGCGCTGAACGCACGCAACTGGAAGGTGGTGCAGTAATGGACGCACGCGATGAGAACGCCCGATTGGTGGTCGCCATTGACGGGCCTTCCGGTTCCGGGAAGTCCTCCGTGTCCAAGGAAGTGGCTCGCCGCTTCAACCTGGCCTACCTGGACACCGGTGCCATGTACCGCGCCGTGACGTGGTGGTGCCTGCACACGAACGTGGACCTGACCGATGCGGACGCCATTGTGCAGGCCACCCGCACCGTTCCCCTCGAGATGGGCACCGACCCCAATGGCGAGCGCCTCACCGTGGCCGGCCAGGACGTCCGCTCCGCCATCCGCGGGGACGAGGTGACCAACAACGTCTCCGCCATTGCCACGACCGTTCCCGCCCGTGAGGTGCTGGTGGCCCTGCAGCGCCAGATCATTGCCGATTCCGGTGAGCGCATGGTGGCCGAGGGCCGCGACATCACCACCGTGGTGGCCCCGGATGCCACCGTACGGATTCTGCTGACCGCCTCCGAGGAAGCGCGCATGGCGCGCCGGGGCAAGCAACTGGGCGCGGCGGCGTCGTCGAATTTGAAAGACCAAGTGGTGGGCCGTGATGCCAAGGACTCCACCGTGGTGAACTTCACCGAAGCGCAGGACGGCGTGCACCTGCTGGACTCGTCCGAACTGAGCATGGAGCAAACCGTGCAGGGCGTGATCGACCTGGTGATCCGCACCACCCAAACCATGACCGAACGGGCCGCCGGCCCCGATCAATCCCCGGGCGCCCCCGCCCAGAGTAAGTGAGGTAGCCATGACAGCTTCCGAAGAGAACAAGGTCGACCCGTACGAGCAATCCGTGCTCGGCGGGGGCCAGGAAGACATTTCCGAGCGGCTGGCCGCCATCGACGACGACGAGGCCGAGCGCCGCGCAGAAGCGTTGCGCGCGGGCCTGTCCGACTACGAGTTGGACGAGGACGACGCCGCGCTGCTGGACGAGTGGGGCGGCTTTGACGAGGACCGCGAAACGCGCCTGCCGGATCCCGTGGTCGCCGTGGTCGGTCGACCTAACGTGGGCAAGTCCACGCTGGTCAACCGCGTGATCGGCCGCCGCGAAGCCGTGGTGGAGGACACCCCGGGCGTGACCCGTGACCGCGTGTCCTACAAGGCCGAGTGGACCGGCAAGAACTTCACCCTGGTGGACACCGGTGGCTGGGAGCACGACGCTAAGGGGATTCACGCCCGCGTGGCCGAGCAGGCCGAGGTGGCCGTGCAGAACGCGGACGCCGTGCTGCTGGTTCTGGACGTGACCGTGGGCGTGACCGCAACCGACGAGGCCGTGGTGTCCATGCTGCGCCGAGTCAAGAAGCCCATCATCCTGGTGGCCAACAAGGCCGATTCACCGCAGCTGCAGATCGAAGCGTCCAACCTGTGGTCGCTGGGCATGGGGGAGCCGTTCCCGGTGTCCTCGTTGCACGGTATGGGCACCGGTGATGCGCTGGACGCCCTGGTCAACGCGCTGCCGGAGTACTCCGAGGTGGCCGAGCCCGAGGTCGAGGGCGGGCCCCGCCGCGTGGCCCTGCTGGGCCGCCCGAACGTGGGTAAGTCCTCGCTGCTGAACAAGTTGGCGGGCGAGAACCGCGTGGTCGTGGACGAGCTGGCTGGCACCACTCGTGATCCCGTGGACGAGATCGTGATGCTGGGGGAGGAGCCCTGGCGCTTCATTGACACCGCCGGTATCCGCCGCCGCGTGCACCTGCAGCAGGGTGCGGACTTCTACGCGTCCCTGCGCACCCAGTCCGCGCTGGAGCGCGCCGAGGTGGCCGTGGTGCTGCTGGCCGTGGACGAGGTGCTCTCCGAGCAGGACGTGCGCATTCTGCAGATGACCGTGGACTCCGGCCGCGCCGTGGTTCTCGCGTTCAACAAGTGGGATTTGCTGGATGATGAGCGCCGGTACTACCTGGAACGCGAGATCGAGAAGGATCTGGCCCACGTGGCCTGGGCTCCGCGCGTGAACATCTCCGCCAAGACCGGCTGGCACAAGGACAAGCTGGTTCCCGCGCTGCACACCGCGTTAGATTCGTGGGACAAGCGCATCCCGACCGGCCGCCTCAATGCCTTCCTGGGCGAGCTCGTGGCCGCCCACCCGCACCCGGTGCGCAGCGGTAAGCAGCCCCGCATCCTGTTCGGCACGCAGGTTTCCTCCCGCCCGCCCAAGTTCGTGCTGTTCACCACCGGCTTCCTGGATCCCGGCTACCGCCGTTTCATCCAGCGGCGGTTGCGCGAGACCTTCGGTTTCGAGGGCACGCCCATCGAGGTGACTATGCGCGTGCGGGAGAAGCGGCAGCGGAAGAAGTAGCGGTTCGCGGGCTTTGTTGGCCGACGACGACGCCGGGTCGTCCCGTTTTGCGCGGGGCGGCCCGGTGTTGTTGTTGCCGTTGTCCGGATGGTGTTGTTCGCGGGGGAGCGGGGTGCAGTCTGGTCGACGCTACGACCACGCTGCGTGGGCCCTCGCAATCTGGTGGACATTGCGACCAGAAATCCTCAACCTGCGGGTCGCAACGTCGATCAGATTCCTTCTCGGTGGGGGTCCGGGTCCTACCGTTGATGAGGATGCAATGGCGGAGTGCCCGTCGTGAACGCGGTCATTCAGCGTGCAGCTCGTGAGCCATGCGGCGGCGGGTTCTTGGTGCCGGGCCTGTCGATGTGAATTTCGATCGACGGTGGGGTAATGTATCTCTGGTGTTCGGGACTGGTTTCCAGTGTCGAACGCGGTCGCGGGCTGTGGCGCAGCTTGGTAGCGCACTTGACTGGGGGTCAAGTGGGTTAGCGGCTGTTTCAGCCTGAAAAGTGAACAACGGGATGTGGCGCAGCTTGGTAGCGCACCTGACTGGGGGTCAGGGGGTCGCAGGTTCAAATCCTGTCATCCCGACAGAAAAGCCCTGGTGAGACGGCAAATCTCACCAGGGCTTTGTCGTTCCCGCGGAGGGTTTATGTAAGCCTCGGCCGTTCCGGATTTCTCGTGCGAGAGCAGGCCCGCTGAGCCTGCTTATGAAGAGCCGGGACCAAACCGGGACCAATCGGCGTGATTCGCCTTCCCGTCATCGGCTGACCGAAGGACTACGCGAGCTCCGCGCCGGTCGTTCGGCGCCCTTGGCATCTTGACCGCTGAGGAATGCGTTGGCCTGCGCTGCGGCGTCTGCGAGGTGCCGGGTATCGGGGTGCAGATACCCTCGCGTGGTTTCCAGCGACTTGTGTCCGAGGATGCCTTGGAGCACGTGCAGCGGGATGCCGGCATCGGCGAGCCAGGTCGCTCCGGTGTGCCGAAGGCCATGCCGGGTGAGGTTCGGCAGGCCGAGCTGGGAGACCAGCGCATCCCACTTCGTGGCATCGCGAACCGTGGCTGTTGTGAGGACGCCTCCGCGCGGCCCCGTGAGCAATCGCTCCTCCGGTGCGCGATCAGATGTAAGGCGTTGGAGGACGGGCTCGAGGTGTCGCAGGATCGGAACGTGTCGAATCTCGCGCCCCTTGGTCTGCTTCGTGACGAGCCCGCCGGAGCCGGGAAAGGTTTGGCGTCGGATCGTCACGATACGCTGATCCCAATCCACGTCGCCGACCTGGAGCCCCGCGATTTCGGATCCTCGGGAAGCGAGTAACGCGCAAAGCATGACGAAGTCCGAATAGCTCTGGTGGACCTTGCCGCAAGCATCTGCCAAGGAGTTGAGCGTCGAAAGATCCTTGAGAGCGTGCACTCGCGGGGACGAGTCGTTCTCGACGACGGTGAGTGCGGTTTTGCCGAGGCTGCGGCGCGAACGCTGGCGAGCAGGGTTGCTCGGGATGACGTCGTCGCGGACTGCTTCGTCGAGCACGCGGACGAGCGGTGCGATCGTGTTCTTGATCGTCGAGGCGGAGCAGTGTTTCTCCCATCCATCGATCGTGCGATCGATCATGCCTGCCGTGATCTGCGAGATCGGGAGATGCCCCAGAGCTGGCAGCACGCGCAGGCGGAGCCCGACTTTGTACCCGTCGACCGTGGAGGTGGGATCCAGCCCACGCATCCAACGGTCGCCGATAAAGGTCACGTACTCCGACAGCGAGATACGACGGTCGAGCCCGATCTTGGCAGAGGCCTGCAGACTCTGAAAGAACTCCTCGGCGGCTTCTTCGTCGGGAACGACGAGCGCACGAACCATCCTCTTCTTCGTCTCCGGGTCTGTCCATCTTGCCCGGGCGCGGATACCGGATCGGCGGTACTCGAGATCGGTGGCGACCTTCACCCCGATCGGCGGAATGGGCGACGGGCCGCTGTCAGCGCCGCTCATTGCTCAGAGACTCCAGCCAGGTTTCGACTGCGTCGAGCCGATACCGGGTGATGCCGCCCAGCTTGAGGAAGGGAGGCCCTTTCTCGTCTGCGCGCCACCGCGACAGCGTTGACTCCGACACCTTCAGGAGCGCCGCGACTTCGTGACTGTCGAGGAGCGGTGAGGTCAGGACTGGCTGGTCGCTCATCGCTGTTCCTGCCACTCGAGGTTCGTGATCTCGCGGATCGTAGCGTCCTGCTCGGCCCGCCGTGCGACGATCTGTTCTTCCACGAAGGCGAGGAAGTCCTCCGTCCGATTCGTGACGGGGCGCTCGGTCGTGTCGGGCGGGGTCCAGTCCTCGGCTTCACCGCCCGGCCACGCTGTGCTGCGGGTGGGGCGGTCGCGGTCGAGCCGAGTACCGGAGATCGTGACCCAGTCCCGCAGCCGCTCCCTGGCGATGGCGAAGTCGTAGTGCCAGGCGAGGGCCTGGTTGCCTTTGGCTTGCGGGTCGAAGCAGAACAGCCAGTGCTGCCGCAGCGCCGAAAGTTCCCAGAGCAACTCGGGATGCCGATGCCACATCGGGGGCACGACCTGGGCGGGCAGCCCATAGGTGTGGCGGAGCCAGTCGACCCAGGCGTTAAGGTCGAGGAGTTCCTGCTCGAGATCCTGCGGGGGCAGGGTGCGCCAGTTGATCGGCCGCGGGACCGCGCCGAGTGTCGCGGCGATGTCGTTCGCGTAGGCCTGCTTCGCGACCTGCCGAGCCTGCGCCTCGACCTCGGGCGGCAGCGCCGCATCCGCTACGTTCGGCTCGTCGCCGTCAACACTGGACGGGCTGGTATCGGTGTTCATCAGAGAGCTCCATCCACGAGGAGAAAGAGGAGTGCGCCGCTGGGCGGCGCCCCGAATCAGAGGGCGGGTGCGGCGGCCAGGAGGAGACACGGGCGCTGGCTGCCGCACCCGGGTCATCGGGCGACGGCTTCCCGCTGCTCCGGGTCGGCACCCGCCGTCGCGGGGGCTTCGGGATCGAGCTGCGCTTCGCGTTCGGCGAGGGCCTGCTGCACCTGGTCACGGGTCGCCGTGTCTCGCTGCGCGGCGTCGCGTTCGGGGCGGCGGCGTTCGACGGTGTAGTCGGTGGTGTTATTGTCGTGCCCGATGCGGGAAGCGACGAACTGCTGCTTCTTTACGCCCTCGCTGTTGACGTAGTCGCGGGGTTCGACCACGGCGATGAAGTTGTCGCCCTTCTGGAACTTCGCGAAGGCGCGCTCTGCGGACTTGCGGAACATCACCAGGTCACCGAACTGCGGGGGCAGGTCCGTGAAGGTGCCGTCGGGTTCGGGCTGAGACTTCGGCTCACCGATCCGGGCATAGAAGCGCGCATCACCCTTGCTGGTGAACGTCAGCTCCGGGTCGGAGGCGATGAATCCCCAGAGCGGCTTCTTCTTCTGCGGCTGCTGCTCCTGGATCTGTTCCTGCGGTTCTTCGGCCATCAGTTTCACTCCTCTGCTCGCGCCCCGGCACGGAGTATGTCGGGGTCACCGGACAGGTACGGACCCGGCCAGGACCTACGCGGTCTCCCCGTCTGGCTCCGGAGGGGCCTCGGTCATAGAGCCCTGCTGGAGGGCTTGTTCGACCTCGGCGCGATCGGCGCGGAGCTGCTTCGCGTCCGCGCGTGCGGCCCAGGGGCGGAGCTTGGTGATGATGGGACGGGCGGTCCGGAGCATCACGACGCCGGTGCCAAACGGCAAGGTTCGCAACACATCCGGCGGGAGGATCGGCACCCTGCGGATCGACCGCTGATTCGAGTGCGACCCGTAAGCGTCCGTCGTGATCGAGTCGGTGGTCTCGTCCCGGTCACCGATCAATGTCGCGAGATCCTGCAAATCGCGGGAGTTGGAGGCCCCGCCAAGGATGATCTTCACGATCGAGGCGTCCCAGATCGCGTTCGCCTGGTTCTCGCCCCATTTTTCCCGCGCCTGCGCGAGGGACTGCAGCACCGGCAGCGACGTGATCCCCGTCCCTCCGCCTTCCGCCATCAGCGTCGGCAGCGACGGAAGAGGGGCGAGATTCCCGATCTCGTCCAGCGCGAGCAACAGTGGCGGATCCAGGCGTGCACCCGGCGAGCGGGCGGCGATCTTGCGGGCGGTCTCGACGAGGTCTTCGATGAACGCCGCCACCAGCGCCGACGATGCGCCCGCCCCGGCACCGGTCGCGAGCAGATACAGCGTGCCGTTGCCGCGGAGGAACGCTTCCGGATCGAACTCCTCGCCCGGCGCGGGGGTGACCGCGTCGAGCACGCGGGGGTCCGCGAGCGCCGAGAACGCCAGCGAGACACCCTGCCAGATCGAGTCTCTCGTGCGGGGGTCTGCCTGGACCATCGCGTCGAGAGAATCCGCCCACCCTTCGGCCGCGTCAGGATGCGAGGAGAGGATCCGCACCGCGTCGGCTGCGAGCGTCGGGTTCAGCGCCCACTGATACAGGGTCTTCGCGTCCCGGCCGTCAAGCGCTGCCGCGTGGAGCAGCCCCTGGATCGCGGCCGTGGTTTTCCCTTCCCAGAAGCCGGCGTCCTGCACCCCACCAAACCCGGTCGCTGTCGCGAGGCCTTTGGCGCGGATCATCGCGGTCAGGGGGTCGTGGCAGCCGCGCACGGGCGACCAGCGCATCCCTGCCGGCAGTCCCGGCGCGAGCTGTTGCGGATCGAACACCGCGACCTTCCCCTTGCATGCTCGTGCCTGCATCGTCGCGGTGAGATTGTCGGGCCTGGTCGACGTCGCGATCACCGCGCCTGGGGCGTCCAGGATCGCATTCACGGCCACGAAGTACCCCTTCCCCGCACGCGGTGGCCCAATGAGGAGGATCGAGTCCTCCACCGTCGCCCACACCTGCCCGCCTTTCCCGTGCCCGAGGAGATACCCGACCTCCTGCGGCTCGACCTTCCCGGTGAGGGAGGGTCGCAACGTGGCTGCCTTCTTGACGAGTGCTTTCGGCGACGCGGCGCGGGCGATCTCCACCGCAGAGGCGGTGCCTGCCAGCCGGTGCGGATCCGTGGTCGCCCGCGCCCGCAGGATCAGGCGCGCCACGACCCACCCGGCCGCGACCACCGCGAGGAGGAAGACCGTGACGACGATCCAGTACAAGATCGGGCTCAGGCCCTCCGCTCCGAGCGCCGTCCCCGGATCGGTCGGGGTTGCGAGGACGCCAATGCCGGACGTCATCCCGCCTTCGGGCTCCGGCAGGCCAGTGAGGAACGCGGTCACGGAGCCCGCGAGCCGGAGCATCCCGGCGAACGCGGCGGCAGCGACAAGCGCTCCGAGCGCGAGATTGATGAAGACGTCGTTGGCGGGTTTCGCCTGCACTGGCCCGTACATGACAACGCACCTGCTTCCTGCCCCGATACGGAGGGGTCAGGAACCAGGTGCGGCAGCAGCCAGGCCGACCCGCTACGTGATGGGCTGCACGGATGCGGTGCCGGAGATCCGACCGAACAGCAGCACCTCGCCCGCGATCTGCGGCACCTCGCCACGGTCGAGGAGCGCCCGCACCGTCCCGGTGTGATCGGCGGAGGCATGCCGCATGATCAGCGCGACCGCGACGTCCTCGCCCGCGATAAACCCCTCTCCGGTGAACTCCACCAAGCTCGGCACTGGCCGGGCGGCCTGATCGTGCTCGGGAGCCGCGAAGGGCGAGCGCGGGGCGGGAGGCGTGAGGACGTCGGCGTGAACGCTGCCATCCATCTCCCGCACTTCCACCCGCGTCGGCGAACCGAGCCGGGCGACGAGCTCCGTGACGGTCTGCGCGATCTGGTCGCGACGGATCGGGGTCGCGGCGAGCTTGTTCCCGTTGACCGTCACGATCAACGTGTCCGGATTCACCGCCTCGAGCAGGATCTGCGGCAGCACCGGAGGCACCACCACCGCCTGAGAGTCGAGGGTCGAAGTAAGGGCTTTGCGCGTGCGGGGTCGGATGCTCATGTCTGCAAGGTGCGACCCGGACCGTCCGCTTCCCGGCCGCGGGACGTGAGCTCGTCAGGGTCGAGGGCTTGCTCGCGGGCCAGCAGCGCGGAGGTGCCTTTCGCCCAGATCTCTGCCTCCTGCAGCAGCTCGCCATAGTCACCCGCTGCGACCTCGCCGCCGGAGATCGCCATCCAGGGCAAGTCGCCCGACATCCCTCTGACGCGCAGTTCGGAGACCCACGTCCAGGAAGTCGGGACACGATCGGGGTCTGCCCAGTCGGTGTCGGCGTAGCGTTCCTCGATCGCGAAGCGATACATGTGACTGTTCCAGGGCGTGAAGACGAAATGCCCAGCGCCGAAGACCTCGGGGTCTTCCCATCCGAGGACGATGTGCTCGGAGTAGCGTTCCGCTATCTCCTCCAGCCGCGCCATGAGCGCCTCCATCCGCCGGACGAGCTCGGCTTCTGAGAACGGTGGTCCCTGGTGCTCGGGGTCGGGGTTCGGTAGGCTCATGACACGTCTCCGGATCGGCCAGGATCGGCGTGTTTACGCGGATTTTGGGCCTGCGTCATGCGCTGGGTCGTGTCGAAGGCTCGCAGCTCATCCGGGTGGAGTTGATGCTGCACGACGTAGCTGGATTCCTTGATCCGCCACAGCCCCTGCCCCGTGCCCAGGCTCGGGAGGAGTTTCTGCTCGGTGCCCGTCAAGCCGAGGGTCTTTCCGGTGGTGCCGACCTGGTCGGATTCCTGCCGGTAGATGATGCGGGACTCCGCATTCGCCAGCAGCGAGTTGGCGAGGGATCTCATGGCGGAGCCCTGGTCGCCGACGTTGTCGAGGTCGGTGAGCTTATGGAAGATGAGCAGGTTCGCAATTCCGTAGTGGCGGGCCAGTCTCCAGTGCGCGTCCATGCGTTTGAGGAGCGCCGGATGCGACATCAGCCTCCACGCCTCGTCATAGACCACCCACCGCTGCCCACCGTTGGGATCCAGCAGCGCCGATTCCATCCACGCCGAGGAACAGGTCATCAGCACCGAGATCAGGGTGGAGTTCTCCACCACCCGCGACAGATCCAGGGTGATCATCGGCAGCGTCGGATCGAAGGACACCGTCGAAGGGCCATCGAACAATCCGGCGAGGTCTCCGGAGACGAGCCTGCGCAGCGCGTGCCCGACCATGCGCCCATCTTCTGCGAGACGATCATCACCGCCCGTATCGGGGGCGAGGATCCGGTCGACGACCATCGGGAGGATCGGCACCGATGCGGTCGAGACGACCGACTGGAGGGCGATATCGATGACCGTGTGCTCCAGCGGCGTCAAGGACCGTTCGAGCACCGTCTCTGCAAGCGCCCCGATCAGATCGCGGCGACGGGAGGCGACGGTCGCCGCCCACTCGTTGTCGGAGATCCCGGCCGGACGGTACCCCTCGTCCAAGGGGTTCAATCTGTTGCGGAGGCCGTGTCCGAGAACGATCGCTTTTCCGCCGACGGCTTCGGCAACCGCGGTGTGCTCGCCCTTCGGGTCACCGGGGACGTAGACGCGCCTCCCGAACGGGATCGACCTCGTGTACAGCGACTTCGCCAATGAGGACTTGCCCGAGCCGACGATGCCCGCCAAGACCAGGTTCGGGGCGGTGATGATGCCGCGCTGGTAGAGCACCCAGGGGTCATAGACGAAGCTGCCGCCGGAGTACATGTCCTGCCCGACGAAGACGCCCTGGGAGCCGAGCCCACCCTCCGCGAGAAACGGATACGCCCCCTGGAGCGCCGCCGATGTGTCCTGGTGTGCGGGCACCCGGAATCCCCGATACGAACGGAGCACCGCAGCTCCAGGGTCGCCTCCCCGCGGCAGATAGTTCGTGGAGCGCGCTTCCGCGCGCTCGGCCTGGAGCTTCTCCCGACCTATTTGCCGCTGTTCGGCGTGCTCGCGGGCGATGACTTGTCGGGCGGCACGCTCACGGGCTTGGCGGGCGCGCCGCCCGGTCCCGTCCTCCACGAGCACCGTGGAGTAGAGCTTCTTCGAACGCTGGTGATCTCCCATGACCGGGGCCTTCCTGTCGCACAGCCGATACCACCGATCAGGTACGCCCGCGGTCAGATCCCGCGGCACAGCGGCAGCGCTGCCGCGACGAACGCCTGTGCCTGCTGCCCGACGAGGCGCCGCGTCTCGCACGACGCCTGGATCGCGGCCTGCTCGATCGCCGAGACTGCCGCCTCGAGCTTGTCCTCGGTCGCCGCGGAGACAGCGATGAGCCCGGTGTAGCGGAGCACGCCATGTCCGCTGGTGAGATCGGATTCCTGCTGGAGCACATCTTGGTATTCGGCGGTCTGCTGCGCATCCTCGATCTGCCCGACCTTCTGCCGTTGCGCGGCGTCGGAGATGTACTCGGTTTTCTTCTTCCGGATGTCTCGTGCCGCCTGGTCCGAGCGCACCGGGTCGCACAGTAGCGTAAATGACCGTCGGATCCCGCTGGAGAGCAGCACCGGCGCGAGGAATCCGGGGTAGACGAGCGAGCGCGGCCACTCTGAGATCCACAGCACCGCATGATGCGAACTATCCGAGCGCAGCCGGTCCCAGGTCTCCTCGACGGCGACGGGGCCGGCGGCGGCGAGCTCCTGTCCGATATCGCCAGAGCGTTCCAGGGTCGCGGCGATCGCGGGGTCGTAGGCGGAGCGCAGCATGATCGCGAGCTGTCCCGGCGTGTACCAGTCAGAGGGCTTCAGGTCGGCGGTGCGCAGCGCCGTGGTGAGGGTCTGCATCTCTTGCCGCAGCACCGCTGCCGCGCCCTTCATGCCGCCGCCTGCGGTGCGGATCGCACGGGACGCGGCGCGCATGTCGAGCGAGAGGGAGATGGTGGAGATGTGCCGTTCTCCGGCGGGGCCTGCCCGGTCGATGAGCTCGCGATAGGTTCTCGCGACCCAGGAGTCGTCATCGTGGCCGTGCTCCGTCCACCACTGGGCGAGCCCTGACCCGGAGTCGGGGACGGTGCGCTCGAGCACCTGCAGCCGGGCAATCCGCGTCGACCGGCACGCGGTGGAGAGGACTCTGCCCCAGGCGTGGACGCGGCGTTCCTGCTCGCCGGGGTCGAGGAGGATGAACGAGGGATGCGTGACCTCCAGCAGTGCGGTGAGGGTCTGCCCGTGCGGGTCGTGCACCATCACCGCGTCCGTCTCGGGATCCTGGTATTGGCGCAGCGGCGCCGCATCGCCGGGGAGTGCGAGCGTTCCTGCGGGGCGTGGCTTCACGACCCGCTTGCGATAGCGGGTTTGCCGCAGGGCTTGCCGGAGCAGCCAGTGCAGGGTGATGGGCACCCATTCGACGAGCTTCCTGCCGCCGACGGGCACCCAGGCGAGGCCGAGTGCGGTGCCCCAGATCGGTGCCGTGTAGAGCGCGGCCGGGCCTCCGGCATACAGGGAGGCGACGAACACGGCGACCGCGACGCTGAGGGCGATCACCTGCGGGAGGGAGAGGCCGAGGATGATGCCGCGCCGTGTGAGTCTGGAGAACTTCACCGGGGACAGTTCGAACTCGGTCGTGGTGGAAGCGGTGGTCGCCATGAGGATGCTCCTGAACAGACGAAGAGACACGGTCGCCGATCAGGTACGCGCCCCGGCACACAGGAGCGGGCGGTGGTGCGTACCGGGCACGAGCCAGGTCGCTGGCTGACCCGTGCCGGGCATGTCGCACCACCGCCCGCATCGACGGCGGCCTCACCTCCTTTCGCTGCATCCTAGACGGTCTGCTACTTCGGCCCGCCCGAGGGCGGAGGCGGCGGCTTCTTCGGCCCCTCCGGGGACGGAGCTGCCGGCTTCGCCGGTGGCTGCGCTGGCGCATTCGGGGTCGGTGGCACCGACCGATCCGGTGGAGGCGGCGGGTTCTGCCCGTCGCTTGCCGCTCCCGCGTGTGCGTCGGCGGAGCGGCCGATCGCGGCGCCGAGCTTCGGGCCGGCCTCGGCTGCGCCCTTGGCAACTTTTGCTCCGGCCACGGCCGCGATACCGATCGGGCCTGCCGCAGCCCCGGCGCCTGCGCCTCCGGCCGCGGCACCGCCGCCGGCTGCACCGGCTCCACCGCTTGCCGCGCTGCCTCCAGCAGCACTGCCTCCCGCCGCGCCGCCGCCAGAAGGTGGAGGCGGAGGATTTCCGCCGCCGCCACCGCCACCAGGAGGCGGGGGCGGGTTCCCGCCTCCACCGCCGCCTCCGCCTTTGTTGTCTTCGAGGACGCGCGGGGGCTCTTTCCCGTCGGGCTTGCCGGGCATGGGCACGGGCCGGTTCATGGCCTGCTTGGATTCCTGCTCGGCGCTCATGACGTGGTACATGTCGAAGCCGACGAAGCTGATGAACTTGTAGACCATGTATGGCGCGAACGCGGCGATGAACATCAACACGATGCCCGCGATCGGGTCCGCGATCGAGGACAGGTCGAGGTCGATCGGGGCGTTGACCTGGTTGATCGCGACGAGGAACACGACCACGATCACGAGCTTCGAGAAGATCAGCGCGAGCACGAAGCTGGCCCACTTCCCGAACCATCCCTTCGTCGCATCCCACGAGGATCCCGATAGCGCGATCGGGGCCATCACGACGGCGACGAGGATGAGGGCTTTGCGCACCAGCAGGCTGAACCAGACGATCGCTGCCGCACAGATCGCGAGGAACGCCAGGAAAATGGTGATGATCGCTCCCGCTCCGGGCGCGGTCAGGTTGATCGCGGTGAGCCCGGCGACCAGGACGCCGATCTTCCCGCCCATCTCCTCGAGGGTCGTTCCGGTGGCTTGGATGATCCCGATGCAGAGCTGATCGACCACCTCTAAGAGGGTGCCGGTGATGGTGATCACGAGGAACGAGCCGAGCACGCTCTTGGCGAGGCCGAGCGCGGCGCGGGAGAGTGCGCCGGGGTCGCGGCGGATCAGCCCGGTGATCAGTTGCAGGCAGAAGAAGATCAGCATGAGGAAGACCGCGATCCCGAAGATCACGTTGTACACGCCGATGTAGCCGCCGCCCGTGACATCGACCAGGGTGGTGGAGTCGAACAGTGCCCAGACTCCCTGGAAGATCCACGACGCGGCTTGCCCGATGGCTTGCGCGAGCCAGTCGAACGGGGCCGAGATCAGCGTCGCGGCGGTCTCGCCGACCGTGTCGCAGACGTTGGAGATGATGGGGACGTCACACAGAGCCACGACACCCCTCCCTTCCTTCGAGGTGCCGGATTTTCAGGAGACGGTCTGGCCCACGGTCCAGAAAAAATTGATCAGCGTGACGCTCGCGCCGGTCACGATGGCCGCGCCGCAGGAGATCAGCACGCCAACCTTCCCGCGACTGGCGAGATGGGGATTTGAGGAATTGGATCCGAAACCCCAGACCACGGCGGACACGATGAGAGCGAGCACCGACAGGATCAGGCCGATCGTCATCACAGCGCCGACGATGGTGCGCAGCGCCGCGATACCGGGCAGTCCCGAATCGTTCGGGCTGATGTCGATGTTCGCGGGCAGTACTGCCGAGACGGTCGTGAGCGTGTCGAGGACAGCAAGCATGGTGGGCTCCTTCGCGGGCAGACGCCCCGTCCCCGGACGTGAGGAGGGGTCACCGCGACAGGTACGGACCCCGCCAGACCGGTCAGAGCGTGTCGCCCAGGCGCAGCAAGAAGTTCATCCACGCCACGCCCGCTCCTGCCAGTGCCGCCGCCCCGAGTGCGACGAACACACCGACCTTGCCCTTCTGCGCGGCCTGCGCGTTCCCGCTTGAGGAGGACACCGCCCAGACGGTGCCGGAGATGACGAGCATCAGCACGGCGACGATCAGCACGAAGGTGAGGAGCGCGCCGACGATCGAGATGAGCGTGGAACGGCCGCCGACGCCGCTGAGATCCGGGTAGACGTTCTCAGCGGCGACGAGGGCGAATCTGGTGGTGAGGAAGACAAGCGAATGCATATGGGGCTCCTGACGCTGCGCGGGATCTGGCATCGCACAGGTACGGCCCCGGCATGGAGCATTCACCGCTTGGGCCTGTGGGTGTCAGGCGGCGCAGCCGGGTCCGCCGCCGGTCGGCGCGTCGATGCCTTCGACGCCGTGCTCGGCGAGCCAGGGCTCGGCATCGATCGCGGGCTGGCCCGCCCCTCCTGGGTGAACTTGGAAGTGCAGGTGCGCGCCGGTGGAGTGGCCGCTGCTGCCGACATCGCCAATGTGCTGCCCAGCGGTGACACGATCGCCTGTGGAGACGTGAATCCCGTGCGCCCACATGTGCACGTACATCGTTGCGACCTTCTTGCCGCGAATGGTGTGCTCGATCGTGATCTGCCCCGAGAAGCCATCCACCATGCCCGCATAGACAACGCGCCCGTCTGCGAGCGCGAAGATCGGCGTCCCGTCGGGCGCCGCCCAGTCAGTGCCGGAGTGGAAGCTCGACTCCCCGGTGATCGGGTCGACGCGCGGCCCGAACCCTGATGTGCGGACGTAGCTGCCGGTGGGCAGCGGGAACACGAGCCGCGTCGTCTCGGGGATCGTCTCATCGCCCGGCGCGCCCTCGCCCGAGCCGCCGCCAGGGAGGGTGAGGGTGTCGAGGATCGTGCGGGCGACCGGTTCGTAGTTTTGGTACCGATCTGGGTAGGCGCTGACCTCGACCGCCTGGGCTGCTTCGCCCTTGTCCATCTGCTGCCAGCCCGGAATATCCAAGAGCCCTCGCGGGCTCGGGAAGTTCGGGCCGTCCGGTCCGCCATAGAAGGCGCGCGCCTGGTAGGTGGTGTCCATGAGCTCAGCGACGGTGCCCCACCCGGCCTGGGGCCGCATCTGGAACAGGCCCAAACTGTCGTGATCGGAGCCGTTGCCGTCATGGGGATATTGGCCGCTCTCGGGATACGTGCCGGTGTTCGCGAGCTGCCGCAGGGTGGACTCGGTGAGCGCGGCCATGAGCGCGACGAGAATCCCGTCCCGGCCAACCCCTGCCGTGTTCCCACCCACGGTGATGATCGTTCCCGCGTGGGTGAGCTGCTGCTTGTTCAGCGTGAACCGGGTGCCGTCCTTCGTCGTCACCTCGAGTTCGTCGGGGATTGGGCCGAGCCGGATGCCGGAGGCGATGCAGTTCGCCTGATGGATGACGGCGGGGTTCATCAGCACGCCGATGCTCAGCAGTCCCAACATCGGGGCGAGCAACAGCGCGACGATGCCGACGGCGAGGAACTTCTTCATTCGCGCCTCCCCTTATCGGAGGGGGTTGTCGAGCTGGGACAGGCGCAGCAGATGGCAGCGCTCGAAGACCGGTTCGCAGGCGACGAACACGGTGAAGGAGACTGCGTGCGCGCTGTCGACCGGGTCCATGTACCAGACGCCTTCCCGGTGCCTCGTGCCCTCGACGGTGTATGCGATCGTGCCCTCAGCGATTTGCCCGTCGGAGACGGCGACGGCTTCTTCCCACTGCGCGGGAACGAAGATCCGGTCGATTTCGAGGTGCTGGCGGGTGCGGTACTCGGCGAGATCTCGCCACGTTGTCGCTGACGGTAGGTAGCCGTCGAGGTCGGTGATCAGGCCCGGCGTTTCGGTGCCGGAGGGGTCGGCGTCCTCGATCAGGACGCCGCGATGATCATTCGGGGTGAGGAGCGTGAACGTGTCCCAGTTGAACAGCGCCCGTGCGACGGCCCGCACATACTCCTCCGGGTCGTCCGTGCGCGGCAGCGGATCCAGCGTCTTCTCGTCGGGATTCTCGCCCGGCGTCTGCGGTGCGGTTGGCGTCGCTGGAGGCGTATCGCGATCGGTGCCGGATGGTGCGGGGCCGGTGAGGAGCCCGTAGATCCCGACCCCGGCAAGCAGCAGCAGGACCAGGCCGGTGGCGACGAGCGTAATGATGAGACGGCGGCGGTGACGCGAACGATATTCGCTGTGCGGCGAGGACATGGCGGCGGGCCTTCCAGACGAGGGGCAACGGTCAGCCGATAGGTGCGTCACCCAGTAGGGCGCCCGTGCGGTCAGCGCGTCACGCCCCGGCCGGGATCCGGCCGCTCGCCGGAAGGCCGTGGCTCCGCGGCGAACTCGGTCTCCCGGTCACGGAGGGCTTCGGCCAGCGGAGCCAGATCGCTCGGGAGCGCGGCCCATGACGGGTCGGGCTGCCAGGCGACGCGCCCGTTCTCGCCCTGCGCACGCATCACGAGATCAACGACCTGGTCCAGGGACGCGGCAGCGATCCGCGCCCAACCCCCGGCTTTCTCAGCGCGTTCCTGCCCGGCCTGCCGGTTCCCATCGTCGGTCGCGGCGTGGCCGCTATGCCGGTGATGCCACGACGCCAACTGCGACAGCGACTGCTGCACACTCGTCAACGCGTAATGCAGCGACCCCAGCACCTGGTAGGTGTCGGCCGGCTGCTCGATATGACGGGTCGCGTACGCGAGGCCGCGGGCAGCTTCGCCGAGCTCGTCGGCATCCTGTTTCGGATCATGAAATGTCGGCACCAGCGGCCTCCTTCTCGCGCGCGGCACGGGCGGTGTCGAGGAAGACGCCGGCCTGGGTGATGCTCGTCTCGACGAGCTCCCACTGCTCCCCGTCCGCGTGCATCCCAAACACCGCGGGGTCGAAGCGGTCCCACCAGCCGTGCTCGCGACGGAGCAGATCGACGAGCTTACGGACCTGATGCTTCTCCCGCAGCAGCGGGTCGGCATCCTTCCACCCCTCGCGCGGGGCGGCAGCCGCAGCGTCCTTGCGGAGCTGCGTGAGACGCGCGATCGCACGATTCGCATCTGCCAGTGCGCCCTTCGGATGCTCCTGCGCCCGCACCCGGGCGAGCTCGGACGCTGCCGCCTGCCGGATCGCATCCGGCTCGTCGGGATGAGCGGACCAACGCTCGAGCAACATGAGTGCTTGGAGGAGTTTCACGCGGAGGTAGCGGCCGTTCACTTTCCCGTCGGTATTGAGCTCGAGCAGCGCCTCCGCTGCGGCCTGCCGCACCTCGGGATGTTCCTCGTCGGAGGCGGCGATCTGCTTCAGCTCAACGACCTGGTCGAGCTTGCCGTGCGAGTCCTGCCCAGTGACCGCTTTCGCCGCCTGCACCCGCGTCTTCCGTCCCTCACCCTTCGGCGCGCTCTGCGGTGGTGTCGAATCGACACCACCGCCACCCACCGTCCCGTCGCCCGGCTCCTGACCGCCCTCATTTGGGCGGGCGTCGGCTCCGAACTGGGTGGCTTGCTGCTTGCGTGCGTTCTCCTCGGCGTAGAGCTTCTTCAGCTCGTCGTAGAGCTCGGCCTGCTCGAGCGGCTTCAACGCCTTGCGGAGGGTTTCCTCGTCGCGGATCGCGAGGACGTGGGAGAGCTTGTCGGACACGCCGTGCACGATCCAGACCGGAGTGACCCGGTAGCCGAGCCGCTTCTGCGCAGCGAGCACACGGCGACCGGAGATCAGCGAATACTGCTCGGTGACCGCGGGCGGGTGGATGACGCCGAAGCGTTCGATCGACGCGCACAGCTCGTCGAGATCCTCCCCCAGGTCTCGGCGGAAGCTGTACCCGATACTGATCTCGTCGATCGCATGCTCGAGCACGAGATGCCCGCGGCTCATGACGCACCCCCGTCTCCTTCCGTGCCGGGCTGGGCGCTGCGCCGGGACGCGGACACGAGGGCCTCGTCCCGCAACAGGTCGGTGACGTCATCACCGAGGAGCACGCGGGCGAACAGGCCGTACTGCCCGCCCTGACGTTTCCCGGTTTTCGCGCCGACGACCAGGCGCACCAGTGCCGCCCAGGTCTCGGCGGTGTATCCCAGCCGATGCGCGATGTGCAGCTCCTTGGAGACGACCTCCACCGCGGCGCTGCGCGACGACAGCCCGGTGACGCGGTGAGCGATGTAGTCGACCGCTTGCTCAACGGGGCGGGCCGGCCAGTCGGTGAGGACGAGGAACACGCAGGTTGCGCGGATCACCCGGTCCACCGAGTGATCTTCTCCGCCGTGCTGCACGAGGGAATGGGCGTGCGGGTGCACGTCGTAGAAGAACTCCTCGTAGTGCCCGGCCCGCATCGGCTCTTCCGTAGGGCGCTTCGAGGGTCGGCGGGCCTTGTCTTGGCTGGTCATGTTCCGGTCGGCGTGCACCTCGGCGGCGATGCCGAGCGCCACCGCCCGCGTGATCACCGCCCACGGATCGTCGGCGGCGAGGGTGGTCGGGGTGCGCATCGCGAGGAACGCTTCGTAGGCGGCATCGGAGGGATCCCGATGCCAGGCCTTCGCGATGGGCGTGTATTTCTGCGTGGCGTAGACCATGAGCTCGGCCGCGACCGGGCTCGACGCCCACGCGTTGTGCTCGTTGAGCTCGGTGAGCAGCACGCGCAGGCCTTCACTCGTGGTGAAATCCGGTGCCTGGTCGTGGGACTCGTGGTGAGGCTGGGGGTACATAGCGACTCCTGAGAAGAAAGATCCGTCGATGGAAGAGAGGTACGACCCCCATCCGGCCAATCGGCGCAGTCGCCCGCGAACGGCAGCACGGCGCCACAGTGCGCAGGCCGCGCAAGACCGGCAGGCCCTCCCCTGGGAGGGTCTGTGCGCATCTCACGAACGGGATATCCTGTGCGTGATCGGTGCTTAGAGGGTCGGGGTGTTGTCCGGCACTCGGGCGGTGCCGGGCCACGAATGGGTCATCGGCTCACCCCCGTCCTCTCGGCCACGGGCCGCATGGCCCGACCCGAGGTCGTCGTCGCAGGCTCGAGGTCGTCCTGCCGCTGTGCGAGCCGCTCGTGGAGTTGGGCGCGGCCCTCACGGATCCCGTCGAGGGCGGCCTCGTGCAGCAGGGCATTCCACTGCGCGCCCCGATCGACGACCGCGCCACCGGCACGGGCAGCAAGATCGGTCGGCCGCACCCACTGCACCCCGGCACGCTGCGCCTCCGTCTCGGCGCCCGTGCCGGTGACGGTGGGGTCTCCGTGGGTCGCGAACCTCGACGCTTCATCATCTTGCGCGCCGCGAGTCTCCGAGTTCGTCGCGGCACCCTCTGCCTCGGCCGTGGCGCGGCGGGCGGCCTCGTCGCGGCTCGCGGCGGCACGGATCGGGTCGGTTCCGGTGGGGTCAGTCATGATGGGCTCCGTCCTGTTGCCTCTCAGGTGCGTTCAGCCATCGGCCCACCGTGGTCGGATGCACCCCTTCCTCGGCGGCGATCTGCCGCTTCGGGACGCCCTGCGCATGCAACGCGAGTGCCCGAGCCCGCGCCTGCTCCCGGCCACCGCGCCGAAGCGAGCCCGCAGGCGCCTCCTCCGCCGGCCGGTCTGTCGCGGCGGGCGTCGGGGGTGCGGTCTGGATCGCTCGCGGCGCGGGCGACTGCCCTGGCTCCGCGTCGGGACTGCTCTCGATCTCGGCGGTGCTCGAGGCTCCGCTCGATGCAGAGTCGTCGCGGAGCGGCTCGCCGGGCGGGGTGGCGTTGCGGGTGAGTTCGACGGTGAGATGCGTCATCGCCAGCAGCACCAGCGGGGGCACGGACGCGACCACGGCTGCGATCACGGCGGGCACCCGGATATCGGAAGCGACGACGGCGTGGGTGACGTTCGCCGCGACCGACACGCCGGCCCCGGCCGCGAGCAGCAGCCAGGCGAACCGCCGCGCGGCGGGAGCGGAGTTGCGGAGGGCGACGACACTGATCGTGGCCTCCAGAATCACGCCGTCGACGATCAACGGCCACACCCACGCCTGCCCCGACGCGATGCCAGACAAGACGGCAAGATCCATCAGGGTGGTGAAGGAGAGCCAGAACGCGCCCAGTGCCAGCAGGATCGTCCCCGTCACCGCGAGCACGATCACCAGCCTCGTCACTCCGGCCGCAGGCTCGCCCCGGCGCGGTGCCTGCTCGAAGGTGGCCGGGGCGTGCATGAGGGCTACCTGCCCATCCCCGTCAAAACGCCGGAGGCGTCCGCTCTAGGTTCGGCCGGGTCGGGGGCGAGGCTCGCGGTGCGGTGCGCCGACCGGATAGTCGCCGCGATCTCCCGCGCGTCCAGCGCCGTCTTGTGGGCGGCGGGCTCGAGCACGACGCGAGTTTCTGTTTCGGTGAGGCCGGCCTCGACCAGGCGGCACGCCGCCCAGAACAGGCCCGCGTTCCGGTTCCCCTCGGGCAGCCGCGCGACCCAGGCCGCGAGCTGCTCGGATCCCGCCTCACCACGAGCCGGAGCCGTTGTCCTGCTGGCCGGGGCCGGTGGCGGGGTGAGAAGCTCACGGATCGCGTCGGCGTCGATCGCGCGGGGACTGCGGCCGGTCGCGATCAGCTCGTAGCGGCGCGGCCCGTGATCGGTAGTGACGATGGAGGGCGGGGCGATGATGTAGCCGCCAAGCCCACGAAAATCCAGATGCGCCGTCCCGCGTGCCCAGGACCGTTGGTCACGGTCTGGATCGGTTGGGTAGTACAGATGGAGCCCGCCAGCCGGGGAACGCACAGCCTGCGCCCACCCGCTGATCTGCCCGGAACGGTGCAGGTTCCGCAGCAGCGGGAACCCGGTCCCGATGGCGTGCACGTCCACATCCAGCACCTCGACTCCGCGGCCGGTAGCGATCCCGATGTTCGCCTCCGGAGTACGACGCCACCACCGGTGAATCTGTCTCAGATCGGTGGTGGCGCGGTGGAAGCCACGCTTGATGAGCGGGTTCTTGTCGCCAGGCACGCACGGGAAGATCGGGATGCCCGCGTGCGCATACGCGATTGCGGCGTCCGCGAGCGTGCCGGGAAGTTTCGCGGGGATCGGCCAGCCGGTAGGGTCAAGACGAGACACCCGAATCACCCCCTTTCCGATGACGTCGCAGGAGCTCTGCGGCCCGCGTACGGCGTCTTCCAGAAGGTGCGGCAGCAGTGCTGCCGGGGCTTGGGGAGAGTCCGCTCGCGAGCATTCTCTGAGGCCTCCACCCTTACCCGGCCCGTGACGCCCTGGCGAGGATTCCGGAGCGGTCTGCGCCGAATCGTCAAGGATCTGCGCCGCATCGTCAAACCCGCCAGGTGCCGCCTCCCCGGAAGTTGTGCCGCCGCATGCTAGATGTTTCGTTCCGGTCCCGCCTCGGGTGCGTGCGGTTCGGGACCGTCAGCGGGAGGATCCAGGTGCTGTTCCCGTTCGGCGAGCAGCTCGCTCAGCAGCACGCCCCGCTCGAGCCGGGTCAGCGGCTCGGGCGCGCGGGCGAGATCGCTGGGGAGCGCACCGATGCGGCCGGTGCCCGTGACCGTCCCGTTGATGTGCGCGAGCACGGTCGCTGGGTCAGCGATCTCGGTGTCGTGTTCGAGGATGCGGGCGATCTCGCTCAGCGCGGTGCTATCGTGCTCGAGCGGCGGGAACGCGGCCGAGGCCGTCACGCGCTCGCTTCCGGGGATGGGGCCGACGACGACCCGGAACTCGCCTGTGTCGTCGGGACCGGTCGCTTCGTAGACGCCGGACGGGAGCCAGGCATGCGCTTCCGAGGCCGGCCCCGCATACAGTTCGACCCCGGATGGATCGTCGGGATCGAGGACGCGCACCTCGGGATCCGCGGCGGCGAGGAGCGCCTCGAGCTGTGCTGCCTGTTCCCGTTCGATCGAGATCCCGAGGATCGGCTGTTCGGATTCGACGATGGAGCGCAGCGTATGGAGCGCGATCAAGTCGGCGGGAACCCAGTCGCGGTGGAACTGCTCGGGCAGGTACGTCGTGCGCGGCCCGCCCTCTGCGAGGAGTGCACGGAGGGTGTGGTCGCGTCGGAAGGCTGCCGCGGTGAAGTCAGATCGCCATTGCGAGTGATCCCAGGCGAACCGCATGTCTTCGATCTCGCCTTCGAACGATGGCGCGATCGTCACGAGGTAGTCCTCCTTGCGCGGCTCGACCGGGAGCGGGTCGCGGTCGAGGAGATCGATGAGCCCGTCCCGCACGCGTTCTGCCTCGTCGATCCGTGCCTGACTGGTCTGCGCCTGCTCGAGCTGCTCGAGCCGCGCCAGAAGATCCGGCAACTGGGCGGCCTGGACTGCGAGCTCCAAGCACACCTCTCGCCATTCCTGCACCTCGAACTCGAACGCGTCCTCGTTGAGCGAACCGTCCGCGCGGCGATGATCGTCTTCGGACGGGAACGGCGGGAACATGCGGGCGACGATCTCGGGAATCCCCGAGCCCTCGAACGGTGCCCACTCCGGCGACGGTACCGTCCCCGACTGCGAAGCCGCAGCCGATTCGGTGCGGGGAACCCAGGAGAGGACGTGCGCCACGTCGTCGCCGAAGTCTTCGCCGAACACGCGATCCCCGTCCGTGCGGAGCTGCTCGGGCGGACCTGCGAGCTCTTCGATCAGCACTTCGTTCACCAAGTGGTTGGCGTCGTCCTGGGAGGCCGCGAGGACGTCGAATTCGATCGTCACGCGATGCGAACGCAGCGGTGCCGGTTCGGGCGCGGGAGGGAAGGTTGGATCTGACATGGACATACTCCTTCGATCAGGGAACAGGGATTCAAGCAGCGACCAGGGCCGCCAGGAGACAGGCCGCCCCTTCCGGGTTACGTGACTCGTGTGAGCGCGGTCGAGCCGACGGACCAGATCTGCGGCGTACGGTCAAGAATCTGCGCCGCATCGTCATCCCCACCCAGCCGAGCCGGGCGCTGCCCGCGACGATGCAGGTGCCTGGGACGTGGCGTCGGTATCGGCGGCGAGCGCCTGTTCACGATCGTGCAGGGCGTGCTGCAAGTGACGATTCACGGCGGTGTGGTTCGTCCCATCGACGCCGCCGGTGACTGGCACCTGGTGGAACGAGTACGACGGATACGGGGTTGCCTCCCGCAGTGCCTCTAGCCAGTCATCGACGTCCTCGGGCCGAGCCCAGTCCTGCGGCGGCGGCTGTTCCTGCAGGAACTCGGTCGCGCCCACGTACAGGTTGGTGTCGGCGAGCATCTCGTGAATCGTGAGGGCGAGGCTGCGCGCCAACGTCACCGGGTTCCGGTCAGCGATCACCGTCGGCTCCACGTCCGGGTCGTCAGACCAGATGATCACCCCGAGATACACCGATCGCTGCGGGCCTTCTTCCTGTGCGTGCGGTTCGGTCGTCGTCATGGTTCCTCCGCTCACGATGCTGGCTCGCCAGATGACGGCCTACCTCTCAGGTAGGGCACCGCCCGTGCGCCGCGGCCACTGCGGGCCGGTCACTGTTCCATGCGGGAACGGATGAGCGGGATGTAGTCGGCGTTCTTCTCGAACGCGACCACCTGAAATCCCGCGGCTGCTGCCGCCTGCACGGTGGTGCCCGAGCCCGCGAACGGTTCGAGGACGACGCCGCCGACTGGGGCGACGAGGGTTACCAGCCATCGCATGAGCGCGAGGGGCTTCACCGTCGTGTGTGAGACGCCGTAGGCGCGGGGCCGCTCGGAGGCGGTGGGCTTGTGCTCGAACCGGAAGATCGGGAACTTCCGCGACAGCGACTCGCCCTGCCACGTTCCGGTCAGCACATCGAGCGCGTCGGCCTGCCCTGGATCGAATGCCACGTTCGTAGGCCACCGCTCATCGGCGAATCGGGCGCCGTCAATGTTGATGCCGCCGACACCATGCTCGAGGACGTTGCCGACGATGCTGCCCGACAGCGGTTTGCGGGCGATGATGATCGGCTCGAACGCGGGGCGCAGTGCGGTGCCCCACCCTTCCCAGCGTGCAGCGTCCTCGGTGACCGGGGTGCCCCTGGACAGCACCGAACGCGTTGCGCCGAGGACGCCCTCGTGCTCACTGAGCTGCACGATCCGGTCTGCACGCTGCACGCCCTGGTGCTTGTCGATTGCGTGCGAGAGATCCATGCTCTTGGGCATCCCGGTGGTGTGCAGCCACGCAATCTGATCGCGGATATCGAAGCCTGCGTTCTCCAGGGCGCGCACCATGCGATGCCATGTGCGTGCACCGCCGAACGCGGCAAGGTGCGCGCCGGGCTTCAACGCCTGCAGCGCACCCGCAGCCCACTCGCCGCACCACGCTTCGAACACCTCCGGCGGCGTCATTCTCGCCGTGTCCAGATGCGGGAGCGACTCGCGGAACCCGGCCGCGTCGTCCCAGGCCTGCCCGTTGAAGCTCAACCCGTACGGCGGATCCGATACCAGCGCGTCGGCGCTGGCCTCTGGCAAGAGCCGCAGAAGTTCGACCGCGTCACCGTGGTAGAGCGTGACGCGGGCATCGGTGAAGGCCGGGGACGGAAGGGCGGCGGCGCCCGGGCCGCGCGGGACGGGGTCTGGCATGACGAGGGCTCCCTGCTGTTCGGGGCCTGTTCGCCGCCGTGTGCGACGATCAGGATCACCCAGCAGGTACGGGCCATCCCAGCATTCCCGAGCCCACGTCGCGGCGCCCCCGAACAGCCTGGAAACAGAGAAGCTGCTCCGCCTCCCCGCATCCCACGAGCGAGCTGCGCGACCCTGAAATCCCGAGCTTCGTTCTCCCACACACGATCGGCAATCAACGAGTACCACGTCCGATAAGCATTCAGGAGTCGACAGCACCAAATCACCGGGCCGGCGACGGAATCTCGGAACGACAACGGTCAGCGGTACGGTAGAAGTTCGCGTAGGTACTGGGCGCGAGTCCGTACCGCTGCTTGAACGACCGCGAGGCGACCGCCGGGTCAGGCCAGCCGACGGACACTCCAGCTTCGCCGACCGTGAGATGTGTAGATGCGAGGAGCTCCGCCATCCGATCCGCCCGCAGCTGGTTTAGGAAAGCTCCTGGCGATACACCAACCTGGGTGCGGAACAGCCGGGTGAGTTGTGAGGTCGATAGCGAGACGGCCCGTGCTAAGGAATCGATCCGCCACGGAACACTCAGATCCGACCGCAACAGCGATAGCGCAGTGAGGACTTCACGACTTGGCACCGCATCCGCTATTGCGGCACAGGAAGAACGTGTGCCCGCAAGCCGTCCGAGTGCATCAAACACCTCAGCAACCCCAGCCAGGAGTGCGAAAAAGCTTGAGTCGTTATTGGGAGGGCGAGCAAGCTGCATAAGCAGCGGAGCGAGGTCTTGCGAGCTCGTCGCCGCGAGCTGCATTGATTGCAACCCGGTATCGTCGTCGAGTGCCTGATGTAGGTGATGAACGAGCGGATGTGCGGTAGGGAGCCAACGGACTTGATCGGCTAGATACTCCGGACTGAGATACAACGTAATCGTTCGAGCGTGCCCAAATGGAACTCCTGAGCACGCCACCTCAGCTGGGACTACCAATATCGTGCCCGCGTTGAGGGGCACCGAGTCTTCAAAGGAGGAGACCCTTGCCCAACCTGAAATTCCGAAAATGACCTTTACTGCTTCAGCAACAACTGGACCCGAGGGAGCATCTGCGTGCTGCTCGCGGACTGTTAACGGCGGGCCTTGGCTGCTAAACAATGCAGATGCTGTCAATACCACCACGCTCGGCTCCTACCCTGGACAACTGCTTTACCATCGCCTCAACCGCTGGGCCTCGCGATGAGTCATAAACACTTGCAGAAAGCGTGATGACTGGAGCAAAATGTCAAACCAGCTCAGGGTTCCGACCGAACTATTTGATTCTCCTGCAGAAGCAAGAGCGGCGGTATTCATGTCTTCCACTCTTCAGCGGGTGGCGGCTCAAGTCATCGCTCAGTCGGGTGAGACCGGGTCACCCGGACGGGTGATCCGAAGAATTCCAGCCTGGAACTAGGGTGCTTGTATGCACATTCGCCAGGCTGAAATCGACGACGCAGAAGAGTTGGCCCGCCTACTGAACAGCATCATTGCCGAAGGTGGAAAGACCGCGATCGATACTCCGCTGTCCGGCCCCGAGTTCGCGGAATGGTTCATCACCGGCCCCCACTGCATCAGCTGTCTCCTAGCAGACAGCGACGAGGGGATCCTCGGCTTCCAGGCCCTTGAGCGCTTCCATGCGGACTTGCCGAACGACATGGCGGACATCGCCACGTTCGTTACAGTCAGTGCGAGAGGCTTGGGCCTCGGCCGGAGCCTGTCACATGCTACTGCAGCCATCGCAGAGGGAACCGGAGTACAGCGCATCCGCGCCGTGATTCAACGCTCGAACGAGGACGCTATCCGCTACTACCGCTCGGTCGGATTCCATGACGACACGGCCAATATGACGAATAGCTCAGTCGCCTTGATACGGCCTACAGGACTCGGGGTGACGCTGAGAATGTCAAGCCCTAGTGATTTTCCGTCTAGGCTTCAAGATGACTGACGGGCCTGACTCGATGACCCCTAACGCGAGGGAGCGTTCCAGCGGCGTGTTAGGGTCGGCCGTCATTGGAGAAGATTTAGATCCAGTTGCACATAACCGCCTCGCCTGGGATCGTCTCGTCGACAGCGATATCGAATGGTCGCGACCGGTAGGCACTCGCATCATCGAACGCGCACGCGAGGGCGACTGGTCCGTGGTCCTTATAGGCCATGAACGGACGCCGCGCGATTGGTTTCCCGCCGAGTTGGTCGGCGTTCGCGTACTCTGCCTCGCTTCTGGTGGAGGTCAGCAGGGGCCTATCCTCGCAGCCGCGGGCGCGACCGTAACGGTGTTCGACAATTCTCCCAGGCAACTTGCCCGTGACGACGAGGTCGCCGCACGTGAGGGGCTTGAGATTCACACTGTTCTGGGCGATATGCGGGACCTCAGCGCTTTTGCCGACGACGCGTTCGACATCATCGTCAACCCCGTGTCGAACGTGTTCTGCCCCGACCTTGCTCCGGTCTGGGCGGAGGCGTTCCGTGTCCTCCGGCCCGGCGGACTGCTCCTCACCGGGTTCATGAACCCCGATGTCTACCTCTTCGATGAGGTGTCGCTCGATCAACAAGAGTTCGTCGTGCGCCATCGACTTCCCTTCAGCTCGCTCGACCTCTCGGAATGCGACCGGTCGCGCGCCTACGGAGATGGCCCCATTGAGTACAGTCATTCGCTGACCGAGCAGATCGGCGGGCAGCTGTCAGCGGGTTTCATGCTCACCGATCTCACTGAAGCGCCACATCACGCAGACATCACTGCGCAGTATTTCCCGGCCTACATCGCCACCCGTGCGATCAAGCGGTGAGAGACCACAATTGTGTCGACCGTCGCGAACGCGCCCTGGTCGTCGCGTCCACTTTCGTGATCGGGTCGCGGTGCTCTGTCGCAGTTCGTGATCGGCTCGCGCGCTCTCCAGGCGGTTAGTTCGCACGCCATAGCACTCCTGCTGACGTTGGAAGTGCGGCATTAGGAATCGAGTCGAGAAGCGATGCCGTCAACGAGAAGGCCCAGGCCTCGTTCGAAGAGTCGATCCAGGTCGAGCTCATAGCCAGATCCGACGAGCGATCGCAGGCCAGCATGATGATCCCGGTAAGTCAGATCCCGGAGCACATCCATGCGCTCCTCGACCCATGTGTCGGCGTCAACCCCGGAAGTAGATTCGGCCTCAGCCTCCGGCTCGAGCAGGACGGCCATGCCGCGTATCTGCGTGAACAGGAGCAGGTGCGCCTCGAACGCCTCCCCAGAGCTAATGCCGGCCTGCCCCAATGTCTGGATCGCCCATTCTGCGAAGGATAGCGCCGCGGGGAGGAGCTGCGGCCGGGTCACTGAAAGCTGCGGTGCGAGCCACGGATGACGGCGGAAGACCCGCCAGAGCTCCCGGTGACCCTGGATCAGCCGATCTCGCCAATCGCCGTTTCCGGCCACGGGGGACCATTCTCCGAGGGCGTACTCCATCATCCGCAAGACGAGGTCTTCCTTGCTGGTCACATGCCGGTACAGCGACGTCGGCTGGGTTCGCAGCACATGAGCGACTCTGCGCATCGAGAGCATCTCCACGCCTTCGGCGTCGGCGATCGCGACGCCGGCGACCGTGATCCGCTCGACGTTGAGTGGTGCAGCTCCCTGTACTGCAGACTGAGCATGTCGATTCTTTGGCCGACGGGTACGAAGGCGGCCCGCACCGCCGTTGCGATCTCCCGCCACGACGGTTCCGACCCCTGGCACGGGGAGCGCGAGTCCTTCGGCGCGCAACAGCGCGTGCACCCGACTGGCCGTGGCGATGGCGACGTGCCGGGTTCGCATGATCTCCCGCGCAGAGGGAAGCTGCTCTCCGGGCAGCAGGGCACCGGAAACGATCTGGTCGCGCAGTTCATTGGCAATAGTCGTCGACGAGGTGCTCATCTCTTCATCCTGTACTAGAACACCGCCGATCGGCAAACACCGCGATCATCATCATCTCCCCGTCCAGGGACACCAGCTGTACTAGTACGCGATTGCTCGTTCTGGTCGGGCGTTCCTAGGGTGGCAGCATGACTGGACAACGAATACTCATCTCAGGTGCAAGCATCGCGGGGCTGGCTTGTGCGTACTGGCTACGCAAGTACGGCTTCGCGGTTACGATTGTTGAAATCGCGCCAACGCCGCGGCAGGGCGGGCAGGCGGTGGACCTGCGTGGAGCGGGGCGCACAGTGATCGAGCGCATGGACCTGCTCGAAGATGCCCGTAGCATCTGCCTTGACCAGGCCGGCATCTCCTGGGTCGACGAGCGCGGCCACCCACGCGCAGTGATCAGATCCGATGACTTCGATGGGGAGGGATTCATCTCCGAGATCGAGATCCTTCGGGGAGATCTCGTCGACCTGCTCTATCGCGAACTCGACAGCGAGGTTGAATACCTCTTCAACGACACAATCACGGGGCTCACCCAGGACGCCAGCGGCGTGGAGGTAGTCTTCCGCCACGCACCAGCACGTCGCTTCGACTTCGTCATCGGCGCCGACGGCCTCCACTCGGCCGTGCGTGCTGCGGCTTTCGGGGCTGAGGAGCAATTCGTCAAGTCTCTCGACCTGTACACGGCATGGTTTACAGCCCCCGCGTTCGACGACCTAAACGGTTGGTACCAGACGTACAACCGTGCCGGCGGGCTCGTCGCCTCCGTCCGTCCGGGTAGGGTCAGGACGGAGTCCAAGGCAGCGCTGAGCTTCCGCCTGCGCCGAGGCGAGACGATCCGCCACAACCGACATAACCGCCTCGCGCAGGTTGCGCTCCTCGACGAGCGTTTCGCGGACGCCGGCTGGCGAACGCCACAGCTGCTCGAAGCCGCCCGCACGTCATCAGACTTCTCCTTCGACGTTATGGGTCAGGTCGACCTCGACCGGTGGTGGAATGGCAGGGTTGCGTTGATTGGTGATGCGGCGGCGTGCCCGAGCCCGTTGAGCGGGCTGGGCACCAGCGTCGCCCTCGTCGGGGCTTACGTCCTGGCAGGAGAACTCGGTACCGGGGCGGGGCATGTTGCCGCGTTCGAAGCCTACGACCGGATAGTGCGACCCTATGCCGAGGGTGCCCAGCAGCTCGCGGGCGGGACGGGAGGGTTCGCCCCGATGAACGGCCTCGCGATCCGTCTTGTCCAGGCATCGATGTCCTGGGCTACCCGCTGGCCGATGCGAGGATTCATGCAGAAGCAGTTCAACAAATCCACCGACATCGAGTTGCCACACTATCCTCGGGCCGGTCTCAATACATAAAGTTGCCGCAGCTGGGGACGGGAGATATCACTCGCTAGCTGTGACACTGACCGACGCCCTCGAATTTCAACGCCGGTGCTCCCGTCACACGCTTCCAAGCCGGATTCACCGTGGGCGCAGCCATTGGGGATCACTTGCATATCCGACTAAGGCACAGCGTGCAGATGCTGACTCGCGTATGTTCCGGGCGCTGCGGCAGCCCAGGTCTACAGCCGAGGGGTGCTGAGGACAAGACGCTCACTAGGGTCCTCTCACTCTCGCGGGTGAGGCGGCACATTCGCTCCTGTCGGATAATTGCGTTGTGATGAGCGATCGCGAGTTCTCCAGCCGGCTGCGCCGGCGAACCGTGTCAGGGGAGGTTGTCGCCGCCGCGATCATGATGGTTCTCGCTTTGCCTTTGACAGTTGTGGGCCTGCTACAAGCGGCACCCGAACCGCTGAGTTACGGGCAGTTCACATGGATTATTTCCCTCCTCGTATTGCTGCACGTGACCGGGTTCTTCTGCACCAGGCGTCCGATCACCGCGTTCGTCGGTGGATCGGTGCTAATGCTCCTCCTCGCGTTCACGATCGTTCCTGGCATCGGTAGCGCAGCGCTCCTGCCGTCAAGTGTCGCTTACCTGTTGTTGTTGTGGCGGTTGGCCTCGAGCCAGAACCGCCGGCACTCGCTCGGCGCCCTGATTACTGGCCTACTCGGGGTCGGCCTCATCACCGCGGCAAGCGCAGTGCAAACCGCTTTCAGCGATCGCATGACGTTGTTGTTCGAGACGGTAAGCCTCGTCGCCGCGGTCCTTGCGGCGTGGGCTCTCGGTGCGCTGGCACGCCAGTCGCGTCTCGCTGAGTACCGGCGAGCTCAAGAATCGATGCAACATGCTGTCAGCGAAGAACGGGCGCGGATCAGCCGGGATCTTCACGACGTCGTGTCGCACTCGCTAACGGTGATGATCGCCCAGGCAGAGGCCGCTCGTATTGTGACCGAATCCAGCGCCTCCCGCAACAGCCCGGAGGCCGATGCCGCGTTCGAGCGCGTCGCGGAGACCGGACGCGAGGCCATGCGTGGCCTGCGCAGCATGATCCATACGCTCGGAGATCCTGACGCGAGTCCGCTGACACCGGTCTCCGGGGTCGACGCGATCGCCGGGCTAGTCGAACACGCCAATAGTGCTGAGCATACGATTGAGCTGACTGTGCAGGGCACCCCGCGACGGTTGGCGCCTGACGCCGATCTCGCGGCATTCCGCGTTGTCCAAGAGGCGGTCACCAACGCGATCAGGCATGTCCGGCCACCGACACAAATCGACGTCAGCCTCGACTGGCAGGAGGCCGAGACCGTTGTCACGGTGGGTGACGACGGCGGACAAGGTCCTCTGCGCCGAGCGGCAGACTCGCACGGGACCGGGTTGATCGGCCTTGTCGAGCGGGTACGGCGCGCGGGCGGCGACCTAGACATTCGGAAGGGGCATGGATGGCGCGTGCGCGCGACACTGCCCGTTGAGGAATCCTCATGAACAGACCGATCTCGGTGCTGCTTGCCGACGACCAGGTGCTGCTGCGTGAAGCGCTCGGCACGGTGCTCGGCGCCGACCCTCGCATCGAGGTCGCAGGTGGTGTCGACGACGGAGCGGCCGCCGTGTCGTTTGTTCTGTCGCATCGCGTCGACGTGGTCCTCATGGACGTGCGGATGCCAGGCATGGACGGCATCGCAGCCACTGTCGAGGTTCTCAGAGTGAGCCCGCAGACCAGGGTGCTGATCCTGACGACCTTCGACTTGGACGAGTATGTGTTCGGCGCGATCCAGGCCGGTGCCAGTGGCTTCCTCACAAAGGATACGCGACCGCCGGATCTGTGCGATGCGGTGATCCGAGTCGCCGAAGGAGACGCCGCGGTTGCCCCGCGCGCCGCGGCGTCACTGCTGCGACACGTGCGCCGCCAGGTGCTGCCGTCCGACGGACTCCTCGACGCGCTCACACCGCGCGAGTGCGAGGTGTTCGCGCTGCTGGCACGCGGGGCCTCTAACGCTGAGATCGGTTCGAAGCTTTACCTCACCGATAACACTGTGAAGACACACGTGAAGGCCGTACTCGCGGGTCTGGGGCTCTCCGATCGCATCCAGGTCGTGATCTGGGCGTACGAGAACGGCCTTGTGCAACCGGGCGACAGTTCAGCGGTTGGTGAAGATCACCCGCTCAGGTGAGCCGCTCTCGCCTGCCGGAGCGATGATCTCGGCTGTCTCTCTCGGAAGAGTAGATGCCATGAACGCCACTGCTCTTCCTCGGACAAGTACGCCGGAATCCCGCGTGCGGGCTTTGCACTGGCTTGGCACTGCGCTCGGCGTCCTCATGCTCTCAGCGAGTCTGGTGTGGTTGGTCGCGCCAGAGCTCAGCCCCTACGCTGCTCGTCTGAACCCGGCGCCGATCCACCATTTGTTCAACAGCACTGCCCTCGGCCAGATGGCCGCTGCTGCGCTCCAAGCATGCGTCGGCGCAATGGCATCTGCAGTCGGACTATCAGCGTTGTTCGGCAGGCACGGCATGACTCCGCTGTTGAGCGGCGTCGCCATTGCCATTGGCATGGCGTGCGCGGTCGGTCTGACTGGCCTGCGCGGACTCGCCATCGCCGGCTATACGCTCGCATACCTACTGCCCCTGATCCTTCTCGCGCTCGCCGTGTTCGCGATGAGAACGCCCGCAATGCGCGTGTTCGCCACACTCGCCGGTCTTTCCGTGATGGGCGTCCTGCTGCTCGGACCGACCCCGCTTCGCTCGTTGTACTTTGACTTCGCCGTGGATCTGCTCACCGTACGTTCTGTCACGCCACTGGTCTTAATGCTGTTCGCGGGGATCTGGTTCCTGGTCGGCGCGTCATTTCTGTACCGCACTCCGGGAGCGGCCGGGGTGTTTGTGCTTCGGCACCGTGTCGCCATCACGGTGATCGCGGCGTGCTGCGCGCTGCCGTACGTCATCGCGCGACTCAGCTGGCTGACGCCATGGCCACTTTTCGGAAACCCGCATGAGTCGGACGACCCCTCTCTGACATTCGCCAACGGTCTCATCCTCGGCTCAGCGATGCTCGCTGGAGGCGTCTTGACGCTCGGACTCATCCTGCCGTGGGGCTCGCGGGTGCCTCGCTGGTTCGGCCGTGTCGGAGGTAGGGCAATCCCCACGGGGGTGGCCGTCGTTCCCGCACTGACCGTGGCCGTCCTATTCACCGCTGCTGGACTCGACTCTCTGTTGCTCGCGGGTGAGTCGCCTACTGGGATCGCGATACCTCTGCTGACCACGGCTTTAGTCTTCCCGTTCTGGCTTTGGGGGCCACTTCTGGCGCTCGCGACGTGGGGATATGCCCTGCACCGCCGAGCCGAGAACGTATGACCTCGCGGTCCACCACGACTTGGAAAGAAAGAGAATGCTTCAACAAACTTCTGAATCGAATCGAGTGGAGACTCGAGGGTCGACCGTGAGCTGGGCTGCTCTCGGGCTAGGGGCCGCCGTCGGCGTCCTCGCGCTCCTGCACTCGGCCGCAGACTATGTCGCAGTCAACTCGCCGAGCTGGTTTGTCCTGGCAGGCATCGTCGTCGCTGTTCTGGCCCGTGTATTCGCACGGACGACGGGGCAGCGCTACGCCGGGCTGCTCATCGCGACGGCACTGCTGCTGCCGACCGCGTGCACGCTGTTGCTCCTGCATCTGCTGCGAGCGGTCGGGGCGATCCCGTTCCCAGTGGATCCGATCTCCGCCTGCGTTTCGCTCGGGGCCGCAATCGCGCTTTATAGCCTGTGGTTCTTACCGAACCCGCTCAGACCCGCACGCGATCTGCTCGTACCAGTGCCTGCCTGGATGCCCCTCATCGGGATCGCCGCGTCGCTCGTCTATCCAACACTCAAGACGCTCTGGGCGTTCGGGATCGACGTTGCGGCCCCGCCTGACACGGTAGGCGTCGTCGATGCGACCTTCTATATAACGGTGGCAGTATCCCTCGCCGCGGTACCGGCGCTCGTGATCGCCATGCGCTGGTGGAATCGCCCCGCGCCGAAATGGGTGCGACCTGTCGCTCTGATCGGCGGCCTCCTCCTGCTATCCCTCGGCGTCTCAGGGCTGTGGGGCGTGGCGCGGAGCCCCGCCGACGATCCCGCTACCGGCCTGCTCGTGTACGGCGGATGGTTGGTCTGGGGCATGACGACACTGGCGACCGCAGGAAGGCTCTCACCCAAGAATCACAAGACACGCTGACTACTCCAAGCACACCAACAAGAAGGAAGACATGCACATGAACGAGACCATCCAGACTTTCCGCGTCGAGATCGCGGAGGCCGCCGTCGCAGACCTCCGCTCACGCCTCGCGAACGCCCGATTCGAGCATCCGCTTCCAGTCGATGATCGCAGCACCGGCATCCCGTCGTCCGAGCTCCAGAGCCTCATCGCGCGCTGGGCCGAGCACGATTGGCGCGCCACCGAGGAACGCCTGAATGCCCTGCCGCAGATCATCACGAGCATCGACGGGCAGAACATCCACGCGGTACACGTGCGGTCGCCGCATCCGGAGGCGACACCGCTGCTGCTGATGCACGGCTGGCCGGGATCGTTCCTCGAGTTCGAGAAGTTGATCGGGCCTCTGACCAATCCGGTCGCGCACGGCGGCGATGCGGCCGACGCGTTCGATGTTGTGGTCCCGTCACATCCAGGGTTCGGCTTCTCTACGCCACTGGTCGGACACGACTGGAAACGCGGCGACATCGCCGCGGTGATGCTCGAGCTGATGACTCGACTCGGCTACGACCGGTTCGCCGTGCAAGGAGGCGATGTGGGCGCGGGCGTCGCTCCCGAGATCGGACGGCTCGCCCCTGAGCGCGTGATCGGCGTGCATGCGAACGGGTCGGTGGGCTCATTTGTCGGCGAGGTCGATGAGGAAACCGCAGCGGCGCTGACTCCGATCGAACAGGATCGGATGCGACGGGTCGGCGAATTCATGCAGAGAGAGTTCGGCTACATCGCGATCCAGTCGACACGGCCGGGACTGATCGGTGCGATGCTCACGGACAGTCCCGTCGCCCAGTTCGCGTGGATCCATGACAAGTTCCAGGAATGGACGCACCCCGCAGATGTACCGGCTGCTGAAATCGTTGGTGAGCAGTTCCTGTTCGACAACGCGTCGCTGTACTGGTTCACGGCGACGGGCGGGTCGGCGGCGTACGTAGGTTATGCGCAGGATGCAGGTTGGGGCGCAGAACCCTCAAGCTCCGGGGTGCCCACTGCGGTGATCGTGTTCGCGCACGACGTCGGACTGCGCTTCGCGGAAGAAAAGGCGAACAACATCGTCCGCTGGACGGATGTCGAAGAGCGCGGCGGACACTTCGCCGCACTCGAGGAACCCGATTTGCTGCTGGACGATGTAAGGGAGTTCTTCCGGCCGCTGCGGTGAGCACGGCACACAAGTGACATTGTGGGGCCAGGGCCGGAGCTTGACCCGGTTTCCCGGACACCTGAGTTGAGGCGATGATCGTCTCGGAAGGAGTCCGTGAGATGCCTGCTGCCCACCCGCCGGAGTTCCGGCGTCGAGCCCTGGACCTTGTCGCCCAAGGCAATCCTGTCGGTCAGACCGCGCGTGATCTCGGGATCAGCGAGTCGTGTCTTCGCAACTGGATGAATCGCGAGGAGGTCGACTCAGGCCGCAAGCCCGGTCTGACCTCGGATGAGCACAAGGAGCTCGTCGAGCTGCGGCGCCGGCTGCGGGTGCTGGAGATGGAGAACGAGATCCTCAAGCGCGCGTCGGCGTACTTCGCCAGGGAGAACGTGCTCCCAAAATAGGGTTCCGGCTGGTCCAGGAGCTCGCCGCGGACGGTGTTCCCGTCGCGGTGGCCTGCCGGTTCTTGAACGTCTCGACCTCTGGCTACTACGACTGGGTGGGTCGATCACCGTCGGCTCGGGCGGTCGCGGACGCGGAACTGATGACAACGATCAGACGCATCCACGCCGACTCACGAGAGACCTACGGAGCTCCCAGGGTGCTCGCCGAGCTACGACTCGGTCTCGGCGTCCACGTCGCCCGAAAACGTGTCGCGCGACTGATGCGGCTGGACGGGCTGGTCGGGGTCGCGCATCACCGCAAGCGGCGCGGCTGGAAGCCGGACACGGCCACGCACGAGGACCTCGTGAAGCGGCAGTTCCGCACGGACGCTCCGAACCGGCTGTGGTTCTGCGACATCACGCAGCACCGCGCGAAGGACGGCTGGGTCTACTGCGCCGCCGTCATCGACGCTTACTCGCGTCGTATCGTGGGGTGGTCGATCTCGGATCGGATCACTGCGGAGATCGTCGTCGACGCGCTCGAGATGGCACGCTGGCGGCGGCGACCCGAACCAGGCACCGTGGTTCATGCGGACAGAGGCGCGCAATACACCAGCTGGCTCTTCGGCCACCGACTCCGTCAAGCAGGGCTGCTCGGATCAATGGGCAGAGTCGCATCCAGCGTCGACAACGCGCTCATCGAGTCATTCTGGTCGATCATGCAACGCGAACTCCTGGACCGCACGACCTGGGACTCCAGGACGCAACTCGCATCGGCCATGTTCGAGTGGATCGAAGGTTTCTACAACCCCCGCCGCCGGCACTCCGCTCTCGACTACCTCAGCCCCGCCGACTACGAAGCACTTCACACCGACGCAGAAATCGCGGCATGATCAACACACAAGAACCGTCCGGGAAACCGGGTCAAGCTCCGCCTCCGTTCAGAGGGGATACGTCAGATGCACGCTTGGCTGTTCGCAACAGCGTTTGTGCTCTACACCGGCGACTATGTAATCGCGGCGTCTTGCCTGAGCTTACGAATGATCTCGGTGTTACCGAGGGGCAAACCGGGCAGCTCGTCGCGGTATCCTCATTGACGGTCGCCCTGGCCGCACCGATTGCGACAGTGGTCCTTGCCCACGCCTTACGTCGGCGCCTGTTCGGATTCGCACTGTTGGTCTTCATTTTCACCAAATCCGCAGCAGCTGTAGCTCCGTCTTTCGCCGTGCTGATGATACTGCGGGTTGTCGCGGCGATGGCTCTGTCGCCGGGCAAGCGCTGGCACTCAACACCTCCGGGACCTACCTCGGCGTCTCTATGGGAGCCGCGATCGGCGGTGTTGCCATATCCGGGCTCGGGATAGCTGCACTTCCGCTCATCGCCGCGGCGTTCGCGCTCGAAGCACTCATCCTGCTCGCTCTCGCACGCCGAGCGAACCTGGCCGGGTAGGAAGCTCGACAAGAACAAGTACGGGCTGAACTTCAAAGGACTCGTTGTGCATCCCGTGGTCGGGCTCGCAGACGAGCTTGATCCTATGCGGCGCACATTGCAAGCGTCACGTTCTGCCCGCCGAACCCGAAGGAGTTGCTGACCGCGCTTCGTACTGACTTGCGGCGAGTCTCCGAGACCACGTCCAGATGAATCTCGGGGTCGATGTTCTGCAGGTTGGCGGTTGCGGGAATGACATCCGATTCAAGGGTTCGTGCCGTGATGATTGCTTCGAGGGCTCCGGCCCCTCCGACCAGGTGGCCCAGCGCACCTTTCGGAGCCGTGACGTTCATGCTTTCGCCGAACACTGTACGGAGCGCCTGCGCTTCGGCGCGGTCGCCGATGATCGTTCCGGTCGCGTGGGCATTCACGTGGTCGACGTCGTTCGTTGTGAGGCCGCCGACTGTGAGTGCCTTGTGAATGGCGCGGATCTGGCCGGTTCCGCTCGGTTCGGTGCCGGTGATGTGATGCGCGTCCGAGGTGATGCCCCACCCGGCAAGCCACGCGTGGACGCGCCCGCCACGCGCGGCAGCATGGGTTTCGCTTTCAAGGATCACGATGCCGGCACCCTCGCCGAGTACGAAGCCTCGGCGCTCGGCGTCGAACGGCCGGGAGAGCCGCTCCGGAGGGCCGCCGTCCGGTTTGGCGAGAGCTTGCGCTTGGGCGAAACCGGCGAGGGTCAAAGGTGTGATCGCCGCTTCGACTCCGCCTGCAATCACTACGTCCGCGTCTCCGTCTCTGATGAGTCGAGCACCCAACGCGATCGCCTCCGCTCCTGACGCACAGGCTGAGGCGGGTGTGAAGACTCCGGCTTTAGCTGCGTACTCGATACTGATCTGAGCCGAAGCGCCGTTGGGCATCAGCATGGGCACGGTTCGCGGTGACACTCGCCGCGGACCGCGACTCTCAAGTACGTCGTCTTGGTCGAGGAGGGTTTGCACTCCACCCACACCGGTTCCGACGGACACCGCTAGGCGTTCGGGATCACAGTCGCGAAGGCCTGCGTCGCGCCACGCCTCGTCGGTTGCGATGAGGGCCATCTGCTGGCTTCGGTCGAGCTTCCTCGCACGGACACCGCCCAGAGTCGCCTCGAGGTCGGCCGTCACAGGAGCGGCGACACGAACCGGGAGGTCTGCCCACGCGACATCAAGTCGCTCCAGTTCGCGCACTCCCGAGCGCCCCTCGATCAACCCCGACCACAGAGCATCTACCCCGAGTCCCAGTGGGGTCACCGCACCGTATCCCGTCATCGCGATTCGCATCTGCATCCTCCTGGCTTGTATGGCATACAAGCCAGTTGTATCACATACAATTGAGTTATGGCCAGTATGGATCAGCGCAGCCAAACCATTCGCGGGGTCGACACACGCCGGAGGATTCGCGACGCTGCGATGACGCTCTTCAGGGATCGCAAGTCTGCAGATGTCACGGTGAGCGAGCTCGCGGAGGCGGCTGGGGTGTACCCCAACCAGATCACCCACCATTTCGGCTCGAAGGATGCGTTGTACATCGATGCCGCTTTCGGGCTTCTGCTACTGGATACCGAACGTCTCCAGAAGGCGGGGCGCCGGGCGCCAACGCCAGATGCTCTGCGACGAGTGCTCGCTCGAACCGCTCTCACTATGCCGTCCACGACCGTTGTCGTGAGTGCGCTCGGCCTCGCGCGCGGGAATCCCATGGTGCAGCCGGCTATCGAGGCTGGCCTTGGTCTTCTGTTCCGCCGATCCGAACGTTTTCTGGAGCGAGTGCAGAGAGAACACGGATGGACAACCGACCAGGGCATTGACCGTGCTACGAAGACATTCTGGAGCGCGGTCTTCGGAGCCGTGCTCATCTCTCAGGCAGGGTTCCCAGGAGGGCCGTCATCCGTTGACGTGGCAGCCACGCTATCCCTTCGACTGGCTGATGAGAACTAGTTGTTGCCGGCCAGGAGGTTGTTGACGCTTCTTGGGAACTGCGGCGCAGACGGGTACGATGAGCCGTATGTCGAGCCCTGAATCGGACACTCAGGGGCTTTCGGTCACGCCGTCAGCCCCTCACCTCAGCTGAGCCCCTAGCTCTGCCGCCCAGTACTGCACGCAGTACGACATTCGGGCGTTTCTTTGGGCGCTGACCGTGGTGACGAGACGTTCTCTTGTTCGTACTCTCGCTTCGGAGCTATCTCGATGCCTTTCTCTCTCTATCTTCTTGCCCTGGTGGTCTTCGCCATGGGCACTTCCGAGTTCATGCTCGCCGGCCTCGTGCCCGACATCTCCACTCACTTCGGCGTTTCCGTGGGGACTGCTGGTCTCCTGACCTCGGCATTCGCCGCAGGTATGGTGATCGGCGCACCTGCGATGGCCGCGCTCACTCGTCGCCTCCCCGTGAACGCGACACTCTTGGGTTGCGTGATCGTGTTCGCGCTGTCCCATGTCGTAGGGGCACTCACGCCGGACTTCACTGCACTGTTCATCACGCGCGTGATCGCCGCGATCGTCAATGCGGGTTTTTTGGCGGTCGCGCTGCGAGCGGCGACGCAACTCGTGGCACCTGACGCCAAAGGTCGGGCCGTGGCGGTTCTGCTGGCGGGTACCACCGTCGCAACCGTCGCCGGCGTCCCCGCGGGTGCTCTGCTTGGTACGGCACTCGGTTGGCAGTCGACGTTCTGGGCGATCGCTTTTCTCTGCGTCCCCGCTGCGATCGGCATCGCCGCGGGCTTCACCACTCAAACTGACAACTCATCAAGGGAGGATCCGTCCTCGACCTCGCTGCGGGTGGAGCTGGCTCAGCTTGCCTCCCCGCGCCTCGTCTTGACGATGCTGCTCGCTGCCCTGGTGAATGCCGGGACCTTCGCCACACTGACCTTCCTCGCGCCGATCGTTACAGAGACCGCCAGTCTGAGCCAGTGGTGGGTGTCGGTGGCGCTTGTGCTCTTCGGCGTCGGCTCCTTCACCGGTGTCACCGTTGCGGGACGGCTCTCGGACGCCCGACCCCGAATCGTCATCGTGGGCGGTGGCAGCGTTCTGGTGCTCGGGTGGCTCGCGTTGGCGATATTCGCGACGAACCCCGTTGCCCTGCTCGGACTCGTTTTCATTCAGGGTGTGTTGGGGTTCGCTGTCGGCAGCACGCTGATCACGCGAGTGCTCTATGCGGCGGCGGGTGCGCCCACCATGGCCGGGTCATATGCGACAGCGGCGCTCAACGTGGGCGCAGCCGTCGGTCCCGTACTTGCCGCTGTCGCACTCAGTGTTATGCCGGGCGCGCTCGGGCCCGTTTGGGTGGCCGCCATCGCGACCGCAACGGCATTGCTGCTCGCAGTTCTCCTTCTTCGGCTGATTGCACCCGTCGAGAGCGAAGCGGTCAAGTGACGCACGCAAACTCTCCCCTGACGGTCGAAGGCGGTCGCCGAGTCATCGCGCGTTGTCGGACTTGACCTCTCGCGCATATCGCCGCCGAGATGGGCATCTCTCGAGCCACCGCATCCAAATGGGTCGGACGCTACCGCCGATTCGGCGAACCCGGCTTGCACGGCCGTTCGTCTACTCCAATCCGCCAGCCAACGGCACCGCGGAACGAAATCGTGGTGATGATCGAAACCATGCGACGTCACCACAAGTGGTCGGCTTCACGAATCGCCTTCGAGCTGGAACAGAGCGGTAGGAATATCAGCCGCCGTATGGTCACGCGCCTGCTCGCACATCGCGGGCTGAACCGCCGAGCGACGATCGACCCGACCGGCGCAACAAACCGGGAGCCGCAGAGGATCGTGGCTGAGCGCCCCGGTCACATGGTGCACACCGACGTGAATGAAGACCGGACACATCCCGAACGGCCGAGTCGATTCCTGCTAGAATTCCTCCCATGAGTTGGCAGCAGCGATTTTCCAGCCCCCGGCCGGGTAACGGCCGCGGGGTTCTCGACGTGCGCCTATAGCTCACTGGGTCTCCGCAGGCGCGGCCGGGGGTGTTCTCCTCGTTCATCAGCCCACAATCCTGTTGGAGACTCTCATGGCTCATGCCGATTACTTGACCCCTGAACAACTCTGCCGCGCCCTCGACCTTCGGGATCTCACCGATCCCGCCCAGGGCGAACATGCCATCCAAGCTCTTCTAAGCGCCGTCGTCGCAAGTCTCGAACGCAGCTGGGGCAGCACGATCCGGTACGTGCGCAGCTCTCCCATCGTCTCGATCACCGCGAACTACGACCGCCTCGGGTATGCCCGGAGCGATGTCACCCGCGCCCGCCGCTACACCCGATACGTCAGCCCGACGGCCATGCTGCGCAGCCACATGAGCGCGGAGCTCCCCACCGCGCTGGAAGCCTACGTCGGCTGCGGAGATGTCGATGAACTGATCGTCGCGCCGGGGCTCGTGTATCGACGCGACGCCGTCGACCGCAGCCACGTCGGAGAACCTCACCAGGTCGACCTGTGGCGCATCCGCAGCACGCCAGGCACCAGAGACGAGGACATGCTCGACATGATTGGAGAACTGGTCGATGCCGTTCTCCCAGGAGCCGAGTGGAGGATCACCGAGGCCGAGCACCCCTACACTGTGGGCGGGCGTCAGATCGATGTTCGGCATGACGGTGAATGGCTCGAACTCGCCGAGTGCGGACGCATCCACCCAGCGGTGCTGCGCGACTCAGGGCTCGACCCCGAGCAGTGGTCGGGACTGGCGCTCGGGATGGGGCTCGAACGGGCGCTCATGCTGCGCAAGGCGATCCCGGACATCCGCTATCTGCGAGCCACCGACCCGAGGATCGCCGAGCAGATGCTGACCCTGGAACCGTGGCGGCATGTATCCTCGCTGCCACCGGCCCGACGCGATATCTCCGTGGTCGTCACAGACGAAGAGGACGAGGAGACCCTTGGCGATCGCATACGCACGGCGCTCGGTGACGACACTGACCTGATCGAGACCGTCGCAGTACTCAGCCGTACCGAGCATGAGAACCTGCCCGAGACCGCACGAGCGCGGTTGGGGACGCGGCCGGGACAGGTCAATGTGCTGCTGCGGATCGTGCTTCGCCCGATCGACCGGACACTCACCGCAGATCAGGCCAACTCGATCCGCAACACGATCTACCGTGCCGTCCACGAGGGGCCGGTGATGGAACTCATCTGAACCCGATATGCCTGCGTTGCGAAGCCTTCCTTCAACTCTGACCGAATGGGGCGATCACCAGCGTTATGAGTGCGGCAGTGCTCAAGACGGTTCGTGTGTGGTTCCATCTGTTCCAGGGCGCCTCGAAACCCTTGCGCGTGTCGTGGAGCCGCTGTGCCGTATCTGCGGATGCCCGGTCGAGCGCGCGGTTCAGCGGCACGTTCCCGGCGGCAGTGATGCCGAAGGAGAGCATCGAGCAGGCAGCGCCCACGACGAGCCATCCGAAAGTCGATGCGTCCTCTCGGCCGACGGCCAGGATCGCGCTTGCGACGGTAGTGAGTGGTGCGGCGAGGAAAACGTTGAGGAACCAGCCGTTGAGAATTGCCCCGTTGATGGCGCAGAACGCTCTGACGTAGCTGCGATCGTCGATGTGTCTGAATCCGGGGCTGATCGCGCAGGAGAACGCGAAGAACACTCCGGCCAGCAGCCCGTTGGTGACGACACCGGCGGCAAGCACGATCGTGGAAATACAGTCGAACACGATCGTCACCCCAAGCCGGAGGTGAGCAGACGATCGATCGTGACCTCGAGGCTCGACTCCCCACGGATAATGCGGTCGCCGCGCGGGGCAAGCAGCCCTTGCTCGTCGGCCCGGTAAAGTTCGGCGAGGCTCTCGGCGATATGCGGACGGAATCCCGCATCGACCAGTGCCCCGGTCCAGGTGTCCTCAGGCATCGTCGCAACGTGCAGCTCGCGCCCGAGCGCGGTACCGAGCACCGTGGCGACATCGCGTTCCAAGTAGGCAGGACCGACGATATCGACATTCTCGCTGCGAGCGGGCGGGGAGAGCAGCGTCTGGGCGGCGGCGACACCGATGTCGCGAGTGGCGACCATGGGAACCGGCGTCTCGGCTGACGCTGCGAACACCGGGTAGACGCCAGTGTCACGAGCGACGTCGATCACGTCGACGACCTTCTCCTGAAAATGCCCCGAACGCAGCGCAGTCACAACCGCGCCGGTCGTGAGGAGCGCTCGCTCGAGCCGATACAACCCCACGATCGGGCCGGTGCCCTCGGCCAGATCAGCCCCGCCCGAGGACAGCATGACGACCTGCGGTACCCGCCGATCCGCGACCGCGCCGCTGATCGAAGCGATCAGGGCATCGGCGTGCGCATCGAGGTCGTCGGCAGTCAGATCGAACGGCAGCAATGCGAAGAACCCGGACGCTCCCTCAAGCGCGTCGCTCAACGCCGTCTGGTCGCTCAGTTTCACGACGCGGGTCTCGGCACCCTGTGCCGCCCATGCTTCCGCATCGATCTGGCGGCGCACCAGCACGCGCACCCCAGCCCCGGCATTGAGCAGTGTCCGTGCGGTCACCGATCCGACCCTGCCTGTGGCTCCTGCGATGACGTACATGTCGGTTCCTCCTGTGAGCTTCGATTGATTGTTCTTCGACGGTATGCGGTAGTGCCCGGTAGAACCATGCCCATATAGGCAAAGTTCTTGCTTATTCGTCTGATCCAACGGACATATCCGTTCAGGGATGTGACACGATTGCAGGATGGAGGGCATCTCGCGTTTCGAATATCAGGATCGGGTGGCGCGCGTGCTCCACACGCTACGAATGCGCAGCACCTTCTACTGCCACGCCGAACTCTCGGAGCCTTGGGCCTTGGAAATGCCCGCGATCGCTGACTCGGTGAGTTTTCACGTCGTTACGGCCGGGTCCTGCTGGCTGCGCTTGCCCGAAACCGACCCGATCGAGTTGCGCGCCGGAGACCTCGCCTTGGTTCCGCACGGCCTGGGCCACGACCTGCTGGGTGACGCCGACGCGTGTCGCGGCCCGAGGGTCGACCTCCTTCCCCAGGAGTACCTGAGCACGAGCTACTCGATCCTCCAGCACGGGGGCGGCGGCCGGGCAGCACAGCTGATCTGTGGTGTCGTCTCCTTCGACGAGCCTGCCGCACGCGAACTGATGCGCACGCTTCCCCCCGTGATGTTCATCGGCGGCGATACGCTCTCGGCCGCGTCCTCGATCAAGGACACCCTGCGCCTCATGGCAGGCGAGCTCGCCTGCCCGCAGATCGGAGGCGAAGCCGTCGCGACCAGACTTGCCGACGTTCTCGTCGTACAGGCGATCCGCTCCTGGCTCATCAGCGACGCGACGGCCCCCGCAGGCTGGTTGCGCGCACTCGAAGACGACAGAATCGGTCGCGCACTCGAAGCGATCCACCACAACCCCGGCGACGAATGGAACCTCGGTCGTCTCGCCAAGGCCGCCATGATGTCCAGGTCGTCGTTCAGCAGCCGCTTCACCACACTGACCGGCGAAGCACCGATCGCCTACCTCACCCGCTGGCGCATGAGCATCGCCGCATCACGGCTGCGCGAAGAAGACATCACCGTAGCACGCCTCGCCTCCGAACTCGGCTATCAGTCAGAGGCCGCATTCAACCGCGCCTTCACCCGGGTCAACGGCCAGACCCCCGGCTCTCTGCGTGGACGCCGGAGAAGATAGCTGAACGGCCTGGGCTCACATATCGGGCGGATCTGCGCGGTTGTCACGGAGGAGAGCGCGGACGTAGCCGAATCCTGCGACAGCGTGGAGGAACGCTCCTACGACGCAAAGGACTCTGCCTGCGGCTCCGACTGGATGGAGCGCGGGGACCAAGCTGACTCCGATGAGCGCAAGGCCTGCCATAAGCACCGCGGTACGTACCTTGCCGACACGGGAGACCTTCGGCGCTCGTGCAGGACGAGTCACCAGGTAGGTGACGGCAAGTGCAGCGTCGACGGCTGCGATGGTGAGAACGACTCCGAGGGAGAGATGACCTGCTACGGCGAGGGCGAGGGCGATCGTCGCAACGCCGACGCGGTCTGCGACAGGATCGAGTACCGCTCCCGTGGCACTGACCTGGTTCAGGGCGCGAGCGAGATAGCCGTCGATCCAGTCGCTTGCGCCGAAGACCGCCAGGAGTACGACAGTGAGGACCGGCTGGGCATGGTGGAGGACGAGGATGACAATCGGAACCACGAGCCCAAGCCGCAGCAAGGTGATGAGATTGGGCAGAGTCGCCCAGTCGGGGCGCGGGTGTGCCGAGGACATGCGGTTCATGCGCGCACCCCCCGCTTGTGGCGTGCGAAGAGCCAAAGGACGAGTGCAGCGGCCACGACGATGAGTGCGGGCAGAGCGTAGCGCTCAACGACGTCGAGCAGTGCGTTTCCGATGAGCGCACCACCGACGACCCAAAGCCCCGCCCAAAGCAACGCCGCGACACCACAAGCGGTTGCGAACCGCGAGTATGGCACTGCTGAGGCGCCGGCTGCAGCAGCGACAAGGGTGCGGATACCCGGAAGCAGACGGGCGAGGATCACAATCCAGAACCGGCCGGCAACGTAATATCGTGCCTTCTCCCAGCGGTCCCGGCCCAGGCGCTTGATCAGTCTGGTGTCGCCGAGGCGGGCTCCAAGACCGCGTCCGACCGCGAACCCCACATGATCTCCGAGGAATGCGCCCAGCGCAGCAACGAACACACCGGCGGCGAGCAGCTCGGCACGGTCAGAGAGCGTGACCGCGGCCAGGACGATGCCCGTTTCCCCCGGGAGGACAGCACCGATACCGAGGGCTGCGTCAAGGGCCGCGAACAGGAGCATGCAGGCGAGCAGGAGAGTGACGTGCTCGCCTGCCTGTGCAAGGAACATGCGGAGAAGATCGACCATGCATACGACGGTAGATTCACGGGTCAACGTGCCGATATTGCCGAATGCCCATTCATGACCTAACGATCGTGAGTTCACCGGTCGGAGTCGCGCGCATAGATTGGGAGTATGAGTGGTAGCTCCAATGATCCCGCGACGCTCCGCCGTCGGCAGACCATCGTTGGATGCGTCGTCGCGATCAGCGGCGGCACGTCCACGCGTTGGTTGCCCGATGCTCCCGTGCTGGTGCTGAGCCTTATTGCGACTGCTGCGATCGTGCTGATGTTCGCAACCCCGGCTGCGCGGGTGCGCGTGATCCTTGCTGGTTCCGTGCTCGCCGCTACCGTCGTCAGGCTCCCCGAGTTGCGAGTCGAGGAGATCGTCGAGGGCCTTGTGTATGGTCTGCTGACCGCCCTGGTGCTCGCCGCACCGCTGACCACGCGGCGCGCGGTGTCGCAGAGGCGAGAGTTTCACCGCCGAGGCTGGGAGCTTGCCGCGATCGAATCCAGACGACGGGCAAGCCAGACCCGTGAGGTCCTGCAACGAGAGCGGATGAGCCTTGCCGCGGAGATGCACGACGGCCTCGGCCACTCCTTGACGCTCATCGCCGTCCGGCTCGGACAGCTCTCCCTCACACCCACGCTTCCGGATACCGACCGGGCAGAGGTCTCCGGTATCCGCACGATCGCAGCGGACGCGGCGGATCAGCTCGGCCTCGCCGTTCGCCTGCTGCGCCAGTCCGAAGACCCGGCTGCCGGATGGAGCCCCCCGAGCATCGACGAAGCAGTGACCGGTGCTCGTCAGGCCGAGATGCACGTGGAAACGCACATCGCCGCAGATCTGTCCGACCGACTCAGCGATGAAGCGCTCAACACTGTCGCGCGGGTGGTGCAGGAAGGACTCACCAACGCGTCCAAGCACGCTCCTGGGCAACCGGTCACCGTGCGCATCGAGGTCGAGGGCGATATTGTCACTGCGATCGTTTGCAATCCGCGTGACGAGGAGGCGTCCTCAGCCCATCCGCTCGATGGTGGATTCGGACTGCATGGCCTCCGGCATCGCGCCGCGATGCTGGGCGGCGCCCTCACCGTCCATCAGATGCCGACCGAGTTCGCACTGACCCTCACCCTTCCCGCGCACGCACACCCATCCGCGGACAGCGCAGCACCTGATGGCGACATCGTCGCCGCCGAGGACGATGCCGCGACCCTTCGATCCCGCGCCACCCGTGCTGCCATCGCCGTTCCCACAGCCATCCTCGGCGCACTCGTGTTCATCGCGGTCGCTTACTTCGTGCTCGCCAACACGCTATCTGTGATGACCACGGCACAGTTTGCGGACATCTCCGTCGGAGACACCCAGGAGACGGTCGAGCGATCCCTCCCCGCCCTGGAGATGCTCGATCCTCCACGCGATGAGTTCCCGCCTCGCCCCGACGAGACCTGTCACTATTACGAGGCGGAAATCAGCTTCTTCGAACGAGTCGACGTCCACGTCGTCTGCTTCGCCTCCGACCAGGTCAGTAGGATCGGAACGGTTCCCACGCCATGACCCCGGAGGATCGCACCGACACCCCGCCGATCCGTGTCCTGATCGCGGATGACGACCAGCTCGTCCGCACCGGCGTCGCCGCTATTCTCGCCTCCGCCACTGACCTTGACATCACCGCCCTCGCCAGCAACGGCCACGAGGCCGTCGACGCCGCGGCAACACACCGCGTTGACGTCGCACTGCTGGACATCCAGATGCCACGACTCGACGGCATCGGAGCTCTCCGTGAGATCCGGCACCGACTGCCCGAGCTTCCGATCGCCATGCTCACCACCTTTTCCGACGACCATCTCATCGCCGATGCGATCAACGCCGGCGCCCTCGGTTTCCTCCTCAAGTCCGACGAACCTCAGCAACTTATTGCCGGCGTCAGGGCCCTCGCGCACGGCGGAGGCGCGTTCTCCCCTCGAGTCGCCCGCTGGCTCGCCGCCGAGCAACGAGCGGGCCACCGCACCCGAACCGCGCGAGACGAACTCACTGCCCTGCTCACCGAGCGCCAGATCGAGCTCCTCACCCACATCGCTCGCGGACTCTCCAACGCCCAGATCGGCGGGGCCATGCATCTGTCCGAAGGCACCGTCAAGCAATACGTCTCCCAGCTCTTCAACACCCTCGGCATCGACAACCGTGTCCACGCCGCCATCACCGCCTACCGACACGGACTCATCACCTGAAGCCGACCCTGACCACACTAATGGTGGGTAGTGGCGCACTCGAGAGCATGGTCATCGTCGGCATCTAGATGGCGGTCGTCTACAGCGGCGCAATCTTTTAACCAAAGTGGACAGCGCGTCCGCGATCAGTCCCCACCCCCCTGATCGTCGAAGGCAGTAGCGTCGTGACGGTTTCGATGCGCGTGATGATCGCGAGGGATGGCTACAAGCACCTCTTGAGCACGGTCGCGGCCAAGGACGACGACCGCGAGCCAACCCTGTAGGGTCGGCAAAGTAGTTGGTTTCGATCGGGTAGTTTCTGCGGTTCCCAGATTACGGGCTCAAGGGTCGTTCTTGCTGTCCGCACAGGCCTCAGTCAACCTGCGTCTCGATGCAGTAGCGTCGCAGTTCTGCGATCATCGAGGTCTTGGGGGTGCTGACGAAGCGGAACGCATGGCTGAAACGGACGCGCATTCCTCCAGCCTCGAGGTAGCCGTCGCAGGAAGCGCGTCGTCCGTGGGTGACGACAGAAATGACCTCCACCCGCTCGGGAGAACGGCGGGCGCACCTCTCGGGCTGCACTGGGGCCGCTGTGTGTGGATTTCTCGATGAGCGTCCAGCTCATGTCATCGGCAAGCCACTCGGAGAGGGCCTCCAGCTCTCCCTTGGCCCGGTTCACAACGAAGTCTCCGTCGACGCACTTCCGTGAAGACTCATGGTGCTATGGCTCGATCCGATGCGCCCGGCCCTTCTCCGCGATCGGCACGCACATTTCGATGGGTCTATCAGGCTCCCAGCTGACCTGTCCTTGGTAGATGATGCCGAGTTTCCCGGTGGCGCCGTCTCGCTAGTCGGCCATGGCGAAGCAGTGTCGCCGCCGTGTTGCTCCTGCTCACGTCTCACAACTCACATCGAGTCGCCGCTCGCCCAAGAGCCGAACTTCGGGGACGCTGCTGTACCACGCATGATGAGAATCACGCAGGGCACGTAGAGTGCTGCGGCGCAGAGCCAGAGGAAGCCGTCGGCGTTGATGTAAGTGAGCGCGAAGATCGTTGTGAAAGCGACCGGTCCGAAGATCGATGTGACGCTGTTGATGCTGGCGAGCACACCCTGGAGGCGCCCTTGATGCTGTTCATCGACGCGCTGGGAGAGAAGGGTTTGCAGAGCGGGGAGGCCGATGCCACCGATCCCCAGTGCCGCCAAGATAGGCGCCATGGAAAATGCGTCAGTGACAATCGCCAGGCCTACGAGACCCAAGGCGTCGGTAATACACCCGATGATGACTGTTTTTGCCTCACCGATCCACTCCACGATGCGGCCAGTAAGGAGGGCCTGCACGAGAACCTGTACGATCCCGAAAACGGACAGGGAGATTCCAACTTCGACGGGACTCCAGTCGAGGCGGTGTTCAGTAAACAGCACCCAGGTCGCACCTGGAGCCTGCCCAATGAATTGAACAAGGCCGAATGCGACTAATAGGAAGGTAATCCCAGGCACCGCGCTGAGGCCGGGGCGACCACGATGCTGAGCGAGCGACGCAGAGCGCGCAGGGGAATCAGGACGGGTCTCGCGTAACAGGATAAAGGTGAGTGCCAGATTGCTCGCTGAGAGAAGAGCAGCGAGCAAAAACGGCAGATGTGGCGAGATGGCACCGAACAGTCCACCCATGGCTGGCCCCGCGATCATTCCGCCGCCATAGCAGGCACTGAGTAAACCGAAACGCTTGGCGCGCTGGTGGGGTGGCGTGATGTCGGCGATCACGGTGGCGGTGACCGCATTGGTCGCTCCGGTTATCCCAGCCACTGCGCGGGCGATATAGAACACCGACAGAGCGGACGTCGTGGCGAGCACGAGATAGTCGACGGTCGCACCGGCCAGGGAAACAAGCAGCACCCGGCGGCGGCCGAATCGGTCCGACAGTGTTCCCAGTACGGGGGCAAAGATGAACTGCATTACCGCGTAGAGCGCGATCAGCACTCCGACGTTCAGCGGAACCGCATCAGCGGTGACCCCTGCCTCGTGTAGCAGTGCGGGAAGAATCGGCATCACCAGGCCCATGCCGGCGGCGTCGAGGCTAGCCGTGATGAGGACCGTGGCCAACGAGCCACGAGCGGAAGTGAGAGATGACACCTTATCAACGATAAAGTTATCGATGATAAAGTGCAAGCATGGCTCAGAAACAAGCGCGACTCGATCGTGCAGCAGTCTTGCGCGGTGCGAGGCATGTGCTCAATAACACGGGGATCGACGGTTTCACCACGCGGGCGCTGGCTGCGCATCTGCGGGTGCAGCAGCCAGCGCTCTACTGGCACTTTCGGACAAAGGCCCACCTGCTCGGATCGCTCGCGGCTGATGTGCTTGATCGCGAACACCACGCCTCACTCCCAGAGTCAGGGGAGCGCTGGGACGACTTTCTCCTGCGCAACGCGCGGAGCTTTCGGACAGCGCTTCTGGCAGTCCGGGATGGAGCACGGCTGCACGCAGAGTTTCACCGTCAAAAGAGTGACCAGATGCCAGCGGGCTCGGATGCCCCCGAAAGTCAGATCGAGTTTCTCGTGTCCGAAGGATTCGCTGAGGGCTCTGCGGTCCGAGCTCTCATGACTATCAGCCGCTATACGGTCGGTTTCGTACTAGAAGAACAAACAGCGCTCGACAACGGATGTGAGCCTGTCGATCAAGACCTAGACTTCGAGTTCGGGTTAGTTGCAATGGTTGAAGGGCTGGCATCAAAGCGATGAGGGATGCTCGCACTTTGGGTCTCTGCGTCAGTAAGGTCAATCCTTTCCCGCTCCCGCAGCACCTCCTCCGCGATACTGACGATTCGCTCATGGCTACGGGGCTCACAAACGAGCAAATCAGGGACCGTGTGCATGTCGCGTCGCGATCGCGGAACGGCACATCAGCAGCATCTTCACCATGCTCGACCTTAACGAGCGCACAGGGAACAAGCGCGTCATCGCCGTCCTCGAGTACCTCAAGAACTAAGCGTCGAGTGCGCGACCGGCGCGATGACCATAGGTAACGGCTGTTTAGCATCGGTGCCGCATCTTGACACGACTCAATCCGCGACAGCTAACCTCCGCATATGGAGTTCGACGGAATGGAGATCCCCGACGATATCGAGGTCACGGTCTGGGGGAGCAACGAGCACCGGCTCTGTAACGTCTGCCGCGCAGAATGCGACCCCGAGCCGAGCGGCGCCGACGGGTACGGCGTGCGAATCATCTACGTCTGCCGCGACCACGGACTCCAATCCGTCGTGGACCCATTCGAGCATCTCCGTTGAAGCGCGCTCTTCGCTATCTCCCTGCATTGACGCAAACATCGCGCTCTCCGCCTTCCGAGGGTAGATCCCAAGATCTGCGGCGCACCTGCCCAGTGTGACGATTTCGATCAGGGTCATGACCGCTGGGGACGGGTACCGGTACCTGCTGAACGCGGTTGTCGCTGGCGACGGGGATCGCGATGCGTCGTCAGCGCTGACAAGGTACTACCTTGAAGCAGGAACGCCTCCCGGCATCTGGCTCGGGGCCGGCCTCCCAGGACTCGCCGGAGAGATCGCCGTCGGTGCCTCGGTGAGCGAGGAGCAGTTACGGCGCCTCATGGGGCACGGGCAGGATCCGAACAGCGGCGAGCAACTGGGGCGTCCGTACCGAAAGTTTGCCACCGCGGGCGAGCGGACGCAGCGCCGCCTCGATCAGCTCCCGAAGTCCCTTACCGCAGGTGAGCGTGCCGCGCAGCAAGCGCTGATCGAGGCGGAGGAGGCACAGAAGCCCACGAATGCGCCCGTCGCAGGGTTCGACCTCACGTTCTCGGTCCCGAAGTCCGTGTCGACCCTCTGGGCAGTTGCCGATGGCGGAACTCAGGCACTCGTCGCTCAAGCCCACCACGCCGCGATCCGGGACGTGATCGCCCTGCTTGAGCGCGACGTCGCGATGACCAGGGTCGGCGCGAAAGGGCCGCGCGGCGCCGTCGCGCAAGTCGACGTGCGGGGTGTGATCGCGACCGCCTACGATCACTACGATTCCCGCGCCGCGGACCCACAACTCCACACGCACGTCGTGATCGCCAACCGCGTCCAAGCCGTCGATGACGGGAAGTGGCGCACGCTCGATTCCCGCGCCATCCACGCCGCCGTCACGGGCCTATCGGAGCATTACAATGCCGTCCTCTCCGACCATCTCACCCAGATCCTCGGCGTCGGGTGGGAACCCCGCGACCGCGGAGCCGGACGCTCCACTGCGTGGGAGATCGTCGGCGTGCCGCAAGAGCTGATGGATGAGTTCTCTTCCCGCACACGCGATATCGAGCAGGTCAAAGACCGGCTGGTCGACGAGTACGTTTCGAAGCACGGGAGGCAGCCATCCCCGAAGCTGGTGTGGCAGTTCCGGCAGCAGGCCACGCTCGAGACTCGGCCCCCGAAACAGGAGCACTCTCTCAGTGACCTCACCTCCCAGTGGCGAGAACGCGCGACCACGTTGCTGGGTGAGGACGCGCCAACCTGGGCGTCGGCACTGCTCGCCGGTAGCGAGCAGGAACCGTTGCTGCGGGCGGACGATATCCCGTTGGAAGATCTCGAAGAGGTCGCTGAGGTTGTGGTGCAGCAGGTAGGTGACCGGCGGGCGACGTGGAAGCGGTGGAACCTTCACGCGGAGACGGTGCGGCAGACGATGGATCTTCGCTTCGCGTCCGCGAACGACCGGGACGCTATCACCCAGCAGATCGTCGATGCTGCCGAACGGGTCTCGCTGCGTCTCACCCCGCCCGAGCTTGCGACGAGCCCTCCGCTGTTTCGCCGTGCGGACGGGTCGAGCGTGTTCCGACCCAAAGGCGGAACGGTGTTCTCCTCCGAGCAGGTGCTCGCGGCAGAAGACCGGCTCCTTGCCGCGTCGAATGATCGATCGGCGCCGACCGTGCCGCTGGCATGGATTGAGGACGCCGCCAGAACGAGGAACCGCGACGGGCATACCCTGTCGGTGGATCAGGAGCAGGCGATCGCGAAGATCGGCGTCTCCGGCCGCGTCCTCGACGTCCTCGTCGGCCCCGCAGGGACTGGGAAGACCACGACGATGCGTGCCCTGCGCCGATCCTGGGAACGACGCTACGGGACAGGCTCGGTGACCGGGCTCGCACCCTCGGCCGCTGCCGCCGACGTCCTTGCCGGGGATCTCGAGAGCGGGACGGAGAACACGGCGAAGTGGCTGCATGAGCATCGCCTCGGGAGATGGAACCTCACGCGCGGGCAGCTCGTCATCATCGACGAGGCATCGCTCGGTGGCACGTTCGCGCTCGATGCCATCACTAGACACGCCCAGCAGGTCGGCGCGAAAGTGCTGCTCGTGGGCGATTGGGCGCAACTCGCGGCGGTGGACGCGGGCGGCGCGTTCGGGATGCTCGTGCGTGATCGCGGCGACGCCCCGGAACTGGTCGATGTGCGTCGCTTCCGAAACGACTGGGAGAAGCAGGCGTCCCTGCAGTTGCGGATCGGCGACACCGACGTCATCGATACCTACATCGCGCACCAGCGCGTCACGCCGGGCGGATATGACGAGATCCTCGAAACCGCCTACCAAGCCTGGCGCACAGACCTCGCGGAGGGAAAGAGCACGGTGCTGATCGCGGAAACCCTCGACACCGTCTCCGCGCTCAACACTCGCGCCCGCACCGACCGGATCCTCCAGGGAGACGTCGCCGTGGACGGCATCAGGCTTCACGACGGCAATGAAGCGTCTCACGGAGATCTCATCATCACGCGGGAAAACAATCGGCGCCTCTCGCTCGGGCGAAGCTGGGTGAAAAACGGTGACCGCTGGCATGTCACCCATGCGAACGACGACGGATCCCTCACCGTGCGGCGGGCCGGATCGAAGCGGCGCACCACGATCACGCTGCCCGCGGGCTACGTCGCCGAGCACGTCGAACTGGGCTACGCCGTGACCGCCCACCGCGCACAAGGGTCCACCGTCGACGCTGCGCACACGGTCGTCCACTCACCGGAAGTGACGCGCGAATCCCTCTACGTCGCGATGACCCGCGGCCGCGAGTCCAACCGTGTCTACGTCGCCACCGACGAGCATCATCTCGAGGAGCATCAGCACCGCGAGGATCTGCAGAACACCGCCCGGAGCATCCTCTACGGGATCCTGCAGCATCCCGGTGCAGAGCTCTCCGCGCACGACACGATCACGGTCGAGCAGGACTTCTGGGGCTCGCTCGAGCAACTCGCGGCCGAGTACGACACCATCGCGCAAGTCGCCGGGCAGGAACGCTGGATCGCCCTCCTGCATGCCGGAGGCCTCATGGCGGAGACGATCGACGAGCTCGTTGAGACAGACGCCTTCGGGATCCTCACCACGGAGCTGCGCAGGCTCGAAGCTGACGGGCACGACATCGACAGTCTTCTCCCTCGCATCATTCAGGCTGGAGGACTGGACGGCGTGCAGGATCTCGGGTCGCTGCTGCGTTACCGGCTCCAGCGTGTCACGGCGGTCTACCAGCCTGCTCCGCAGCGGGCCGCCGGGATGATCGCCGGCCTGGTTCCGCGAGCGAGCGGGATCACCGATCCTGCGATGAGGCAGGCCCTCGAGGAGCGGGAGCAGCTCATGGAGCAGCGCATCGAAGCCCTGGTCGAGAAGCTCCTCAAGCAGCCAGAGCCCTGGTTGGCGGAACTCGACGAGACCGCTCCCACAGAGCGTGAGGCTGCGGCACGGGCGGTCATCGCGTACCGCGACCGGTGGGGCGTCACCTCGAGCAGCCCACTCGGAGCGGTGCCTGGCGACGATGCTCAGCGCATCGACTACGAACGCGCCCAGGGTGTGCTCGTGAGCCTTCAGCAGACCGAGCATTCCCCGGAGGAAGTGCGGTCCAGACGGAGTCAGGGGCGGTCGATTCCCTGATGTATGCGGCCGATATTCTTAGTGCATGACGCCAACGAACCGCGCGAGGATCTCTCGCCAGACGCGCTCAAACGTGTTCGATTGGCTATCGCTTTCCGAGTACGACTGGTCGGGGCGCCTGCAGCATCCGCAGTTCCTCGCCCGGCTCTACGATTTGGAGGAGCTGCCGAGCAGGGACCACAGGTATCGCACTGCCAGCGGCGACATCTACCAGCACATGGTGAACAACTGGGACTGGGAGGATGACTGGGTCTTTAACGACGACCGTTTCCAGCTTCGTCACGGCAGCGACGAGACGTTCCTCAACTTCTTAGCCGAGACAGTCCATCCCATTGTCCGCGACGATCGAGACGCCGCTGCCGCGATGGTCGCTGCCTACAATGACCCCCTCCGCCGAGATGGGTATGAGCTCATCGAGACAGACCGTTTCGGAGATCGCATCATCTATGGCTGGCGTCAGATTTCTGCGTATCACGCCCCAACCGAGCTGACGCTCGCCAAGACGCCCGACCTCACCGAGAACGCTGTGCTGCGCCGTCACCTCGATCTGATCAACCGCGACCTCAGCTCAGACCCCGCCGCGGCGATCTCCTCCTGCAAGAACCTCCTTGAGAGTCAGTGCAAGATCGTGCTCACGGATCTGGATATCGAGTTCTCCGAACGAGACGAGCTCCCGGCTCTTTTCGCAAGCACCGCATCGGCACTCGCGATCAATGCCGACGCGGTAGACGGTAGCAAGCGCGGCAGCGACGCCCTCCGCAAAGCGATGCGCGCCCTCTCCACTCTCGTGCAGTCCGTCGCGGAGGCACGCAACTCCATTGGCGACGGGCATGGCTCCGTAAACGAGAGCCCCGCGACTCCACGACATGCACGCCTCGTGTTCAACTCGACTGTTGCAGTCGCGCAGTTCATCGCCGACACCTGGCACGAAACCTCCCACGAGCAAAAGGCTGCGCTGCGCTGCTCCTTCTGACGCTTCTCCACTCCAATCCGCAAGCAGTACTCCACCGCCCTTCCGCACTCCAACCGAGCAGCGTAGACTGCGAAATGGCAGGACAAACCACGCGCGAAGCCCGACGTCGAGCGGAGCAGACCGCCCCAAAAAGCCGGGGCACTCACCACACAGGACCAGCCACATCGAAGTGCTCCCGTGTGAAAAGTGAGGCCCTCATGAATCTCATGCAGCGTCTGTGGAACGCCAGCGTCCGCACCCGCATCTTCCTGCGCCGCCGCATGCCCACGAACATCCTGCTCGACAAGATCCGCACCCGCCGCGGCCTCAAATGGGGCGTCCCAGCGATGCTGTTCGGCGGCATCTACCTCTTCGCCGCCGCCATGTGCATCACCCTCATCCAGTACGGCTGGAACCAGGCGCTCTACCTGCTGTTCCTCCTGCTGTTGTGGAACGGGATGAAGTTCCTCTGGATCGGGCCGTGGAGCCTCATCCGGCTCGCTCGTACTCGTATCTGTGAGCACCGAGTGCAGACCTCGTCACTGCAAGCGGGAAATTCGTCATTGAGCGCAGACTCTTCAGACTTGAGGGATGCAATCTCCACAACTCGATAGCCTCAGCAGCACTACTTCACCACACGACCAGCCCTGGGAAACGGGGGTGGCGACTCGTGGCTAGACCCCGTACCCCGATCGGCACCTTTGGCACTATCGCGACCTCCCGCACCGTCCAGAAGCGGTATGTCGCTCGCACGAGATACCGCGACTGGGATGGCAAGAGCCGCCACGTCCAAGTCACCGCCGACAGCCGCGCTGCAGCCGAACGTGCTCTGAAGAAGAAGCTCGCTGAGCGAGACCTCTTCCAGCCAGGGTTCCCCGGTATGACCGCAGATAGCCCGTTCCCCGCACTTGTCTCGTACTGGTTGGAAGACATGGAGCTTGAAGACCGGCTCTCTCGAACCACCCGGCTCCTATACGAGCGGAACATGCGAACTCTCGTCCTCCCATTCTTCAAGGAAGTCACACTCCGTGAGATCGGTGTCGCGCGCTGTGACTACTTCCTCAAGCAGCTCGCGAGGCAGAGCTACAACCGTGCGCGGCAAGCGCGTGTCGTCCTCCGCCTCGCGCTCGCTCTCGCAGTCCGCCACGAGATCCTGTCACGCAATCCGATGGATCATGTCTCGCGTCTGCGCCGTCCAGTTCGAACGCCGGACGTCTATTCCTGGGAAGAGATCGCAGCCATCCGGTCTGGAATCAGGACGTGGGAGCAGCGGGAGGTCACGGCCGGTCCGCGCCCAGATGGACAACTAGGTCAGATCGTGGAAGTGCTACTCGGCACTTCGGCCCGTATCGGTGAGGTGCTCGCGATTCGTCTCGGGGATCTCGACCTCGACGCGCCGATCCCTGCAGTGAGGATCTGCGGCACCATCATCAGCAGAAAGGGGGAGTCCACGCATCGGCAAGATCACCCGAAGACAGCTCGCTCGGTGCGCCGGGTCGCTCTCCCGAGTTTCGCGCTCCGCGCGGTCCGGGCGAGGTTGGAGGGGATCCGGTTCACGCACCCGGACGCGCTGCTGTTCTCGACCCGCATCGGCACCCCGCATACGACGAACAACGTCCGAAGGCAGCTCCGCGACGTCATGGATCGAGCAGGCGTCCCCGACGTCACACCACACCGGTTCTGCCGCACCGCAGCCACTGCGATCAACGAGATCGGTGGCCTCCAACTCGCATCCGAACTGCTCGGGCACAGCGACCCCGCGATCACGCGCGAGCACTACATCCGCCGCAACGAGACCGTGAACCCAGCGACGGCTGGGTACCTGGAACAGGCGTTCGGGCGAGCAGGGTGAGGCTCAGCGCGCAGCGTTCACCGTTGCCGCAGCGTGCTCTCGGGTATGCGGTCTTTGACCATTGCTCTCCTAACTGCTTACAGATACCCTTGAGGTGTTGAGGGTTAGGAGGCCGCATGCTGCGAGATAATCTTGCGCCGGCCTTCACCCTCGAGGATGCTCGCGAAGCGGGAATGCGCAAAGACGAGGTGTACTCGATGCTCGAGCGCGGCGAGATCGAGCGCGTGGGACGAGGTGTCTATGTGCGCTACGGCGAGCTCGACCCGGCGCTCCTACAGCTCGCTGCTGCGACGACCATCCGGGATGACGCGACGCTGTGCTTGACGAGCGCGCTCGTACATCACGATCTCAGTGACGCCATTCCGTTCGGATCGGACATCGCGTTGCCGCGCGGCACCCGCCACCCGGCGGGGCTGACGCATGTGAGCTGGCACAGCTTCGACCCAGCGACCTTTCATATCGGTCGTGAACTGGTCGACGCCGGGAGAGACCTCAGGGTCGCCATCTACTCGGCTGAGCGGACAATCATCGATTGCTTCCGCCTCATGCACCAGGAAGGCAGCGATGTCGCCCATGAAGCGCTCAAACGCTGGTTGCGCAAACGAGGAAGCGCGCCGTCGGCACTGTTGAAGATCGCGGCGTCGTTTCCCAAGGCGCAGCCTCGAGTCCGCCAAGCACTCGAGGTGCTGCTATGACTCCACCTACACCATCGCGAGACACACCTGCCGGTCGGGTGTTCAACGATCTCCGCAACCTCGCCCGCCGCGATCAGCGCGACCCCGCCGAGTACATCGTTCTCTACGCGCTCGAAGGGTTCCTCGCGAGGCTCGCGTCGTCCGAGTTCGCCGCAGACTTCGTGCTTAAGGGCGGGGTGCTCATGGCCGCCTTCGCCGCACGTCGACCCACGCGCGACATCGATCTTGCGGCTCACGGCTTTCCGAACGACATCCACGAAGTCGAAGATCGGGTGCGAGAGGTTGTCTCCGTCCGGCTCGAAGACGGGCTCGAATTCGATACGGTATCCGTCAGCGGTGAAGTGATCCGAGACGAAGCTGACTATAACGGCGTGCGTGTGAAGGTGACCGCGCAACTCGCGTCGGCGAAGGTCGCGCTCCACGTCGACGTGAACTTCGGTGATCCCATATGGCCAGCACCAACAGAGGCAGTGCTCCCACTCCTTCTCGGCGGCGAGCTTCATCTCTCCGGCTACCCGGATCACATGGTGCTCGCGGAGAAGATCGTCACCGCGATCGAACGCGGCGAACAGAACACACGTTGGCGCGATTTCACTGACATCGCCGCCATCGCTCGCACCCGCAACATCAATGGTGACCAGCTCATACAGGCCATAGAGGTAGTCGCCATGCACCGGCGCATCGACGTCGAGCCGCTTGCGCCGCTGGTCGCCCAGATGCCTGATCTGGCGCAACGCAAGTGGGAGGTTTGGCGCAGAAAACAGCGCCTGGAGGCATCGACGCCGTTGAGGTTCGGCGAACTGCTCCAAGCCTGCTTTGTGTTCACAGAGCCGGTGCTCGAAGGCGGCACGGTGCATCAGGACTGGGATCCTCGTTCCCAATCCTGGAGGTCTGGCGCCCTGCGGAATGGCAGGACGTCACCTCGTGCAGAAGCGGAACGAGGCAACGATGACTGATCCCTCGATGATCGATTTCCGGATCCACGCGATTGCCGCTGGAAGTGATGACGGTGGTCGAGTGTTATTTCAGAGAATGCTCTCCGCACTTATCGCTGTGGAGTACACCACCGCGACCGACATCCGACCGGATCCCGGCGACTGGGGTATTGACGTGATGGTAGGGAGTCTTGCTGACTCCATCATGATCTGGCAGGCCAAGTACTTCTACGAGAAAATCGGAGATTCGCAGAAGCGTCAAATTCGTGATTCGTTCGCCTCGGCCATGAAGCACGCGAAGGCGAACAAGTATCGAGTGGATGCTTGGACCCTCTGTGTTGCCTGCGAGCTCAGCGCTCCGGAGAAGAAGTGGTGGGACAAAAAAGTCAAGGAATGGACCAAAATCTTCCCAGACGTGCAATTCGATCTTTGGGACGTGCCTCGCTTGCGCCGCAAGCTCATGTCACCGGACGCGAGCGACGTTCTGGAGGAGTTCTATGGTCCAGGTAAGCAAGTCGCTCTCCTGCAGAAGCCGCAGAACGCGGCGGTTGAGCATGCCCCGCTCGCGCCTCGAGCCGAGACACCAGAATACAAGGAAGCGCTGTTCGTCAAACAGATGGAGATCGCGGGAATCACCGAACTCGACGCCCAGCGCTACGCCTACTTCAACGCTGATCTTCTCATCCGGGATGTAGCAGCGAGGGCCATCCCCACTCAACTCGCTGCGGTGGATGAGGTCGATGCAACTCTGCAGAACGCATGGGAACTCACGGTGACTGACCCGGCGACCGCACCGAATGCAGACGACTATGAGGGATCTGCGCGAACATTCTACGCGTCCGTAATGAGGCAAGCCGGGGCCACCAAAGCTCCGGACGTCTTGCCGTTGCGCCCGATGCATACGTCCGGGTTGATGCATCGAATCGTCGATGATAGTCGGGCCGGATGGGTTCACGACTGGCGGAGAGTCGCCCGTGAGCATACTGAGTCAGGCGACTCCACAGGCTCAAGGGTTCATCAGGCCATCAGCAGTGCAGAGGAGGATGCGTCTCGTGAGTGATTCCCAAATGTCTCCGCCTGCGGACGTCGAGAAAGTTTCCGCCTCTGTCGCGGCTCCTGAAGACCACACGAAGTTCCGGCTTGCGCAGCTCGTAATCCTTCTCGTCGAGATCTCGCCGGTGACTGGGAAAGGGGTCGACCTCGAGCGCATCGGCTACTACGACTTCTTCGCGGCGAACCCATTCGCCATGATCGAATCAGCAAACACGCGGGATCGCGCGCGACTGCATCGCGCGTCCTTCAGTGAAGAGCAGCTCTCATATGCTTCAACCGGCTCGCGCTTTGCGAACCGTCGGCAACGTCTTCAACATGACCTAGCACTCCTTGTCGCCTACGGTCTTGTCGCGCCACGCAACTCCGGGTACGGGGCGACCGAGCAGGGCACCGCAGTATCCGACGCTTTCAGTGCGCTGTACGCCGACCACTACCGCGAATCTGTGCGCGTTATTCACCAGCACCTCAAGAAGTTGTCAGACCCCCAGCTCGCGACAAGCGCGCGGAAATGGCTCCGCACTCCGTCGCTCCTCCTTGACCTTTACGGTGTTCCCTCCGGCGACCCGACCCGCACCGACAGTTCCCACCAGCACGCAAAGGAAACCCCATGACAGATGAGATTTCCATGAAGAACGACCCGGTGTCGCCCGTAGAAGACCTCACGCTGCCAGCACGAGGAATTAGAGTCCGTCGACTCAGGCTACTTGGAATCACCAAACACTACGACGTCTCTTTCCTCGACGAGCTGGAGGGTGGACTAAAGCCGCTTGGTCTTATCGCTGGACGAATCAACACCGGGAAGACAGCGATCCTTCGTTTCATCGACTATGCGATGGGAGCATCAAGTTACCCCAACCCCTCCGAAGTGGAACGACAAGTCCGAGGTGTGCTCCTTGAAATCCAGACGCCCGAAGGAATCTTCACTCTAGAGCGTGGCCTGGGCGCAAAGAACGTTCTGCTCTACTCATCCTCGATCGATGCTCTGCGAGAAGTGACAGGGGTCGGCCATGTTGTAGAACCCATCAGCGACCCGGGCAGCATCTCCCAATGGCTACTCGCCACGGTAGGGCTTCAAGACGTGAACCTCAAGGAGGCTCCCACCAAGGACGATTCCGGTACGGACCGGTTGAGCTTCCGAGACCTCATGTGGCTCTGCCTCTACTACAACGAGCGAGTCGGAAGCCAACAACTCCTCCATGTCGGAAATCACATGAAGGAGCTCAAGCTTCGTCAGGTTGTCGATGCAGTATTCGGGGTACATGACAACGACCAAGCAGATCTTGCCCGAAGGGTCAGAGACGCACAGAGCGCACTCGATCACCAGCGCCGTTCAGTCGAGTCTCTTCAAGAGTTCGTTGAGCAACAGGAACCCCAATCAATAGATGGACTGCACATCCAAGCTGAGGATCTCGACAAGGAGCTTGCCGAGATCACAACGGAGCTTGAACAACTCACCGCAAGGGAAGCAGCAGCATCGGACTTCGCTTCGCAGCTCAGGCAGAGGCAGGCCAATCTCGCTGCGGCAGCGGCCGCTGCCAACGCACTCGTGAGGGACCGTGAGTCCCTTATCAACAGGTTCGCCAGTCTCCGAGCGCAGTACGCCGACGATGTCCGAAAGCTGACCCTCCTTGTTGAAGCAGGGGTCATCTTCGACCAGCTCTCCGTAACTGTCTGCCCAGTTTGCTTCAACAGCCTTCCTGTACAGGAGATCCGAGAAGACGGCACCTGCAGCCTCTGCCGCCACGACATTCACTCCGGTGCAGAGTCAGACGAAGCTTCCCAGAACCGCCGGAACGACGAAGCAGAGCTAGCAAAGAAGGAGCTCCGCGCAGCAAAGCGCCGCTACAAGGAACTCGATGAATACTGGCAGCGGCTCAACCGTGAGCTACCTCAACTCCGCGAACGCTCATTCCAAGCTGCTCAAGCAGAGTCGCTAGCCAACGGCGAGCTGGACAAAGCCACTCGAACGGCGGTCAGCCCTTTCCTTGGTGAACGCAATGAGTTGGAAGGTCGTAGGCGCGCCAATCTCGTTCATCGAAACAAAGTCGCAAATGGCATTAAGTTGTATACGGGCTTGCAAGCGCGACTTACTTCGTACGATATTGCGCGCAGAAGTCTCGAGGCGCTCCGCAAGGAACAACGAGAAACAAAGGACCGGCCGGACCGGACCACGATCGTCCGTTCCATCTCTGATCGGTACTCCGCGATTCTCCATGAGATCAGGTATCCGAAGGTCGATGAGGCGGGCGCGCCGCCGCCTTACCTGGATGACAAACTTGTTCCTCACGTCAGAGGGCAACACTTCAAGGAAGCCAGTAGCGGAGGCCAAGTTCTCGTCACTCTGGCGTGGATGCTCGCGATCTTCGAGACGGCTTACGAAGCGAACCACGCTCATCCTGGCTTCTTGATGATCGACACCCCCCAGAAGAACCTGGGTGGTATTGCTGACGACGCGGAGTTCGCCGACATCCATCTCGTGGAGCGCTTGTACGATCACATCCAGAACTGGCTCGAACAAGCAGGCCAAGGCGCGCAGATCATCGTGGTGGACAATACTCCTCCGACCGCCGTCGAAGACCAGGTCGTCGTCCGGTACACGCGTGATCCGGCGATGAAACCATTCGGGCTCATTGACAACGAGACAGGAACCGCACCTGGCACAGAAGACGTCGCAGTCTTGGACGTCTAGTGTCTGGAACTTCGGCGACCCGATCTGGCCCGCCCCGACCGAGGCGGAACTCCCGCTCCTACTCGGCGGTACCTTGCGGCTGCGGGGATACGCAGATCACATGATGCTTGCGGAGAAGATCGTGACGGCGATCGACCGTGGTGATCAGAACCCGCGCTGGCGCGACTTCGTCGACATCGCCTCGATCGCAGCCACGCGCCGCATTCGTGCCGACGACCTCCGCACCGCGATCACCACCGTCGCCTCGTATCGACAGATCGAGCTACGCCCACTCGGGGAACTGCTCGCGCGGATGCCAGGGGTAGCGCAACAGAAGTGGGCGGTATGGAGGCGTCGACAGCGGATGGAAGAGACCACGCCGGAACAATTCGGTGACCTGCTGCGCGCCTGTGCTGCGTTCGCAGACCCAACTCTCGAGCATGCCCCTGACGGCGTTTGGGATCCAGTAGCCCAGGAGTGGACTCCAACTGGCAGCGAGCAGTAGCCGACGTCGAATCCTCACCACTTCGAAGCCTCCTTCCCACCATGAATCGCTTCATGCAGGCAAGTAGGCTAGGTACTCAGCAGAACAGAAAGGTGCGTGCATGTCGAGCCAGCTGCGCATCGGCCCAGGAGATCCGGTCGAAAAAGAAGCAACAACCGGCCTCTCGATCGATCGGCTTCGAACGATCATCCAAGATTCTCACCTGAATTTTCTTATCGGCGCCGGCACCTCCGCACCATTCTTCGAACCTCTCGGTGATGTCGAGAAAGCGCTGACTGCACTTCGAGCTGCTGACGAAGAAACTAGACTTGCTCGTGCCTCAGTGCAAGGCTACTTCTTCCAAAAGGTGCTTGCGCCGAATGCCAGACTTCTGAATGCCCGGAGTGACTCCGGCGCGCAGACGCTGATCAAAACCTACGCACGATTCATGGCTGTTCTAAACCGAATCCTCTTACGGCGACGGAGCACGCTCCTCGGCAAGCAAGTCAACCTCTTTACGACCAACATCGATATGGCATCAGAAGTGGCACTCGAACTCCTCGAGATTGATACCAATGACGGATTCTCCGGCAAGATCCGACCGCGTCTCGACCTCGGCGAATACAGCACCCTGCGATATCGACAAGGGGGCCGTTTCGAGTACCAGTCAGAAATCCCCACTGTCAATCTCTTTAAGATCCATGGCTCAGCAGCCTGGCGAGGCGAGGGCGACGACATCTACTTTGACCATCAGCTCAAGCTGGTACAAGCAGTGCAAACGACGTACGAGGCAGCAAAGCCTTCCTTGATCCGGATCACTAGACCTGCCCAAATCGACGCAGTTAGACTGAAGAAGCGGGCAGTAGGAAAAGTACGTAATGACGAAGTCAAAAACTTCGTCAAGGCATACTCACGTCTCCAGATCGTCAACCCCGAGAAAACCAAGTTCGCGAGCACGGTCCTGAATAAGACCTACTACGAGCTCCTACGTCGCTTTGCGAACGAGCTCGAGAAAGAAAACAGTGCCCTGTTCGTTCATGGATTCTCGTTCCGCGACGAGCACCTTCTCGACCTAGTGACGCGCGCAGCTGCAACCAACCCGACTCTTCAAGTGATTGTCTTCTGCTACGACCGGGACTCCTACGAAGAAATCAAGCAGCTTTTCCCAATGGAACGGGTCAAGAACGGCAACATCCTTTTCGTGCGTCCTGCAGAGCCAGAGAAGGATGAAGACGAGCGGAAACTCTCACTCGGCACCGTTGTGGAGGACTTCCTAGAGCAAGTGCTGGTCGAGAAGGCACCATCTCCAGAGCACATCATCGAACTCAAGTTGGACTCCGCTGTCGGGGATTCGACCAATGTTTGATGAGAATGCGACTCTCAAACGAGATGCCGTTTTCAGCGTTGGACGAGTCGTTGCAGTCGAGGGACGGCAAATACGTGTCGCCGTCGACAAACTTAAGAACAGCGCCCATCTTCTCTACCAGGGTGAGATCGTACGTAACATCGCCGTCGGAAGCTACATCAAGATCACCAAGGGGTTTGGAGAGCTTGTAGCCTCGGTCAACGGTGAACGTATACGAGAAGAGCGAGTTGCCTCACCTGACTACAAGCGAAACGTCGACAGCCTTGTGCGAGAACTCGAAGTGAGCCTGGTTGGGTACTTCGAAAAAGGCCGCTTCCAGAGAGGCGTCCGAGAGATGCCTCTCCTCGATAACGAATGCTTCATCCTCAGTGAGGATGAGTTCCGGGCCATTCACACTTTCGCTGATGCGGAGACCCCAACGATCCCGCTGGGCGTCCTCGCAATGGAACCTACTCAGCCAGTCAGCATTGGTGTTGACAAGATATTCGCAAGCCACATTGGAGTGTTCGGGAACACAGGCAGCGGCAAGTCATATTCCCTCGCGAAGCTATACCACGAACTCTTCAAGCAGCATGGCGGTCAGCCTGGCTTCCTTCAGAGATCCGAGTTCGTGCTCATCGACTTCAATGGCGAATACGTCAACCGTGACGCTGATGGTGACGATGACCACGGCACGTCGGTGATCATCGAGGACGAGCTCAAGGCTGAATACCGCCTGTCAACTCGAACGAAGTCTGGGGATCGGTTGCCGCTTCCCTCGTCTGCCGTAAACGATCCCGTGTTTTGGTCGATCCTGCTCGGCGCCACAGAGAAGACTCAAGCACCCTTCGTGTCGCGTGTCCTAAGAGGAGACTTCTGGGATCGCCTGCTTCCTGATTCATCCGCATTGCTCGCTGTGATTGGGGACACCGTCGCAAGAGCTACCAAGAGTACCGACCCGTCAATGGATCGACTCCTACCGCACAACTTCCTCGAAGAGGTTGAGGAATGCCTGGGGGACACGGCCTCGGACTCTTTCAAAGCGATGGTTCAGGACTTCAAGACCAACCTGAACTACTTCACCCGAAACCACAACTTTTTCTGGGGAGGCCCAACCCCAAAATGGTCTTCCGACCAGGACTGGGAAGATTTCATAGCCAACAAGATCAAGGCCGTTACTCAAGATTTTTCGGCGGTGACCGACGTTGACCTCGTGAGGTTCAAGCTCGTTCTGCAGTTCTATAAGGATGTTATCGGCGGATTTGTGAACCGTGAACACATCGGCCCGCTCATGAAACGCCTCCACAGTCAGATCCACGGTATCAAGCGACTCATTACCGTTTCCGATGACACAGTGACCTCGAAACCACTGACCGTCGTGTCGCTTCGAGATGTCAACCTAGACATGCGCAAAGTGATCCCGATGATTCTCTGTCGCCATCTCTACGAAACTAAGAAGACAACCGACCATGCCAATGATCGGCACCTCAACCTCATCATTGACGAGGCACATAACATCCTCTCCCTCGACTCCTCCCGCGAAAATGAAGCCTGGAGAGACTACCGACTCGAAACGTTCGAGGAGATCATCAAAGAGGGCAGGAAATTCGGCGTCTTCCTGACTATCGCAAGCCAGCGTCCGCACGACATCTCACCAACCATCATCTCGCAGCTCCACAACTATTTTCTGCATCGTCTCGTGAATGACCTCGATATCCGGGCGATTGAGAAAGCAGTTTCCTACCTGGATCGGGTGTCCTTCGAATCGATGCCGATTCTTCCAACCGGGACTTGCATTCTGTCCGGTGTCGCGGCGCAGATCCCCGTGATGGTCAGTGTCGGGGAAGTAGAGCCACGGTTTGCTCCCAACAGCCGAACCATGTCGATCACAACCGCATGGTCAAGCCCGCTCCCACAGGCGAACCCGACCGACGATGAGTCGCCATTCTGAACGAAGCATGGACTCAATAAATGAACGCTGATAGTGCCGCCCTACTCATAGCCGCAGCCTCGATGCTCGTGGCCGGGCTCTCACTCGGCTGGCAGATCGCACAATGGCTACTGTCGGCAGGACGCCCCAAGGCCACACTGCTGCACGGCCTCGTCGACGGGTCCGACGTGTATGACGGGCCAGTGACTAAGAAGCGAGCCGGCTTCAACCTCGATCAGCTCCGTCGCCAGGGCATTGACGGAACACCAGTGATTGGTGTCAAAGTCGTCAACCATGGGAGAGCATCAGTCACTGTCGATAGAATCTCAGTCCATCATCACGGCGGCGGAATGGCCTATACGCCTGTCGGTCAGCTGATCGGCCCTGAACTCCCGTACCGCCTGGAAGCAGGAACCAACGCCAGTTGGTACGTCCCCGAGGAAATCGCTCACCGCCTTGCCCATGCGTCGCGCGAAGCGCTCGGAGAGACAATCACCGGCGTCTACCTGACCGCCTCGCTCGCGACAGGAAAGTCCATCGAAACGCGGCACAGATTCGCTGTATGACGAACTCAGCGCCCAAGCCCAATTACCGCGATCTATCTCCCCTGAGTCACCGTCGACTGAGGTTTGCGATATGCAGCTTGCCGAAGAGTTTCATCCCCTCGGTATGTAGATCCGCGAGCTTTTCGGCGGTCCTATTCAACTCCTCTATATCGACAGCCTCATGCTCGTTCTTGCGCATGAGCCAAACCATAGGCTCCGCATTGCCTTCAACGTCCATGGACTTCATGTGGACGCCGTGGATGGCTCGATGCCGCACATCGAACAGCGACGGCAACTGAGAGATCCAACTGAGCACCTGGGGCTCATATTGTGCGAGCGGTTTGGAAGCAGCACGCACCGCCTTCTTGACCCGCTTCATGATGTCACTCGCTGCGCCAGTCGGATTGGCAATCCCGAGTTCGTTGGCAACCAGTGCGAGATCCATTTCAATTCGACCTGCGGCGACAACAACTCGGCCCAAGGCCGAAAGTCCCTCGGCTTCAACTCCCATAAACGGCTCTGACACCATGCCACCTTAACCGGAACCAACGCCATCCGACTGCGGTTTTCTCCCGCCACAGTTTGCTCGCGACGTGACAAGCAAGGGCGGCATTGAGGCCGTCACCCCGCACCGGTTCCGCCGTGCGGTCGCGACCGCGATCAACGACGCCGCCGGTATCGATCTCGCTGCTGCGCTCCTCGGGCATACCGACTCACGCATCACGCGGATCTACTACGTGCCGCGCGACGAAATCGTGGACACCTCGACCGCCCGGCACCTCGAGGAAGCCTTCGGCACGGCTGGGTAGGACACGACTCTGACATCAATCCAGCAGGCCCACCAGATGCGGGCCGGTGATGCTGTGGCGATTTGATCTGCCCATCACGAACCCGACGAAAACCCTTCACCGCGCCTGAACGCGCGTGAGTTCCACGAGCATGAAACCGGGGCGCCTCGGGGGTCGAGGTAGAGGCGTACCTGACGCTCAACAACGATCGCAGTACCGTGTTGATAGAGCCGAGCACGAGGATAGCAACGCCACCGAGAGCCGGGACCAAACCGGGACCAGAAACATGGGTTGCATGCATTGCAGGCCTTGCATGAGGCCCAGAAACCGCCAGAAATCCCAGAAAACTGGCGAAATCGACCGTACGGGGTACCTGGGGGTCAAGGGGTCGCAGGTTCAAATCCTGTCAGCCCGACCAGATAGCCCTGGTGAGACTAGGTTTCTCACCAGGGCTTCGTCATATCCAGGGTCGTTCTATGTGACCCGCTTGGCCGCCGACGCGAGATTCCTGTTGTTGGGGTGAAAGTAGCCTGGATGGTTTCCATCGAAGCCTAGCTTCTTGCCGCTTGCCGCCGGTGGAGATGACGAACACCAGCACAGTTAGAGACACGGCCGTGCTCACGGCCGATCGCCACCGCCACAACGCGAACTCTTGCCCCTTCAATGAGATTTCGACCTCGTAAGGATCCCGGAGATTTGACCAGTGGCTCAGGATTGTCACTCGTGAGCCTTCTCCTGTGTTCCGATCGAGGTTGCGGTTGAATGCCGTTTCCACAGACATCGGCCGCGCCGTGCCGGTCAGGGTTTGTGAACTGCAAGGTCCATGCCGTTCCGTTGTACGGGTGCAATATCGCAGGATGTCTAGGTGCGATCGACAACCGCAGGGCTGACCGTGGACATGCAAGTTGCTACTTGCCTATGCTTGTGGCGTGGGAGATGTTTTTAAAGCGTTGGCGGACCCGACCCGGCGGACGATACTGGATGAGCTTGTGCTGCGTGATGGTCAGTCGCTGTTCGAAATCTGCTCGCGCCTGACCATGCGGCACGGCAACACGTCGACACGCCAGGCCATCTCCCAGCACCTAGCTGTCTTGGAAGAGGCCAACCTGGTCCGTTCGCACCGTGAGGGGCGGACGAAGATCCACCACCTGAACACCGAACCACTTCGTTCGATCGTCGACCGCTGGCCACTACACGAACTCAAGGAGTAGGAACACATGCCCAGGATCAATGTGACAAGCGTGCTGGTCGATGACCAGGCCAAGGCACTCAAGTTCTATACCGACATGCTCGGCTTCGTGCCCAAGACCGACGTTCCGTTGGGGGAGTACCGGTGGCTGACCGTCGTCGGCGCGAACGAGCCGGACGGCGTCGAGCTGCTGCTGGAGCCCGACGCCCACCCTGCCGCGAAGGCGTTCAAACGGGCACTGGTCGAGGACGGCATCCCGCTCACGTCCTTCGCCGTCGACGACGTGGCCGCCGTCCACGAGGATCTCGTGGCGCGGGGCGTGACCTTTACCCAAGCTCCAACCGCGATGGGCCCGATGGTCACAGCAGTGCTGGATGACACTTGCGGCAATCTGATCCAGCTCACGAGCCCGGCATGAGCGCCGATTCGGCCCCCAACGGGTACGACGGCGAAGGTCGCAAGACCGGACTGTGGTCGGAAAAGGACCCGCACGGAGCCCTGCACGGGAGCTGGGTCTGGTTTCGGGCCACAGGTGGCCTGCAGCCACGCGGTGGCATCCTCGATGACCAGAAGCACGGCCTGTGGGAACGATGGGTCGCCGACGGGTCGCCGCTGGATGCGACGCAGTGGGAGCGGGGCAAGAAGCTGCGCAGGGCGGGGCCCCCGGCGTCCGGTTCGTGACGATCAACGCTCGCCGGGACCGGGCAGCGCGGCGTCGATCAGCGGGGTTGCTTAGCAAGCGAGGCAGCGAGGCCTCGGAACCGGAGACGGTTTCGGGGCTTCTTCGCTACCCGGCAAACGTCAGCGCCCGTTCATACTCACCTGCGCCGGCTGAACCTTATTGGCGGTCTGCGACTTCTTCGGCACGCCGCGCGAGGTAGACCCCGGTACGGCTGTCCTTGTGAGTCGTTAGCTCGGCGGGAGTCCCCGCGGCCACCACGGAGCCACCGTCGGATCCTGCGCCCGGACCCATGTCGACGATCCAATCAACCACGCTGAGGGTCCGCAGATCGTGGTCGGCAATGACCACGGTGTTGCCTGAGTCCACCAGCAACTGGAGCTGCGCGACCAGCAGGTCGGCATCCGCGGGATGAAGTCCGGTCGTGGGCTCATCCAGGATGTAGAGGCTGTGACCGCGTGATGAGCGGTGGAGCTCCGAGACGAGCTTGATGCGCTGGGCCTCACCACCGGAAAGGGTTGGCGCGCTCTGACCCAAACTGACATAGCCCAGACCGATGTTCTGCAGCAACGTGAGGATTGCGGCTGCCTTGGGGACGTCGTTGAGGAAGTCGGCCGCCTCATCGACGGTCATGGCGAGCACATCCGCGATCGTCCGGTCGTGATAGGTGACCTCCAGAGTCTCGGAGTTGTACCGCTGGCCGTGGCAATCGGGGCACGGCGCCGTCTCCGTGGGCATGAACAGCAACTCGATGCTGACCTCGCCGTCACCGAGACAGGTCGGGCACCGCCCCTCCGGCTGATTGAAGGAGAAGCGACCGGCACCGAAGCCGCGCTCCTTGGCTTCCGGCTGCGCGGCGAAGAGCTTACGAACGCCGTCGAACAGCCCGGTGTAGGTGGCCAGGGTCGAGCGGGAGGTCCGCCCGATGGGGCGCTGGTCGACGAGGATCACGCGGTCGACGGCGTCCAGCCCCGTTGTGGACGTGGTCTCGAGTTGGTCGCTGCCCAGGTCCCACACGGGAGCGCCGTTGACGAGTTCTTCGGCGACCTCGACGGCGTCGGAGTTTCGTTCCTCATTCGGCTGAACGTCACCCGCGTCGAGCTGGGCGCGTACCGCGTTGGCGAGAGCCGTGAGGACGGTGGTCTTGCCCGATCCGGAGACCCCGCTAATCGCCGTAAACGCGCGCAGCGGGAGCCGGATGTCCACGTCGGAGAGATTGTGCCCCGTGACACCGTGCAGTTCAATCCAGTCTCTGAGCTCTCGAGTAGTTTTAGCGCCCGGCGGCTGCGGGGCGTTCGGCCCGAGATAGCGAGCCGTAACGGAGTCCTCGACCGAGTTCAGGCCCTCCGCCGGACCGTTGTACAGCACCTGTCCGCCGTAGCGTCCCGCACCCGGACCGAGGTCCACGATCCAGTCCGCAGTCCGGATGATCTGGGCGTTGTGTTCCACGACAAAGACCGTGTTGCCGTCGTCCTTGAGTCGTTTGAGTGCACCGAGGAGCAGTTCGAGGTCGGACGGGTGGAGCCCGGCCGAGGGTTCATCCAGCACATAGAGGACGCCGAAGAGTCCGCTGCGCAACTGGGTCGCCAGGTGCAGACGCTTGAGTTCACCACTCGACAGGGTCGAGGTGGGCCGCGCGGTCTCAAGGTAACCGAGCCCAATGTCGATCATGGTCTTGATGTGGTCCTGAAGGACGTCAATGAGCGCGAGGGCGGCCTGCCGGCGTTCCACGGAGAGCTCATCGGTGGCAGGGTGGGTTCGAGCGTCGTCGAGGAACGAGGCGAGGTCGACAAGGGGGAGGCGAGCGGCGTCGGCGATGTCCATGCCGGCGATGATGACCGCGAGTGCTTCCGGATTGAGTCGCTTTCCATGGCACGTGGGGCACAGCTGGTCCGTCATGAACGACGCGGCCGTCGCGCGCATCCGGGCCGACGGTGAATCCGCAAAGGTATGCTCGACCCACCGCTTGGGGCTCATGTACGTGCCGTTGTAGCGATCATCGACGCGGACGGTGGGTTGCTCGTCCGTGGTGAGCACCCACTCGCGGGTATCGGCGGGCAGTGACTCGAACGGAGCGTCAATATCGATGCCGAGCACCCGCAGGACGCGCCGGTTGTTCTTGCCACCGAACGCGCCGGGCCACGCGACAATGGCGCCGTCGTCAATGCTGAGTGAGGGATCCCCGACAAGTTTGTCGATGTCGACCAGGAGGAGACGCCCCATCCCCGAGCAGGTGCGGCAGGCGCCCACGGCGGTGTTGGGGGAGAAGCTGTCCGAATCCAGGGGAGCGGCGTCGCGGGGGAAGGTGCCCGCGAGATCGGCGGGGCGGTAGCCCTCGGGATAGGTGCCCGACCGCGAGAAGAGCATGCGCAGGACGTTCGAAATCCGAGATACGGTCCCCACCGACGAGCGAGTGCTCCCCGCATGCTGCTGGCGCAGGGCCACCGCCGGCGGGAGACCGCTGATGAGCCGGACGTGGGGAGCGGACCCCTGGTCGATGAGCCTGCGCGCGTAGGGCGAGACCGATTCGAGGTAGCGCTGGCGGGAGTGGGAGTAGATGGTGCCGAAGGCAAGCGAGGATTTCCCCGAGCCGGAGATTCCGGTGAACGCGACCACGGTGTCGCGGGGGATGTCGACGTCGAGCGCTCGCAGGTTGTGTTCGCGTGCCCCGCGAACGGCGATGTGTCCGGGAACGACGTCGCTCGAGTCCAAATGTCCTCCTAGGGGTTTTACGTCTTCGGCCTGGTCTCCGAACGGAAGTGGCACCCACATGCCCCTACAAACCTACGGGTTATGGACTAAACATACGAAAAGCTGCGCGACGGCGCCCTGTCCGCGCGCGCCGTCGTCGCCCCGCACGCCTGACAACGAACCCAAGAAGGCCCGCGGTCCTCACCGGCCGCGGGCTTTCTACTTCCCGAATAATGGACGACGCAGCCGTGCCATCCCTGTGGATGGTGTCACCTCATATGCTGGTTCCGTAGGGTGGGGACAAACACTAGAAAGGTGGCTTACATCATGACGACCAAGACCATCGAGACCTACTTGAAGGATCACCACGCGGGTTCAGCGGCTGGGTTGGATGCGTTCAAACGAGTCGCTGAAGGCCACGGTGATCGCGAGGTCCGGTCGAAAGTTGGGCGGCTGGCCTACGACGTGGCAGAGGACCAGCGTTCACTCGAAACCATCATGGCGGCCTTCGACGTCAAGCCCAGCCAGCTCAAGGACCTCCCCGCGCGAGCGGCGGAGAAGGTCGCCCGGCTCAAGCTGAATGAGCGAGTGACCCAGCGGTCGCCGCTGTCGGACGTTGACGAGCTCGAGGGACTCTCAGCCGCTGTTCACGTCAAGTCACTCGGCTGGCGAATTCTTCTGGAGGTTGATGACGACCGCCTGGATAAGTCCAAGCTCGGGGAACTGCTCAAGCGTGCTCGGGAGCAGGAGAACGTGCTGGAGGAGTTGCGGTTGAAGCAGGCGCCAAAGCTCACTCAGTCGTAATCGTGACGCTCGCACCGGTCGCCTGATCGGTGCGAGTTAACGGGTGTGGATGATCCCGGCGTGGCGTCCGCGAGTTCATCGAACTCGAAGTGCTCCAGGGGAGTGCGGGTGATATAGGTGGCGCGGGCGATGGCCATGGTTCCCACCGCCGACGACGCCAAGTGCACAATCACGACGAGCGCCACCTTCACCACGTTCGGAATCGACGGTTGCAGTGCCAGGGCCCCGGCCACGATCAAGACAATGCCCACGCCGCCCGCCGTGCCCACGGCCGAGACGCGCATGTACGCATCCGGGAAGCGCAGCACACCCAGTGCCGCGGTTGCGAACACCAACGCACCGGTCACGATGGTGATGTTTCCAACGATCGACAAAAGATCCATCAGCGCTTCCCCCTCGTCAAAGCTCGGGCGAGGGACAAAGCGCTCAGGAAGCCCACGAGCGCGGCCACCAGAACGATGTCGAACGTGTACTCATTGGCGGCTCGGATGCCGAACAACGCGATGAGACCCACAAAACCGAACAGCAACAGGTCACCGGCCACGGCGCGGTCGGCCTGGGTGGGGCGCCTCAGAACGCGGTACGCGGACGCTAGACACGCGAGACCAATAATCACAATTCCTACGTCCACACCGATCATGACGGCGCTCCTTCCCTGCGAATCCCGCGGAGCATCCGAGTCTCCATGTCTCGCAATTCCTCTCGCATGGCATCGGCGTTACCCGCATACATGCCGTGTACGTAGATCGTCAGCGTGCCTGTTTCGGCCGGAGCCGGTCTGGCCCCATCTGCCGGCGACACTGCCGAATCGGAATTCAACCCCAGCGTGAGCGTCCCCGGAGTCAACGTAATAAGAGCTGCAAGCAGCGTGATTTCGTAATCGTTGCGGCATTGGCTGTCGAACGCGGTGATACCCGGCGTGGAGTTCTGCCCGGGCGTCAGATTGTCCTTCAACACGGCCGCGCTCGAGGTCACCATTTCCTTGGCGAACCACAAGAAGAATCCGATGCATCTCAATGGCCACGTCAACCAGCTCATGAACCCATCACCGCCTGTACGTACGTCGTGGTATCGAGCAATCCTTCGGCCGCGACCGCGGACAGACCCAGCAGCAACTCGGCCCCCAGGCCGAGCCCCAGCGTGATCGCTGCGGTGACCACGGCCGGTCCGGCCAGTCCCATACCGATCCGCGGCCGCTCGGCCACGACGGTCGACGACGCCGCCGGTGCCTGTTTCGTGGCCACCCCGCCAAGAGGCGAGGGAGCGGAAGAAACCGCGGGAGCGTCGTCGCAGTCAAAAAGTGAGGACGTGGAATTGCCCCAGAACACGCCGCTCCAGATCTTGAGCATGGACAGCAACGTGACCAGGCTGACGAGGAGCATCACCACGACCGCGGCGATCTGACCCGCCTCGACCGAGGCGAGGATCAGCGTGAACTTCGCGACGAAACCCGAGAACGGTGGGAGGCCTGCCAGCGAGAGGGCCGCGATGAAGAATGCGACCGCGATGACCGGCTCTCGCTTGGCGATGCCCGAGAGCTTGCCGATTTCACCGGTCCCGTAGCGGACCTCGACCGCACCGGTCGACAGGAACAGCGAGGCCTTCACGATCATGTGGTGCAACAGGTAGAAAATGCCCGCGGTGAGCCCGGCCAGTGTGAACAGGGCGACACCCAACAGGATGTACCCGATCTGGCTGATCATGTGGAACGCCAGGATGGAACGCGTGGTTTTCTCACCGACCGCGCCCAACACGCCGATGACCATGGTCAGGCAGAACAACGTCACGCCGATCCAGAGCCAGCGGGAATCACCGTCAAAGAGCACGGCGTACACGCGGTAGATGCCGTAAATGGCGACCTTGGTGTGCAGACCGGAGAACAGCGCGGTGATAGCGGGGGACGTCGCGGGGTAGGCCGCGGCGAGCCACCCGTGCACCGGTACCACCGAGGCCTTGATCCCCAGGGCGAACAGGCAGACAGCGCCGGAAATAGCCACGGTGGGCTCCGTTGTCGCGAGCCCCGCGAGCTCAGCCAAGTTCACTGTGCCCGCGGTGCCGTAGATGAATCCCACGCCGATCAGGAACACGGTGGAGGTCAGGAGATTGAGCGTCACGTACAGGCGCGCGCCGGCCACTTGCTGCAAAGTGCCCTTGTGCCGGGCGGCCAGGACGAACAACCCGTAGGAGGGCAGGAGCATGACCTCGATGAACACGAACAAGTTGAACAGATCCGCGGTCAGCAGGGCGCCGTTCACACCGGCGGTGAGCACCAGCACGAGCGGGGCGAAGTACACATTGGCCGCACGTCCTGAGGCAATGGCGAACCACGAACACACAATGGTGAGCAGACCGGTCACCACGAGCATGAGCGCGGTGAACATATCGGCCACGAACGGGATGGCAATGCCGAACGGCCACGAGCTGACCCCGTGCGCCATGGCACCGCCGGACCGGAACTCGAATACAAGCGCCACGGCAGCACCCACGGCGGCGATCATGGTGCCCAGCAGGCCCACGGCATGAACCGTGCGGCGGTCGCCCGCGATGACCAGCAGCGCGGCCGTCATGAGTGGGACCGCCACGAACAGGGGAAGCAGAGCGGCGCTCACTCTTGCACCTCCCGGGCGGTGGCGGCGGTGTCATCGTCCTCATTGCCCGTGACCGCGAGCACCAACATGACAATCGTGATGGAGAAGGCGATCACGATCGCGGTCAGCACGAACGCCTGGGGCAGCGGATCGGCAACGGTGGACAGGTCCCCGGGGGCGCCGTACGGAAGGTCCCGGCGGGAGGCCCCGCCCGCGGCCATCAGCACCATATTGCCCGCGTGACCCAGCAGGATGAATCCCAGGATCACGCGCAGCATTTCGCGCTTCATCATCAAATACACGGCCCCGAAGACGAGTAGGCCGGCGTTCATGGCAACGGTCATCGTGTGTTCACCTCGTCCGAATTCCTCGGGGTTGTTGGCGTGGTTGCGGGAGTGTTCGCGTGCGGGCGGCCCAGTAGGTTGAAGGACGCGAGGATCACGCCGATCACGGCCAGGTACACGCCCACGTCGAAGACCAGCGCGGTGGTGGTCTGGTACTCGAAGATCTCGGGGTGCAACGGTCGCAGGAACGATCCGTCCAGGTAACCCAGGAACCCGGTTCCCACACCCACGGCCACGCCCAATCCGATGAGTAGTAGATACGGCATCTGCACGCGCGCGGAGCGGTCCGATGGCGCGGCGAGGTAGGCCAGGGCGAAGCCCGCGCCGCCCACCAGTGCGGCGATGAAGCCACCGCCGGGTTCGTAGTGACCGCGCAGCAACAGAACCAGAGAACCCGCCACGATGATCGGCGCCAACAGCTTGGCCGCGGTGCGCACGAACACGGTGTTGTCCCGCGCGTCGATCAGCGGGGAGTGGTCCTGAATGTTTGCCGAGCGCTCCGGGCTGGGCTTGCGCGCTCGCAGCAGCGCGGCGATCGTGAGGCCGACAACGCCCAGTATGGTGAGCTCGCCCAGCGTGTCCAGGGCACGGAAGTCCACCAGGATGGTGTTGACCAGGTTGGTGCCACCGGTCTCGATGTACCCCTCGGTCAGGTAGTACTCCGAGGCCGGGGACATCTCCCGTCGCCCGGTCAGCGCCCACACGCCCACGGTGGTGGCCAGGCCGGCACCACCGGCAACCAGCAGCGGAAGCACGTGTTTGCGCGGGGGAGTCTTCTCGAACGTGGTGGGCAGCCGGCGCAGGAGCAGGACCATGACGCACACGGTCAGGATCTCCACGAGCAGCTGGGTGATGGCCACGTCGGTGGCGCCCAGCTGCAAGAACCACACGGTCATGCCGAAGCCCACCACACCGGTCACCACAATCGCGGCGATCAGCGTCTTGGCCTGCATCATTGCCACCACGCCGCACGCAATGAGCACCACGAGCACCCAGTCGAGCGGATCGCTGGGATCGTCCACCACGGCGGGTAGGTCATCGATGGTCAGCACGGCAATCGCCGCGATCGCGATCAACGCCACGGCGGGAATGCTCAGGTGCCTGCGCGGGGCGATACTTCCGGTCCAACCGCCGACGACGCCGCCCAACCGGATGGTCTGTTCCCTCGCGGTGTCCACGACGTCCAGTCCGGACATTGGGAAGTCGTAGGGTTCCATGGCCCGGTGGACTCGGTGGCGGGCGAGAACGAGAACGGTTCCAAGGGCGATCACGGTTAGGGAGACGAACAGTTCGGGGACAAGGCCGTGCCACAGGGCGAAGTGAGCCGCCACCTCTTCACCCGCGGCCGCGGTCGCGCCCACCGTGACGAGTTCGTCCAGCAGGAACGGGGTCACTCCCAGCACCAGTCCGGAGGCCGCGCCCAGTGCCGGGGCACCCCAGAACGCGGGGGAGACTTCGCGGACCACGTGGTGGGAATCCTTCGAGCGATCTGCTCGGCCACCGAATGCGCCCAGGACCAGCCGTGCCGAGTAGGCGAACGTGAAGATCGAGGCCACGGCTGCCGCGGCGGTGACGACCCACGGAACCCACACCGGACCCGGCGCGTCGAGAAACGCCTTCAGCATGGTTTCCTTGCTCACGAACCCGAGCAGTGGCGGCACCCCGGCCATGGAGGCGGCGGCCAGCCCCATCGCCGTGGCAGTGACCGGCATCCGCAGCCTCACGGGGGCGAGCTCGCGGATGTCCCGGGTGTGGGCGCTGTGGTCGATCACTCCGATGATCATGAACAGCGCGGACTTGAAGAGCGCGTGGGCAATTGTGTGAATGACCGCGGCCTTCAGCGCTTCGGGTGTGCCGATGCCGATCATTGTGACCAACAGTCCCAACTGACTCATGGTCGAGTAGGCCAGCAGTTCTTTGAGGTCGTAACGGCGCAGGGCCGCGATCGCGCCGAACAGCGCGGTGACCAGGCCGGCGGTCACCAGCATGACGTTCCACACGGAGACATCCGCGAACACGGGGGAGAAGCGCAGCAGCAAGTAAATGCCGGCCTTCACCATGGCCGCGGCATGCAGGTAGGCAGAGACGGGGGTGATGGCCACCATGGAGTCCGGCAACCACGCCTGGAACGGGAACTGCGCGGACTTGGTGAAGGCAGCTAGGGCGATCAGCACGGCCACCGATGTGGTCAGTGCCCCATTGACGGACCACACGGGATCCACCAGGATCTCGCTCAACCGAGTGGTCCCCGTGGCAATGATCATCACGGTCACCGCGGCCAGCAGCAGCAGACCACCGGCCACCGTGACCAGTAACGTGCGGATCGCGGGTTCGCGCGCACCGGCTCCGGAGCGGGCGATCAGGAAGAACGAGCACAGCGTGGTGGCTTCCCACGCAACATAGAGCACGATCAGATCGTCGGCGAGCACCAGCGCCAGCATGGCCGCGGCGAAACCCGTCATGAGGAGATAGAACGTGCCGTGCTTTCCGCCGGGCTCTAAGTAGCGGGTTGAGTAAACCATGATCAGCGCGCCGATGACCAACACCAGCAGCGTGAACACCAGAGCCAGGCCGTCCAAGCGGAGGCCCAAGCCGACGTCCACCGTGGGCATCCACGGGACCCATTGCGCGACCACCGGGGAACCCGAGCTGTCGGCGGAACCGGAGCGAGCGGCGTCGGCGAATGCGGATGTGGCCAGCAGGGCCGCGCCTAACAGCGGGAGCGCGAGAACCCAGCCCGCATTGCGGCCCAAAACCTTAGTGATCAGGGGCGAGGCGACGCAGGTGAGCAGCGCAAGAATTAAACATGTGAGTAGCAAGAAAACACCTTGGTCCGGGCATCAGAACATGGGCGGGCCAGAAGGTGAACATCGCCCTCGCAATGCGCCGGACGAGTTCAGGCCAGTGGTAACGCGAGCGCGTAAGAAGGCGGAGCGCCGGCCTGATTAGCGCCCCACGATGAAACCTGTCCATTGGTCCCCAGGGAAACGGGGAGCACCCAGAAAGTCGGCTCGAAGGCCGCGGGGATGAACGGGTGCTGAGAAGACATCCTGACGATCCTAGCAGTCCTGTGGCCCAGACTGCCCGGGGGTCTCAGCCGGCCGGAATACTTGACGCGTCCACAGTGTTCCCATGGCATGACCATTGAACTTGGCATTGACACGTTCGGAGACGTGACCTGGGATGCCCACGAGAATCCGCTGTCGCACGCCCAGGTGGTGCGCAACGTGGTGGAGGAAGGTGTGCTCGCGGACCAGGTGGGGTTGAACTTCATTGGGCTGGGGGAGCACCACCGCGATGACTTCGCCGTGTCTTCTCCCGAGATGGTGCTGGCCGCCATCGCCGCACGGACCAAAAACATTCATCTTGGCTCAGCCGTGACCGTGCTCAGCTCCGATGACCCCGTCCGCGTGTACGAACGCTTCGCGACACTGGACGCGCTCTCCAATGGCCGCGCGGAAGTCATTCTGGGCCGAGGTTCCTTCACCGAGTCCTTCCCACTGTTTGGCTACGCCCTGGAGGACTACGAGGAACTATTCGAGGAGAAGCTCGCCCTGTTCGCGAAGCTGCGTACGGAGCAGCCGCTCAGCTGGGCCGGTAAGCACACGCAAAACTTGGCCAACGTGAGCCTCTACCCGCCCGTGGAGCACGGGCCGTTGACGTCGTGGATCGCCGTGGGCGGTAGCCCTCAGTCCGTGGTGCGTGCCGCCCACTACGACATCCCGCTCATGCTCGCGATCATCGGCGGCCCGGTGCATGCTTTCACCCCGTTCGCGGACCTGTACCGCCGCGCGCTCGCCGAGTTCGGGCACACCGAGACCAATCCCGTGGGTTACCACTCCTACGGTTACGTTGCGGAGACCGATGAGCAGGCCATGGCGGAATTCTTCAAGCCGTACGTTATTTCCACGCGACGCATCGGTGCCGAGCGCGGTTGGCCGGCACCCACGCGCGAGTCCTTCGAGAACGAGGTCACGCACGGTTCCATGGCCGTGGGCTCCCCGGAGACCGTAGCGCGCAAGATTGCCGCGGGCATCAAGGCCCTGGGCGCGTCCCGGTTCGACCTCAAGGTCAGCACGGGTCCGCTGTCCCACGAGAACATCATGAAGAGCATTGAGCTCTACGGCACCAAGGTCGCGCCGCTCGTGAAGGACATGCTGTCCGAATGAACACGGTGGATGTGGTGGTCATTGGTGCCGGTCAGGCTGGTTTGTCCGCCGCCTATCACCTGGTCAAGGCCGGGCTGCGCCCGCACGAGGACTTCGTGGTGCTCGACGCCAATCCCGGTCCCGGCGGTGCCTGGCGGCACCGATGGCCCTCCCTCACGTTCGGCACCGCCCACGGAATCCACGACCTGCCCGGTCTCCCGCTGGGCACGCCGGACCCCACCGAACCGGCGTCGTCCGTTGTCACCCGATACTACGAGGAGTACGAGGCGCGATTTTCGTTGCCGGTCATCCGTCCGGCGCGGGTTTCTTCCGTGGTGTCCGAAAGCAACGCCGGCGACGCCGCTCTGATCGTTCGCACCGACGGCGGCACCTTTCGCACGCGGTACCTGATCAACGCGACCGGCACATGGGATAAACCGTTCTGGCCGTGGTACCCGGGGCGTTCCGAGTTCCGCGGGCGGCAGTTGCACACCCGGGACTTCTGGTCCGCATCCGAGTTCGCCGGTCAGCACGTGGTGGTGGTCGGTGGCGGCACCTCCGCCGTGCAGTTCCTGTGGCAACTGCATGAGGCGGGCGCGTCGACCACGTGGGTGACGCGCCGCGAACCCGTGTTCGAACCGCGGTCCTTCGACTCGGAATGGGGCCGAGACGTGGAACGGCGCGTGCGCGAACGCACCAGCGCCGGGCTGCCACCCGAGAGCGTGGTGTCCGTGACCGGTCTGCCCTTGACCTCGCAGTATCAGCGGGGGATCGACCAGGGAATCCTGGTCTCCGCTGGGCCGATGACGTCTTTGACTCCGGACGGGGTGCTGCTGGCAACCGGCGAAGAAGTGCACGCGGACGCCCTATTGTGGGCCACCGGGTTCCGCGCCTCGATCGACCACCTGGGGCCGCTGCAGTTGCGCGAGCACGGTGGCGGAATCCGCACGGAGGGCGTGCGGGCAGACGCGGACCCCCGCGTGTTCCTGGTGGGCTACGGCTCGTCCGCCTCCACGCTGGGAGCCACGCGCGCGGGCAGAACGGCAGCGCGAGGCGTCGTCAAAGCCCTCAATACCCGAAAAGCAGCTCAAGGCGTCGCCTGATCGAGCAGCAGTTCCATCTGAGGTCAGGTCCCAGCTGCAAGTTCCCCACCATCACACCGGTTTCCCGGGACAGCTGTAATTCGAAGGGCGACCCCATTGGTCCATGAGACCTACGTCACACGTGTGTACGATAGCGGGTACTTGGCCGCCATCCGGGCGGTTTTCTCAGCGAAGGAGCAACAGATGTCCCCCCGCATGATGCTCACCCGCGGTGTGACCGCAACCGCCCTGGCCATTGGTCTGCTCGCGGCCTCTCTCGCCCCCGCCAGTGCAGCTCGAACGGCTACGTACTGGACCGGCGGCAGCTACGCCGACTGCATTTCGTGGCAACGCTCCATGACGTCATCGTGGAGCCGTGTCTCGGAAAGCTGTCACCGCAACGGCAATGGCTGGGCCTTCAGCATCACGTACCGCTACTGATCCGGCGGCTCCACCGCAGATCCTGTGTAATGCGCTCGCGGGCTACACTGGCGACCCCCACCGTCTCATCAGGAGGTACCGCCCCGTTGCCCGGCACCGCGCGCATTCCCGTTCTCATCCTCACCGGCTACCTGGGCGCGGGGAAAACCACGGTCCTCAACAGATTCCTCGCCGCGAGTGGGGCGCGGATCGGGGTGATCATCAACGACTTCGGTGACGTGAACGTTGACGCCGCCCTGGTCGCGGGCCAGGTGGACGAGCCCGTATCGGTGGCCGGCGGCTGTCTGTGCTGCATTTCCGATCCCGATCAATTGGACCAGGCGTTCAAGAAACTTACCCGCCCCGACCTGAGCCTGGACGCCATCGTCATTGAGGGCTCCGGTGTGGCTGAGCCGCCGGCGCTCTTGCGCCTCGTGATGGACTCGCGCGTGCCAAGGGTTCGGTTCGGGGGCCTGATCGAGGTTGTCGACGCCGTTCATGTCCCCGAGGCTGAGGCTGCCGGGTGGGATCTGGAGCAGCACGTGCGGGCGGCCGCCGTTGTCCTGTTGACCAAGACAGACCTGGCGACGGACCCCGGGTCCAGGCAAGCCCTCGAGAGGAGAATTCACCGAGCCAACCCCCACGCCATGATCATCGAGGCTCCGCACGGTGTATTCGACCCCGCGTTGTTCGTGGACGCCGGCGAATCCGAAGAACTCGAATTCGGGCAGCTGGCGCTGTGGAACCCCGGGGAAACGCTGGGGGAGTCCCACTCGAAAGACGGCCATTCCCACCACCACGTGCACCACCAGTCGGTGACGGTGGAACATGATGGCACGGTTGACCCCGTGGCACTTTCCGAGTTCGCGCTGGACCCGCCGGAGTCCGTGTATCGGGTCAAAGCGATCGTTGATGTCGCCACCAGCTCGGGCCCGCAACGCTTCGCGGTTCATTCGGTTGCGGGGTACGTCACTGTGGAAGCGATGGCCCGAGGTCAGGACGAGCCCCTCGCGTCGTCGCTCGTAGCCATCGGCCTGGACCTGGATCGGGCGGATCTTCAGACCAGACTGGCCTCGGTCTGCCTTCCGCTGACGACGCCGCCGGCCTCCGCAGCGCAGCTGCGGCGGCTCACAAGATTTCGTACCTGAGGTGACGAGGACTCAGCCCATGGCCGAGAAGCGTTCGGCCTGCTCCGTGGGGCCCGTGACCAGGATCTGATCGTCCTCGTACAGCATCGTGCCCGGCTCAGTGGGCTCCCACGTGCCGCCCGGGCGGCAGACCGCGACCACGGCGACCCCGAAGCGGCGTCGTACGTCCAGCAGGTCCATGGGACGCTGCTGAACGGACGCGGGCGCATTGCAACGGATCATTGCGAACCCTTGATCAATGGGCACGAAGTCCAGGACGTCTCCCTGAATGAGGTGCGCGGTCCGCACACCCATGTCCCGTTCGGGGTTGATCACGTGGTGGACGCCCAGCTGCTCGAGAATCTCCGCGTGCGGGGCGGTGATTGCTTTTGCCCACACCTCGGGGCATTGAAACTTCAACAGCCGAGAACTCACCAGGATGCTGGCTTGGATGTCCGATCCGATTCCCACCACCGAGCGCTCGAATTCGTCCACACCCAACTGCCGCAGGACTTCCTCATCCGTGGCGTCGGCGCGGATGACCGACGTGAGTTTGCCGTTGAAGGACTGCACGATGGACTCGGACACGTCGATGCCCATGACATCGGTGCCCCGGGACATCAGTTCCATGGCCAGTGAGCCACCGAAGCGGCCGAGCCCGATCACCACCACGGCGTTGTCGGTGCGTTGAGTAGGGTGGCCCGGGCGAAATTTGTCAAACATGACTCAATCTTTCAATAGAGGTTGCTCAACCAATGAGCGGTCGTTCTTTGGGCAGTTCGTAGGCCCGGGGTTTGCGGCCCACGGCAATGGCCGTGGCTACGGTGACCGGTCCCAGGCGACCGAGGAACATGAGACCGATGAGCACCACCTGCGCGAAGGGTGACAGGGAAGCGGTGATACCCGTGGACAGCCCGACCGTGGCGAAGGCCGAGATCACCTCGAACAGGGCACGGTCCAACCCCAGGTTGGTGTCGGAGAGCATGAGCAACATGGTGCCGGCCATCACGGCGCCCACGGCCACCACCACGAGGGTGATCGCCTCGCGTTGGACGGAACGGGACAGCTGCTTACCCAGTACGGGCACGGCGGCCCCGCCCCGGATTTCTGTCCACGCGACGAAGAAGAGCACCCCGAATGTAGTGACTTTTAATCCACCCGCGGTACCGGCGGGTCCGCCGCCGATGAGCATCAGGACATCCATGCCCAGCCATGAAACCGGGTGCAGCTGCGCGATATCCACGCTGTTGAAACCGGCGGTGCGAGCAATCGCTGATTGGAAAAAGGCATTGAGAATCTTGGACCCCACCGGTTGGGGCCCCAGGGTACCCGGATTGGACCACTCAAGAACCGCAATGAAGACGGTGCCCCCAATCAGCAACACGGGAGTTGCCAACAAGACCAACCGCGTATTCATGGACCATTCGCGCGGCAACCGAAGATGATGGCGCAACTCGTACAGAACCGGGAATCCCAGGCCACCCAGAATCACGCAGCCGGCCAGGGGGAGCAAAATGAATGGGTCCTGGTGGAAGTCCATGACGTTGAGCGTGTAGAGGGCGAACCCCGCATTGTTGAACGCGGAAACAGAGTGGAACACCGCATGGGCCAGGGCTTGGCCGGGGGAGTAGTGGTAGTGGAATGAGAACCGCGCGAACAGCAGAAGTGCCGCAGTGACCTCGATGACCGCCGTTGTCGCGACTATGCGCAACACCACGTGGCTCACGCGGGCAGCACCGAACGACTTGGTTTCGGCGCGGGCCAGCAATTTGATGGAGAGCCCGAACCTTCGGGCCAGAACGATACCCAGCATGGTGGTCAGCGTCATCACGCCCAGGCCACCCACCTGAATGAGACACAGGATCACGGTTTGACCGAACGGGGTCCAATAAGTTGCGGTGTCCACCGTGATCAGACCCGTGACGCACAAAGCGGACGTTGCGGTGAACAATGCGGTGAGGAGGTCGGTTCCCCCGGGCCCGGTCGAAGACGCGGGCACCATGAGCAACCCGGTCCCCACCACCAGTGCGATGACGAAAGCAGAAACAATGAGGCGAGCGGTCCGGGCGGGCGTCATCTCCGGCCGTTGTCGCAAGTGAGTGCGAGGCACGCGGACAAGTTACACCCTCCGTGCCCTAAACTGAGCGACATGAGTAACATTCCCGCGGAACTCGCGTACACCTCAGAGCACGAATGGGTCAAAGACCTCAAGAACGACAACACCTACCGGGTGGGGATCACGGATCACGCCCAAGACGAACTGGGCGAAGTGGTCTTCGTGGACCTGCCGCAGGTTGGGGACCAAGTGTCCGCCGGGTCTGTTGTGGGCGAAATCGAATCCACCAAGTCCGTGAGCGATCTCTTCGTTCCGATGTCCGGTGAAATCACTGAGGTCAACCCCGAGCTCGAAGACAACCCCGGCGCTGTGAACGCCTCCCCCTACGAGGACGGCTGGCTCTTCACGATCCGTGCTGATTCTGAAGAGGCGACCAAGGACCTTTTGGACGCTGACCAGTATCAACAGCAGCTGGACTGACCCGCAGACTCCACACTCAGGAGAAAGATACGTATGGCAAAGCAGGACAGCTCCGTACCCGATTCGGGGCCGGAAACCACATCCATCCAGATCGTTGCGGATGTTCTCTCCACCGCCGCTCGGCACAAAATGTCCGAGAGTGAGCAAAATGCGGTCGCCGCATTACCCCCGGGTTCCGCGCTGCTTCTTGAAACCAATGGCGGACTCACGGGTTCACGTTTCCTGCTGGACCGTGATGAAGTCATTGCCGGCCGACACCCCGCGTGCTCCGTTTTCCTGGATGACGTCACGGTGTCCCGGAGGCACGCGGGCTTCCTCCGTCGGTCGAACTCCTACGAGCTGGTGGACCAGTCCTCGCTCAACGGCACCTACGTCAACGGTGACCGAGTGGACTCCAAACAGTTGGAAAATGGTGACGAAGTCCAAATCGGCAAGTTCCGGTTCACCTTCTACCACTCCGTACAAAAGGACTCCTGACTCTACTCATGCCTGAATCCGGACACTCGCAGACCTCGCTGGTGGGGATCGGGGTGCTGCTACGACAATTGCAGCCCGAGTTCCCCGGCCTGTCCGCCTCCAAGATCCGCTTCTTGGAGGACCAGGGGCTGGTGCGCCCGCATCGCACAGCCTCGGGGTACCGCAAGTACTCGGAAGAAGACATCGACAGACTGGCCACGGTGTTACGCCTTCAACAGGAGCGGTACCTCCCGTTGAAGGTCATTCGCGACCGTCTGGATCGAGGGGAGGACCCGGGAGCGGATGCCGAACCGCAGGAGCCGCGCGAGACCGAGCAAGCGACGTCGTCGATGCCCGGCCAAGAATCGCAGGATCCCCGCCAGGCGGCGGCCCATGCCGTGCGTCAGTCGGGGCGGCGTTATACCTTGCGTGAGGTGGCCGCCCGCACCGGCGCCGAGACCGCACTGCTGCGCGATCTGATGAACAACGGGTGGCTCGTGGAACGCTCGGGCTACTTCGACGATTACGCGCTCACGGTTGCGGCCACGGCCAAACGACTGAGCGCGTACGGGATCGAGCCGCGTCACCTACGGGCTTTGCGCGGTGCGTCGGAGCGCATGATCGGATTGGTGGAGGGAACCATTGCCCCGCTCATCAGCCGACGCGACCCGACCTCCCGCGAGAAGGCCCCCCAGCGGGCCCGGGAAATCGCGTCCCTGTGTCTGACCATGACCACGGCGCTGGTGAACTCCCAACTTAAAGACACTCTCCGCCCATTCGAACAGGAGCGATAGGTGGCCTCCCCGGACGTACCCATGGAAGTGGCCGGAGTCCGCATGGACGTACCCACCGGGCAGCCGGTGGTGGTGCTCCGTGAACTCAACGGCGCCCGACACCTGCCCATTTGGGTGGGAACGAACGAGGCGACCTCGATCGTCTTCGCCATGCAGGGCATCAAACCGCCCCGCCCCCTCACACATGATCTGCTGATCTCCGTGGTCGATGCCCTGGGGCACAGCATTTCTCGCGTGGTCATTCACACGGTGGAGGACACGGTGTTCCACGCCGCCATTGAGTTCGACCACGGAATCGTGGTGGATGCCAGGGCCTCGGATGCGCTCGCGGTGGCCGTACGAACCAAGTCCAACATCGTGTGTGCCCAGTCCGTGCTGGAGGATTCCGGTCTCGTGCTGAGCGCGGATGGTGAATTGCGCGAGCAACCCGCCCCGGACCAGGCCGAAGCTGACGTCCAGGTGCGTGAGTTCCGTGACTTTCTGGATCACGTGGACCCGGACGATTTCCAGACCTGACAGGCAGTTCTGCGGGTGAGCTGACGTCGCGACACGTTGCGACCCCGTACAAATGTCTTTGACCCGCCGCACCCCGAGGTCTACCGTCTAATCATTACCGAGAACTGCCTTCCGGTAACTCAGTCATGGACCACCCCAGCCGATCCCGAGGAGGATATGTGAGCCACGGAGACCTTCCGCTGGATGTAGCAGATCCGCTCCAATCCTCGCTCGCGGGCGGGACCCAGGGCATGCTGTTCGACGAGGATCTGGTCAGTTTCGACGAGACCGTCGGGTTCCGCGGACCCACGGCCTGTAAGGCTGCTGGCATTACTTATCGCCAACTCGACTACTGGGCGCGTACCAGTTTGGTCGAGCCCACGGTGCGCGGGGCCAAGGGTTCGGGCTCGCAGCGCCTCTACTCCTTTCGGGACATCCTGGTTCTCAAGGTCGTCAAGCGACTTCTGGACACGGGTGTGTCGCTGCAGCAGATTCGTTCCGCCGTGGGTGCTTTGCGGCTGCGCGGGATCGAGGACCTCACGCAGCTCACCTTGATGTCCGACGGCGCCAGCGTCTACGAATGCACATCGCCCCACGAGGTCATCGACCTGGTTCAGGGGGGACAGGGTGTCTTCGGCATTGCCGTGGGCCGGGTCTGGCGCGAGATCGAGGGTGCCCTGGCGTCCATGCCCGCCGAACACACAGCGGTGGCCGCCACTGACGCCGATGAGGAATTCCCCGAGGACGAGCTCTCCGCACGCAGGGCGCGCCGTCGCAAGAAGAACGCCGGCTGACGCCTTCTCATCACCCGACGGGGACCCGAGCGGAACTGGCCCCGGATTCACCATGAGCCGGTAGTTACTTCAAAAGCCCGGTGAGGATGGAGCTGAAGCGCTCCGCCAGGACCGCGGCTTGTTCCCCGGGCCACCTGTGGACGGGCCACGCGGCACCCTGAACTTGCTGCATAACGGGAGCATCCGGGAGGATCGGTTGCACTACGAGCTCACCGAACAGCTCATGGAGTTCAGAAATGCGGTGCGAGTGTTCGGAGAAGTCCTCGCGAGCCCGGTTCACGACCACACCCGCGGCGGGCACGGCCCAGAGTTTGGAACTCTCGAACTGGGCCAGCGCGGTCATCGTACGTTTGGTGCCGGCCACGGAGAAAAGCGAGGGCTCCGCCACGGAGAGCACCTTGTGGGAGGCCGCCCACGCCATGCGGGTCAGCACGGTGAGGCTGGGCGGGCAGTCAATGAGTACCAGCTCGTACGTATCCACCCCGTGCAGTACCGTTTCCAGACGTTTGAGATCTTTGGCCTTGAAACCTGAACGGTCCAACGGCGAGGACGCTGCGGAACCCGGTGCCACGTCCAGGACGGGCCGTGGGGACGAATCAGGGGTGATGGGATGCGCGGTCCACGACGCGGCAACTGCGATGTTGGACACGGCACCTTTCTTCGGTTTGCGCAGAATGGAACCGATGTCGCGGGAGGGCTGAGCGTGGGCACCCAGGGCGGTGGACGCATCCGCGTGGGGGTCGAGATCAACCACGAGAGTGGGAATGCCCGCATCCAAAGCGGCCGAGGCCAGGCCGAGAGTTACCGATGATTTGCCCACGCCGCCCTTGAGACTGCTGATGCTGACGATCTGCACTGTGTCCTCTCCCGGTTCAGTGCCCCGGCCACCGGGACACACCAATGTCCATGCTAACGGCTGGACTTATAGCCCTTTCGTCACGAAGGGACCCGTTTCGTTACACAGTGTGGTCAGTCCACAGGTATGATGTGGGTCTCACGTATGCTGAGACAGCTAGTTCGCTATCTAACGCAGCGCCCGTCGAGGCCCACTGGTCCGGGGGCGCGGAACGGCAGTACATGTTCTCCAAAATCCTGGTGGCCAACCGCGGCGAAATTGCTATCCGAGCATTCCGTGCCGCCTACGAACTCGGCGCGAAAACCGTGGCCGTGTTCCCGCACGAAGACCGCAATTCCATCCACCGTCAGAAATCTGACGAAGCGTACCCCATTGGCCAAGAGGGCCACCCGGTACGTGCGTACCTGGATGTGGACGAGGTCGTTCGTGTGGCCAAAGAATCCGGCGCCGATGCCATTTACCCCGGTTACGGGTTCCTGTCCGAGAACCCCGAGCTCGCCCGCGCCGCCGATGCCGCGGGCATCAAGTTCGTCGGGCCCAAGGCGGAGATCCTGGAACTCGCGGGCAACAAGGTAGCGGCCCTGCGCGCAGCGAAGCGCGCGGGGATTCCGACCTTGCGATCCACCGAACCTTCCTCGGACAGGGACCAACTGATCGAAGAGGCCGAGAAGATCGGTTACCCGCTGTTCGTGAAGGCCGTGGCCGGCGGTGGCGGGCGCGGCATGCGCCGCGTGGAGGCCTCCAAGGATCTGCCCGGTGCACTCGATGCCGCCATGCGAGAAGCGGACACCGCGTTCGGTGACCCCACCGTGTTCATCGAGCAGGCAGTACTGCGCCCACGGCACATCGAGGTGCAGATCCTTGCGGACAACGAGGGCAATGTGGTGCACCTGTTCGAGCGTGACTGCTCACTGCAGCGCCGCCACCAGAAGGTCATCGAGATCGCCCCGGCACCCAATCTGGATGATGACATCCGTCAGGCCCTGCACCGTGACGCCGTGAAGTTCGCCAAGGAACTCGGCTACGTCAACGCCGGTACGGTGGAGTTCCTGGTGGACACCGCCGGCGAGCGCGCCGGTGAGCACGTGTTCATCGAGATGAACCCTCGCATCCAGGTGGAGCACACCGTGACCGAGGAAATCACGGATGTCGATCTGGTCCAGGCCCAGCTGCGCATTGCCGCCGGTGAAACCCTCGAAGATCTCGGGATCAGTCAGGACACACTGCGCGTGCGCGGCGCCGCACTGCAGTGCCGCATCACCACCGAGGACCCCGCCAACGACTTCCGCCCGGATGTCGGCAAGGTCTCGGCCTACCGTTCCGCCGGCGGCGCGGGCGTCCGTCTTGACGGTGGCACGCTCTATGCCGGCGCCGAGATCTCCCCGCACTTCGACTCGATGCTGGTCAAACTCACGTGCCGCGGAGGCGATTACACGACCGCGGTTCACCGTGCGCGCCGCGCCCTGGCGGAGTTCCGAATCCGCGGCATAGCCACCAACATTCAGTTCCTGCAGGCCGTCCTGGACGACCCGGACTTCATTGCCGGAGACGTGGCCACCGACTTCATCGAGAATCACCCCGAGTTGCTGCGCGGCAAGACCTCCGCGGACCGCGGGACCCGCGCCCTGACCTACCTGGCCGAGGTCACGGTCAACAAGCCCAACGGTGAGCGCGTGGACGGTATTGACCCCCGCACCAAGTTGCCCCATTACCCGGGCGACAAGTCCGACGAACCCTACCGCAGCCCCTTCGACGGTCCTTCGACCCACGAGCCGCCGGCCGGTTGGCGCCAGGTGCTCCAGGAGAAGGGCCCGGAAGGGTTCGCTCAGGAACTGCGCGCGTACAAGCCTGTGGCGGTCACGTCCACGACCTTCCGCGACGCCCACCAGTCGCTGCTGGCCACCCGGGTGCGCACCCGCGATCTGCTCGCGGCGGCGCCGGCCTACGCACATACCCTGCCGGGCCTGCTGTCGATCGAGGCCTGGGGTGGCGCGACCTACGACGTCGCTCTGCGCTTTCTGGGCGAGGACCCCTGGGACCGCTTGCGCCGCCTGCGCGAGGCGTTGCCGAACATTCCCATTCAAATGTTGCTGCGCGGGCGCAACACCGTGGGTTACACGCCGTACCCCGCCGAGGTGACCAACGCGTTCGTCGCCGAGGCCGCAGAAACCGGCGTGGACATCTTCCGCATCTTCGATGCCCTCAACGATGTGGACCAGATGCGCCCGGCGATCGAGGCCGTTCGCGCGACCGGGACCGCCGTGGCCGAGGTGGCCCTGTGCTACACCGGTAACCTGCTGGATCCCCGGGAAGAGGTCTACACCCTCGAGTACTACCTCGATCTTGCCCAGCAGTGTGTGGACGCCGGGGCCCACGTCCTGGCCATCAAGGACATGGCCGGGCTGCTGCGCCCGGAGGCCGCCCGCAAGTTGGTGACGGCGCTGCGCGACCGTTTCGACCTGCCGCTGCACCTGCACACCCACGACACCGCCGGGGGCCAATTGGCCACCCTCATGGCCGCCTCGGAAGCCGGCGTGGACGCCGTGGACGTGGCGTCCGCATCGATGGCGGGAACCACGTCGCAGGTCTCCGCGTCCGCGCTGGTGGCGGCGCTTGAGAACACCGAGCGCGACACCAATCTGGGTCTGGATGCCGTGAGTGATCTGGAACCCTACTGGGAAGTGGTGCGCGGGATCTACAAGCCCTTCGAATCGGGGCTGAACAGCCCCACGGGTCGCGTGTACCGGCACGAGATCCCGGGCGGTCAGCTCTCGAATCTGCGCCAACAAGCCATTGCGCTGGGTCTGGGTGAGAAGTTCGAGGCCGTCGAGGACATGTATTTCGCCGCGGACAAGATGCTCGGCCACCTGGTCAAGGTGACCCCGTCCTCCAAGGTCGTGGGTGACCTCGCGTTGCAGCTGGTCGGCATGGACGTGGACCCGGCGGAGTTCGAGGCGAACCCCAACAAGTTCGACATCCCGGACTCCGTGATCAACTTCCTGGCCGGTGAACTGGGTACCCCGCCGGCGGGCTGGCCCGAACCGTTCCGTTCCAAGGCTCTCGAAGGTCGCAATGTGACCCTCGGGGACAAAGAACTCAGCGAAGAGGATCAGGAAGGTCTCAATCAGCCCGGCGAGAAGCGCCGTGCCACGCTGAATCGCTTGCTGTTCGCGGGGCCCACCAGGGAGTTCGAGGCGTCGCAGGTGAAGTACGGAGACCTGTCCGTTCTGCACACCCGTGATTTCCTCTACGGTCTGCGCCAGGACTTCGAGCACGTGATCTCACTGGGCAAGGGCGTGCGCCTGCTGGTGACACTGCAGGCCATTTCCGAACCTGATGACAAGGGCATGCGCACCGTGATGGTCACCCTGAACGGCCAGTTGCGTCTGCTGGAAATCCGTGACAACTCTGTCAAAACGGATTCCGTGGAGCTGGAGAAGGCTGATTCCGCCAACCCGGGTCACGTGGCGGCGCCGTTTGCCGGTGCCGTGACGGTCACGGTGGCCGAAGGTGACACCGTGGAGCCCGGTCAGGCGGTGGCCACGATCGAGGCCATGAAGATGGAAGCCTCCATCACCACGCCCACAGGCGGAAAGGTCTCGCGGGTCGCCCTACGGGACGTAGCGCAGGTGAGCGGCGGTGACTTGGTTCTGGTGATCGAGACCGAATGACCGCCGATTTGCCAGGCTCCCTAGGATGGGATCCATGCGCGAATTCGATCTCATCATTGTGGGCTCCGGCTCCGGCAACTCCATCCTGACGGAGGAGTATCAAGACCTGAACGTGGCCATCGTGGAACCGGGTACTTTCGGTGGAACGTGCCTCAACGTGGGGTGCATTCCCACCAAGATGTACGTGTACCCGGCCACGGTGGCCCGTGAAGCCGAGGAAGCGGCCCGTCTCGGGGTCGAGGCGTCCGTGGACTCGGTGGACTGGCGGGCCATGCGAGATCGGATCTTCTCCAGGATCGATGCCATTGCCAATGGCGGCCTGACCTACCGCCAATCCCTGGAGAACGTGAGCGTGATCCAGGAATACGTGCACTTCGTGGCACCCAAGGTTCTGGAGACCGAATCGGGGGAGCGGATCACCGCGCCCCACATCGTGCTGGCCAACGGCTCACGCGTTCGGCTGCCCGAGGTACCCGGCATGGACCTACCGGGGGTCCACACCTCGGACACCGTGATGCGTCTGGACGAGTTGCCCGAATCCATCATCGTGGTGGGCGGTGGGTACATAGCCGCCGAGTTCTGCCACGTGTTCAACGGCCTGGGGTCCAAGGTCACCCAGCTCAACCGTTCCGAGCGGCTGCTGCGGCAGCACGATGACACAATTGCCGAGCGCTTCAAACGCGAAGCTGCCCTGCAATGGGACCTGCAATTGAACCGCTCCATCACCGGTATCGAGCAAACAGCGGACGGCAAACTCACGGTGACCGCCGCGGCGTCGGACGAATCCCTGGAAACCTGGGAAGGGACGGCGGACGTGGTCCTGGTGGCCACCGGGCGCGTGCCCAACTCGGACACCCTCAATCCTGCGGCGGCACACGGGGATGTGTTCGATTCCGGGTTGCTGGCCGTGGACGAATACCAGCGGGTGCTCAGCGATGGCCAGCCCGTCGAGGGACTCTGGGCCCTGGGGGACGTGTGCTCGCCGTACCAGCTCAAGCACGTGGCCAATGCGGAAGCCCGCACGGTCGCGCACAACGTGTTGCACCCGGAATCGCTGCGCGCCACCGACCACCGCTTTGTTCCCTCGGCGGTGTTCACGGACCCACAGATCGCGACCGTGGGTCTGACGGAACAGCAGGCGCGCATCTGGGCCGAGCGGAACGATACGGAGATCACCGTGAAGGAGCAGAGATTCGGTGATGTCGCCTATGGCTGGGCCATGGAGGACTCGGTGGGGATCTGCAAAGTGATTGCGGACAGGAGCACCGGATTGCTGCTGGGCGCGCACTTGATCGGTAAGGATTCGTCCAACCTGATCCAGCCGCTCATCCAGGCCATGTCCTTCGGGCAGACCGCCCACGAGATCGCGCGCGGTCAGTACTGGATCCACCCAGCGCTGGCCGAAGTGATCGAGAACGCGCTGCTCGGACTGGATCTCCCCGAGCAGGACTGAGGTTCACACGAGGAACCGGACACTACGTCCGGTTGGGTGCGCCGTTGCCTACGTGGTGTAGAGAGCCTCAATCTGCTGTGCGTAATCCGCCATGACCTTGGCGCGCTTGAGCTTCATGGAAGGCGTCAGGTAACCATCCTCGATCGTGAAGTCGTGATCCAGGATCTCGAACTTTCGGATGCCTTCCGCGCGGGAGACCTTGGCGTTGGCGTGGTCCACGATCTTCTGGACGTGCTCGATGACCGCCGGCTCCTTGGCGGCCTGCGCCGGTGTCAGTGACGAGTCCAGACCCAGGGTCGGGAGGACCCTGGGCAACGTGTCCGGATCCAGGGTGATGAGCGCGGAAATGAAGGGCCGGTTGTCACCGAGCGCAATGATCTGTCCCACGGTGGCCGAGGCCCTGATCGGGTCTTCCAGCATGTTGGGTACCACGTTCTTACCCGCGGCGGTCACAATGATTTCCTTCTTGCGCCCGGTCACGGTCAGCAGTCCCTCGTCATCGAGGACTCCCAGGTCTCCGGTCGCGAACCACCCGTCGTGAAAGCTTTCCGCGGTCTTGTCGGGCATGCCGTGGTAGGCGCGGAACACGTTGTTGCCGCGCACCAGGATCTCCCCGTCCTGGGCAATGGCGATCTCGTGGCCCGGGATCGGGTGGCCCACGGTGCCCAGGCGGTTGATGCTGGGGAAATTCGCCGAGATGGGAGCGGTGGTTTCGGTGAGGCCGTAGCCCTCCACCACGTAGACGCCAATGCCGTTGAAGAAATGACCCAAGCGCGAGCCCAGGGCGGCGCCGCCGGAGACGGCATAGCGAACCGCGCCGCCCATGGCGTTGCGCAGCGTGGAGTACACGAGCTTGTCGTACAGGCGATGCTGGGCCTCGAGCAGCGGGGAGACCTTGCCCGCTTGCGAGGCCTTGGACCACTCGACGGCCACGGCGACTGCCCGGGCGAAAATGAACTTCTTCACGGGGGAGGCCGCCGAGGCCTTCAGGCGCGCGCCCACGAAGATCTTCTCGAAGACGCGAGGTACGGCCAGGATGAACGTGGGGTTGAACCGCCCCAGGTCTTCCATGAGCCCGGAGACGTCCGGGGTGTGGGCCAGGGTGACGCCGGCGTCCAGCGCAATGACTTCCACGAAGCGCGCAAACACGTGGGCCAGCGGCAGGAACAACAGCGTGCGGGCACCCGGATAAATCACTTCCGAGGCCACGGCAATGGTGTTGGCCGAGCACCCGACAAAGTTTCGGTGGGTCAGTTCGCAGCCCTTGGGCGGGCCGGTTGTCCCCGAGGTGTAGATCAGGGTGGCGGTGTCGTCCAGGGAGATTCCCCCGTGCGGGTTGTCGAAGTCCGTCCGGTCGGCACCTTGGGCTATGAAGGTCTCCAGCGAGGACTTCTGATCGGCCGTGTCGAACACACAGATGCGGGACACGGCATCGAACGGGGTGATGGCGGCGGCAACCTCAACGCGCTCGGCCAGCTCGTCCGTTTCCACGAAAATTGCCCGCGCCTTGGAATCGGAGAGGATCCAGGCGATCTGGTCCGGGGAAGATGTGTCATACACGGGCACGGGGACGGCGCCGACCCACCACAGGGCGAAGTCCACCAGCGACCACTCGTAGCGCGTGCGACTCAGGATGCCCACGCGGTCGCCGGGTTGGATGCCCCGAGCGGCCAGGCCACGAGCCACGGCAATGACCTCGTCGCGGAACCGTCGAGCCGTGACATCGCGTTCCTTGCCGCCGGCCAGGATCGTGTACAGGACGATGTCCGGGTTCTCGCGTGCTTGGCGGGCCAGGATTTCGGCCACGCTGTTGTGCGGAAGCGGGTCAACCGCGGGGGGTACGCTCACGCGTCTCATGGGTCACCTTCTTTGCAGAGATTTCCAGCCAGCCTACTGTGTGATCAGGCTCATGCCGCGGCATGTATGGACGTGTCCACTTCCGCGGTGGAAAATCACTGTCAGACCACGGCGCCGTCGTCGTCCCGGGGATCCTCGGGAAGAGCGCGAAAGACCAGGTACAGGCCCCCGATCAACCCGGCAACACCGGCGGCCCACACCACCCCGGGTAGTGAACCGGGTAGCGCCGCCAGACCCACCATGATGACGATGACCGCCAGGATCACCGTCACGGCCCGAATCATGTGGGCACTCACACCGCGGGTGATCTCTCCCGGATCGGGGTTGTACGTCTCGTCCTCCTCGGACTCGAAGAGTTCGAGGGGCACGTCCGCGGCGGGTTGTTCCCGGGGTTGCCACGGAATCTCGTCGGCCCAGGGCTCGGCCTCCTCGTCATCGCGGGGCACGTTGTCCCAGTCGTTACCGTCAATGATGCGGCGGAAATCGTCGTCGGGCCGCGGGTCCTCGGGGTCTCGAGTGCTCATGCCGACGCCGCCGCCTCGCCGGCGGAGGTCGTCAGACCAAGGCCGCGCATGAGGTTCTGGACCGCCTGACGGGAGGCCGTTTCCACAAGGTCCTGGTCGTAGTCCATGGTGGCCACGTGAAAACTGTTGGGCAGGGTGATCACAGCCACGGGTCCCGCGCTGCGTTCACGAATGAGGTCCACGGACGCATCCGCTACCACGTGGTCCTCCGCCGAGCGGAAGACGAGGGCCGGAGCGCTGACCGCGGGAAGCGTCTTGATCGCCTGCCGGATCAGGAGGTTGAGCTGTGCCACGGCAGCCAGCGGAGTGCGGTCATAGGTGACCTCACCCTCGGAGGGGCGGTTGATGTCGCTACCGATTCCGGGGACCGAGGCCACCACGTGGCGGGCAATGTGGCTGTACGCGGCGGCACGGCTGGTCAATGCCAGAGCGGGGTTGACCAGGAGCAGTCCCGCCACGCGGTACCGCGCCGCCAGGTGAATTGCCAACGCGCCTCCCATGGACAAACCGCACACCACCACGTGGTCGTGTCGGGAACGCAGCCGCCAGTACTCCTCGTCCACGGCGTCACGCCACGCGTGCCAGTTCTCCTTGGCCAATTCCTCCCACGAGGTGCCGTGACCCGGCAGGAGCGGAACGGACACGGACGGGTGGCGGCCGGCGGCGTCGTCGGCGTGGTGAATGGCGCGCGCCCACTCGATGACCGAAGCGGTCGTGGACGTGAACCCGTGCAGTACCAGTACCCCCACGGATGCGGAACCGGGGAAGAACTGATGGCCGTGTGTTGCGGGATCAAAGCTCATGGCGCCATTGTGCCAGCCCGGGTACGAGGCATGAGAGAATCCAGCGGGGATGTCGGTACGCGCACTGCTGATCCGCGCGTACCAGACCCGTTCGATGCCGCGGTCAAGTGGTTCAACAACAGCTTTCCGGAAGGATCCGAGTCATGGTGTACATGTTCCTCAAACGCTATGTGGTGGGCCCCGTGGTGAACACGGTTTACCGCCCCAAGGCGATCGGATTGGAGAACGTCCCCTCCCAGGGCGCGGCCATCCTGGCGAGTAACCACCTGTCCATCTCGGATTCCGTGTTCATGCCGGTGGCGGTGCCCCGCCAGGTCTATTTCCTGGCCAAGTCCGAGTACTTCACCGGCCCCGGGGTCAAGGGCAAGGTGGTGGGGGCCTTCTTCCGCGCCATCAACCAGATCCCCATGGACCGCAACGGGGGCAAGGCCAGCGCCAAGGCTCTGAGCGCCGGCGGCCAGGCTCTGCAGGACGGCAAGCTGCTGGGGATCTATCCGGAGGGCACGCGCTCGCCGGACGGCCGCCTGTATCGCGGCAAGATCGGTGTGGCCCGGCTGGCGTTGGAAACTGGCGCGCCCGTGGTGCCGATCGCGATGGTGGGTACGGACAAGATCCAGCCGCTGGGCTCCAAGTTCCCGGACCCCCGCAAGGCCAAGGTCACCACGATCTTCGGTCAGCCGCTGGACTTCTCCCGGTTCAAGGGCCGGCACGGGGACCACGCCCTCTTGCGTGAGGTCACGGACCAGATCATGGCGGCGATCCAGGAATTGTCCGGCCAGGAGACCGCGGCCGTGTACGCCGCCAATTACAAGAAAGAACTGGCGGAGCACAAGCGCGAACAGTTCAAGACACAGGTCAAGGATGCCGCCGAATCCGCCCGTGAAAAGGGCCGTTCGATGTCCGCCACCGTGTCCCAGCAGGCGGAGCAGTTGGGCTCCAAACTGCCCGGTCGTTCACATGATGGACATGATGACCACTCCTCGGACCGGAACGCCTAGAATGGGACAATGACCTCTGTAACCCAGTCCGAACAATCACGCTCCAGGATTACCCCCTCGCCCAGTGCCGCCAACTATCCCGGCCTGGACGAGTGGCGTCATCGGACCATTGGTCAGCACCCGCAGTGGTCCGAGCATCCGGATTTCGCCTCCACCATTGAGGAGCTCAACGCCGTCCCGCCGCTGGTCTTCGCCGGTGAGGTGGATCTGCTGCGGGAGCGCTTGGCGGCCGTGGCCGCGGGCAAGGCGTTTTTCCTGCAGGGTGGCGACTGCGCCGAGACATTTGCCGGTGCCACCGCGGACAAGATCTCCGGCCGCGTCCGGACCCTGCTGCAGATGGCCGTGGTCCTCACCTACGGCGCCTCGCTGCCCGTGGTGAAGATGGGTCGCATGGCGGGCCAGTTCTCCAAACCCCGGTCGTCCAACCTGGAGACCCGCGGTGATCAGACCCTGCCGTCCTTCCGCGGTGAGATGGTCAACGGCTTCGATTTCGACGAGTCCTCCCGCGTCCACGACCCCAACCGCATGCTGCGCGGCTACCACACCTCCGCATCCACGCTGAACCTCATTCGTGCGTTCACCACCGGCGGTTTCGCGGACCTGCGCCGCGTGCACGCCTGGAACATGGGCTTCGCGGCCAACCCCGCCTACGCGCGCTACGAATCCATGGCCCGCGAAATCGATCACGCGGTCAAGTTCATGGCGGCCTGCGGTGCCGATTTCGACGCGCTCAAGACCACGGAGTTCTTCGCCGGTCACGAGGCACTGTTGCTCGACTACGAGCGCGCGTTGACCCGCATCGATTCCCGTACCGACCTTCCGTACGGCACGTCCGGGCACTTCCTGTGGATCGGGGAGCGCACCCGCGAGCTCGACGGCGCCCACGTGGACCTGCTCTCGCGCCTGCGCAACCCCATTGGTGTGAAGCTCGGCCCGTCCACCACGGGCGAGGACGCGTTGCGTTTGATCGATGCGCTGGACCCGAAGCGCGAACCGGGTCGTCTCACGTTCATCATCCGCATGGGCGCGAAGAACATCCGCGAGAAACTCCCGGCCATCATCCAGGCGGTTGAGGGTTCCGGCGCCAAGCCGGTGTGGGTGACCGACCCCATGCACGGCAACACCGTGTCCCTTCCGTCCGGGTACAAGACCCGCAACTTCGAGGACGTGGTGGACGAGGTCCGCGGCTTCTTCGAGGTGCACCAGTCGCTGGGTACGTTCCCGGGTGGCATCCACGTGGAAATGACCGGCGACGACGTCGCCGAGTGCCTGGGCGGTTCGGACCCGGTCAACGAATCCTCCTTCGCGGAGCGTTACGAAACCCTGTGCGACCCGCGACTGAACCACATGCAGTCGCTGGAGATCGCGTTCCTCGTGGCGGAATACCTCTCCGCACAGCGCTGAGACCGCTCAACCACCGCTGCGGCACCGCCGGTGATTCCTCTAAAGGATGTCATCTGTCGGTGCCGCGGCGCGGTGGTGATTGCCACGGACTCAGATCACCGTGAGGATCACGGTATCTCCGTCTTCGCGCTGGTGCACCACGCGGTCCAGAGTGGAGCCCACGGGGCGGTTCACCTCGACGGTGAATCCCCGTTGCTCCAACGACTCCCGCGCCGAATCGACGTTCTGACCTACCACGTTGGGAGCCGGCTCCGTGGGGCCGGCCAAGGCCACGGTCAGGTCCACGACCGAGCCCTCCTCGGCACTGGACCCCGAGGCCGGTTGTTGCTCCACCACGGTGCCCGCGGGTTCCTCCGAGAACCGGGGCTGTACTGCGCCCACGGAAAAACCTGCCCGGGTGATGGCGTCGCGGGCCTCGTCCAGGGACATGCCCTCGACCAACGGCACGTCCACCTGGGCCGGGCCTTCCGAAACCAACAGCACCACTTGCTCGAGACCGCGCACCTGGGAGGATGCCCCGGGGTCCGTGGCAATCACCGAGCCGGCAGGGACCTGCGCGTTGGTCGTCGTGTGGACGCCCACGTTGCTGATTCCGGCCCCGTCCAGGGTTCGTTCCGCAGTGGCCACGGAGCTGCCCGATACATCGGGCACGGTGGCGGCAGTGGTTCCCGGTCCGGAGGCCAGCCACCAGCCCAAGAACCCGGCCAGGGCCAGAGACAGGACGAACACCACGGCGCCGATGGCCAGGTGCAGCGGTTCGGGTTGCGGGTTGAGCGTGATGCGGGGTTGATCCGGCGTGCGGTGCGCGGTAGAGCCTGCCGCCGTGATGGCCACGGTTCGAGTCGCATCCAGGTCGTCCCGGGGCAGAATGCCGGCGGCCGGAACGGGCCGATATGCCGGAGCTGACGGCGGCAGTGCCCGAGTCTCGTCGGACGGGGGCATCAGGTCGGTCGGCTGATCCAGGGAGACCGGATCGATCACGGACGGCAACGACCGTTGAATCGCGAGGGCAAGATCCAGCAGGGCGGTGGCGTCGGCGGGGCGCGCCTGCGGATCGCGTGCGGCGCAGCGCCGCACGAACTCGTCCAGGCTGCCGGGGATCCCGTTGGAGGTGCGGCTCGGGGCGGGAACGTCGCGACTGACGTGGGAGTTGGCGACCTGGAGGGCGGTGCCGGTGTAGGGCCGGGAGCCGGTGAGCATTTCGTAGGTCATGATTCCCACGGCGTACACGTCGCACCGTTGATCCACGGGTTCATGGCCCACGAGTTCCGGTGCCGCATACGCGACCGTGCCCAGGATGGTGCTCGTGGCGGTGTGCTCGTCCACCGCGCGCATCAGACCGAAGTCCGCGACCTTGACGTCCCCGCCGGCGGTCAACAGCACGTTCTCCGGTTTCATGTCTCGGTGGACCATGCCGTAGCGATGCGCCTGGGCCAGGCCGCGCAGCACGGGGACCAGCAGTTCCAGGGTGCGGCGCGCGGTCATGGGGGATTCGCGGGCAATCACCTGGCGCAGGGTGGGCCCGTCCACGTATTCGAGGACCAGGTACACCACGCCGTCCTCCGTGTGGCCCTGATCCAGTACGGCCACCACGTTGGGATGGTGTAACCGTGCGGCGCCCTTGGCCTCACGCTGGGCGCGTTCCACGAATTTGGGGTCGTCCGCGTAGTGGCCGTGAAAGATTTTCAGCGCCACGGAACGATCGAGGCGCTCATCCACCCCCACGTAGACGGAGGCCGTTCCTCCCGTGGCCAATCGGCGTTGGATCCGGTAGCGCCGGTCCAGCAGTGTGCCGCTCAGGCGGTCCTGGTGGGAATGGTCAGTCAAATCGCTTTTCCTGCGCGGAAACCGCTCGTACGTAGTCCTTGGTGTCCGAGAACAAACCATAGGTCTTCACACCGTGCAGACCCTGGTAATACGCGGCGATACCCATCTCCTTGGACGGCGTCTTGTCCTGGAGTTCCTTGATGATGGCCACACCGGCGGTGACGTTGTCGCGGGCGTCCAACAGGTCCAGATCGCGACCCACCAGCTGGGACGCCCACTCTCCCGCGGACGGGATGACCTGCATGGTTCCCACGGCATCCGCGGGGGAGACCACACCCTGCTGGAAACCGGATTCCTGAGCGGCATGAGCCAGCGCCAACGTGGGTTCCACGCCCATTGACTCAGCGGTCTCGCGGACCAGGGATTGCATGGCCTCCTGGGACGGCAGGTCCCGTTTCTGCAACTCGGCGTGGTGTTTGTTCGCCGAATCCACCACGTGCCGGGGATAGGTCCTGCCGGCGAACGTGTTGTCCACGGCGGGTTCGGGTGCCGCCTTCGGAGCCTCCGGCGCCTTGGTCTTGGGCGCGGGTTCGGGCGCCGACGCCGCGGCGGGCGAATGAGCGGCGTCGGCGGCCCTGGACGCGGCCTGGGAGCCGGGGATGGTGAGCGTGCGCCCCGGGCGCAACAACGAGGAGGCATCGAGGTCGTTCGCGCGCTGCAACTCGGCCACGCTGACCCCGTGGTGGTCCGCAAGGTCCCACACGGTGTCCCCGGGGGCAACCGTGTGGTGCGCGCTCGGGGGCTGGGGCGTGGCTGTCCCGGCGGGCTCGTCCTGGGTGTGTTCTTGAGGCCGACCGGGGACCGTGAGGCGATCCCCCGGGCGCACCATGGCGTGAGCCGGGATCTTGTTGGCCTTCATGAGGTCGGTGACCGTCACGCCATGCTTGGTGGCTAGGGACCACACGGAGTCGCCCGGGGCCACGGTGATCTCGCCCGGCGCATGAGCATGCTGGGAGGCGGCCTCGTTCGCAGGTGGCGCCGGCGATTGCGCGTGGGCCACACCCAGGGAGCCGACGGCGGACAGAGCGGCCAGCGCGGTGACCGCGGAGCCCTTGGTGGCCTTGCGCGCCCACGTGGACCGGGCGGACGGGCGATGTTCGGGTGGCTCAACCGGCATGTTCGTGCTTCCTGCCTAAGTACGAGGGTGAGGGGGGAAGGCCACCGACTCGCGGGAGCCGTGACAGCGTCACCAGCGTACCTGACCTGGCCGGACGAGTTGAAGACATGAACCTGACCACCAACCGTGGCAAAGTATTGTCCGTGAATCATTCATCCGAGATCAGTGCCGAAACCTTTGCCGAACTTGATTCCTTGGTGGGGGAGTGGACGTATCTGCCCGATATCGCCCAGGCCCTGGACATCCAGATCACCAAGGTGCACCGCATGATGGACCAGGGAGAGTTCTTGGAGGTCCGCCGCCCCTCCGACGGCGTCCGCGTGGTTCCCGCGGAGTTCATGGTGGGAGGTGAGCCGCTCAATGCGCTCAAGGGCACCATTTCGGTGCTGCGCGACGCCCGCTACACGGATGCGGAGGCCATTCGCTGGCTCTTCACCGAAGACGAGTCCCTTCCGGGCCGTCCGGTGGACGCGTTGCGTGAGGGCCGCAAGACCGAGGTTCGACGTCGGGCGCAGGCTCTGGGCTGGTAGCCCTATCGGCTGCGCCGCACCGCGGCGTCCGCGAGTGCGCGCAGCCCGGCGCGGGCCACGTCATTCGTGGGTAGCGTTGCGAGCTGTTGCTCGGCCGTAGCCACGAGGTCACTGATCAGGGCTTCGGTGTGTCCCAGCGCCCCGCTGTCGGTCATGAGGGCGCGGGCTCGGCTCACTTCTGCCTCGCTGAGATCGGCGCGGCCCAGGGCGGAATCCAACCACTCGATCGCTTCCCGGGAGGCTCCTCTGGCGCACAGGGCGACCAGCGCGGTGCGTTTGCCCTCCCTGATGTCGTCACCGGCGGGTTTGCCAGTGGTATCCGGATCACCGAAAACTCCCAGGACGTCGTCTCGTAACTGGAATGCCTCTCCCACGGGCAGCGCGAAGGACGAGCAGTGGGCCACGAACCGCTCGTCCGCTCCGGCCAGTGCGGCGCCGATGCGCACGGGGTGTTCGACAGAGTACTTGGCCGACTTGTAGCGCAGCACGGCCAGGGCACGAGCCAGTTGCTCGTCCGGATCGTCCGGCGCGGGAGCGACCTCGGCGTGGACGTCCAGATACTGCCCCACCATGACCTCGGTGCGCATGGTGTCGAAGATGGCTCGGGCCGAACGCTCGTCGTCGCGTGGTAGCTGCGCGCAGGCCTGAGCGAACACTTGCTCGGAGAAGGCCAAACTCATGTCCCCGGTCAACACCGCGGCACCGACACCGAAGTGCGCGGCGTCATCACGCCAGCCCTGTTGGGTGTGCACCCGTTCGAACTCCCGGTGCACACTGGGCTGTCCCCGGCGGGTGTCGGAGCGATCCAGGATGTCGTCGTGGATGAGCGCTGCGGATTGGAACAACTCCAACGCGGCGGCCGCCTGCACAATGGCCGGCGTCAAGATCCCGCCGCCGGCCGCGCGCCAGCCCCAGTAACACAGTCGAGCGCGCAGTCGTTTGCCACCGGAGGTGAGACGCGCAATGGATTCCACCAGTTGCGGGGCGTCCGGGGATATCTGCACAACCCGCTGGCGCTCCACCGAGAAGAACTCCGCCAGCTGATCGGTGAGGGCCCGCATGAACCGGGCGTCCTCGGCACCTGCTGCGGCTGCGGGTTCTGGCGTCTCGGTCATACAGCGGGCACCTCTTGTCCTGTGATCTAGGGATGGCTGCCCCGGCCATAAGCGCGGAGCACCATCCCAGCCTAGCGGGGCGCCCCCGGGGTTTCTGCGTGTCTGAGCCGATGCATAGGCTGGGGGCATCTCGGCAGGCGAGAACGCGGTTCATCGCCGCCATGATCACGGGGAGGGCAGAGTCAATGGGCGAGTCACAACGTTCCACGCGGCCCCCGCGGGGCCCGTCCCCGGAGCAACTGGACAGGTACCGCCGCTGCGCCATCCTGCACGTGGACATGGACATGTTCTACGTGGGTGTGGAACTCCTGCGGACACCCCAGCACCGGGGTAAGCCTGTGATCGTGGCGGGTCTGGGCCCGCGGTCGGTGGTGCTGTCCGCCTCGTACGAGGCACGGACATTCGGTGTGAATTCCGCCATGCCTCTTGTCCAGGCCCGTGCGGCATGTCCGCACGCCGTGGTGCTGGAGCCCCACCGGGAGGATTACACGCATTACTCGGGGCTCGTCATGGCCATGTTCCGTGACATCACCGACCGCGTTGAGCAGCTCAGCGTGGACGAGGCCTTCTTGGACGTTTCCGGGGCAATCCGTCGACTCGGACCGCCTGCCGTGATCGCCAGGCGGATTCGCGCGGAGATCGAGCACCGCACGGGACTCACCGCCTCAGTGGGCGTGGCGGAGAACAAGACGGTCGCCAAAATTGCGTCCGCCCATTGCAAGCCGAACGGCCTGCTGATCGTGGAACCGCACCGCACCCTGGCGTTCCTGGCCCAGCTGCCCGTCACCGCACTGTGGGGAGTGGGCAAGCGAACGGCCGCCGTTCTGCAAGGCGCCGGGCTGACCACGGTGGGGGACATCGCAGCCACCCCCGTCACCCGCCTCCGGTCACTCGTGGGAGACGCCGCGGGCCACCATCTGCATCAACTGGCCAATGGCTACGACCCGCGCGCGGTGACGCCCGTGCGCGAGGAAAAGAGCCTGGGGGCGGAACGCACTTTCGACCGTGACATATCCGACACCGCCCAGCTCAAACGGGTACTCCTGGGACTGTCCCATGACACCGCGGCTCGGTTACGTAGGCACGGGCTGCGCGCGCAACGCGTGGGTTTGAAACTGCGGTACGCCGACTTCTCCACCGTCTCGCGCTCGCGGACCCTGAGCCACCCCATCACGTCGGCCCACGATTTGTACACGGAATCCGCCGCCCTGCTGGACCACCTGGGGCCACGCAAACAATCCATCAGGTTGCTGGGAGTTCGCGCTGAAAAATTGGCGGCATCCGCTGACGCACTGCAGCTCAGTCTGGACGGTCGCGAGGAGGAATGGGGGGCAGCCGAGCAAGCCATGGACCGGGTTCATCACAGGTTCGGTCCGGGAGTGCTTCGCCCGGCGAAACTCCTGGATCCTGCCGTGCCAAACCAGGCCGCAAAGGATATCCTTGATGACACGTGATGATTATCCGGGTTTAGCGGTCATCTTCACTTCAACACTCAGGAGGAAACGTGCCCCTTTCCGAGCACGAACAGCAGCTTCTGGCGCAGCTTGAGAAGCAACTGCACCAAGATGATCCGCGTTTTGCGTCCACCATGCAGCCCGAGCCCACGCGCGGGCGGGGGTCCAAGCGCAACGTGGTGCTGGGCGTGGTGATTGCTGTGGTCGGTCTGGGTGTCGTCCTGGCGGGCGTGGTCGCGAACTTGATCATTCTGGGTGTCCTGGGATTCATCATCATGGGCGTGGGTGTGTACGTGGCCTTCATCCCGGCCGGGGGAAGCCTGGGAAGTTCCACATCCGCCGGACCCAAGCGCGGTGGCAGCACCAAGTCCTCGTCCGGCTTCCTGCGCAACCTCGAGCAGAAGTGGGACCAGCGTAACCAGGGCGGGGAAAACTAACCCTCCACTTTCCTCCCACCAACTCCTCTTTCGACTCCTCAGTCCATGACTGAGGAGTTTTTCTTTGCCCGAAATCTGCCCGGTGACACTCCGCCACCCTTGGCACGCCGGGAGGGGCGCGGGTGCGTTGACGGTGGAGGCAAGTGGAGTAAAGTGGAGCGCGATAGAGGAGCAAGGGTGCGGCTGGACCCCTGAATCGAGGCGGTGGAGATGTTTCTCGGAACATATTCGCCGCGCCTCGATGAGAAGGCCCGGTTGATCCTCCCGGCCAAGTTTCGGGCTGAACTGGCGGACGGACTCGTACTGACCCGCGGGCAGGAACGCTGCCTGTATGTGTTCAGTGAGCGGGAGTTCACCCGGGTGCACGAACAAATGCGAGCGGCGCCGTTGTCGTCCAAGCAGGCACGGGACTACATTCGCGTTTTTCTGTCCGGCGCTTCGGATGAGGTACCGGACAAACAAGGCCGCGTGACCATTCCCGCGTCACTGCGCACCTACGCCGGGCTCGGAAAGGAACTCGCCGTGATCGGTGCGGGGAGTCGTGCAGAGATCTGGGATGCGCAGGCATGGCAGCAGTACCTGGAGGAGAAGGAGGCAGCGTTCTCGGACACCGAAGAAGAGGTGATCCCCGGATTGTTCTGATTGCACCGCAGCGCGCACCGGATACGAGATCTCCAGCCGCCCACGTCACCGTCCTGACTCGACTTCCCCCGAGTCAGGCCGGATTCGAGTGACGAGTGGCGGAGGGGGATCTGGTAGCCGGACCGCGAAGGACCACACATCGTCAATCACGCGGGTGACAGCGACCAGGGCTGAACCCGAAACAGATCAGGAGCCCGGATGCAGGACACACCAGCTGAGCAGCGCCACGTACCGGTGCTGCTCGATCGCTGTCTGGACCTCCTAGCTCCCGGTTTCGACACTGCTTCACCCATCGCCCTGGATGCCACCCTGGGAATGGGCGGCCACACGGAGGCCATGCTCGAACGTTTCCCCCACCTCACCGTGGTGGGTATCGACCGAGATCCGCAAGCACTGGAATTGGCGGGAGAACGCCTGGCGCGGTTCGGGGATCGCTTCCTGAGCATCCACACCACCTATGACAACGTTGCTGACGCCGCTGCGGTCGCCGGAGTCGAGACGGTGGACGGGGTGCTGTTCGACCTGGGTGTGTCGTCTCTGCAATTGGACGAGCGCGAACGGGGTTTCGCGTATTCATTCGACGCGCCGCTGGACATGCGGATGAACTCGCAGGCGGACTTCACGGCGGAAACCGTGGTCAACGAGTACGAGGAAGACCAGTTGCGCGATATCTTGCGCAATTGGGGTGAGGAGCGCTTTGCCCCGCGGATCGCGCGAGCCATTGTGGCGGCGCGCGCGGTGAAACCGCTCACGACCACGGGCGAGCTCGTGGAAGTGGTGAAGAGCGCTGTCCCCATGAGCGTTCAGCACAAGAAGGGCCACCCGGCAAAGCAGACGTTTCAAGCACTGCGCATTGAAGTCAATGAAGAACTTGATGTTCTGTCTCGTGCCATTCCTGCCGCGTTGGAAACTCTGAGGGTCGGCGGGCGTGTCGTCGCCATGAGTTACCACTCGCTTGAGGACAAAATTGTGAAGCAGGAATTCGCGCGTGGCGCGCGGTCCTCGGCACCCAAGGGATTCCCCGTCGAGCTGCCGGAGCACCAGCCCACGCTCAAGGTCCTGACTCGAGGGGCCGAGAGGCCCACCGAAGAGGAAACCGCAACCAACCCCCGAGCTGCCTCTGCTCGGTTGCGGGCCGTCGAGAAAGTACGCACCACCATGAAGTCAGGGAGAACACGATGAGCAGCGCGGCTATGACACGACCGGCGCCCCCATCGACCCCCGGGGGAGAAGAACACTCGCCGCAACCGCGCACCCCGTTGTCGGTGGTGCCGCAGCGTGAAGTTCGCCGCAGCCGCGTGTCGACCGTGGTGATGTGCGCCCTGGCGCTGGCCGCGGCGCTCATGGGCATCTTGTTCCTCAATATCCAGATCTCCTCGGGGCAGTATCGCCTCACGGAACTCACCATCCAGGAAAGGGCACTTTCCCAGGAGAACGAAGCCCTGACCCAGGACATCGAGGCCAACGCCGCCCCCCAGAACCTGGCCGCGCGCGCCAACGATCTGGGAATGGTTCAGGCCAAGGACGTCGGAACGGTTGAGCTGAGCAGGGGGGCCGTTGCCGCGGCGTCGGGGGTGGCCGAAAAGGGTGAGGCCCAGGACATTCTGGTGCCCCCGGCGGAGATGAAGGGATCCGAAGCCGCGGAGAGCGCGCGCGTGGCCGCCGAGGAACGCGCGGAAAAGCGCGCCAAAGCAGAGGCGGACAAAAAGGCCGCCGATCGCAAGGCTCAACAGGAGGCCGAGCAAAAGGAGAACCTCAACGGGGGCTCCATCCCGGCACCTGCACAGCGTGAACCCGGACAGTAAACTTCGTGCGGTTCCGGCAACGGTGCCGGAACACGGCCGGACCCTTCGGAGGTAGCCCACTTCTCTGACCCTAAGAATTGAGGATTCCCTGTGTCATCACCCGCAACCAGAACCGCGTCCCGGAGACCCCGATGGACGCGCGCACAGGTGGGTATTGCCCTGTTGCTGGCGCTTCTTCTGGTGGTCGCGGGAAAACTGTTCTGGGTGCAGGGGCTGGACCCCACAGGTCGTGCGGAAGCCGCCGCGCAGAGCCGGACCCAGACGGAAGTCATTCCCGCGGTGCGCGGTGACATCCGCGACACGAACGGTAAGGTCCTGGCCAGAACGCTGCAGCGTTACGACATCACGGTGGATCAGACCGCGGTGGCCGAGTTCACCCGCGTCAAAGACGATCAGTCCACCGAGCAGGTGACCCCCACCCAGGCCGTGTACGACATCGCCGACGCACTGAGTCTGCCGGACACCGAGGTCAAGAACGCTCTGGACGGGGACAAGACCTTCAACTACGTGGCCCGCGGCGTGACTCCCGAGCAATACGGAAAAATTCAGGATCTCAATCTGCCGTACGTCTATGGTCAGCCGACCTTCCAACGCAGCTACCCCAATGGCGCGGTGGGTGGTTCCATCGTGGGCTTCCTGGGCGGGGACAACGAGGCCCTGGGCGGTATCGAGCAGACGCAGGACGAACAGTTGCGCGGAGTGGACGGTGAACGCCGGTACGAGATCTCCGGGGACGGCGTTCGGATTCCCGTGGCGCCCCAGGAACTGCAAGCCGCCCAGGACGGTGCGGACGTGCAACTGTCCGTGGACAGCGACGTCCAATATTTCGCGCAGCAGGCCGTGTCCGAGCGGGCTAAGGAACTCAACGCCGAGTGGGGCAGCGCCGTGGTGATGGACATCAAGACGGGCAAAGTTCTCGCCATGGCGGATTCATCCACGGTGGATCCCAACGTGCCCGGAAAGGCGGATGCTGAAGATCTGGGCGTCCGGTCCGTCACGCATGCCGTGGAACCGGGATCGACCCAGAAGATCCTGACCACCGCCGCCGTGATGGACCAGGGAATCGCCGATCCCGAGACCGAAATCACAGTGCCCCCGAACCTGCAGATCGATTCCGAGAAGATCACGGACGCCTTCGACCACGGAACGCAGAACCGCACCGTGGCCGGCATCATTGCCGATTCCATGAACACCGGCACGGTGATCATGGGAGCCAAAATGGACAAGCAGACCCGGCATGATTACATGGCGGATTTCGGTGTCGGTCAGTCCACGGGTATCGAACTGCCGGGTGAGACCTCGGGAATTCTGGCCCCGGCGGACGAGTGGGATTTCCGGCAGCAGTTCACGGTGTTGTTCGGCCAAGGTGTGTCCCAGAGCCCGTTGCGCACCGCGTCCATCTTCCAAGCGGTCGCCAACGACGGCGTTCTGATCGAACCTCGGCTGGTGGAATCCACGGAACAGGCCGATGGCACCGTGACCACCTCCGAACAGCCGGAAGGCAAACGAGTGGTCTCCGAGGACGCCGCCCAGAAAACCCTGGACGTCATGGAGACCGTGGTCACCGAGGGCGGCGCCCCGGAAGCAGCAGTACCCGGCTACCGGGTGGGTGGTAAGACCGGCACCGCCGAGGCCCCTAGTGACCAGGGCGGTTACGACGGGTACACCACGTCCTTCGTGGGCGTCGCCCCCATGGAAGATCCGCAGTACCTCGTGGGGATCACGCTGCAGCGCCCCGAAGGCGATGTGCACACCATTGGCGTGACCGAGACGTTCTCCACGATCATGGAGCAGGTGCTGCACCACTACAACGTTCCCCCGTCCACCAGCGATCCCGTGGCCATCACCAAGGAGGTCCCGGAGAGTGTGGATCGCTCCGTGACACCGTCCAACGCGCTGGAACAAACGTGGCCGGCACCGGCTCGGGAAGAGACGGCCGGATAAACTCGCACGATCAGGTGATATATCGGTAGGTACCGGCCCGGGCGAGTGGGGAACATTCGCAACAGCTCATTGAAAAGGATTTCCATGCTTGAATCTGCCGACCAGGGGCCCGATGCGCAGTCCGCGCGTCCGTCCCGTCCCGTGGCGCATACTGTTGAGCAGTTGGCCCGCCTCACGGGCGCGCAGATCGTGGCCTCCCATGGCGCACAGGCGACCCGGGTGATGGGAGTGGTCCTCAACTCTCGTGAGACGCAGCCCGGGGACCTGTACTCGGCTCTTCCCGGGGCACATGTTCACGGCGCGACGTTCGCCGCCGACGCCGCCGCGTCCGGTGCCGCGGCGATCCTCACCGATGCAGCGGGTGCAGAGATTGTGGCGAAGGCGGGCGTGGAGCTGCCGGTGCTGGTCAGTGCGGATCCCCGGGCTTGGACCGGTCGAGTTGCGGCCGAGATCTACAACTCCCACCCCGGGGACGCCAGCGCGCAGAAACTGTTCGCCGTGACCGGTACGAACGGTAAGACCACCACCACCTACTTCATCAACTCCATCTTGCGGGCCCTGGGGCATACCACGGGCTTGATCGGGACCATTGAGATCCTGGCCGGAGACACCCCCATTCCGTCCAAACTCACCACTCCCGAGGCGCCCCACGTGCACTCGCTCCTGTCCCTCATGCGTGAGCGCGGTATCGACGCCGCGGCCATGGAGGTCTCCTCCCACGCGTTGGAATTTCACCGCGTGGACGGAGTCAGGTACAACGTGGCGGGATTCACGAACCTCACCCAGGATCATCTGGACCTGCACGGGTCCATGGAGGCGTACTTCGAGGTGAAGGCCCAACTGTTCACCGCGGAACGCACCGAACGCGCCGTCGTCCTGCTGACCGAGGGCGACACGTGGGGTGAGGCTTTGGCCCGTCGTGCGCGCGAGAACCTCGGAACGGATCGTGTCACCTCTGTGGCCCTGCGCGGCAACATCGGGGATGACGCCCACGCCGGCCCCGGCCGATCCGGCGCCGACTGGACACTGCATTCCTTGACCCGGCGGGGTATCGGCCACGCGTTCACCCTGCAACACCGCGAGGGCCGCAAACTGTCGGTGTCCACGGCACTGCCCGGCGACTTCAACGTGGCCAATGCGGCACTGGCCGTACTCATGGTGCTGGACTCAGGGGTTGAGCTGGACACCCTGCAGAAGGCGCTGGACGAGCACGACCCGCTGACCACGGACGTGCCCGGCAGAATGCAGTTGATCGGAACCCGGCCCACGTCGGTCGTGGACTTCGCCCACAACCCGGACGCCATGGCGCGGGCCCTGCAGTCGGTGGAACCCACCGAGGAAGGCGGCCGTACCATTATCGTGTTCGGTGCCACGGGGCGCCGTGACAAGACCAAACGGCCCATCATGGGCAGGATTGCCGCCGAGGGCGCGGACATCGTGATCGTCACGGACGATGATCCCCATGACGAGGATCCCGCCCCGATTCGCGAACAGGTTGCCCAGGGTGCGCGCGCCGCCCAGGAGCACGGCGCCAGAGCCGCCGAGGTGCACGTGATTGCTCCGCGCGAGGTGGCCATCCACACCGCGGTGCGCATGTCTCGGCCCGAGGATTCCATCATTCTGGCCGGCCGCGGACACGAAACTTTCCAAGATCTCAACGGCGTGGCTCATCCCCTGGATGACCGCGTGGAACTCAAGGCGGCGTTGGACGCGTTGCACTCGAGTCGTAAGGAGCAGTCATGATTCCCCTCTCCGCAGCTCAGGTGGCGCAGGCCACCGGAGGCAGATTGGTGGGCGTCCAGGACCCGGAGGCCGTGGTGATTTCCGCGGTGACCACCGATTCCCGTGAGGTCACACCAGGCGCCCTGTTCGTGGCCAAGCCCGGCGAAACCACGGACGGCCACTCGTTCGTGCCGCAGGCCGCAGCCGCCGGCGCCGTGCTCCATGTGATGGAGCGCGAGATAGTGGACGTGGCGGGGGAAGCCTACCCCGGTGTTATCGTCCCCGACGCGGTGGAGGCCATGGGAGCGCTGGCCGGTCACGTGATCGACCGCCTCCGAGCGGCGCACCCGGTCACCGTGGTTGCGGTCACGGGTTCCGTGGGTAAGACCACCACCAAGGATCTGCTGGCCGGCATTTTCGCGTCACAGGGACCCACCGTGGCGCCCCGTAATTCCTACAACGGTGAGGTGGGCGTGCCCCTCACGGTGTTCACCGCTCAGCAGGACACCCGCTACTTCGTGATCGAAATGGGTGCCAATCATCTGGGCAACATCGAATACCTGTGCAACATGGTCCGCCCGGATGTGGGCGCTGTACTCTGCGTGGGCACCGCCCACGCCGGCGAATTCGGCGGCGTGGAGAACATCGCCCGCACCAAGGGCGAAATGGTCGAGGGTCTCAGCGCATCGGGTACGGCCGTCCTCAACGACGACGACGCCCGCGTGCGTCAGATGCGCACCCGGACCCAGGCCCACATCGTGTCTTTCGGCCTGGGTTCCGCGCCCCACGCGCCCGAACACGAGGATGACCGGGTGTGGGCCGAGAACGTGACGGTGGGCGCCGATGGTTGCCCGCGGTTCACCCTGCACCTGCCGGACGGTTCCGCGCACACGATCGAATCCAAGCTCATCGGCGCTCATCACGTGGCCAACATCCTGGCCGCGGCCTCGGTGGCGTTCGCGGCGGGTATCCCGGCACCGGCCATTGTCGCCGGCCTCACCGGCCGGGGCGCCCGGTCGCGCTGGCGGATGGAGCGCACCGAGCGCCCGGACGGTGTCACCGTGATCAACGACGCCTACAACGCCAACCCGCAGTCCATGCGCGCGGCCCTGCAGACATTGGCTCAGATGGGACGCGGTGACGGTGAGAACGCACCGCGTCGAACCGTGGCCGTGTTGGGCGGTATGTACGAGCTGGGGGAGGAGTCGGTCGCGGCTCACGATGCGCTCGGTCAGCTCCTGGTGCGGATGAACATCTCTCACGTTGTGGCGGTGGGCGACATTGCCCGTCCCATTTTCACCGCCGCTACCCTGGAAGGTTCGTGGGGGGACGAAGCCCAATGGGTGGCCACCGCCCAGGACGCCGAGGATTACCTCGCGCACGCACTGCAGCCGGGTGACATCGTGTTGTTCAAATCCTCCAATGCGGCGGGCCTGAACCACTTGGGTGACCGGGTCGCGGCAGCAGCGTCCGGCGGGGCGGCCACTGCCAACGGCACCAACGATGGCAAAGGAGACGAGCCAGCATGATCCAGTTGCTCATGGCTTCGGGGCTGGGCCTCGTCTTTTCCATTTTCGGTACCCCCGCACTGATCAAGATGCTGGCCCGCCGCGGATACGGCCAGTACATTCGCGATGACGGCCCCACGAGCCACCAGACCAAGCGGGGCACCCCCACCATGGGCGGTGTGGCCATCCTGTTGTCCGTGGTGGCGGCCTACGCGGTGACCCATCTGGTCAGCGTTCTGGCGTGGCCCGAGAACGGCGGTATCAGTCTGTCCGGGCTCTTGGCCCTGGGGCTGATGCTCGGCATGGGCGCAGTGGGTTTCTTGGACGATTACAAGAAGATCGCCCGGAAGCAGAACTTGGGACTCACGGCGGTCGGCAAAATGATTCTGCAGGGCACCATTGGCGTGGCCTTCGCCGTACTGGTGTTGTTCTTCCCGGACGAGGCCGGTAACACCCCCGCATCCACCGCAATTTCCTGGACCCGAGACACCAATGTCGATCTGGCCTTCGCTGGTCCGATCATCGGTGCCATCCTCTTCATCATCTGGGTCAACCTGATCGCGACCGGCACCACCAATGCCGTGAATCTCACGGACGGCCTGGACGGCCTGGCCACGGGCGCGTCCATCCTGGTGTTCAGCGGGTACATGCTGATCGCCCTGTGGCAGACGGGGCACCTGTGCGAGAACGTGAACCAGGCGGCCTGTTACGAGGTGCGTGACCCCATGGACCTGGCCATCGTGGCGGCGGCCCTGGTGGGAGCCCTGATCGGCTTCTTGTGGTGGAACACCTCACCGGCCAAGATCTTCATGGGCGATACCGGTTCACTGGGGCTCGGCGGTGCGCTGGCAGCATTCGCGGTGCTCTCCCGCACCGAGCTGCTCCTGATTGTGATCGCCGGTCTCTTCGTGATCATCACGTTGTCCGTCATCATGCAGGTGGGGTACTTCAAACTCTCGGGCGGCAAGCGCATTTTCAAGATGGCCCCGCTACAGCACCACTTTGAGCTCAAGGGCTGGCAAGAGGTCACCATCGTGGTGCGATTCTGGATCGTTGCCGGGCTGTTCGTCGCCGCGGCGCTGGGCGTGTTCTACGGTGACTGGTTGATGCACAACGGAGGGGCTTTCCCCGGAGCTGAGGCACTGCGATGATTCACGCCGGCAATGAGAACCCGATGGTGGACAACCCCCGGTTGGCCGAACTGACCAGCTGGGATGCGGACTGGCGCGGACTGCGCGTGGTCGTGGCCGGGATCGGTGTGTCCGGTTTTGCCGCCGCGGACACCCTCATTGAGCTCGGTGCCCGCGTGGTCGTCCTGGACGGTAATGACACCTCGCGTAACAGGCAACGTGCGGACACCCTGCGCATCGTGGGTGCCCTGGACGTCAACCTCGGCCAGGAGGCCATGACCTACGTTCCTGACGTGGCCGGTGATCGCCCGGACCTGGTGGTCACCTCGCCCGGTTTCCCACCCACGCATCCCCTGTTGGCGGCTGCACGGGATGAAGGCGTCCAGATTTGGGGGGACGTGGAACTGGCCTGGCGCGTGCGTGAACGCGCGGGCCGTAAAACCGCCGAGTGGGTGTGCATCACGGGAACCAATGGCAAAACCACCACCGTGGGAATGACCGCCTCCATGCTGCAGGCCGCGGGGCTCAAAGCCATTGCCGTGGGGAACGTGGGCACCCCCATCCTGGACGCATTACGTGATCCGGTCGAGTACGACGTGCTGGCCGTGGAACTGTCCAGTTTCCAACTGCACTGGGCCCATTCACTGGCCCCCCTGGCCTCCGTGGTGCTCAACCTGGCCCAGGATCACGTGGACTGGCACGAGGGGTACGAGAACTACGTGGCCGACAAGTCCAGAGTGTACGAGAACACCAAAACAGCGTGCGTGTACAACGCGGAACAAGAGGGCTCCGAGGCACTCGTGGAAGCGGCGGACGTCCAAGAAGGCTGCCGCGCCATTGGTTTCACGACCGGCTCCCCGGGGCTGTCCATGGTGGGAGTCGTGGAGGATCTGCTGGTGGACCGGGCCTTCGTGGCGGATCGCACCAACACCGCCGCCGAACTGGGCAACGTGGCCGATACCGGCGCGCTTCCCACCCGACACGTGGTGGCCAACGCCCTGGCCGCGGCCGCACTGGCCCGCGCCGCCGGGGTCGCCCCGGAAGCGGTCCGGGACGGTCTGCTCGCGTTCCAACCCGGGAACCACCGCATCCAACTGGTTGCCGAGTCCGACGGCGTTCGCTGGGTCAACGATTCCAAGGCCACCAACCCGCATGCCGCCCAGGCCTCCCTCTCCGCCTTCGACTCGGTGATCTGGATCGCGGGTGGCCTGTCCAAGGGCGTCAGTTACGACCAACTCGTCGAACGCCACGCCTCCCGGTTGCGCTCGGTGATTCTGATTGGAACCGACAACCAGTCCCTTCTGAGCGCCCTGAAACGTCATGCTCCCGCAGTCACGGCGGTGGCGATATCGGGCCCCGGTGCCGTTGATTTCGCCGTGGACCCGCAGGACGGCCACTCCGTCATGCGCGCGGCCGTGCAGCAAGCGCGCGCGCTCGCGGCACCGAATGACACCGTGCTCATGGCTCCCGCCGCAGCATCCATGGACCAGTTCCGGGATTACGCGGACCGCGGTGACGCCTTCATGAACAGTGTGCGCGAGGAATTGGGACTCTGATGGCGAAACTTCCTGGCCGGGGTTCAGACACCCCGCGTAACGCCGCCGTGGTCGAGCGCCCAGTGGCTACTCCTGCGCGCGGGACTCGCGACGCGCGGCCCGGCATGCGGGAGGACGACCCGGGTGTGGAGCGGGCCGGCAACGGGGGAGACCGTCCCCTGACCACCAAACTGCGTCACCTGTGGCACCAGCTGGTCGACGGTCCGCTGTACCACTCCTACTGGGCGCTGGCCGGGGCGGTGCTCATGCTCACCGCGATCGGCATGATGATGGTGCTCTCCGCGTCCGCCGTTGAAGCGATTGCCGAGAACAGCTCCGCCTATTTCCTGTTCCAGCGCCAGGCCATGTTCGGCGTAGCGGGTCTCATTGCCATGATCGGCCTGTCCTTCGTGCCGGCCTGGATCTACCGCAAGTTCTCCTGGGGCCTGTGGGGACTGGGCGTGGTCCTGCTGCTCTTGGTGTTCACACCCATCGGCCAGGAAGTCAACGGTAACCGCAACTGGCTGAATCTGGGCGGCATGACCCTGCAACCCTCCGAGGCAGCCAAGTTGGCCCTGTGCGTGTGGCTTGCAGCGCAGTTCGCCAAACAGGGCGACGAGATCCGGGACTGGAAAAAGGCCCTGTGGCCCTCCGCCCTCGGATTCCTGGTACCCACCGGCCTGGTGGCCGCCGGCGGGGACATGGGCACCGCGATCGTGTTCGTCCTGATTTACGCCGCTGCGTTGTTCTTCGCGGGGGCCCCTCTCAAAATCTTCGCCGGCGCGGCCGTGCTCGGTGCCGTGCTGGGTGTGGGAGCAATCATTACCGCCCCGCACCGAATTGATCGCATCACGGGCTGGTTGTTCGGCGAATGCGGCGCCACCGACGCGTGTTGGCAAGCCCAACAGGGCCTCAACGCGCTGGCCACCGGTGGCTGGTGGGGTGTGGGCCTGGGACAGTCCAGACTCAAGTACAACTATGTCCCCGAGGCGCACAACGACTACATTTTCTCGATCATCGGTGAAGAACTGGGGCTGCTCGGAACCGCCATCATTTTGTTGTTCTTCGCGATCATCGTCATCGCCATGGCGCGCATCATCCTGCGGACCCGCAGCATCTTCGTGAAGATCACCACCGCGTGTGTGGCCACGTGGCTCGTGGGCCAGGCGTTCGTGAACCTCGGCATGGTCACGGGGCTGCTTCCCGTCATCGGCATTCCGTTACCGTTCATCAGCTACGGTGGTTCGGCATTGCTGATCAGCCTGATGGCGGTGGGCGTGGTGATGTCCTTCGCCCGGGTTCCCCGATCGGTCGAGGTGGGCATGAACGCCGCGATCCTGGACCGTCAGGAGGCGCACGAAGCCGCCGACGACCACGAGCCGCGACGCCGGGGACCGGATTGGTTGCGGCGGATGACGTCGCAGGAGGGAAAGGCACACCATGACCAGTGATCCGCTGAACAATGACCGCGGGGCCGTGCACGTGGTGCTCGCCGGTGGCGGAACAGCGGGGCACGTCAGCCCGCTGCTGGCCATCGCCCAGGCGATTCGAGAGGCAGCGCCGGCGGCATCGGTGTGCGCGGTGGGTACGGCGTCGGGAATGGAAACCCGACTGGTGCCGGCCGCGGGGGTTCCCCTGGAACTGATCGACCGCGTCCCCCTGCCGCGCCGTCCGTCCGCAGACCTGATGCGCCTACCCGGGCGGCTGAACCGCGCGGTCCAGCAGGCCGGACGCATACTCGACTCCCAACGCGCGGACGTCGTGGTGGGCGTGGGGGGCTACGTCTGCACACCCGTGTACCTGGCGGCCGCGCGGCGTCGTATTCCCGTGATCATTCACGAGGCGAACGCCCGGCCAGGCCTTGCCAACCGCGTGGGTGCCCGGTTCGCGTCCGTGGTGGCCACCGCCTTTCCCGCGACTCCGCTCAAGGGTGCGGTGGCCGTGGGCATGCCCATGCGTCAGGAAATCGTCGATCTCGACCGCGCCACTCTACGGTCCCGAGCACGCGAAGAACTCGGACTCCACCCGGAGCTGCCCACCGTGGTGGTGACCGGGGGGTCCTCGGGCGCTCAATCCATGAACCGCACGGTCGCGAATATCGCGCGTGAGGTGGCAGACGGTGGCTACCAGTTGTTGCACGTCACCGGCCGGTCCAAGGAGGTCCGCACCCATGACGGACAGTTGCTGCGGGCACCGGGGTATGTCCAAACGCAGTACGTGGACGGAATGGAAAAGGTCTACGCCGCAGCGGACCTGCTCGTGGCCCGCGCCGGCGCCGCCACCGTGTGTGAAGTCGCGGCCGTGGGGCTACCGGCGATCTTCGTGCCGTTGCCCATCGGCAACGGGGAGCAAGCGTTCAATGCGCGGTCCTTGGTGGCCGCCGGGGGTGCGGAACTCGTGAAGGATTCCGAGTTCACCCCGCACTACTACCGTGAGACGGTGGCCGCCCTCGTCACCGACGCCCCCCGGCTGAGCACAATGGCCCGAGCGGCCGCTGCCCACGGAATTCGCGACGCGGCCCAAACCATGGCGCAGCTGGTACTGGAACACGCACCGCGGCGTTAAGGTAGTCACCGATCATTCACCATTCCCGTTCGGAGGAAACCACCGTGAACCCCCAGGTCCAGCTCGACCCACACGCCTTGGGGCGTGTCCACTTCATTGGCATGGGTGGAGCCGGTATGTCCGCCGTGGCCCGGCTGTTGCTGGCCCGCGGGGTACCCGTGAGCGGTTCGGACGCGAAGGACTCCCAGGGGCTGCGTGAACTGGAAGCACTCGGAGCCACGGTATTCGTGGGTCAGAGCGCCCAGAACGTGGCCGGTGCGGGGACCGTGGTGGTCTCCACCGCCATCAAACCCGCCAACCCGGAGCTGGCGGCCGCACGTGAGCAGGGTCTGCGCGTGGTCCATCGGTCGCAGGCACTGGCGTCCGCGATGTACGGCAGACGTGTCGTGGCCGTTGCTGGAACGCACGGGAAAACCACCACGAGTTCCATGGCCACGGTGGCCTTCCGTGCGGCGGGTCTCGAACCGTCCTGGGCCATCGGCGCGTTCGTCGCCGACCTGGGCGCCAACGCGGGATTCGCCAACGGCGCGTGGTTCGTGGCCGAGGCGGACGAGTCCGACGGCTCGTTCCTCGCCTACCTCCCCGAGATCGCCGTGGTCACCAACGTGGAACCGGATCACCTGGATCACTACGGTTCAGCCGCAGAATTCTTCGCTTCCTTCGACCGTTTCGCAGAGACCATCCGGCCGGGCGGCACCCTGGTGGTGTGCCTGGACGACGAGGGCTCGCGTAACCTGGCCGAGCGGCGCCGTCGGACCGGCGAGGCCGTGTTGAGCTACGGGACGGACCCGGCCGCGGATGTGCACATCTCCAATGTGCAGGCGCGGGGCGTGGGCTCGCATTGCACTCTGACGTTCGCGCTGGCCGGGGAGGACACCCGTTCCCTCGATCTGGACCTGCTGGTGCCCGGAGCCCACAACATTGCCGACGCCGCGGCAGCCTTCACGGCGGGCTTGGCCGCGGGTGCCCAGCCGGAAGCCCTCGTCGAGGGTCTCGGCCGTTTCCACGGCTCGGCCCGCCGCTTCGACCTGAAAGGTACTGCCCGCGGGGTCCGCGTGTTCGACGACTACGCCCATCACCCGACCGAGGTCCAGGCCGCCTTGACGGCGGCCCGCGAAGTGGCCGGGAAGCACAAGGTGCACGCCATTTTTCAACCACACCTGTATTCGCGCACTCGTGAATTCGCTGCCGAGTTCGCGGCGGCGTTGGAACTCGCTGACCGCGCGTACGTCCTGGATGTCTTCGGGGCGCGTGAGGCACCCATTCCGGGTGTGACCGGGCGCAGTATTGCGGAACTGGCCGCATCCGGTCGTGTGGCGTCCACGCCGGAGGCAGAAGAGGCCATCGGTGCTGTCCTGCAATCGGCGGGGGCGGGTGACCTGATCCTGACGATCGGGGCCGGTGACGTAACGGCACTGGGTCCCAAGATCGTGAACGGATTGGCGCTGAACTGATGACCAGGCCCACTCCACCCCACCAACCGCGTCTGGGCCGGGAACCGGATTCCGAGGAGTACTCGGATTCACGAGCGGGCGAGGATGCTGCATTCGACGGCTCGCCCCACCACGATCCGGGCGAGTCTTCCGACCAGGAACCAGTGCGGGTGCGCGTCAACGACGAGTCCAAGGTGTCCCGCGTGGACACCGGGCAGTTGGAGGAGACCCCGGTTCCGGGGAGCCGATTCTCGTCATGGCGCCAGCGCCGCAGGTCGGCCAAGGCGCAACCGGCGGCGACCGAGGTGGAGGCCACCGATGATGACCCGGACACCGTGGTGGCATTTCCGCGCAGTTCCCATCGCCGAATCCGCCGCAACCGGTGGCTCGCCCTGCTCGGTGCATTGCTGGCGGTGGCGCTGTTCGTGTGTCTCGTCTTTTTCTCACCGTTGTTCGCCACTCGCGCCATCGACGTGGAAGGCGCGCGCCTGACCGACCCCCAGAACGTCGAGGACGCCCTGCAACGGTTCGAGGGTGTTCCGCTGACCAGGATCTCCAAGGACGAGGTCCGCGAGGCCGTGGGTAACGTACCCCAGGTGAAGTCGGTGAATGTGATCCTGAAACCTCCCCACACCATCACGGTGGAGCTGCACGAACGCGTGGGGGTGGCCACCGTGCAGGAGGGACAGGAGCTGATCCTCGTCGATTCCCAGGGTAAGCAGTTGTCGACCTACGGGCAGCAGGACCGGCCAGACGTCCCCATGATCGAGGGTGGCAGGGACGTGCTGAGCACCGACAAATTTTCCGCGATCTCCGACGTGCTCGCCTCGCTGCCCGCCAGCGTTCTGAGCCAGCTCGACACGGCCGCCGCTCCGTCGGAATCAGCGGTCGAACTGACCTTCGCGGACGGCCGGAAGGCCATCTGGGGGGATTCTTCGAACAGTGAGCTGAAGGCGCAGGTGCTCGCGGCGCTCGTGAACGATGCGGACACGGCAGACGGTAGTGAATACGACGTCTCGGCGCCTTTGCACCCGACCGTCAAGTGAGCTCGGCCCGGCCGGATATCTCAGTCTCAGGCTTAGCTTGAATGTGCCGAATCCCCTTGTGATTAGCGGAAACGATGACTTGTCAGGAAACACTTGCGATCGTGATAGGGAGATCCTCCGGGTGATTGGTACTCTTAGGGCGACATGAAATTCGATATTCCCCCGTGTGTATGAATCGCTCAAGTTTCAAGTAAACCTTGATTGTATTGCATTTACACGTCGGAAGTCGGCAAGCCCCACGTGAGTTAGGTGCATATGGACTCCTCAACCCCCCAGAACTACTTGGCCGTCATCAAGGTGGTCGGCATCGGCGGCGGCGGTGTCAACGCTGTCAACCGCATGATCGAGGAAGGTCTGCGCGGCGTTGAGTTCATCGCCATCAACACCGATGCCCAGGCGTTGTTGATGTCGGACGCCGACGTCAAGCTCGATGTGGGTCGCGAATTGACCCGCGGCCTCGGCGCGGGCGCCAACCCCGATGTCGGACGCCAGGCGGCCGAGGATCACGAAGAGGAAATCCAGGAAGTACTCAAGGGTGCCGACATGGTTTTCGTGACCGCTGGTGAGGGCGGTGGCACCGGTACCGGTGGCGCACCCGTGGTGGCTCGGATCGCCCGGTCGCTGGGTGCTTTGACCATCGGCGTGGTCACCCGTCCGTTCACTTTCGAGGGTCGGCGCCGTTCCAACCAGGCCGAGAACGGCATTGAAACCCTGCGCGACGAAGTGGACACGCTCATTGTGATCCCCAACGATCGCCTGCTGTCCATCTCGGATCGCAACGTGTCCATGCTGGACGCCTTCAAGTCCGCCGATCAGGTCCTGCTGTCCGGTGTCTCCGGCATTACCGACCTGATCACCACCCCGGGCCTGATCAACCTTGACTTCGCGGACGTGAAGTCGGTTATGCAGGGGGCGGGCTCCGCCCTCATGGGAATCGGGTCCGCGCAGGGCGAGGACCGCGCGGTCAAGGCCGCCGAGCTCGCCATCGCATCGCCGCTGCTGGAAGCGTCCATCGACGGCGCGCACGGTGTGTTGCTGTCCATCCAGGGCGGTTCCGATCTCGGTTTGTTCGAGATCAACGAGGCCGCGCGCCTTGTCCAGGAAGTGGCTCACCCCGAGGCCAACATCATTTTCGGTGCCGTGATCGACGACGCCCTGGGTGACCAGGCACGCGTGACCGTCATTGCCGCTGGTTTCGACTCCGTGTCCCAGGAAACCAACGCCAACAACTCATCACCCGCGGATCGCCAGGCGGCCAATACTCGTGCGGCCTTCGGCGGCGATGCCTCACGGCCTTCGGGCGTGGGTCGTTCCCCGCAGCGCGGCGGCTCCTCCTACGGCACCAACACCTCGCAGTCCTTCGGTGCTCGGCAGTCCCAGGAAGATGACATCCCGGATGACGCCGGTTTCGACGTGGATCTGCCCGCCGAGGGTGATTCCGGCAATTCCTCGTCCAGCTCGTCGCGGAAGGACTCCCTGGACTTCCCGGATTTCCTGAAGTGAGGTGAGCGGGTGCTACCTGACGGGTAGACATCCGAACGACTGAATCACGGGGTGGGTGCCGCCAAGCGGTACCCACCCCGCAGTTTTGCAAGGAGGAGGTGATGTCTCGTGTGGTTCACCGATCGACTTGTCGGCGCGGCCGTGGCGTTCACTGACGCGACAGAGGGAAACCTGGCGGCGCACACCGGGGAGGACCCCGCGGACGTGGCAGCGCACAGGAGAGCCCTCGAGGTCGAACTGGGTCTGGCAGACGGTTCTCTGCGATACATGCACCAGGTCCACGGAACCGACGTGGTAACCGTCGCATCCGACGGCTGCGCGTCGAGGGCCACTGCGCGCGAAGTTCCCGTGGCGGACGCCGCTATCAGTGAGGACGGGACACCGCTTGCGGTATTGACCGCGGACTGTCTTCCGGTGGTCTTCGTGGCCGAGCGGCCCGGAGCCGACATTGCGCTGCTCGCGGTCGCCCACGCCGGCAGGCGCGGACTACTCGACGGCGTGCTGCAGAACACCGTGGGAGCACTGCGCGAGCGTGGTGCTGCCACACTCACCGCCTGGATCGGCCCGGCCATTTGCGGCGGGTGCTACGAAGTGCCGGAGGACATGCGGGCGGAGTCCGGGCGCGTGCTACCCGGTGTCGATACCGAGACCTCCTGGCACAGCCCGGGGCTCGACCTGCCGGGCGCCGCACGCCGCCTCCTCGAAGAGCTCCGCGTGCGGGTTGCCGATACCGGCTCCACCCGCTCGGACTGGTGCACGCTGGAGAACACCGAGCTGTACTCTTATCGACGCGATAAGACCACTTCGCGCCACGCGGGAGTCGTGTGGGTGCCCTCGGCATTCGAGCCCGCGGGAAAGGAAACACCATGACCTCCGCCGACGATCAGCAGCCGGGTCAGGACAATGTGGCCCGCACCGCCGAACTGGCACAGCGGCTGTCTTCCGTACGGCAACGAATCCTTGCCGCATCCGAGCAGCGTTCCGAGGATCGCGCACACGGCGGTGAGTTGCCGTCACTGATTGTCGTGACCAAGTTCTTCCCCGCCCAGGACGTGGTGCGCCTGCGCGACCTGGGGGTGCGCGCCGTCGGCGAGAACAAGGACCAGGAGGCGCTGCCCAAGGCGCGGGAGGTCGCCGAGTCCTTGGCCGGGCGGCAGCCCGGCACGAGCGAACCCGTGTGGCATTTCATCGGGCAGTTGCAGTCCAACAAAGCGAAGCGAGTAGTGCGCTACGCGTCCTGGGTGCATTCCGTGGACCGTGAGTCGCTGGTCGGAGCCCTGGGCAAGGCCGTGGCCAATCATCGTGCTGCGGTAGCCGACGGTGATGCCACCGCCGGGCCCTGCGCCACGGCCGATCTCAAATGCTGTATCCAGGTCAACCTGGACCCGTCAGCCGAGGCGGGCACGCAGCGCGGGGGAGCGCACCCGTCACAGGTGGCCGAACTGGCTCGGCAGATCCACCAGACCGACGGGCTCGAACTGGCCGGTGTGATGGCCGTGGCCCCACAGGATGGCGAACCGCGAGATGCGTTCGAGCGGCTCTGGAGCATTTCACAGCATTTACAGGGACAGTACCCCGGGGCCGGCGCCATCTCTGCGGGCATGAGCGGGGACCTTGAGGCGGCCGTGGCGGCCGGAGCCACTCACGTGCGCATCGGATCGGATGTCCTCGGGCCGCGCCCAACCGTGCGGTAGCGTAAAGAAAGATAAATTTGCGGGTGAGTGTTGCACGCACCCGTCCAGTGATTGAGGAGAGACTATGGCCGGAGCGCTGCGTCGTACCATGATCTACCTCGGCCTTGCCGAGACCGACGACGACTACACCTCCGACGCGACCGGACGTCCCCGGGAAGTCACACAGGCGCCGGCAAGCGGTTCCACCGCCGCGGCCGGTGAGACAGCGAACGGCGCCGCGGCGCGGCGTTCCGCGGAATACCGAGCTCCCGTGACACCCATTCGAAGGGCCCCCAGTTCCCGAGAGGACGACAGCGAATTGCGCACCATTACCACCGTGCATCCCCGCTCCTACAATGACGCCAAGTCGATTGGTGAAGCGTTCCGTGACGGTACCCCCGTGATCATGAACGTGTCGGACATGGGAGAGGCAGAGGCCAAGCGTCTCGTGGATTTCGCGGCCGGGCTGGTGTTCGCGCTCCACGGTTCCATCGAACGCGTCACGGCCAAGGTGTTCTTGCTCACGCCGTCCTACGTGGAGGTCCGCGATCAGGGCCACACCAGTGACATCGATGAAGAGACCAAATCCTACGGTCAGGCCGAGGGCTCATCATGAGCCTGATCCTGTCCGTTCTGTACTTGTTGGTCCATCTCGTCTATGTGGCGCTGCTGGGCCGGCTGGTGCTGGACTGGGTGCAGATGTTCGCGCGGAGCTGGCGACCACAGGGAATCGTGCTGGTAGCGGCGTCGGCCATTTACTCCGTGACGGATCCCCCCATGAATCTCCTGCGACGGGTGGTCCCGCCGTTGCGGCTCGGGGGCGTGGCCCTGGACCTGGGTTTCCTGATCCTGGTCTTCGCGATCAGCATCATCCAGTCGATCCTGTGGGGAATGTTGCTGCGGGCATAAGCGTCCGTGACACCCCCGCCCACCGCGCGCCACTGACGCCGTGGCTGTATCGTTGACATAAAATATCTCGACCGAGGCCTGGCATTCGCGGCTTGATCAGAAGTAGGAGTAAAACACTCACATGACTTTGACACCTGAAGACGTCATCAATAAGCGGTTCCAGCCCACCAAGTTCCGTGAGGGATACGACCAGGACGAGGTCGATGATTTCCTGGACGAGATCGTGGCGGAATTGCGCCGTTTGAACGAGGAGAACGAAGACCTGCGCAAGCAGGTCGAGACCGGCGGTGGCCAGGTGGCCGCCGAGCCGCGGGACGATTCTGCGGCATCGGCGCCGGTCGTGCCGGAGAAGCCGGTGGACGTGTCCGAGACCACGGAGGTCAGTGAAACGGCCGCCCCGGTCCCGGCCGCAGCTCCGACCGAGCCGGCCGTCGCGGAGGCGACCCAGCCCGGCACCGAGTCGGCCGAGTCCGCGGCGGGTGTGCTCGCCATGGCCCAGAAACTCCACGACGAGTACGTGGCACAGGGCCGTTCCGAGCGCGAACGCCTGATCTCCGAGGGCCGCACCCAGGCCGACAAGCTCGTGTCGGACGGCAAACGCACCAAGGAAGAGACCCTTTCCTCCTTGGAGAAGGAAAAGTCCCGCCTGGAAGCGTCCGTCAACGACCTGCGCACCTTCGAGCGCGATTACCGCAGCAACCTCAAGGACTTCATCAACGGACAGCTGCGTGACATCGATTCAACCGGCTCCCTGGCGCCCAGTAACGCGCCGGCCGGTAACGCATCGAACCGCACCGCAGCCAAGTAACACTCGGTGTCGCATCAAGCTCGCGAGGCAGCGGCGGCTCCCACTCCTTCGGGGCGGGGCCGCCGCTGCCTCATTCTGTCCCTGGTGATTGCCGCGCTCATTTACGCCGCTGATCAACTCACCAAACTGTGGGTCGTCGCGGAACTACCCGTGGGCCAACAGTTTCCCGTGATCCCGGGGCTGTTGTGGTGGCAGCACATCCGCAACAGCGGCGCCGCGTTCTCCCTGGGCTCGGACTTCACCTGGGTCTTCACGGTCGTCATGGCCGCCGTGGTCGTGTTCATTGCCGCCACGCTGCGCAAGGTCCGGCATCCGGTCTGGGCCGTGGGGTTGGGACTGGTGCTCGGCGGCGCCTGCGGTAACCTCACGGACCGACTGCTGCGTGAGCCCGGCTTGGGGCAGGGCCACGTGGTCGATTTCATCGCGGTACCGAACTTCGCGATTTTCAACCTGGCGGACTGCGGGGTCGTGGTCGGAATTGCCGTGATCATGGTCCTGATCCTCGGTGACCGAGACATGACACGACCCGCCATTCCCCGCCCGGCAGGCACCGCTGACCAGGACTCCAGCGAATCGCAGACCGAAAGGCCGGCTCCCGACCATGACTGACTCCCGCACCCGCCCCACCGGCTCGGACCCCGAGTACGTTCCGGAGCGCTTCACCGTGTCCGACGAACTCGACGGCGCGCGCGCCGACGCCGCTGTGGCCGCCTGGACCGATTTGTCCCGTTCCGCGGCGGCCCAGTTGTGCGCCGAGGACCGCGTGCTGTTCAAGGGCAGGCCCGTTGCCAAGTCCCACCGGGTGGAGACGTCCGAGACGTACGCGGTGGAAGTCCCCGTGCCGGAGGATCCGACTCGGATCGCCCCGCAGCACGTGGCCGACCTTCAATTGGTGCACGTGACTCCGGGGTACGTGGTGGTCGACAAGCCGGCGGGAGTCGCGGCCCACCCGTCGCCCGGGTGGAAGGGTCCCACCGTGGTCGGGGCGCTGGCCGGGGCCGGTGTGTCCATTTCGACCTCGGGTGCCCCCGAGCGGCAGGGCATCGTGCACCGCCTGGACGTGGGCACATCGGGACTCATGGTGGTGGCCCGTGACGAGCATGCTTATACGGTGCTCAAACGCGCCTTCAAGGAGCGCACGGTCACCAAGGTGTATCACACGGTGGTGCAGGGGATTCCGGATCCGCTCAAGGGCACGATCGACGCGCCCATTGGTCGTCACCCCGGACACGAGTGGCGCTTCGCCGTGCTCGAGGACGGCCGTGATTCAATCACCCACTACGAGGTGCTGGAGGCCTTCGGTCGGGCCTCCCTCGTGGAGGTACACCTGGAAACCGGGCGCACCCACCAGATCCGGGTGCATTTCTCGGCGCTCAAGCACGCGTGCGCCGGGGACCTGACCTACGGGGCGGACCCGGCATTGTCCGCGGGCCTCGGCCTGACCCGGCAGTGGTTGCACGCCAAGAAGCTCGGCTTCGCCCACCCCGAGACGGGCGCTTACGTCGAGTACGAAAGCGCCTACCCGGCGGATCTCGCCTTCGCGGTGGAAACCTTGCGAGAAGGCGGCCCGCAACTGTGAACGTGCCCCAAGCGTCGGCAACCGCGGGAACGAGCGGCGTCGTCGTGGGGCACGTGGCGGATGTGGTCGGTGGGTGGGCCCGGATGAGGCGTAGCTCGCGCTCGCCGGAACGTGAGGTTGTCGCAGTCCCGTCCTAGACTGGTTCGGTGACCACGGCGACCGGAAAAAAAGGCTTCACCCACCTCCACGTACACACCGAGTACTCGATGCTCGACGGTGCTGCGCGCTTGGACGATTTGTTCGAGGAGTGCGACCGGCAGGGCATGGATTCCCTGGCCACCACGGACCACGGGTTCGTGTTCGGCGCCTACGATTTCTGGAACCGCGCTCGCACTGCGGGGATCAAGCCCATTATCGGCGTGGAGGCGTATCTGACCCCGGGCACCGCTCGGCAGGACCGCACCCGCGTGAAGTTCGCGGACGGGGGCCGTGACGACGTGTCCGGTGGTGGCGCGTACACGCACATGACGATGCTCGCCGAGACGAGCGAGGGCATGCAGAACCTTTTCCGCGCCTCGACCAAGGCCTCCTTGGAGGGTCAGCTCTACAAGCCGCGTATGGACCGGGAACTGCTGAATCAGTACGGTAAGGGGCTGATCGCCACCACGGGGTGCCCCTCGGGCGAGGTGCAGACCCGGTTGCGACTGGGCCAGTACGATCAGGCCGTCCAGGCCGCCGCGGAGTACCGCGACATTTTCGGCGCCGAGAACTTCTACTGCGAGCTCATGGACCACGGTCTGGGTATCGAGAAGCGGGTGACTCAGGATCTTCTGAAGCTGGCGAAGCAGCTGAATTTGCCCCTCGTGGCCACCAATGATCTGCATTACACGCACGCGGAGGACGCCAAGTCCCACGCGGCTCTGCTGTGTGTGCAATCCGGCTCCACGCTGCAGGATCCCAAGCGTTTCAAGTTCGACGCGGATGAGTTCTACCTCAAATCTCCCGAACAAATGCGTGAACTCTTCCGCGATTTCCCGGATGCCTGTGACAACACGTTGGAGATTGCCGAACGGTGCAACGTGGAGTTCGACACCTCCGCCAACTACATGCCCCGCTTCCCCGTTCCCGAGGGCGAGAACGAGGAATCCTGGTTCGTCAAGGAGGTCGAGAAGGGGCTGCATTACCGGTTCCCGGGCGGCATCCCGGATGACGTGCGGACACAGGCGGAGTACGAGAAGGGCATCATCATCCAGATGGGCTTCCCCGGGTACTTCCTGGTGGTGGCCGACTTCATCAACTGGGCCAAGGACAACGGCATTCGCGTGGGTCCCGGGCGTGGCTCCGGTGCCGGTTCCATGGTTGCGTACGCAATGCGCATCACCGAGCTCAACCCCCTCCAGCACGGGCTGATCTTCGAACGCTTCCTCAACCCGGACCGCGTGTCCATGCCCGACTTCGACGTCGACTTCGATGATCGGCGCCGTTCCGAGGTCATCCACTACGTGACCGAGAAGTACGGCGACGAGCGCGTGGCCATGATCGTCACGTACGGCACCATCAAGGCGAAGCAGGCGCTCAAGGACTCCTCCCGGGTGCTCGGCTACCCGTTCTCCATGGGTGAGAAGCTCACCAAGGCCATGCCGCCGGACGTCATGGGCAAGGGCATTTCGCTCAAGGACGTCTACGACCAGGACGCCAAACGCTACGACGAAGCCGGTGAGCTGCGCGACACCCTGGCCGATGATCCGGAAGCCATGAAGGTCTTCGAAACCGCTCAGGGTCTGGAAGGGCTCAAACGCCAGTGGGGTGTGCACGCGGCCGGTGTGATCATGTCCTCGGACCCGCTCATCGACATCATTCCGATGATGCGCCGCGAGCAGGACGGCCAGGTGATCACGCAGTTCGACTACCCCACGTGTGAGGGCCTGGGCCTCATCAAGATGGACTTCCTGGGGTTGCGGAACCTCACAATCATTTCGGACGCGCTGGAGAACATCACCCTCAACCGTGACGGTTTCGTGCTTGACCTGGAGCACCTGGGCATGGACGACAAGGAGTCCTACGATCTGCTGGCCCGTGGCGAGACCCTGGGGGTGTTCCAGCTGGACGGTGGCCCCATGCGGCAGCTGCTCAAGCTCATGCGCCCGGACAACTTCGAGGACATTTCCGCAACCATTGCGCTGTACCGTCCGGGACCCATGGGCGCCAACTCGCACACCAATTACGCGCTGCGTAAGAACGGCGCGCAGGAGATCACGCCCATCCACCCGGAACTGGCGGAACCGCTCGCCGAGATTCTGGACACCACCTACGGCCTGATCGTGTATCAGGAGCAGGTGATGGCGATTGCGCAGAAGGTGGCCGGTTACTCGCTGGGTCAAGCCGACATTCTGCGCCGGGCCATGGGTAAGAAGAAGAAGTCCGAGCTGGACAAGCAGTACAAGGGCTTCCACCAGGGCATGATCGACCGCGGGTATTCAGAGGCGGCCATCAAGTCTTTGTGGGACATCCTGCTGCCCTTCTCCGACTACGCGTTCAACAAGGCGCACTCCGCCGCCTACGGACTGGTGTCCTACTGGACCGCGTACCTCAAGGCGCACTACCCGGCTGAGTACATGGCCGCGTTGCTCACCTCCGTGGGCGACGACAAGGACAAGCTGGCCCTCTACCTCACCGAGTGCCGTCACATGGGCATCACGGTGCTCCCGCCGGACGTCAACGAGTCCGCGCTGAACTTCACTCCCGTCGGCTCGGACATCCGGTTCGGCATGGGAGCCGTGCGCAACGTGGGCGCCAACGTGGTGCAGGCCATGGTCAACGCCCGCCATGAGAAGGAACGCTTCACGTCGTTCAACGACTTCCTGGCCAAGGTTCCCGCCGTGGTCTGCAATAAGCGAACGATCGAGTCCATGATCAAGGCCGGCGCGTTCGACCAGCTCGGTCATACCCGGCGCGGGCTGGTCATGTGTCATGAGCAGGCCGTGGAAGATGTGGTCGCCCAGAAGAAGAAAGAGGACAACGGGGAGTTCACGTTCGATCTCTTCGCCATGGGCGGTTCCGACGATCCCGAGGGGGACACGTTCTCGATCGAGGTACCGGACGTTCCCGAGTGGGAACGCAAGGACATGCTGGCGTTCGAGCGCGAAATGCTCGGCCTCTACGTATCCGATCATCCGTTGCGCGGTCTCGACGACGCCCTGGGCCAGTACACGGACACGGCCATCCAGCCGCTGCTGTCCGATGACAACAACCGGCCTGACGGCGCCATTGTCACCGTGGGCGGCATGATCACGTCACTGTCGCGGCGCATCGCCAAGACCTCCGGCAATGCGTATGCGCGGGTTGAGCTCGAGGACCGTTCGGGTTCCATTGAGATCATGTTCTTCGGTAAGGCGTACGCGCCCATTGCCGGGGTGCTCGCGGAGGACCTGATCTGCGTGATCAAGGGACGCATGCAGCGCCGTGACGATGGTTCCATTTCGATCTCCGCCCAGGAACTCACGGTTCCGGAGCTCAGCATGGACGGTACCTCCGGTCCCGTGTGTGTGGCCCTGCCCGAGCACCGCGCCACGGAGGCCACCATCCGCCAGATCGGCGAGGTGCTGCGCAACCACCGCGGTGAGTCCGAGGTCCGCATCCACTTGGACACCCACCGCTCACTCCAGGTGCTGCGGCTAGGACCCGAGCACCGGGTCAATCCCACACCGGCGTTGTTCGGTGACCTCAAGGTGCTGCTGGGACCGGCCTGCCTGGAAGCGTGATCGGGTTTGCTGATCGCGACCGACCGTCCGGGTTCCTGGGTGCCGGGCCATCCACGGTGCGCTAGTAGAATGGCAGGGTGACTGAACAAACCTTCGATTCGGCAAGCGCAACCACTCCCTCCGGCTTCCTGCGGGTCATCGACCTGCGCGGACAGCACCTGAGCTGGAACGAGCTGCGTCATGCGGTACCGAGGCAGACGGCGTCGTCCGTGGCCGAGGCGGAAGCCAGTGTGCGGTCAATCATTGAGAACGTTCGGTCCAATGGCGCGGCGGCCGTTCGCGAGTACGCCCAGAAGTTCGACCGCGTGGCGCAGGGCCGGATCAAGGTGGACCCGGCAGAGATCCGCAAGGCCGTGGACGAGCTGGACCCTGCGGTGCGCAAGGGTCTGGAAACGGCCATCGAGCGCACTCGGCGATTTGCCAAGGCCCAGCGCCCGGCGGACGTCGAGGTGGAGATCGCCCCGGGCGCCGTGCTGAATCACCGCTGGACCCCGGTCAAGCGCGCGGGCCTGTATATTCCTGGCGGGCTGGCCGTGTACCCGTCGTCGGTGATCATGAACGTCGTGCCCGCTCAGGCGGCGGGCGTGGAGTCCGTGGTGTTGTGCACCCCGCCGCAAAAGGACTTCGGTGGGCTTCCCCATCCCGTGATCCTGGCCGCTGCCGGTTTGCTCGAGGTGGACGAGGTCTGGGCCATTGGCGGCGCGCAATCGTTGGCGGCGTTGGCGTACGGGCTGACCGACGGTCAGGACGTCCTGGAGCCGGTGAATACCGTGACCGGTCCCGGCAACATCTTCGTGGCGATGGCCAAACGTCAGTTGCGCTCCATGGTGGGTGTGGATGCCGAGGCCGGCACCACCGAGATCGCCATCATTGCCGACGCCACCGCGGACCCGCGTTTCGTCGCGGCCGACCTGATTTCCCAGGCCGAACACGATCCGGATGCGGGTTCGGTGTTGATCACCGATTCGGCCTCGTTGGCCCGTGCGGTCGAGACCGAGCTCGCCACTCAGGTGGCGGACGCCAAGCACCACGAACGCATTGGGATGGCCCTGCGCGGGCCCCAGTCCGGTGTGGTGCTGACGGACAACCTGGACCACTGCATCGAGGTGGCCGACGCGTACGCCGCGGAGCACCTCGAGATCCACACGGAGAGCGCCCGTGAGGTGGCCGCTCGTGTGCGCAACGCCGGGGCGATCTTCATTGGCCCCTACAGTCCCGTGCCGCTGGGCGATTACGCGGCCGGCTCCAATCACGTGCTGCCCACGGGCGGCACCGCGGTTTTCAATTCGGGTCTGCAGGCGGCGTCGTTCATGAAGGCCGTGCAGGTCATCGAGTACAACCAGGACGCGTTGGCGGAGCTCGAGGACGACATCGTGGCGTTGGCCACGAGCGAGGACCTGCCGGCGCACGGGCGCGCCGTGACCATCCGCTCCGAAACATCCGGCCGGAAGGGCTGATCCGTGCATTGCCCGTTCTGTCGACACAATGACTCCAAGGTGGTGGATTCCCGCACCACCGACGACGGCACGGCGATCCGCCGACGCCGCCAATGCACGGAGTGCGGGCGCCGCTTCTCCACGCTGGAAACCACGTCGATCTCGGTGATTAAGCGCTCGGGTGTCACCGAGCCGTTCAACCGCCAAAACATTGTCAACGGCGTGCGCAAGGCGTGCCAGGGCCGTCCCGTGAGCGAGGACGACCTGGCGATGCTTGCCCAAGAGGTCGAAGAGTCGGTGCGCGCCTCGGGCTCCGCCGAGATCGACGCGCACGATGTGGGCCTTGCGATTCTCACCCCGCTGCGGCGACTGGATGTTGTGGCCTACCTCCGGTTCGCGTCCGTGTATCAGGCGTTCGAAGGCCTCGAAGACTTCGAACGCGCCATTGACGTGCTGCGGGATCAGCAGGCGGAGTTGGCCGGTCAGCAGACTCTGGTCCCGGATACTTCTCGGCGCAACACCGCTCCCGCCGCACGACGCCGCACGGTCCGGAAACCCGCGCAGGTCACCGGGGCGGCGGCGTCCGAGAACGAGGCGGGGGAGAATGAGCCCAAGCCGCGGCGCAAACGCGCGGCGAGGAAGCAGCAGGAAACGGCCACGCAGCCGCGGTTGCTGTAGCCGGCGTGCATCGTCACATACTCTGGGCAGCAGAAGTCACCCGCGCGAAAGGGAACCAGTGTGGCCAAGGACCCGGAACATCTTCCGCCGTACAAGAAGTGGGACTGGCTCTGGCGTTCGACCTTCGAGCTGGAGTATCGGGGCGCACTTTTGGTAGCGGATGTGGACTTCTTCGACTTCTCCGAGCGGATTCGGCTGTATCGGGACGGTGATTTCCTGGCCGCAGGCACGTCTCCGGCCGAGCTCCCCGTGGACAGCAATGCCACGGTGGAAGCGGCGTTGTCGCTCTACGGAATGCAGTACATCCGGCTCGTCCACGCCAACGCGGGAACCTCGGAGTCATTTCGTCCAAGCCCGGGCACGGGTGAGGACCGGCGCGCGCGGTTTGCAGCCGATTACCCCGGGCCGGACAGGATCATTTCCCTGTGCTCGTGGATCGTCCTGACGTTGGCGCTGCTCACACAGGTTCCGGAAATCTTGAATGTCCTGGGCAGGATCTTTGACATCTCTGTGCCAACCTTTCAACTGCCCACCTGGTTGAACACCACGCTGCAGATCGGTGGCATCCTTGCTGGACTGGATCGAGCGCTGCGCATGAAGTTCAATCGCTGGATCGACGACACACACTTGTAGGCGGGCGTCCCCGGTCCGGGACATCAGCGAACGGGATCCGCTGCCGCGCCGTCGGTTGCGGGGTCCTCGAACGGTGCGCCGCCCAGGGCCTGTTCCTGCCAGTGGGTCACCACCCAGCGGTCGCCGGCGCTCTCGATCACCACGGCACCGGTATTGGAAAGCGCATTGTGCGCCACGAAATCCACGTCCACGTTGTCGCACCGGGCCGCGGTCCAGGCGCGAATGATGGCGCCGTGCGACACAAGAATGGCGACCTCACCGGCCGCTGCGTGGTCGGAGGCTTCCGAGACAACCGCGTCAAAGCGCCGAATCACGTCGTGACCATTTTCTTCCGAGCCCGGGACTCGAACGTTCCAGTTACCAGCGGACCACCCCACGGCGGTGCGGACATAGGTTTGAATCGATTCGTCGTCGTTGGCCATTTCCAACTCACCCGCGGAGATCTCTCGGAGACCCGCACGCACGGCTGGCTCCAGCCCGAAGTGTCGGGCCAGGGGAGCGGCGGTTTGCTGAGTCCTCACGAGATCAGACACGAATATCTTCCGGACGGATTCACGCCCCAGGGTGTCCACGAGCGCTGCGGCCTGTTCCCGCCCGAGATCCGTGAGGTCGGCTCCGGGAACCGCGGTATCCAAATGGTGACCCACATTGGAACTGGTCTGGCCGTGTCGAACGAGAATGAGCTGCATGAGAATCTCACGCCTTTCCGCAGGGAAGTAGCTACCACAGGGTGCCTCGGCTCACGCTAGTGCACTCGTGAGCACAGGGAACAATCGGGTGCCCGCGGTCGGCAAGGGGCCGCAGGTACCGGGGATGGCTAGACGGGCAGGCCCAGGCGGCGTCGTCGTTGCCTGTTGATCAAAGCCGTTGCGGTACCCAGCAGCACCAGGACGGACACCACCCATACCGACTTGATCCCGATGGTGACGTAGCACAGACCTCCGAGGAGGGCCCCGATGACCAGCGAGAGCCACAGGATGAAGTACCGCAACCATACGCGGTGACTGCCCCCGAAGAACGCGCCCACGAACCGCTGGGACATCTTGACCAGGGTGCCGGTCATGTACGTGAGCGAAATGGATACCTCACCGTCCCGTTCGAAAATGCTGTTCATGGCGCCCACGGTGAACGACAAACTGAGCACGGCGAGCAGACCATGTCCCAGGGCCACCCAGACCGAGGCCACGGAGACGGTGAAACACACGAACAGGAGGACGGCTTCCCTGGGTCGGGTGGGCGGAAGGCGACGATGGGCCACACGACTGATGAGGGAGCCGATCATCACACCCGTGAGGAACAAGGCCATGACCCCGGCGGCTCGCCACGCAACATCCCAGTTGCCCCCTACGGCCGCGGCGGTCATTCGGGTGGTGTTGCCCGACATGAAGGACAGGAAGAACCCGCCCAGATAGAGGAACCCCAGAGCATCAATGAACCCCGTGATCGAGGAGAGATACCACGCCAGCGCTCGCTCTCCGAGGCGATACTCTTCCATGGCCGTCCGTCCCTCCCATGGTCGACGAGAGGAGCTCTTGTGAGGCGAGCTTCCCGTGAAAAAAGCGGCCTCCCTCGAGGGGAGACCGCGGTGAGACCGTGCCGACAAGTCTCTGGTGGCCATGTCCACCATGTGGTGGGCCCTACCGGGATCGAACCGATGACATCTACGGTGTAAACGTAGCGCTCTACCAGCTGAGCTAAAGGCCCCTTTACAATCGGGTGGGCATAACTGGTCCAGCTGCCAGCACCCGATTGGGCTACAGCTTACCTGCACCTAGGTAGTTCCTGGCAATTGCGACCGATCGTTCGGTGTGTGTAGTTGATCACGTATATATCCGCCTCTCGTGTGCTGCTTCACGGCGTTGTGAGCTATTCGACAGTGCAGAGATTGGCATCTGATGGCATGCATGGGTTAATGTGGAAAACACGAACGCACGCGACAGTGCTTTCGAACCAGGGGACGCTGGTGCGCTAGATCGCTTTCGGGCGTGACAGATACGGCGGTTCGATTCCGTCGGTCTCCACCATTGAAGCTCCGGGCCAAGCTGGTCCGGGGCTTTTCTCATGCCCAACTGTGAGCGTGGGAACAAAGGGCAATTCCCGTTCAGGCACCGCCTCGGTGCGTAGGCTGGTGCCATGGCTGCAGAAAAGAAAGCTCAAATTGGTGTCACCGGCCTCGCGGTGATGGGCGCGAACCTCGCCCGCAACTTCGCTCGTCACGGCTACACCGTGGCTCTTCACAACCGCTCGGTGGGTAAAACCGATGCGCTGCTCGCGGAGCACGGTTCGGAAGGCGATTTCATTCGCACCGAGACCATGCAGGAACTCGTGGACTCCTTGGAGAAGCCTCGGCGCATCCTGATCATGGTCAAGGCGGGGGCTCCCGTGGACTCCGTGATCGAACAACTCACTCCGTTGCTCGACAAGGACGACATCATCATTGACGGAGGTAACTCGTACTTCCAGGACACGCGCCGCCGCGAGCGGGAATGCGCGGAGCAGGGTCTGCACTTTGTGGGAATCGGCGTGTCCGGCGGCGAGGAGGGTGCCCTGAACGGGCCGTCCATCATGCCGGGCGGTTCTGAGGAGTCCTACAAGAGCCTGGGCCCCTTGCTCGAGGACATCTCCGCCAAGGCCAGCGACGGTAAGCCCTGTTGCGCGTGGATCGACACGGACGGTGCCGGACACTTTGTGAAAATGGTCCACAACGGCATCGAGTACGCGGACATGCAGGTGATCGGCGAAGCGCACGAGCTGCTGCGTTCGGTCGCCGGCCTGGAACCGGCCGACCAGGCCGATGTGTTCGACGAGTGGAACAAAACCGAGCTGTCGTCCTACCTGATCGAGATCACCGCCCACGTTCTGCGTCAGGTGGATTCCAAGACCGGCAAGCCGTTCATCGATATCGTCGCCGACGCCGCCGGCCAGAAGGGCACCGGGCGTTGGACCGTTCAGGAAGCCCTCGAGTTGGGGTCACCCGTCACGGCCATTGCCGAGTCCGTGTTTGCTCGGGCGCTGTCCTCGTCCGAGCCGCACATGCGCAGTGAGGCCCAGGACATCCTGCCCGCGGGCATTGGCGACACCACCGAAGACGTGGTCAAGGACCCGGAGTTCGTGGACGACGTCCGTCAGGCGCTCTACGCGTCCAAGTTGGTCTCCTACGCCCAGGGCCTGGACATGCTCACCATGGCCGGCCGTGAATACGGATGGGATCTCAACCTGGCCACCATTGCGAGCCTGTGGCGCGAGGGCTGCATCATTCGAGCAGAGCTGCTCAACGTGATCATGGAGGCCTACGCGGGGGACAAGGATCCGCTGAACCTGCTGTTCGCCCCCGAGTTCGTCGCGGCCATGGAGGATGCGTTGCCCGCATGGCGCCGGGTGGTGGCCCGCGCCGTGGAACGCGGCATTCCGGCCCCGGTATTCTCGTCGGCGTTGGCCTACTACGACGCCCTGCGGCGCCCCCGGTTGAATGCCGCCCTGACCCAGGGCCTGCGCGACTACTTCGGCGCGCACACCTACAAGCGTGTGGATGATCCGGACAGCTCGTTCCACATCCTGTGGAGCGGCGACCGCTCGGAGGTCGTCTCCTGATTCGTGCGCAATAGAGCCGATCACGACGCCGCGGGCCGCCTTTCGTGCGAAAGGCGGCCCGCGGCGTCGTGATTCTCAGAAAAGTCTCACCGCATCAGATCCACATGGCGGGATCGATGTAGGTGGCCGGGTCCACCAAGGGCTCCTGCTTCTCGGGCGTGCGCTGCCGGATCTTGCCGGGAATACCCGTCACAATGGAGTCCTCCGGGACGTCCTTGACGACCACGGCATTGGCGCCCACGGCGGAATCCGATCCGATCACCAGGGGGCCAAGGATCTTGGCGCCGGCGCCGATGGTGACACGGTCGCCCACGGTGGGGTGACGCTTGACCGGTTCCAGGGAACGGCCGCCCAGGGTCACGCCGTGATAAATCATGACGTCTTCGCCGATTTCAGCGGTTTCCCCGATCACCACACCCATCCCGTGATCAATGAAAAAACGCCGACCAATGGTGGCGCCGGGGTGGATTTCCACTCCGGTGGCCCACCGGGCAGCCTGGGACACCGTGCGGGCCAATAGGCGTTTATTGGGGTCCTGCCACAGCTTGTGTGAGAGCCGGTGCGCCCAAATGGCGTGAAGGCCCGAATAATTCAGCGCAATCTCGATGTTGGAGCGAGCGGCTGGATCATGGACGCGGGCGGTTTGGAGATCCTCCTTGAGTCTGCGCCAAAAGCTCACGTGTCAGTACCTCTTCTGCTCCGCCCCGTGTCCGGGGGCCCAATGATCTCGGGATGTCGGCCGACACCGGTGGTGCCGTCTGTGCCAACGCTATCGAACCTTCATGCTAGTCCCGCGCCCAGTGCCTCCTCGTGAAGCCACGGGGCCGGGCAGCAATGGCCTTTAAATCACGCGCGCGGCGGCGCCCCATGGGCCGCTCGCCGCGCGTGTGCTGTCAACTCATTCGCTGCGAGGGCGAATCAGCCGCGGATGTCTTCGTAGAGGATGGTGGAGATGTAGCGCTCGCCGAAGTCGCACACGATCGCCACGATCAGCTTGTCGCGGTTCTCTTCCTTTGCGGCTTCCTGGAGCGCGGCCCACACGATGGCCCCGGAAGAGATGCCGCCCAAGATACCCTCTCGCGATCCCAGTTCACGGGCGGTGGTCACGGAATCTTCCACGGTGACGTCGTACACGTCGTCGTAGATCTCGCGATCGAGGATCTCGGGAATGAAGTTCGCTCCGAGCCCCTGGATCTTGTGGGGACCGGCCTTGCCCTCGGTCAGCAGCGGGGAATCCGAGGGTTCCACGACAACCATGCGGATGTCCTGCTTCTGCTCGCGCAGGTACTTGCCGGCACCGGAAATGGTGCCCCCGGTGCCGATTCCGGCCACGAAGACGTCGATTTCACCGTTGGTGTCTTCCCAGATCTCCGGGCCGGTGGTGTTGTAGTGGACATCCACGTTGGCGGGGTTGGCGAACTGACGGGCCAGCACGGCGTTCTCGGTGGTGTCCACGATTTCCTGGGCCTTGTCCACCGCACCACGCATGCCATCCGCGCCCGGGGTGAGAACGATTTCCGCGCCGAAGGCCCGCAGCATCACACGACGCTCGGTGGACATGGTCTCGGGCATGGTCAGGATGACCTTGTAACCGCGGGCCGCACCCACCATGGCCAGGGCGATACCGGTATTACCGGAGGTGCCCTCCACCACGGTGCCGCCGGGCTTGAGCTCACCGGAGGCCTCTGCGGCGTCGATGATGGCCTTGCCGATCCGGTCCTTGACCGAGTTGGCCGGGTTGTAGAACTCGAGCTTGACGGCAACGTTGCCGGGAAGGTCCTTGTCCAAGTTGTTCAAGCGGACCAGGGGAGTGCCGCCCACGATGTCCGTGATGTTGTCATAAATCTTGCCCATGGATGTTTCTCCTGTCGTGGATTCGTGTCGGAACAAAACTATTTTTCAGCCTAGCGCCGGTGCCGGTGGCAGCTCAGTGGGTTAGCCACACAGCGTAATCTTTGCGGACCTTGGCCAACTTGGGGTTGATGATCACTTGGCAGTAACCGTTGAATGGTTGGTTCCCGTAAAAATCCTGGTGGAAATCTTCGGCCTCCCACAGCGGCTGGGGTTCTTCGATGGTCGTGACGATCGGGTCCTGGAACAGCGGCTGCGCCTTTGTGATTGCCTGCTCGAAGAGTGTCCGCTGTTGCTCGTTGGCGGGGAACATGGCGGAGCGGTACTGCGTGCCCACGTCGTAGCCCTGCCGGTTCAACGTGGTGGGATCGTGGCCGGTGAAGAACAGATCCAGGATCACCTCCGCGGGAACCACCTCGGGGTCGAATGTGACCACCACGGCTTCCGCGTGGCCCGTGGTGCCCGAGCACACCGATTCGTAATCAGGGTGTTCCGTCTGACCACCGGTGTACACGCTGCGGACGTTTTGCACGCCGCGAACGCGGCGATAGACCGCGTCCAAGCACCAGAAGCAACCGCCGGCGAGCACAAAGGTTTCTGTCGAGGAAGAACTCATAGTCCGTATAACACGCAAATCGCCGCACAATTCCCGAGCTGCCTGCGCTCTGCCCTCCTAGGATGGTCACATGACGTCCGAGGCCCAGGCACAGCACCGATCGACGCCCACACTCGCACAGGTGGTGGATGCCGCGGATTCCCTGTGGCCGTTCCGGCTCCAGGAGGACTGGGACGCCTCGGGGTTGATCACCGGTCGTCCTGATCAGCCGGTGCGACGCGTCCTTGTCGCGGTGGATCCGGTGGCCCCGGTCATAGCCGAGGCGCTGCAACGACAGGCCGATCTGGTGATCACCCACCACCCGCTGCTCTTGCGGGGTGCCACCTCCGTGGCGGCGGACGGGTTCAAGGGACAAGTGATTCACGACTTGATCGAGAACCGCTGCGCCCTGCTCGCGTGCCACACCAACGCGGACTCCGCTCGACGGGGCGTGTCCGACGCCTTGATTGCGGCCACCGGTGTCAATCCCGACGACGCAGTTCCGCTCGTTCCTGACGACACCTATCCAAACGCGGGGCTGGGGCGCGTGGGCGCCCTGCCCCGCAGCGTGAGCCTGCGAGAACTGGCCCAACGACTGACCACGAACCTGCCCGGCACCGCGCAGGGACTGCGCATCGCGGGGGACCCGGATCGGATGATCACCACCGTTGCCGTGTGCGGTGGTGCCGGCGATTCATTGTTCGACCGGGTCCGCGCCACGGGTGCGGACGTGTACATCACCGCGGACCTGCGCCACCACCTCGCCTCCGAAGCACGCGAGCACGCCCTGGGGCCCGGGGGCGATGGCACTCCTGCGCTGATCGACGCCGCGCACGCCGCAAGCGAGGCCCTGTGGCTTCCGTGGGGCGCCGAGGACCTGCAGCGAGCGCTGGCGGCCCGGGGATTCGACGTTGAGATATCCGTGAGTGATGTGCGCACCGACCCGTGGGATTTCCGGGTGGCGTCACCCAACTCCGATCCAACGCCGCACCACATCACGGGAGAGAGCTCATGACCGAACAGCAGGCCGCCTTGACCGCGCTCCTGGACCTCCAAGCCGTGGACTCCGAACTGCACGCCATCATGGTCAAAGCCAAGTCCCTGCGGGAATCCGCGCACGTGAGAGCACTGTTGGCCCGCCGCGCCCAGGCCATCGAGGCGGCCAAGCAGCTGGATGCCCGGGGCAGGGAGGCCGCGAACGCCGTCGACGCCGCGGAAACCACGGTGCGGGAGATTCAGGTCAAGATCGACCGGGACACCGAGCGGCTCAACCACGGTGGTACGGCCAAAGATCTCATGGGGATCCAACACGAGATCGATACGCTCACCACGCAGCGTGGCGAAGCGGAGGACGCCCAGTACCAGGCCATGGAGCACGCCGAAGCGGTGGCGGCGGACCGAGAACAGAAACTTCCACTGTTGCGCGCGGCAGACGCCCAGGCCCGAGATGCCGTGACCGAGCGGGATCAGGCGTTGGCCGAGTTGAAGGAACGCCACGGGGAGCTCACGGCGCAACGACCCGAACGGGTGAGCGCGGTGGGCCACGAGAGCCTCGTCGCGCGCTACGACTCATTGCGCAACGCCCGCGGGGGCGGGCGGATCGCCGTCGCCCGTTTCGAGCGCGAAACGTGCGGGGCGTGCGGCACGCACATGAGCCCGGGGGACGCGCAGTCGATCCGCAATGCTCCCGCCGGAACCATTCCCACGTGCATCGAATGCTCCGCACTTCTGGTCCGCTGAGAAGACCGCGGCGTTCGGCGCGGTAGGATCGACGCTGGACAGGCGGGCCGGGTGACCGCGCGGCGCACCGCAAGGCGCGTCTCGAGGAAAGTCCGGGCTCCACAGAGCTGGATGGTGGGTAACGCCCACTCGGGGAAACCCGCAGGAAAGTGCCACAGAAAATAAACCGCCCGCCTCGCGCGGGTCAGGGTGAAAAGGTGGTGTAAGAGACCACCAGCGTGCCGGGTGACCGGCGCGGCTCGGTAAACCCCATCCGGAGCAAGGCCATGCAGGGCGCGTTCGAGGGCTGCTCGTCCGAGTGCCCGGGTAGGCTGCTTGAGCCGTGCGGCAACGCGCGGCCTAGATGGATGGTCACCACCGCGGTTCGGGTAACCGGCCGCGGCACAGAACCCGGCTCATAGGCCCGCCTGTCCCCTAGACTTCTGGGGTGCTGATTCTGCTGCCCCCGTCCGAGTCCAAGACCGCTCCCGTCTCCGGCGCCCCGGTTGCCCGAGGCGCACTCAGCTTCCCGGAACTGACCGAGGACCGGGAGCATTTGGTCGCCACACTGGCGCACGTGAGCGCCCAGGAGAACGCGCTCGCGGTGCTGGGTGTGGGGCAGTCCTTGGCGGAGGACGTCGCTCGCAACCGTGAGCTTCTCACTGCGCCGTCCGGCCCGGCGCTGTCCGTCTACTCCGGAGTGCTGTACGACGCCCTGGACGCGGCCTCGCTCTCCGACGCGGCCCGCGCGGTGGCGGATCGTTCACTCGTGGTGATCTCCGCCCTGTGGGGCGCCGTGCGGCCCGGCGATCGCATTCCCGCCTACCGATTGTCAATGGGAACGGATCTGCCCCGGCACGGAAAGCTCACCACGTGGTGGAAACCCCGCTTGTTCCCGGTGTTGGATCAGGCGGCAGCCGGCCGGGTGGTGGTGGATTGCCGTTCGGCCGCATACGTCGCCGCGTGGAAGCCGCCGGCCATTCGAACCGTCGCCGTGCGAGTCGAACAGCTCAACGAGGCCGGGAAGCGCTCAGTGGTCTCCCACAACGCAAAACACACCCGGGGTCTGGTGGCGCGGTTCTTGTGTGAACATGTGGCCGCGCACGGAAATCTCGAGACCGTCGAGGCCGTCCGTGACGCCCTCGCTCAGCGCTGGACGGTCGAGCTCACCGAGCCCACGGCGCGCAAAGCCGGAACACTCACCGTCGTCCTGGACCCGCCCACCCGGTGAAGCCCACGGGACGCGCTCACTCGACACTGCGCCCGCCCGCGTCCGCAACGGTGCGCGGGCCCGCGCCAAACGGGCCATGGGTGACTGACCGGCCGGCACCGTGCTGGTCGGATGTCAGTGTCCGAACGGGTCTTCGTCCTCGCCCGGCAGCCAGGTCGAGTCGTCGGACCACTGTTCCTGCTTGATGGCCTTCTTGGCCTTCTTGCCCCACTTGGTGTTGAGCCGGTCCACGTAGAGCTTGCCGTCCAGATGGTCGTACTCGTGCTGCATGACCCGGGCGAACCAGCCATTAGCTTCGAAGGCGAAGGGGTCGCCGTTCTCGTCCTGACCCGCTATGCGGATCCACTCGGCACGCTTGAGCGGCCACGAGTAGCCGGGAACCGAGAGGCAGCCCTCGGATTCCTCATCCGGATCCGGGGCCACTTGGGAAATCTTGCCCGCGGTCAGTACCGGGTTGACGATCACACCGCGCGCAGCGACGTCGTCATCGTTGTCGAAAGCGTAGGTGAAGATGCGCAACCCCACCCCGATCTGAGGTGCCGCGAGCCCCACCCCGTGGGCCTCGTCCATGGTCTCGTACATGTCCGTAATCAGCGCGCGCAGCTCGTCGTTGAATTCGGAGACCTTCGCTGCGGGACGGTGCAGCACCGGGTTCCCGGTAATGACGATGGGGCGAATGGCCATGTTGTGGTTCCTCACACGGTGCTGTCGGGGCTGATGATCCGCAGGCCAATATAGCGCGTGACACGTGATGTCGCGGGTGCGTCGTGGGCACCGCTAATATTAAGCCTGCTGCATATCCTCCCCCTGAGGGGTGTGGCGCCAGATTCACGGTGCGGGATGAACTGACCGATGGATCACAACACCGAATGTACTGAATTGAAGGGGGCATGCCCGAGTGAGGGTCGCGTCAGCACCGCACGGCCACGTGTATATCCAACACCTGACGGACCCAGAAAACCCTGGCACTGTGTACCGCCTGCCCGATCCAACCCCGGAACGATCGGTTCCCGGCGCGCCCTGGTGGCCCCTGGTCATGTTGAATGTGGAGTGGGTCAATGACCACGCCCACGAATTCGACGTTTTTCATTTGCATTTCGGCTTCGACGCCGTGCCGCCGGCGGAACTCCAACGCATCGTTGCCGCCCTCCACGCCAACGGCAAACCGCTTGTCTACACGGTTCATGACCTGCGCAACCCGCATCAGACGGATCCTTCGATCCAGGACGCCGCACTGAATGTCTTGATCCCCGCGGCGGATCAACTCATCACGCTCACGACGGGGGCGGCGCAGCAGATCAAGCGCCGCTGGGGCCGCGACGCCACCGTGGTTCCGCACCCGCACGTGGTGCCGCTGGAGATACTGGACCGCCCGCGTCCGCGGCACACGACCGTTACGGTCGGATTGCACCTGAAGAGTATGCGCACCAACATGAATCCGCTGCCCGTCCTGCGGACCCTGCTGGCCGAGATCCGTGACCGTGACATGAATCTGCTCATCGACGTCCACCCGGACGTGCTCACCCCAGGAATGCCACACCACAACCACGAAGTGTGCGACCTTCTGGACCACGCGCGTGATCGGGAGGACGTGCGCATCCACGTCCACGATTTCTACACGGACGACCAGCTGTGGGATTACCTCATGGGCGTGGATCTGTCCGTCCTCGCGTACCGGTTCGGTACTCATTCCGGGTGGCTCGAAGCTTGCTACGATCTGGGCACGCGCGTGCTGGCCCCGTCGGTAGGGTTTTATCACCAGCAGCATCCGGGGGTTCTGAAATTTGATTGGGATGACCACGGGCAACCGGACGCAGAGCAGATTGCGGCCGCACTCGACGGGTTAGCCTCCTTACCGCCGTGGCGAACCACGCGCTCGGAACGTACTCGACAACGGCAGAACATCGCGCGAGAACACTCGCGGATCTATCACGCGGCAACGGCGGGGAGGTCATCGTGAAAATTGCTTTGTTGGCCCATGACCGCTTCCCCATTGCGGTTCCCTTCGCGGGTGGCCTTGAATCGTTCACCTGGTACCTGGCCAAGGGGCTTCGGGAACGCGGGATCGACGTGGTGGTTTTCGCCGCGCCCGGAAGTGATCCGGAACTGGGGGCCGAGGAACTGGCCGTCAAACCGGTCTCCCTCAGTGAGCAGGCGCGCGGCGACGTCTCGATGCCGCCGGAGGGCCAAGTGCGCGAGACCATTTCCTATCTGCAGGTCATGACGGCCTTGGCTGAGCGTGATGACATCGATGTGGTGCACAACAATTCCCTGCACTACCTGCCGATCGCCATGGCCCACTCACTCCAGCAGCCCCTCCTGACCACGTTGCACACGCCCAATACACCGTGGATGGAGCCGGCGCTGCGACTGAGTCCCTCGGTACGGACCGCGGCCGTGAGCTCGTCGATCGCGCACATGTGGCGCGATGTGACGGATGCGCGGGTGATTCCGAACGGCGTGGACCTTGATCGTTGGTCGCTGGGCCCCGGAGGGGACTCGCTGGTGTGGTCCGGCAGGATCGTGCCCGAAAAGGCTCCCCACATCGCCGCGCGGATTGCCCGTGAAGCGGGACGGAAACTGCGCATCGCCGGGCCCCTGTCCAGCCACGAGTACTTCGAAACCCACTTGAAGCCGTTGCTGTCGGAGGACATCACCTACGCGGGTCACTTGGAACCCGATGAGCTGCATCAGCTGGTCTCCCACAGTGCCGCGTGCCTGGTGACGCCGCAATGGGAGGAACCCTACGGTCTGGTCGCCGCGGAGAGCATGGCGTGCGGTACCCCGGTACTGGCAATTGCGCGCGGTGGTTTGGCGGAAGTGGTGCGTCCCCCGGGCGGGTTGTCGATTCTTCCCGAGGCCACCGACGAACGCACGGTCGCCACCGCCGCGCGCGCCTTGGACGGAGTGCTCGCCCTGGATCGTTGCGCGGTGCGTGAGCATGCACGCGCCCACTGTTCACTGGACGCCACCGTTGATCGGTACGTGGACTACTACCGGGAGCTGGTCGGGCAGTGATCGGCTACTACATCCATCATCAGGGGCTGGGTCATCGCACCCGAGCGCTGGGCATTGCGCGGGAGCTGAGCGTGCCCGTGGCGGGGTTCAGTTCATTGGAGGCGCCGCAGGGTTGGCCCGGTGACTGGTGCGTGTTGCCCATGGATGTTCCCCGGTCACCGGTGGATCCTACGGCCAACGGTGTGCTGCACTGGGCGCCCCTCGATCACGCGGGGTACCGCGAACGCATGCGTCTGATGGCCGAGCGGCTGGGGTCGGATGTGTCCGTCATGGTCACGGACACCTCCGCGGAGGTGACACTTCTGGCTCGGCTCCTGGGGGTTCGTACCGTGGTCATGGCCATGCGGGGGAACCGCACGGATCGCACGCACCGTGACGCTTACGACGCCGCCTCCCTCATCGTCGCGCCGTGGACCGCGGAAACGGCGGAGGAGTACTGGCCACGCGCGTGGACCGACAAAACAGTGTTCACCGGAGCCATCTCGCGTTTCGACCACCTCGCGACCACGTCGGCGGGGCGTGCCGCCGACGCCGCCGGGCCGAGTTCGCCCCGCAAGGTTCTGGTTGTCTGGGGCGGGGGAGGCACCGAGGTGACGGAACAGGACATTGACCGAGCCCGGCTGGCGAGCCCCGAGTGGGAGTGGACCGTTCGCGCACCCGGAAACCCCTCGCCCGATCTGTGGGCTGAGTTGCGGGACGCGGACGTGGTGGTGACCCACGGTGGTAACAACGCGGTGGCCGAACTGTCTGCGGCGGCCCGGCCCGCGGTGGTGATTGCTCAGCCCCGGCCCTTCGACGAACAACACGCGACCGTCCGAGCACTCAAGAACGCGGAAGTGTGCACCGCTCTCGAAGATTGGCCGGAGGCGGCGCAGTGGCCCACGCTGTTGCGCACTGCGCTGGCCCGCGGCAACTCCGGATGGTCCCGGTGGCGCCACGGAGACGGTGCACGCCGCGCCGCGCAGGCCATTGCGCGTCTCGACAGTGGGGTGATGACGTGCGGATCGCTTTGATCACCATTGTCAGCGGCCGCCACGCGCACCTACGCAGACAGCTCGCTTGGGTGTCCGCAATGGACCCGCAGCCGCACGTCCACGTGGTGGTCAGCATGGGTGACCCCGAGATCGCGGATCTGGTGGCCGGGAACGGGCGCGGCGTCGTCATCAGTATGGAACCCACCCGGGAACTACCGCTGGCCGCGGCGCGAAACGCCGGGGTGGCCGCAGCCGGCGAGCTGGGCGCCGATGCCGTGGTCCTGCTGGACGTGGATTGTCTGCCCGATCAACATCTGATCGGCGATTACGAACGAGCGCTGCTCAAGACCCGATCCGAAACGGCCGTGATCAGTGGCCGTGTCAAATACCTGCCCGAGGGCATGGGCGAGCACGAATACACCCCCCAGCGAGTGGCCGAGCTCGGTCGGGATCACGATGCGCGAGTGATACCTCAGGGTTCAGCCCTGGCGGAGGCGGATCCCCACATGCTGTGGTCCCTCAACATTGCCGCCACGGTCGGGACCTGGAACCGAGTTGGCGGGTTCGACGAGTCCTACGTGGGCTACGGGGGAGAGGACACGGATTTCGGGCAGCGGCTCGCCGCGGCCGGAGGGAGCATGTGGTGGAGCGGGCTGGCCTGCGCCTACCATCAGTACCACCCCACCGTCACGCCCCCGGTGCAGCACGCCGCATCGATAGCGCGCAATGCCAACATCTTCCGCGGCAAATGGGGGTTCGACCCCATGGAAGGCTGGTTGCAGCACATGCTCGGGTCCGGGCACCTGACGCGAGAGGGAGGGCAGTGGCGCGCCTCGGCCCGCCCTCGATAGCACTTAGGGATCAGCTGCCACTAAAGTCAACGGTGTGACCGAACTGCATGCTCCGATTTCGTTAGCCCTTGTCAATGACTACCCGGTGGTGACGCAAGGCATCGCACGGATGCTCGAGAACGTTGACCGACTCAAGGTCGTGGAACGGGCATCGGGGGAGAATCCTAGTCATGTCGTGGACCTGGTGCTCTATGATGCCTTTGCCGCTCGTGGCCGCGGTGAGCACGACGTGGTGCGGCTTCTCGAGGATGAACGCAACCGGAAACTGGTCGTCTACACGTGGCACGTGTCCGAAGCGCAGGTGCAGCAAGCACTCGACCTCGGTATCGACGGCTACTTGTCCAAGGAACTCGGCGCCCGTGAACTCGCCGATGCGCTGATCCGGATCCACGAGGGCGAACGCGTGGTCGAGCCGAAACCGGTGCCAGAAAATATTGAAATTGCGGATTGGCCCGGCCGCGGCGCCGGGTTGTCCCCGCGCGAAGCGGAAGTTGTCGCCCTGATCACTCAGGGTGCGACCAACGATGAGATCGCCCGCACGTGCTACCTGAGCATCAACTCCGTCAAGTCCTACATCCGTTCCGCGTACCGAAAAATGGGTGTGGAGCGGCGCAGTCAAGCGGTGCTGTGGGGCGTGCAGAACGGGATGCAGCCCAAAGCCACCACAACGGAATGCACCCCCTGAGGTGGTAGAACCACTCCGGTGGGCGCGGCAGACTAGTCATATGACTGATCAATTTGCCGCAGACAAAGCCGCTCGTGAACTCGCCGGAGAGGAGGGCGGGTTCCCCACTCAGGAACAGGCCCCTCCGGGGCTGACCACGGACATGAATCCCGTTCCGGACCACGGTGAGCAGAGCTGGGTCGGGCGAGGCCGCCTCGAAGGCCTGAAGGCCTTGGTCACCGGTGGAGATTCGGGCATCGGCCGCGCCGTGGCCATTGCCTTCGCGCGTGAGGGCGCGGACGTGGCCATCAATTATCTGGCGGAGGAACAGTCCGACGCCGAGGACACCAAGCAGTGGATCGAGAAGGCCGGTCGTCAGGCTGTGCTTCTCCCCGCAGATCTCCGGGACGAACAGGCCGCTCGCGGTGTCGTGGATGATGCCGCATCTCAGCTGGGTGGTTTGGACGTTCTGGTCAACAACGCCGGATTCCAGTGGGCCCGCCGCGACGGCGGTCTGCAGGGTCTGAAGACCGAGGAAATGGACCGTGTCTTCAAGACCAACCTGTACGCCCTGTTCTGGGTGTCCCAGCAGGCGCTGAAGTATTTGAAGGACGGTTCGAGCATCATCAACGTGAGCTCGATTCAGGCCTACGACCCGTCCGAGAACTTGATCGATTACGCCTCCACCAAGGCAGCGATCAACAACTTCACGGTCAACCTGGCCAGTGAGGTCGGTGAGAAGGGTATTCGTGTCAATGCGGTGGCGCCCGGTCCGATCTGGACCCCGTTGCAGCCCGCCACCAAGGCCGGCGAGTCGATGCCCGCTTTCGGCGGCGACACCGCCCTGGGGCGCGCGGGTCAGCCCTCCGAGATGGCCGGTGCCTTCGTGTTCCTCGCCAGCCCGGCGGAGGCCTCCTACGTGTCCGGCACCGTTATCGGTGTCACCGGAGGTAAGCCGGTGTTCTGATCCGGGCCGGTGTTCATCCGGCGGTCACTTTCGGGTCATATCGTGCGATCACGGTCACCTTTCCTGGGCGGCCGTGATCGCCTTTTCACGTCTGGAGTGACCACACCGATGACCACCACCGGTGACCTGCAGCGCAAGCTGGGCCTCGGGGATGCCGTGGCCATCGGCCTCGGGTCCATGATCGGGGCGGGGGGTTTCGCAGCCTTCGCGCCCGCAGCGACGGCGGCCGGGCCGGGACTGCTGATCGGTCTGGCCATTGCCGCGGTGGTCGCCTATTGCAATGCCACGTCATCCGCGCAACTCGCTGTGCGGTACCCGGCCTCCGGCCGGGCAGATGCGTCCCGTTTGACCGGCACCGTCGCCCCCGCCGGGTTCTGCGGGATTCTCCAGTCCGCGGGCCTCTTGTTCTTCGCCTTTGCCGGCTACGCCCGGAGCGCGACCATGGGAGAGGAAGTGCGCTCCCTGTCCCGCACCATTCCGCGAGCAATTCTGATTGCACTGTTCGGCGCTCTCGCGGTCTACGGGGTCATCGCGGTGGCCGCTCTCTCGACCCTGGGCGCCGGTCGTCTTGCTGCTACGACGACGCCGCTCGCGGACGTCGCCGCGGCCGGAGGCTGGGAGTGGACGGGCGTCGTCGTCCGCATCGGAGCGGCTGCTGCCGCGCTGGGCGCGCTGCTGTGCCTGGTGCTCGTGGTAACGCTGCCGATCGGGTCCATAGTCGGGTCAATCGTCGTGGTGGCCGTGGGGGTGCTGTATCGAGTCGTCCTGGTGCGCCGGAGGCATTCACGGGCAAAGGGGTGACGGTGACTCACGAGACGGTGAGGACGGGTCGAAAATGCTGTCCTCGTTTGCTACTTTGAGCAGCGGAGCCCGCCTTCGGGGCTCGCGGACGAGGGAGCAGTACCCGCACCACGACAAGACTGACTCAGAAAGATGCACGTCATGGCGTGGTTCATACTCATTTTGTCCGGCACGCTCGAGGCCGTCTGGGCGGCGGCTCTGGGAGCGTCGCACGGATTCAAACGTAAAATTCCCACCCTCATTTTCCTGGTGAGTCTCACCCTGAGCATGACCGGTCTCGCGTGGGCCATGACCTCACTTCCCACCGGCACCGCCTACGCGGTGTGGGTGGGGATTGGCGCAACGCTCACCGTGCTGTGGGGCTTCGTGAGGGGCTATGAGCGTCCCACCTTCGCGCGGGTGCTCTTGCTCGTGCTACTCGTCAGCTCCGTGATCGGCCTGAAGGTGGTGAGCTGAATGCCATGGATCGTGCTTTTGATCAGCGCCGTGTTCGAGGCCGTCTGGGCAACCGCCCTCGGTGAATCCAGCGGTTTGAGTGAGCTCACCCCCACCCTCGTGTTCTTCGCCGGACTCGCCATGAGCATGGCGGGACTCGGCTGGGCCGCCAAGCATATTCCCATTGGTACCGCCTACGCAGTGTGGACCGGCGTAGGGGCAGCCCTCACGGTGATCTACGCCATGGCCACCGGAACAGAAAGCGTCTCGGTCGGGAAGATCATTTTCATCTCGGGCATTATCGCGGCGGTGGTCGGCCTCAAACTGGTCCCCAGTCAACCTGGTAAGGCCCTTGATACCGCAGATGGGATTGGCCCCCCGGAAACTGGCTGACCCATCCGTGAACCCGGTGCCTCGTCGAATCCGGAAGGCACCGGGTTCTTCAACGCTTGGATGCGGGCATCATCCGCGTTCGTTGTTCTTGCGTGCGGCCTTGGATCCCAGGACGGTGAGCACCTTCACGACCTTGGAATTCAGAGCCGAGGCGGCCTCCCTGCCCTCGCGGAGCCCGGACTGATCCGGGCGTGCCCCGGGAAGTAGTCGGTTGGCCAATCCCATGGCGCGGGTGGTCAGGCCGGGCGCAAGGCCGTGGACCCGCTGGGCGACCTTGGGCAACCAGCCGACCAGCACGGTGGGTTTGCCCGCCAACACGCCGTCCACGATGATCCGGGCCGCGCGGTCCGCGTTCATGGAAAGTACGGGCAAGGACGCCGCCGGAGCGAACCACGCGTACTCCTTGGCCGACTGACCCGTGAAGAAGGCCCTCTCATGGGAACCGGTGCGCATGAGGCCGGGAGCAATGGTGGTGGCGGTGACTCCGGAACCGGACAGGGCCACAGCGAGTCCCTCGCTGAAACCCACTGCGCCGAACTTGGCGGTGGCGTAGGGGAGGAGATGGGGAGGAGAGACCAGCCCACCCACTGAGGCGACGGTCCCGATGTGACCGGAGCGTCGCTGCCGCATGCCGGGCAACACCGACAACGCACAGTGAATGGGGCCGTACGTCATGGTGTCGATGGCGTCTTTGAAGTGTTCCTCGGTGACCGCTTCGAGCGGGCCGGTCTGAATAATGCCGGCAACGGTGATGAGGACCTCCACGGGACCCAGGTCCTGCTCCATCTGGTGAACCAGGCGCTTCACGGCGTCCGCATCGCGAACGTCGCAGACGTAGTCCTTGACGGTTCCGTGGGATGACAGCCGCTCCTTCGCGCGCGTGAGCTCATCGTGATCACGAGCGGCAATGGCTACGGCGTAGCCCCGATTCAGGAGTTCGCGGCTGACCAGGAGGCCAAGCCCCCGTGACCCGCCGGGTACCAGTGCAATCTTCAGCGTGCTTACCATCCGTCCAGTTTACGGGAGGGTGGCCGGGTCGACCGGACGATTTCCCGAGAATCGCCGTGAATTACCGCGCGGTGATTGCAATGCGGTCCTTTCATCAGTTAACTGATGGTTATGCGTGCACTCACATGGCAAGGACTCGGCGACGTCCGAGTTGAATCAGTACCTGATCCCGTCATCGAGCATCCCAAGGATGCGATTGTGCGGGTCACGTCCACGGCAATTTGCGGCTCGGACCTGCATCTCTACGGAGTGTTGGGTCCGTACATGTCACCCGGTGACGTACTCGGTCACGAGTTCATGGGCATCGTGGAGGAGGTGGGGGAGCAGGTCACCAACCTCAAGCCGGGAGATCGAGTGGTGGTTCCCTTCACCATTGGCTGCGGTTCCTGCTGGATGTGCGATCGCGGGCTGTATGCGCAGTGTGAGACCACTCAGGTGAAGTCCAAGAACATGGGCTCCATGCTGTTCGGGTTCTCGTCACTCTACGGTTCCGTTCCGGGTGGTCAGGCCGAGATGGTGCGCGTACCGCACGCCGATTTCGGGCCGGTCAAACTTCCCGAAACCCACTCCGACGAGCGCTTTCTCTACCTCAGCGACATCCTCCCCACCGCCTGGCAGGGCGTGAAATGGGCTAATGTCGGCCCGGGTGACACCCTGGCCGTCATGGGCCTGGGGCCGGTGGGGCAAATGGCCGTTCGCTCCGCCAAGCAGATGGGCGTTGATCGCATCATTGGCGTGGATCTCGTGGATGAGCGCCTCGAACTGGCCAAGTCATGGGGTGTGGAAACAGTGGATCGGCGCACCGTCAAGGACGTTGCCGCCACGCTGCAGGAGATGACGGACGGCAGGGGACCGGACGGCGTCGTCGATGCCGTGGGGATGGAAGCGCACGGTAACCCGATCTCGGAGAAGATCGTTGCCGGTGTCGCCAGACTGCCCAAGCCGCTGGGTCGTGCGGCAATTGAGAATGTCGGTATCGACCGGCTCGAAGTTCTGCACACCGCGATCAATGCGGTGCGACGGGGCGGCACCGTGTCGTTGTCGGGCGTGTACGGAGGCATGGCGGACCCCATGCCCATGATGACCATGTTCGACAAGGGCATCACCATGCGCATGGGCCAGTGCCACGTGAAGCATTGGACCGATGACCTGCTGGCCATTGCCTCCGAACCCGATGACACCCTGGGCCTGGAAACTTTTGCGACCCACCACGTGTCCCTGGAGGATGCGCCCGAGGCCTACAAGATGTTCCAGGAGAAGAGTGACGGCTGCATCAAGGTGGTGCTCAAGCCGTAATCGAAGTTGGTTCCCCCGGGGGCGGCCGGTACGGGCTGGATGGCGAACAGTCACTCCGTAGTGGCCGCCCTTCATCATGCCGGAGGTGACATACCGCGGGGCGTCGTCCGGGGCGCGAGCAGTTCTGCGGCGTTGTCTGAACACTGCGCACAAAAAATGAGGCCCCCTGCCGGATCACATGACTGATCTAGCACGGGGGCCTCGTTGATTCGGGGTGAACGACGGGGGTTGAACCCGCGACCTCCTGGACCACAACCAGGCGCTCTGCCAACTGAGCTACGCCCACCATGTAACCCGTCACGAGGTGGAACACCTGCGCGGGCAACGACGACCACTATAGCGCAAAGTTTGCGTTAACTCCGCATCGGGCACGCGGTACCGCGGAGGGGGGTCAGGAGTTTCCGGATCGCGTGCGGGAAGCGTTGATTAACGCTGCGACCTTGCGGGCGTCGTCGGAGCTGGGGCCGGGCTCTGCGGCGAACAGGATCCGCCGGTAGTAGCGCAGTTCGTCAATGGAATCTTCGATGTCGCCCAGGGCTCGGTGGTTGCCGGTCTTTTCCGGTGCCTGGAAGTAGGCGCGGGGGAACCAGCGGCGCGCGAGCTCCTTAATGGTGGACACATCGATCACGCGATAATGCAGGTGGTCCACCAGGTTGGGCATGTCGCGTGTCAGGAAGGTCTTGTCCGTTCCCACGGAATTACCGCCCAGGGGGGCCTTGCGGGGCTCGGGAACCCATTCCTTGATGTACTCGAGGACCTGGGCCTCGGCCTCTTCCATCCCCAGACCCTGGGGCAGCTCGGGCAACAACCCGGACGTCACGTGCATGTTCCGCACGAAATCATTCATCTGCTCCAGCGCGGCATCGGAGGGTTTAATGACAACGTCCACTCCGTTGCCCAGGACGTTCAGGTCATCGTCCGTCACGAGCGCTGCCACCTCGATCAAGGCGTCGTCGGACAGGGACAGCCCTGTCATCTCGCAGTCGATCCACACGATTCTCTGATTAGAAATAGACACGTCCTCTAACTTACCGCGCCGGGGCTTCCGGCGCGTGCTCCTCGCGCATCGCGATAGGATTCAGGCCGACGCCGTTGCGGGACCATTCGTGGGTTTGCCTGAGCGGCGGCGTCGTAGGGTGAGAGAAATTATTGGGCGACGGGAAATCCGGAGGCAACGCGGTGCAGAGCAACCCCAAGGCTGCCGGCCACGCCGATTCCGCCCCGCACCCGGGCACCGTGCTGGCCACCCGGCAAGGGTCGGCCTACGCCTCGCAGTCACCGCTGCGCACCGTGATCATGGGAACCATTGGTTCGATCATGGTGCTGGTGGGTTCGCTGGGGGTGGGGTGGCTTGCGAGTATTTCCCCCTTGCGTCAGAACCCGCTCATCATCTGGATGCGTTACGAGACCGGCGGCGTGGTGTTGTCCATCCTGCTGCTGGCCATCGGCAGCATGATCCTGGTCCGCGAATGGCTGAGGCTCGGTCAGAAGCTCAACAAATGGGGTCCGGGAACGGGCAGGTGGGTGCTGGCCGCCATCACGGCGTGGTCCGCGCCCATGCTCTTCACCGTGCCGCTGTTCAGTCGCGATGTGTACTCCTACATCGGACAGGGCCGGGTGATGCAGAGTGGTCTCAATCCCTACGAGCACGGCGTCTCCACGATCGAAAACTTCTTCCAGCTGGGAGCCGACCAACTGTGGGCGGAATCCCCGCCCCCCTACGGGCCCGTGTTCCTGTGGCTTGAACAGCTGGTGGTGCTGATCACCAACTCCAGTCCCGACGCTTCCGTTTTGCTGTTCCGAGCGATGTGCGTGGTCTCCGTGATCGCGTGCATGTGGGTGATTCCGCGGCTGGCGCGGCTGCACGGCGTCAACCCCGCCCGGGCCCTTTGGCTATCGGTGGCCAATCCGCTGTTCCTGACCAATTTCATAGCGGCCGTGCACAACGACGCGATCATGGTGGCCCTCGCCCTGTTCGGGATTTACCTAGCGGCGATCCAGCGCAATTGGAAGGGCGGTCTGATCGGTGCCACCCTGGTGACGCTGTCCATCGGTATCAAACCCATTACGTTGGTGTTCCTGCCCTTCATCGGGCTGCTGTGGGCCGGCCGTGGTGCCTCGTGGCCGCGTCGATTCCTGATCTGGTTCCTCACCCTCGCGTATTCGTTGGCGCTACTGGGAATCATGGGATTGATCAATGGATTCGGCTTCGGATGGGTCGCGGCGATGACCACCCCCGGCAGCGTGTTCATTTGGTATGCGCCCATTGGCTTGATCGGGTTCCTGGCCATGATCGTGGGGGATTCCCTCACCTCCAACGGCCGGGTCTGGATGGATGTGGTGCACACCATGGGCACGGTCCTGTCCGCGCTGATCGTGCTGGTGCTGATGTTCGTGGGCAGGGACGCCAAAATCTTCCGCCGGCTCGCGTGGGCCTTCGCCGCGCTCGTGCTGTTGGCCCCTATGATCCAGGCCTGGTACGTGGTGTGGTTGATCCCGCTGTTCGCGATCACGGGCATCCGCAGTGACTGGCAGATCGATGTGCTCTTCTTCCTCACGGCGTTCTTCACGGTTTACGCCGTGGCCGATCAACTCGACGTGTTCCCTTATCTCGACCTGAGCTTGCTTGCCGCGCGTGTGATATCGGCGATCGCCTCGCTGACCTTCGGGGTGTACCTCTGGTTCTTCGATCCGGCGACCAGGCGGCTGTTCCGCCCCCGTTACCGCGCGGACATGAGCACCACGATCATTTAGCCGGTTCGCACAAGGGCCCCGACCAACTCACGTTGATCGGGGCCCGCACGCTCACTGGTGGGACAGCGAATCACACACCGTAGTAGAGCTCGAACTCCAGCGGGTGGGGTACCAGCGCGAGCGGCTTGAGCTCGTTCTCACGCTTGTACTCGATCCAGGTCTCAATGAGATCCTCGGTGAACACGTCGCCGGCGAGCAGGAACTCGTGGTCCTCCTCCAGCGCCTGCAAGGCTTCCTCGAGGGTACCCGGGGCCTTCTTGATGTCCTTGGCCTCCTCCGGGGGAAGCTCGTAGAGATCCTTGTCGATCGGATCCGCGGGCTCGATACGGTTGCGGATACCGTCCAGGCCGGCCATCAGCTGAGCGGCGAACGCCAGGTAGGGGTTGCAGGAGGGGTCCGGTGCTCGGAACTCAAGGCGCTTGGCCTTGGGGTTGGTCCCGGTGATGGGGATCCGGATGCCGGCGGAGCGGTTGCCCTGCGAGTACACCATGTTGACCGGCGCCTCGTAGCCCTTGACCAGGCGACGGTAGGAGTTGACCGTGGGGTTGGTGAACGCCAGCACTGCGGAGGAGTGCTCCAGCAGACCGCCGATGTACCAGCGCGCCACGTCGGACAGACCCGCATAACCCTTTTCGTCGTAGAACAGGGGCTCGCCGCCCTTCCACAGAGACTGGTGGCAGTGCATACCGGAGCCGTTGTCGTTGTAGACCGGTTTGGGCATGAACGTGACGGTCTTGCCGAACATCTCCGCGGTGTTCTTGATGACGTACTTGAACTTCAGCAGATCATCCGCGGCGGCGGTCAGGGTGGAGAAACGGTAGTTGATCTCGGCCTGGCCGGCGGCGCCCACCTCGTGGTGGGAACGCTCTACGAACAAACCGACGTCATCCAGGGCAACGCACATGGCGTCACGCAGGTCGGCTTGCTTGTCCACGGGGGACACCGGGAAATAACCGCCCTTGGTGTGGGTCTTGTTGGCCAGGTTGCCGCCCTCTTCCTTGCGGCCGGAATTCCACGGAGCCTCTTCAGAATCGATCTTGTAGAAGGTGCTCTCCGGAGAAACCTGGAAGCGAGCGTCGTCGAAAACGAAGAACTCGGCCTCTGAAGCGAAATTTGCGGTATCCGCAATGCCGGTGGAGTTCAGGTAGGCCTCGGCACGTTCGGCCACGCCGCGGGGGTCGCGGTGGTAAGGCTCACCGGTGCGCGGGTTCACGATGGAGCAGGTGACCACCAGGGTCTTCTCCACGCGGTAGGGGTCCACAAAGGCTGAGGTGGGGTCCGGAATCAGCTGCATGTCCGATTCAGCAATTCCCTGGAAGCCTCGGATGGAGGAACCGTCGAACAACTGTCCGTCGGTGAAGAAATCGTTGTCCACCGACTTGGCGGGCAGATTGAAGTGCTGCTGCACGCCCGGCATGTCGGTGAATCGGAGGTCGACGAAGACGACTTCCTCATCCTTGATGTAGGCGAGGACTTCCTCGGCTGACTGGAACATGGACCTGTTCTCCTTCTGTATGGGCGTCCCGATCAGCGACAGTGCCACTTTCGGCAAGTGACCACCGCGCTCGGTTCTGATGTCCATCCTAAGAACCTGGCGTTGCCCGTCCGTGACATCAATGTTTCGGCCGTGTAACGCATGCCTCGGAAACGCCGGAACACAGCTGACCTGATGTCTTGGACAACACCGACCGGTCGGTACCTCATCAGTTTACTGGCCATGACCGAGGAAGACCTGAAGGGCGGATAGGCTGAGTGCATGATTTCACGGCAGGATCTGGGTTCTTGGCTCGAGGGCGGCCCCTCACGCACTCATCAGTATCCGGGGGAGCGACTGGGGCGGCCCATAACCGGCCCGGCCTCCGTGGCGCGATTCGTTCCCCGGTTCTTCGGGCTGTGCATCGACTGGCTCCTGGCCATGGTGCTTGCCAATATGTTCTTGGCCCAGTGGAACCAGAACGGGCTCATGAATCTCGCGGTGCTGTTCGCGCTCAACGTGCTGATGGTGGGAGCCTTCGGCCGCACCATTGGCCACTGGATCATGGGACTGCAGGTACAGACCATGAATGGCCGCCCTGCCGGTTTCGGCAAGGCGGCCATTCGCTCAGTATTGCTGTGCCTGGTGATCCCCGCGGTCGTTTACGACCAGGACCAGCGCGGACTCCATGATCGGGCCGTGGGAACCATTCTGGTGAGGGTCCGCTGATCACCACACGCTGAAGGATCAGCGCCCGCGCATGGCCTTGCGGTCCGGGCGGGCCCTCATGGGGTCAACACCCTTGGGAATGGGCAAGCGGTTCTGCAGGGTATTCAGCCGCTTGTACACCACGTGCACTTCCTGCTTGGTCAGGGTCTTGTCGAGTTTCCTCACGTGCTTGGCCAGTTTGCTCAGCGGTACCTGGTTCTCGCCGTTGCCGGACTTGATCACGTGAATCGGGACGTTCTGGATCACGGGGCCGATGCGGCGGCGTTCCTTCTTGACCAACTTGTCCACGCGATTGACCGGACCCTCGGTCACGAACACCACGCCGGGGCGTCCCACCAGGCGGAACAGCAGGTCCTTGGACTTGGGATCCATCGCGGCCGGTTCTTCCTCGATGATCCAGCCGCGTTTCAGGGTCGACAGGGCCGCGCCGGCCGCGCCGGGCTGGCCTTCGATGCGCGCGAAGGCGGCTCGTTCGGCTCGTCTCGACAACAGGATCACCGCGGCGAGAACACCGAACGGAATGCCGATGAGCAACCACGTGAGCCAGTTGCCCAGCAGCACGCCGATGAGCAGGAACACCAGCAGCACCCCAAGACCCAGCAGGATCATCCAGAGCAGGATGTTCGGCTCCCGCTCCTTGGTCATCTGGAAGACTTGCTTCATCTGAGCAAAGATGCCCGGGCCCTTCGCCGCTTTCCGCTTGCGCTTGTCCTGGCGCTTACGTTCGCGCTCGGCCGCGCGGGCAGTGGATGAGGTGCTAGGTGACACGTTTGTTCCTCGCGATTGCTGATAGGAGATCGCGGCCATTCTAACCGTTGGTGCGCTCGTAGGAGGCGCTCCCTGGCCGCGCAGGACACAGAACGACGACGCCGCCCGGCCGGGCGGCGTCGTCATACCGATAAGAAAGGTCTAGCTCAGTCGGGCGACCAGGGAGGACGCTTCCTGGCTGGCGGAACCCGAATCGTCGATGTGGGAGAGGTGCTCGGGGATCTCGCGACCCATCTTCTTCATGGCGCGGGCCCACAATTTACCGGCGCGGTACGACGAACGGACCATGGGGCCGGCCATCACACCCAAGAAGCCGATCTCTTCGGCCTGCTGGGACAGCTCCACGAACTGCTGCGGAGTGACCCATCGGTCGATGGGGTGGAAGGTGGGGCCCGGGCGCAGGTACTGGGTGAGGGTGATGATGTCGCAGCCGGCGTCGTGCAGATCGCACAGGGCCTCGTAGACTTCGTCGTTCGTCTCGCCCATGCCCAGGATCAGGTTGGACTTCACGATCATCCCGTTCTCCTTGCCCTGCGTGAGGACCTCCAGGGAACGCTCGTAGGAGAACGCGGGACGGATCTGCTTGAAAATCCGGGGCACGGTCTCTAGGTTGTGCGCGAAGACCTCGGGCTGGGCGTCGATGACCTGCTGAACGGCGTCGGGCTGGCCCTTGAAGTCGGGGATGAGGATCTCAACACCGGTGGAGGGATTGAGCTCGTGGATCGCGCGAATGGTCTCGGCGTTGAGCCACGCGCCGCCGTCCAGGAGATCGTCACGGGCCACGGAGGTCACCGTTGCGTAGCGCAGGTTCAGGTCGCGGACGGACTCGGCCACCTTGCGGGGCTCGGAGACATCCAACATGCCGGGCTTACCGGTGGCGATGTCGCAGAAATCGCAACGGCGCGTGCAAGTGTCGCCGCCGATGAGGAACGTTGCTTCGCGGTCCTCCCAGCACTCGTAGATGTTGGGACAACCGGCTTCCTCGCACACCGTGTGCAGGCCACGACCGCGGGCCATGGTCTTGAGTTCTTGGAACTGCGGACCCATCTTCGCGGTGTTCTTGAGCCAGTTGGGCTTCTTCTCGATCGGAACAGATGCGTTGCGCTGTTCAACGCGCAGCAGCTTGCGGCCTTCGGGCGCGATGGTCATACGTACTCCTCGCTTGTGGCGCTCGGTTGTGCCTGACTTTGTGGCGCAGGCAGGTCTCTGATCTCCACCTTAGGAGACCAGAGAGTCCAGGGTCAGGGGTGTTGCGGGTGAGTCGGGTTCGAATGGCAGGCACAAGTCCGATCCTCGGGCCGCCAGCTCCTGCTCCATGCGTTCCACAACATCAACGGGGTCGATCTGATTCCCCGTCTCCTGACTGATGGAGGTCACACCGGCATCCGTGATGCCGCACGGGATGATCTTGCCGAACGGGCGCAGATCGTTGGAACAGTTCAGGGCGAATCCGTGCATCGTGACTCGTTTGGAGACCTGCACACCGATCGCCGAGATCTTGCGGTCCGGGCCGCGCTCGTCGGATAGCACCCACGCCCCGGATCTGCCCTCCACAGTGGTGGCCGCCACACCGAAATCCTTGACCACGGCAATGATGATCTCCTCCAGCACGCGCACCACCTTGACCACGTCCAAGGGGATGGGCAGGCGCATGATGGGGTACCCCACGAGCATTCCGGGGCCGTGATAGGTGAGTTTTCCGCCGCGGCCAATCGGAACCACTTCCGTGCCGTCCCATGGGTATTCGTGTTTCTCGGTGCGACGGCCGGCGGTGTAGACGGGGTTGTGCTCGAGCAACAGCACGGTGTTTCCGCGCTCACCGGTCACGATCTGGTCATGAACTTCTTGTTGCAGTTGCAGGCAGGAACGGTAGTCCACGAAGTCCGGGTCGAAACCGACGCGCTCGAAGTGCAAAGCCATTCCATCAGTTTATCCCCTGAGAGGGCCTGTGGATAACGGGAGCGGGAGGGGATGCTTTCGGTGCACAGTGGGCACATGAGTGCACCGGAGAAGCGAACACGTGCCCAACAGCGTGTCCTGGCGGCGCAGCAGCCGCGGCGAGAACGGCCCGTACCGTCACCCTTGGTTCCCCAGGGCGGCACGGGGGAACCCGGCCGCACCGTGGAGAGCACAGGGGACGCGCGGGATCACGCGGCTGCGCAGAGCGAGGGATTGGAGCTGGCGGGCCGCCTGGGGTCCGGTCGTGGAACTCGAAGCTGGCTGGCCAAGGAGGAGCAGAGCCGGGAGAAATTCACGGTTACGTTCGCCACGGGGACGTCGGCACAAGAACGCGACGCACAGCAGCGGGCCATGGCTCGGGTGGCCGAACACTGGGCGGGGCTGGCGGATCCGCACCTCGTAGCCGTCCGTGGCACCATCGGCCATGGCGAGACCGCGCAGGCACTGGTTGCCGATCATACGGAGGGAACCTCCCTGGCGCGCAGGCTCGTTGCGGACGGCCGGGTTTCCCCGGCTGAGCTCTCCCCGATCCTCGCGGCTGCGGCCAAGGGGTTGGCCACGTTGCACGACCACGACTGGGTGCACGGGACATTGAGCCCGCACCGCATCCTTCTCGGGCCGGATCGGCAAGTGCGCATCGACGGGTACGGGTTACCGAACACATCCGGGGCGACCGAGCCGAACGGAACAGCGGATTCTGTAACGGCGGCGTCCTGGGGGCAGGACGACAGGCCGGAAGTACACGATCGGGACATTGCCCGGTCATCCGCCGACGACATCAAGGCGCTGGCCACACTGGCATGGCTCGCGCTCACCGGAAGGTCACCGGGCCCGGATTCCCACCGAGTACCGCTGACACTTGTCTGCCCGGCTGCCCCCAGGGGCCTGGTGCTGATGCTGGAAGCAGCCCTGGGTGACGATCCGGGCACACGCCCCACCGCCCGGGAGTTCGCCACTGGGATCGCGGCAATCCCCGCGGTCAAGGCGCCGCCCGCATCCGCTCGTGCGCAACCGCCGGACATCATTCGGGCCGACGGCACGGAAGTGAAGCTGGGGCGCACCATACTTCCGAGGCTGCGTCGCGGATCGGCCGTTGTTGCGGCGCACCATGGCCGGTCACGGCGACACCCGTTGATTATCGCCTGCGCGGCGGCCGGGCTTGTCGCCTGCGTCTGGTTCGCGATCCCACTCGTCAATAGAGGCGACGGCTCGCCCGTTGCGGTCGAGGAACACGTGGCAGGGTCCGAAGAATCGGGTATCCGTACACCGGGTACATCGCCGGTGGAGACTGCTCCCGAGGCCGAGACTGCGGCGCCGTCGGCAACGACGCCCGAATCCGGGCAGAACACGACCCGGGCGGCCGAGCGCGCCGCGCGAGATCTTGTCGTCGCCCGGGCAGAAGCCCTGGCCGCGGGGGACCAAGAGGCCCTGGAGGCGGTGTACGTGCGCGGGTCGAGCTTGCAGGAAAGTGACCAGGCCACCATTGCGCGCGCCGCGGAACAGGACGTGGGCTCCAGTGGTTATACGGCCCTGTCCGGGCTGAGCATGGAGGTGGCGCGCATCGAAGTCCTGAGCGCGCCCGGGGAGCGCGGGAACCCGGACGAGAACGTGCCTGCCGGCGGAACCCACACTTTCTACGCGGAGATCCTGACCCGTGGTTGGCACGGGGAAATTCCGGAGGGGGCACACGTGGCGCGCGAGAACGCCACCGTGCGGCAAACCGCGCATCTCACCGTGACCCGCACGGACAAGGGATGGCGCATCGTGGACGTGACACCGGTCGCGCGGCAGGGCCGCTGAATGACGCCGTGCCTTCCGGAACCGTCTCCTCCTCGACGCGTAGCACCCCATGAAAGGACCCCGCAGCGCTTGGTGCGCAGCGGGGTCTTTTCATGAGGTTTCAGAGCTCGGGGATCACCAGAAGACGGCGACGGCTGCGTTGATCACTGCCATACCACCCACGGCGTGGGCGAGACCGGTCGAGACGGGTTCGCCGCGCGTGGTCTTGCGCATCCCGATGAACGCGGCCACGGCCACGATCAACAAAATGATCAACTTGACCGCGATCTTCAGGTGATTGACCTCGAAACCCGCTTGCATTTCGCGCAGGGCCACCAAGACCAAACCGCTCACGAGCATGACAATTGCGGACCAGAACTGCCCCGCGGTGACGGTGGGGCGCTTCATTGTGTAGATCCAGGTGCCAATGATTACGGCCAGTCCGAGGAAGTGCAAAAACAACATGAGGCTGAAGAGGAAGTCCATGCTTCGACCCTATCCGAGCCCCGCACGCAAAACCGCCGGGATGCGCTCTGAGTGATCCAGAACACATCCCGGCGGCAGGAAATCAACCGTTCGGTTGACCGCTGAGGGTCAGTCTGAGGTGCTTACAGGCCAACCTCGGACTCGAAGTGACCCTCTTCCAAACGCTTCTTCAGGGTAGAGAGGAAGCGACCGGCGTCCGCGCCGTCGACGAGTCGGTGATCATAGGTCAGCGACAGGTAGCACATGTGACGGATGGCAATGGTGTCGTTGCCATCGGCGTCGGAAACGACCATGGGGCGCTTCACAATGGTGCCCGTACCCAGGATGCCAACCTGCGGCTGGTTGATGATGGGCGTATCGAACAGGGCGCCGAAGGAGCCGATGTTCGTGATCGTGAACGTGCCACCGGTCAGCTGATCCGGGGAAATGGAACCGTCCTTGGCTGCGGTGCCCAGCTCCGCGATCTGCTTGGACAGGCCACCCAGGTTCAGGTCTCCGGCGTTCTTGATGACCGGAACCAGTAGACCACGCGGGGTGTCAACGGCGATCGCGATGTCCTCGGAGCCGTTGTACACGATCTCCTTCTCGGACTCCTTGAACGTAGCGTTGAGTACCGGGTGGGCCTGGAGGGCCTCGGCCACGGCCTTGGCGAAGAACGGCAAGAAGGTCAGCTTGGCGCCTTCGCGCTTCTGGAACTGATCCTTGGCCTTGGACCGCAGCTGAGCCACGCGGGTCATGTCCACCTCGGTGACCTGGGTCAGCTGAGCGGACACGTCCAGCGACTCGCGCATGCGCTTGGCAATGGTCATGCGAATGCGGGGAGCCTTCTCAGTGGTACCACGCTTGGCGTCCGCGGCCGGAGCCGCAGACTTCTGCTCGGTGCCACCGGCCACCGCGGGTGCCATTTCCACCGACTGGTCGTTGGACTCGGACGCCTTGGAGGACTCTTCGGCGGCGGCCAGCACATCCTGCTTACGGATCCGGCCACCCACCCCGGTACCCGTCAGTGTGGACAGGTCCACGTTCTTCTCGCGGGCCAGCTTGCGCACCAACGGGGTCACGTAGCCCGCGGCCTCGGAGGGTCCTGAGGTCGATTTGGGCTTCTCGGAGGAGGAATCCTCCTTCGCGGGTGCGGACGTGGACTCGTCCGTGCTCGGAGCTGCCTGGGGCTCTTCCTTCTTGGCGGGTGCCTTGTCCTCGGCGGATTCCTCGGTGTTCTCACCGGAATCGGCCTCGGTCGCGGCGTCCTCGATCTGCTCGCCGGTCGCTCCCTCGGAGGAGCTCGCCGAGGAGTCATCGGAACCGGAGTCCTCGGAGGAAGCGTCGGATTCGTCGCCGACGATGGCCAGGACCTGGCCGACCTCGGCGTCCTCGTCTTCCTGGACCTTGATCTCCAGCAGGGTGCCGGCCACGGGGGAGGGCACCTCGGTGTCGACCTTGTCGGTGGAGACCTCCAGCAGGGGCTCATCGACCTCGATCTGCTCGCCGACCTCCTTGAGCCAGCGAGTCACGGTGCCCTCGGTGACCGATTCACCCAGCGCGGGCAGGGTGACCTCCACGGAGTTGCCCGAGGACTTCTTGGTGTCGGCCTTCGGCGCTGCCTGGGGCTCTTCCTTGTCCTCGGCGGCTTCTTCGGTGTTCTCACCGGAATCGGCCTCGGTCGCGGCGTCCTCGACCTGCTCGCCGGAGGAGTCGTCGGAACCCGAGTCGCCGGAGGAAGCGTCGGATTCGTCGCCGACGATGGCCAGGACCTGGCCGACCTCGGCGTCCTCGTCTTCCTGGACCTTGATCTCCAGCAGGGTGCCGGCCACGGGGGAGGGCACCTCGGTGTCGACCTTGTCGGTGGAGACCTCCAGCAGGGGCTCATCGACCTCGATCTGCTCGCCGACCTCCTTGAGCCAGCGAGTCACGGTGCCCTCGGTGACCGATTCACCCAGCGCGGGCAGGGTGACCTCCACGGAGTTGCCCGAGGACTTCTTGGTGTCGGCCTTCGGCGCTGCCTGGGGCTCTTCCTTGTCCTCGGCGGCTTCTTCGGTGTTCTCACCGGAATCGGCCTCGGTCGCGGCGTCCTCGACCTGCTCGCCGGAGGAGTCGTCAGAACTGGAGTCGCCGGAACCGGAGCCGTCACCGATGACGACCAGCGGCGCGCCCACCTCGACGTCCTCGTCCTCGTCAACCAGAATTTTCTCAATGACACCCGCGACGGGGGAGGGCACCTCGGTGTCGACCTTGTCAGTGGAAACTTCCACTAAGGGCTCGTCAACGGCTACCTCGTCGCCAACTTCCTTGAGCCAACGAGTAACGGTGCCCTCGGTGACTGATTCGCCCAGTGCGGGCAGGTTAACGGTTTCAGACATTGCCTTGTCCGTCCCTCTCTAAACGTAGAAATGCTCTCAAGTTGTCGGGGCGGGTGAGCGCCCCTGTGGTGGGCCGGCCGTCGATGCCCACCGGGTGGCGGGCATCGACTCGACATCAACCGTGCAGCGGGGCTCCGGCCAATGCCATGGCAGCTTCACCGATGGCCTCGTTTTGGGTGGGGTGGGCGTGGATGAACGCGGCGACGTCCTCCGGGTAAGCCTCCCAGTTGACCATGAGCTGACCTTCACCGATCTGCTCACTGATGCGTGTGCCAATTGCGTGGAATCCGACAATGGGGCCATCCTTCTCGCGCACGAGCTTGATGATGCCGCCCGTGCCGAGGATGGAGCTCTTGCCGTTGCCGGCCAGGTTGTACTCGAAAGTCTCCACGTTGTCCTTACCGAACTTTTCCTCGGCCTTGGGCTGGGAGTAGCCCACGGAGGCGATTTCGGGTTCGGTGAAGGTGACCTTGGGAATGTTGATGTCCTCTACGATCACCGGGTTCAGACCGGCGATCTCCTCGGCCACGAAGCGACCCTGCTGGTACCCGCGGTGCGCCAGTTGAACGCCGGGAACAATGTCGCCGATGGCGTAGATGTTGCCGACGCCGGTGTGCAAACGCTCGTTGGGGGTCACGAAGCCGCGATCCATGGGGATGCCCTGATCCTCATAGCCCATGTTCTCGGTGTTGGGGCCGCGACCGACCGCCACCAGAACAATGTCCGCTTCGAATTCCTTGCCGTCCGCGAGCGTGACCTTGGCGCCGTCGTCGTTCTGTTCGACCTTGTCGAAGAACGTGCCCAGGTTGTACTTGATGCCGCGCTTCTTGAATTCGCGCTCGGCGACCTTGATGATGGCGGGGTCTTCGTTGGCGACCAGATGGGGCAGCCCCTCGATCACGGTCACGTCCACACCGAAGGAACGCCACATGGACGCGAACTCGCACCCGATCACGCCGCCGCCCAACACAATGGCGGACTTGGGCACGAAGTCGATCTCGAGGGCCTCGGTCGAGGTCATTACACGACCGCCGATCTCGATGCCCAGGGTCTTGGCGTAGGAACCGGAGGCCAGGATGATGTGCTCGCCGGTGTAGGTGGTGCCGTTGGCTTCAATGGTGTTGGTTCCGGTGAGTTTGCCTTCGCCGGCAATGACCTCGATCTTGCGCATTTTCATGAGGCCGGTGAGGCCCTTGAACTTGCCCTGCACAATTTTGTTCTTGTAGTCGCGCACCGCACCCATGTCGATGGATTCCAAGGTTGCCTTGATGCCGTACTTCTCCGACTCCCGAGTACCCTCGGCCAATTCGGCGGAATGCAGGTACGCCTTGGTGGGGATGCAACCCCAGTGCAGACACGTGCCGCCCAGCTTCTCCTTTTCGAACAGTGCCACGGAGTAACCCAGCTGAACTGCGCGCAATGCTGCTGCGTATCCGGCGGATCCACCGCCCAGGACGAGAATGTCGTATTGGTTGTCGGCCACGTTGGCTCCCTCGGGGTTCGAGTGTATTGACGTTGCTAGTGGTCTGGCCGTACCGATCTGCGGTCCGTTCAGACACTGAGATGTTTGTCCCCACCTTATCGCCACGCCCAGGGTCTTACCAGGTATTGCCGCCTCCGGAGACCCCGGTGCGTGGCGCGCGTGAGGGACGAGATCATGCCTCTACGAGGCGTAGTTCTCGGCCACGCTCAACAGGGTGCGAACTCCGAAGCCGGTTCCTTCCTTGGGGGTGTAGCCCCAGGGGGAGCCCTCATTGAACGACGGACCCGCAATGTCCACGTGGGCCCACGGGACACGGCTTCCCTTGACTTCCGGCACGAACTCGCGCAGGAACAATCCCGCGACCAACATGCCTCCGAACTTGTCGCCCATGTTCTTGATGTCGGCCACGTTGGAGTTCAAGGATGCTCGCAGGTGCTCGGGCAGCGGCATGGCCCAGGCAGCTTCGCCAACAGCGGAAGCGGCTTCGCTCACCATGTCGCGAGCAGCCTCATCGCCCATGACGGCGGCGGTGCGGTTGCCGAGTGCCACCATTTGGGCCCCCGTGAGCGTTGCGATGTCCACCAACAGGTCCGGATCCTCCTGTCCCGCGGCCCACAGGCCATCGGCCAGCACCAAGCGCCCCTCGGCATCGGTGTTGAGCACTTCCACGGTGTGACCGGAGTGCATGGTGAGCACGTCACCGGGGCGGGTCGCGGTGCCGGAGGGCAGGTTCTCCGCCAAGCACAGCCAGCCGGTCACGGCCACGGGCAGCTTCAACTCGGCCGCGGCAGTCACGGTGGCGAGCACGGCTGCGGCGCCGGCCATGTCTGACTTCATCGTCATCATTGAGGCGGGAGGCTTCAGCGACAGCCCGCCCGAATCGAAGGTGATGCCCTTACCGACGAACGATACGTGGCGCTTAGCCTTGGCGGGGGCCCATTCGAGCTTGACCAGGCGGGGGCCGTTCACCGACCCCTGGCCGACACCGAGCAGCCCGCCGAAATTGCCTCGGACGAGTTCCTTCTCGGCCAACACGGTGACCTTGACCTTGCCACCCTTGGCGGCGGCAACCGCGTAATCAGCCACGAATTCCGGAGTGGCGGTGTCCGGGGACAGATCAACCAGATTGCGAGCGGTGCGTACGGCCTTGACCACGTGCGCGGCACGCTCCACGGCTGTCTGGGATCGCTTGGCCAGGTCCTTGGCCACGCACACCGTGGCCGAGTCGACGGGTGCCGATTGGTTGCCCAGGGTATGAACCTTCTGCGCCGTGTAGCTGAAAGCGCCCATGCCCAAACCTTCCGCGACCGCCTGAACGTCGGTCACGGACGTGGCGGGGAGGGCGACGACCGCGCTTGTCGCCTTGCCCGCCAAATGGCGAACGGCGGCGCCGGCGGCCCGGCGCAGAGATTCCGCGTGAGCGGCGGCGTCGTTGGAGGTGGGGGTCTTCCCCAGGCCCGTGAAGGCGACCAGTCGTGCCGACACGTTGGAAGGGGCCGGGACCACGGTGACGGAATCCTCGGAACCGGAGGCACCGGCGAGTTCGGCGAGTTCGGAGAGCGCGCGGCTTAGTTTGGAGCTTACGGAGGGGCCGAGAACCACGGAGGTACCCGGTGACTGCACGCCCACGATGAGGGCGTCCGCAGTGATGGCTGCCGGCGACTTGGCACTGACGGCCACACTCACATCGCTGGTGTTCACAATGTCCTGCACGGTGGTCACGGTGGTGTCCTTTCGTTCGGAAACACTGATATAAGCCCACGCGAGGAGGACCACTGCGTGGGGACCGCCACCGATCTTATCCGGACGGCTAGTTTTGCAGTGCCCTGCGGGAATACCGGCGGGTCACACAGGCGTTGAAACCAGTGATGTCATACGCGGCGATTCCTCTGCCGGAATCGCCCCACCATTTTTCTGCAGGAGGTCAATGTGCTGGATCCAACGGCGCTGTACCGGAGTGACCCCGCATTGCTGGGGGACGGGCGACTGCGTGGATTGCCCATGATCGTGGCGCTGTCCGGATACGTGGAGGCGGGCCACCTAGCCGGTCAAATCGAAGCCGTGGTCGTGGATTCCATGCCCAGTGAGACCCTGGCCCAGTTCGACCTGGACCAGCTCTACGACTACCGATCCCGCCGCCCGCACGTGAAATTCGTGCAAGACCACTTCGAGGAGTGGGACGCCCCGGAACTGACCCTGCGCGTGGTCACGGACGGCCTGGGTCGCCACTTCCTGCTGCTCACCGGGCCCGAGCCCGACACGCAGTGGGAACGCTTCAGCCAGGCCGTGGTGGGTCTGGCGCAGCGCCTGGATGTGAGCCTGGTGGCCTTGGTGAGCGGTATTCCCATGCCCGTTCCCCACACCCGGCCCATGCTGGTCACCGCACACGGTCCGCGCGCGGACCTGCTGCCGAGTACGGGTGGCAACAAGCCGACCTTCGAAATCAGCGCCTCCGTCTCGCACCTGCTGGAATTGCGGTTGCAGGACGGCGGCATTGATCACGTGGGCTTATCGGTGCACGTACCGCAGTACCTCGCGGAGTCGTATTTACCGCAGGCCGCCGTGGCCGCCCTGGAACACTTGAGCGCGGTCACGGGCCGCACCCTGCCGACCGACGAGCTGCGCGAAGCATCCCGCGGGGTGATTCAGCAGATCAACGAACAAGCCAGCGGGTCCCCGGAGATCCAGTCCGTCATTGAAAACATGGAACGGCGATACGATGACGTGGTCGATGCGTCCGCGCATCGGTCCATTCTGGCTGGTCCTGACCACGACGATCTGCCCGACGCCGACGAACTCGGAGCCGCAGCGGAGGCTTTCCTCGCATCTCAGGACGAGCAGGACAATTGATCTCGCGGCCCCGCAGTAGTGGGGCCGCGATCTCCACCGCGATCCAAGGACTTCGAACATGCCACACCCTCCCGTGTCTTCACCTCGTGATCAGGGGAAGGACTCGCGAGCGGCGTGGATTGTTTTTGCGGTGGGGATTTTCGCCTACTTCTCCGCGGTGGCCCAGCGCACCAGCTTCGGTGTGGCATCCGTGGAAGCGGCGGACCGTTTCCAGACCGTGGCGGCGGGTCTGTCCATGTTCTCCATGATGCAGGTGCTGGTCTACGCGGCACTCCAGGTTCCCGTGGGTGTTCTGGTGGATCGTTTCGGCCCGCGCGTCCTGATCAGCGCTGGTGCTTTGCTCATGGTGCTTGGGCAGCTGCAACTCGCCGCGGCGGAATCGGTCACCGCCGGTGTGATCGGGCGGGTTCTCGTGGGTGCCGGTGATGCCGCCACCTTCGTGTGCGTCATGCGTCTGCTACCCGCGTGGTTCTCCGCCATGCGCGTGCCCATGCTGTCCCAGGTGGTCGGCATGACCGGCAACTTGGGGCAGTTGTTCTCCGTCATTCCCTTCGCGGCACTACTTCATGCGGCCGGGTGGGTACCGGCGTTCATCGCCCTGGCCTCACTGGCGTTGCTGTCCGGCGTGCTCTCCGCGGCTCTGCTTCGGAGCGCGCCTCCGGGGGTCAATGTCCTCAACGACTCCATTTCTTTCGCAACCGTGGGCGCCATTATTAGGGAATCACTGCGGGAACCGGGCACACAATTGGGGTTCTGGGTTCACTTCGCGGTGCAGTTCGTGGGCAACACCTTTGCGCTGATGTGGGCCTACCCCTACCTGCAGAACGCGCAGGGCATGGACGCCACACAGGCGTCTTCGGTCATGACGGCCTTCGTGGTGATCAATGTGGTGGTCAGCCTGGGCGTGGGCAAGCTCAGCGCGGTCTTCGCCCGGCGCCGCTCGGCGCTCGTCCTGACCTTTTGCGCGGTGATCTACGTCGGCTGGGCACTCATGTTGTTGTGGCCCGGTGAGGCCCCCACCGCCGTGGTGTTCATCGCGGTGGGCATGCTCGCGCTGTCCTATCCGGCATCCATGCTCGCCTTCGACATCGTGCGCAGCTTCAACCCTCCCCGCCGTGGCGGCACCGCCACCGGCCTGGCCAACGTGGGCGGGTTCATCGCATCGTTGGTGGCCATTTATCTCACCGGTTTGGCGCTGGATCTGCAGTTCGCGGCCGGGGTCTCACCGACGCTCTACGACGCCGAGGCGTTCCGTCCCGCGATTGCCTCGCAGGGGCTCGTGGCCGCGGTGGGCATCAGCGCGGTGCTCATCTGCACCAGGAAAGTGCGTAAGGTGCACGGCCCGCATTCGGTTTGAGCGTGACGTGCCCGAGTCGGTTGCGCGGGGCACGGCACGCGGGCTCCCCAGGGTCCCGCCCACAAGCCTCCAGGACCGCGGACCTCACATTCCGACGTCGCCGCGAGACACGTCGTGCCCGCCGTGCGGATCGTGGGGGCATGACACTCCTCAACGATCCCCAAGAGCCCGTGAAGATCCGCTGCGACGAAGACCTCTTGGCACTGATCCCGCATCAATTGGGATACGAGCCGCGCAATTGTGCCGTTCTCTTCATCCCCGTCGCCAGCGGGGGTGCGCTGTGCCTAAAGTTACCCACCCCTAGCGGGAGTGAGGATCTGGTGGAATACGCGCAGCAACTGAGCGAGGTCACCGCGACCACGGGCCACGTCGAACAGGCGACGGTCGTGGTGTATTCGGATACGGCCGCGGTCCCGCAACCGGAGTCGGATTTCTTCCGCGCGGCGTGGCTCGGGTTGGCCGTGGAGGATTCGGGGCTTCGTACCACCGGTGGCTTCGTCGTGGGTCCCCAGCACTGGTGGAACCTGCAACGATTCGACGAGCCGCAACCGCTGAGTGACATCAAGGACAGCCAGCTCAATGCCCGCATGGTGACGCTGGGCAGCTGTTTCGACCAGCTGACCCCAGAGCAACCGGGTAGGGTGCCGGACGCGCTGAAACATCGCTCTTCCGAGTTTCTCGACGCACTGGGCCGCCTAACCAAGAGCCCGGGTGAGGGGCCTATCGAGGACGAGGTCCCCGGAGACCATCGCGTCGCGACTGGTGTCAGCCAGCACGAGCGGGTGGATGACCATGGGCGATACGGCTTTCGCGCGCCGGCCTGCTACGAACGGGATCTTGCACACTGGCGGGATGCCATCGCGGCGTTGAATTCCGAAAGCGGCGACTGGACCACGGCGTTGGCGAGGCTCAGCGACCAACATCTGGCCCGGCTCGTCACCTCTCTGACTCACAGCATCACCCGTGATGCGATCTTCTACTCCTGGTTGACAGGGGACCAGGACAGGGCGATCCGAGCTCACAGGGGACTGCAAGCGTCCTTGCGGGAGGTCTTGTCCCTTCCGGCACCGGCGCCCGAGCACCGCGCCGCGGCAGAGGACGTCGCCGAGGGGTTGTGCTGTGCCCACGCGGTGCTGGGGCAGTGGGAATCCATTCCCGACTGGGCCACCGTGGAGGCCGCGTACCGGATCCTTGAGGGACTGGACTTGTTGCTGACGCACGGACTGGAGTCTGCCGGGGCCCTTCGGGAGAGCGAACGACGATGCGCCATGGTTCACGCGGATGTCGTCTCGGCACGCGCCCAGTTGGAGGTGTACAGAGGACGTGCCTTCACCGCTATGGGATTGTTGGATCGCAGCAACGCCATTGCCGCGGACCGGGAGGCAGCCAGGACCGTACGCCGCCGTCTGGACATCCAGGACATCCCGTGGTGGAGCACCGACCCCCGCACGGCGTGGCCCGGTGGCCGTTGGTGGGCCAAGCGCCAGGACGCCCGCCACGCTCACGAAAAATAAATGAGGAGAACGGGGAACAAAACCCGGGGCATGTATGTTGACTCAACTAGGACCCTTCATGTCCGGGCGGCAGCAGTGCCGAGAAACCGGGCTTGACAGGGTCATAGGCGCGTTCACCACACATGGTGACAATGCACCTCGCGACCGGTTCAACGAAAGGTTCTCAGTGTCACCTGCTGCAAGCAAGACCGCGAACGAGTCCACGGTCTCTGAGGAGTCAACGGACTCCGCACAAAAGACCACTCAGGCCAGCACCGGCCGGGCGAGTACCAGCGGTGCGGCAAAGAAGACCACGGCGGCCAAGAAAACCGCCGCGAAAAAGACCACGGCGGCGAAGAAGACGACCGCGGCCAAAAAGACCACCGCCGCGAAGTCCACCGCTTCCAAGACCACGGCCACGTCGCCCGCGGCAAAGAGTGCGGCCACCAAGGCCGCCCCCGCCACGGATGCTGTCGAGGTCGAGGAGGCGGAGACGACTCCCGCCAAGACCACACGCACCCGCAAGACGACCACCAGGACCGCCGGCACCGCCCGCGCACCGAAGGCTGGTACGGCACCCGCCACGGGCCGGGGCCGCAAGAAGACCGCGGACACGTCCGGGACCGCTGAGGCGGATGAAGAACTGCTTGCCAATCACGATGAAGCCATCGAGGACGAGCGGGACGCGGACGAGGAGGAATCGACGCAGGCCAGCCCGGAGGAGTCCGCACCCCGCATGAAGGGTCGCGAGGACAAGACCGCCCGCGGATTCGTCCTCACCAGCAACGACGAGGACGATGCCCCCGCACAACAGGTCATTGCCGCCGGTGCCACGGCGGACCCCGTCAAGGATTACCTCAAGCAGATCGGTAAGGTGGCCCTGCTCAACGCGGAGCAAGAGGTTGATCTTGCACTGCGCATCGAGGCGGGCCTGTTCGCCGAACACAAATTCGCGGACGAGCAGGATTTCATGGATGCCGAGACTCGCCGGGCCTATCGCTGGGTGATTCACGACGGTCGACGCGCCAAGAATCACCTACTGGAGGCCAACCTGCGCTTGGTGGTCTCCCTGGCCAAGCGCTACACCGGCCGCGGCATGCTGTTCCTGGACCTGATTCAAGAGGGCAACCTGGGGCTGATCCGCGCGGTGGAGAAGTTCGACTACACCAAAGGCTTCAAGTTCTCCACGTACGCGACGTGGTGGATCCGCCAGGCCATCACCCGCGCCATGGCGGACCAGGCACGCACCATTCGCATCCCGGTGCACATGGTCGAGGTCATCAACAAGCTTGCTCGTGTGCAGCGCCAGATGCTCCAGGACCTGGGCCGCGAACCCACCCCGGAAGAACTCGCCAATGAACTGGACATGACCCCTGAAAAGGTCGTGGAGGTTCAGAAGTACGGCCGCGAGCCCATTTCGCTTCACACTCCGCTCGGTGAGGACGGTGACTCCGAGTTCGGCGACCTCATTGAGGACTCCGAGGCCGTGGTTCCCGCGGATGCCGTGTCCTTCACCCTGCTCCAGGAACAGTTGCACTCCGTGCTGGACACGCTGTCCGAACGTGAAGCCGGTGTCGTCGCGATGCGTTTCGGTTTGACCGACGGTCAGCCCAAGACCCTGGATGAGATCGGCAAGGTGTACGGGGTCACCCGCGAGCGCATTCGCCAGATAGAGTCCAAGACCATGTCCAAGCTCCGCCACCCGTCGCGCTCGCAGGTGCTGCGGGACTACCTGGACTGATCCGGTACGCCATGGCGAGTCAACAGTATTCTATGACGTCCCAGGACGGACGTGTCCAGAGCATGTTCAACCGGGTGACGCGCAGCTACGACCGGGTCAATGCGCTCATGACGCTGGGCCACCACGCACAGTGGTGCCGAGAAGTCGCTCGGCGCGCGGACCTGGCCGTGAAAGGGCGGCTGTTGGACATCGCGACCGGCACGGGCGAAATCGCCCTGGCTGCGCGGCGTCGTTACCCGGGCGCGGAGATCTTCGGCGTGGACTTCTCGAAGAACATGCTCGAAGAAGCGCGTCAAAAGCGCGGTGCCGAGAACATCGAGTGGGAGTTCGCGGACGCCCACCAGTTGCGTTTCGAGGACGAGTTCTTCGATGCGGTGACCCACGGATACCTGCTCAGGAACGTCAGTGACGTGGAGCGGGTGCTCCGGGAGCAATACCGAGTGTTGAAACCGGGAGGCCGCGTGGTGGTGCTGGAAACCTCACCCCCGCGCGGGCTCCTCAAGCTGGTGCTGTCCGCCGGGATGAGCGTGGTCCTGCCGCTGCTGGGTCAGCTCATCGCCAAGGACCGCCAGGCCTACACCTATCTCAAAAGCTCCACCCTGGGATTCATGACTCCCGCCGAGGTCGCCCGGGTCATGGAACACGTGGGTTTCTCCGGTGTCGACTGGTCCACCAAGTACCTCGGAACAAACGTGATCATGTGGGGTCACAAACCCTGATCCGGAGTCCGGCAGGGGAATAGCGCAAGACCGGGGCACGCACCGTACGGTGCGTGCCCCGGTCTATGTCTCAACCGCGGGAAACCTCAGGAGGCTCCCAGCTGCTCCGTTTCGTCCTGCCAGGTGGCAGCCAGCGGGCGCAGCTTGCTCTCATTCTTACGCGCGTGATGCGCGCAGAAGAGCAGTTCACCGCCGGTGCTTTCGAGGACCACGCGCACGTATGCCTGGGCGCCGCAGGCGTCACAGCGGTGGGTCGCGTTGAGTTCACGCGTTTCGAGAGTCGCGTTCATGAGATCCTCCTTACGGATACAGGGTGCGTAATCCCACCTTGCGGTGCAATTACAATGCGCAGCTGATTCCGAAGATCAGCACTGCAGCACGTATCAATAGAACCAAAGGTAGACCCGATTACTTCCCCGGCAACAGCGGTTTCGCCCTCCGCGCACAATGTCGGTGCTGCAGTCTAAAGTGGGGGAGTCCCACCCGCGCCCACAAGCCACACACTCGGGAGATTCAGCACCGTGACACCCACTCGTTCCGAATACAACGCCCGGCACCTTTCCGTCCTGGAGGGGCTGGAAGCGGTGCGTAAACGCCCGGGCATGTACATCGGTTCAACCGACTCACGCGGGCTCATGCACTGCATGTGGGAAATCATCGACAACTCGGTGGACGAGGCGCTGGCGGGCTACGGGCAGAACATCACCGTGATCCTCCACCAGGACGGTTGCGTGGAGGTCCACGATGACGGCCGCGGTATCCCCATCGACAAGGAACCCCGCACCGGTCTCACGGGTGTCGAGGTGGTGTTCACCAAACTGCACGCCGGCGGTAAGTTCGGCGGCGGTTCCTACACCGCCTCCGGTGGTCTGCACGGCGTGGGTGCCTCGGTGGTCAACGCCTTGTCCTCGCGCCTGGACGTGCAAGTGGATCGCGGTGGCAAGACCTATCAAATGTCCTTCAAGCGCGGCGAGCCGGGTATTTTCACGGACAAGGGTGCGCCGACACCGAATGCTCCGTTCGAAGCGTTCACGGACAACTCCGAACTCAAGATCGTGGGCAAAGCCAAACGCGGAGTCACGGGCACACGCATCCGGTACTGGGCCGACGAACAGATATTCACCCCGGACGCCAAGTTCTCCACGGACGAGCTGGTGCGCCGTGCGCGGCAAACCGCCTTCTTGATCCCGGGTCTGCAGATCACCGTGCGCGATGAACGACTGCTCGCGGGCACCCCGGGGGAGACCGGTCCGCACACCGAGGTGTTCCAGTACGACGGCGGCATTTCCGAGTTCGCGGAATTCCTGGCGATCGACGCGCCGGTCACTGATGTCTGGCGTTTGCAGGGCCAGGGCAGCTTCACCGAGCGCGTCCCCGTACTCGACGACACGGGGCGGGCACAGCTTCAGGACGTGGAGCGCGTGTGCGAGGTGGACGTCGCCCTCCGCTGGGGTGTCGGCTATGACACCACCGTGCGATCGTTCGTGAACATCATTTCCACGCCCAAGGGCGGTACGCACCTGTCCGGGTTCGAGGCGGCGCTGCTGAAGACCATTCGCAAGCAGGTCGAAGCCAACGCTCGCAAGCTCAAGGTGGGCAACGACAAGCTCGAGAAGGACGACGTCCTGGCGGGCCTGACCGCGGTGCTCACGGTTCGCCTGGCGGAACCGCAGTTCGAAGGCCAGACAAAGGAAGTGCTCGGTACCCCGGCGGTGCGCCAGATCGTCACCAAGGTGGTCGAGTCCCAGCTGACCAAGCAATTCGCGTCCAAGAAACGCGACGACAAGGCTCAGACCAGCCAAGTGCTCGACAAGGTCGTCGCGGAAATGAAGTCCCGCATCTCGGCACGCGTTCACAAGGAGACTCAGCGCCGCAAGAATGCCTTGGAAACCTCGTCGATGCCCACCAAGCTGGTCGAGTGCCGTTCCTCAGACGTCGGTCGGTCCGAGTTGTTCATCGTGGAGGGTGACTCGGCGCTGGGCACCGCCCGTCTGGCACGCAACTCCAACTATCAGGCGCTCCTGCCGATCCGCGGCAAGATCTTGAACGTTCAGAAGGCATCCATCACGGACATGCTCGCCAACACCGAGTGCGCCGCACTGATCCAGGTGATCGGCGCGGGGTCAGGACGCAGTTTCGACGTGGACGCCGCTCGCTACGGCAAGGTCATCATGATGACCGACGCGGACGTGGACGGGGCCCACATCCGCACCCTGCTTCTCACGCTCTTTTACCGCTACATGCGCCCGCTCGTGGAAGCCGGGCGCGTCTACGCTGCCGTCCCGCCGTTGCACCGCGTGGAGATCGTGAACCCCGGTTCCAAGGCCAACGAGATGGTCTACACGTACTCGGAACGCGAGCTCGAGACTCTCCTGGGCAACCTGGAGGAACAGGACCGCCGGTACAAGGAACCCATTCAGCGTTACAAGGGTCTGGGCGAAATGGACGCGGATCAGCTGGCCGAGACCACCATGGATATCCGTCACCGCGTATTGCGTCGCGTGCGAGTCGCGGATGCTGAGGCCGCAGAGCATGCATTCTCGCTGCTCATGGGCTCGCAGGTGGCGCCGCGCAAGGACTTCATCGTGGCCGGTGCTGCGCAGTTGGATCAGGATCGCATCGACGCCTGAGAATTATGCACCGTTTAAGATGAGAGTCACAGATCCCAGAGTCTCTTCATTTCATTTACATGACACCGCACCAAAAGCAAATGATCACTATGCATTCCAGCACCGGACAAGACATCTAAATAGTCTGGAAGTAATGCGTTAATGAATTGCCGCACTGAATCCGTGATGGAGAATTCACTGAATTCAATTTTACGTGATAACCGATCAAAGGAATCCAAGCTAATATTGCTGTAGTGCCTTCGGTTGCCGAATTTTAATCCAATATCTTTAGTGACCCAAGGATAAACAATGACCGAGACGAGATCATAAGCAGGCGATATTCTCGGGTTTCTCCCATCTGGGTATAATAGTGACCAGTTCTTGAGATGCGCATCATGATTTCCAAGTAATAAATTAAAGGCAAGACGGTGACTGAACTCCAACAATGATGATTGGTCACGGCCACGGTAAAAATAGGCCCCAATTGTTTCAAAAGTGCCTTTATATTTATCCCGGGGGTTATAAAAACGAACCTGAGCTAAATCTTCCATATGAATACGCGGACCGCTATTAGTGCGATCAAATCGTTCAATGGCCAATCCATGACCTTTTCCAGCCCATACGCGATCGGGTACATCGCGGAATTGCTCTTTCGACACAAGTTTCGTGTGAGCGACATTTAATCCAGCATGGGCAGCCAACTGCATCACCGCATGTTCATTTTCAGGCAGGTGTGGGAAATCTTGGGCTGGGGGCTTGACGAACCACTTGGCCTGGCTGCTTGAGGCTGGTAGCGTGAACCGGTCGGAGGAGACATCGGCGGAAAACTTTACTTGTATCCCCGCTAGTGAAAACTTCATTGAAAGTGCACTAAAGGAATCTGTTGAGGTACGACTATTAACCTGTAAACCTGAGGCGTCTTCTGAATAGCTCGAGTTGGTTCGGTTCATGTTCGTGGAAGGATATCCAGTTTCATATTTCGGAATAACTGAAACCGCCCCAGGTAGGTCTGCGCCTACTTGAGCTAGTAACTGGGCAATTTGCTCATAGCGTTTAGATTTCTCATTGATCCCCAACGAAGACTTTAATACTCTCGAAAACCCGCCCTCAGGAAATAAGTTCGCAAACCAGGGATGAATATCGTCTTTAGTGAGTTGAGGTGCATCGGTTAGTCGTTCTTCAAAACCCAGGCCCAGGACTTTCCTGTCGGAATCATTGAGATACTCTTCCGAAAAAACAAAGATTGATCCGCCGGAATTTATATAAAGGCTTCCTATTTGTTTATTGTGAAGGGATACAGAAAGTTCCATTTAAGATACTCAATCCTCGTTGGTGTTGAAATCAAAAAGAAAAACTTCCTTTTCTGACTCGCGATCCCTTCCCTCGTCTTCATCTTCGTCGTCGAAATCATCTGAGTCGTCGAAGTCGAAACTCGAGAGAGGCGGCGTATCTTCAAATTTCTGTTCAGTCATGAGTTCAACGAAATCATGAATCTGGCTTTGAAGAAGCTTGTTTCTATGAGCAATAAAACTTTTCGGGTCGCCATGTACGATAAATTCTTGACATTCTTGGTCGATAATGTGAGAAGCGAGGGTTTCTTGAACTTTGGCGTCATCGACAGGATTAGCTACCAGCGTGTAGATGGCGTCATACGGAGAGGCCGTAGCGGTAGGGGTATTAAAAAGAATACGGTTACCAGCGGAACGCTTCAGACTTTTCCACTCATTTGTCGTTGGCTCGCCACCGTTCGTTGCGTAAATCATGGGAAAGAAATCTCTGGCGGTTATGCTATCCGCTAGTTCTTCCTGAAGTAAATCTCGAGAGTAGACGTGACCGACGGTTTCAAGGTTATTGACTGCGTCCTCGAATCGAGCGGGACTTCGGTGCCAGAGCGAACACATTATAATTTTCGAGGCGGCGTGATTTGTCTTAAAGGTTTCCTGGGTAGTGGGAACATGGTTAATTACCTCAGTCGCAGGAGCTGTTCCAAGCAAGTTCTCGATGGATTTGCGTTCGTGATGCGGTTCGATTTTGCTACAGAGAATTCGTGTGGTTCCCGTTACACTACCTTTAAAATGACTGGGTCCTATAACGGCACTACGCCAGACCCAACGTCTTAGATCTCGGAGGTCTGCAGCCGTTGGATTGGGGAAGTGAGCAAAGAACCGGACCAGGGTAATTAATAGGTACCTGTACGGGAGGAATGAATAGTGCGGTATTTTACATTCATTCATAAGAAATTGAACTGCTGAAATCATGGCCTTGGTAGTCAAAGCCCAGGCTTCACTTCTTGTTTCAGCCTTGAACTCGAGTGCCCTTGGTTCAGTTGCTATTGCCGAATCGGAGGCGTTTGAGAACTCCCTTCGAATATCCCGTGATATGTCTGCACCTCTTCTTGCGAGCAAGCATAGAAATACTGTGTCATCGTCTATCGTGCCGAACCGGGTGGCAGCTTGGACAGCCTCTGATATCTGGTCGTATCTAAATGGACGTGATTCTTCTGTTTCAACGCCGGTTTCTTCGTTCAGGGCTGAGAAAACTTCTGCACGAGTGAGCTGGCGTCCGAAATTGTTCATACGATCAAAGATGTCGCGAAGTACTGCAGGGTTCTCTTCCTCCACGATGTATATGGGGATTCGGAATCCGCGAATAATCTTTGAGAGATTACTTGCACGGTCAATGAAGTCTCTATTTCCCAGTAGTATCGGTGACGAGGTGAATAAATCAAGTAGTTGAGGCAGATCAAAAATTACATATAATGGTATTGTGGTGCCAGATCGCGATTCCTTGTTCGTGAATGTTTCGGTATTTACATCATAGAATATTCTAAATCGCGGATCGGAGTGGCCGTTTTCTGTTAGGCCATTAGCGAGAGCTGTGATTCTTTGTTGCCCATCTACAACGTACCAGGCGGACTGCTCGGGGTCGGCGTGCATCGTCAAGGCCCCGAGGTGTACTGTTTGCGCTGGCGCAGCCTTATTCCAAAGGAGTAGATTTCCTATTGGATATCCCTTGGCGATCGACTCAAAAAGCCGAAGGACGTCTCGTTCAGTCCATCGGAGTCCACGTTGGAAAGTCGGTATCCGTATTTTGCCACTTAATACTCTTGGAACTAAGTCTTCAACGACGATGTCATTCGTTTGCAGATTTCCGGCCATGATACGTGTCCGCCTAGTGTGAAAGTGCAGGTTATTGTCTGACTTTGGCTTATGTTACGAATTGTAAATGAATTGTACTTTATCTGCAGCGTGTGTGTAAACACCTATTCGTGCTTTATGAAGTCTCTGTCTTGGGAAGTTAGTCGATAGACTGTTGGTCCGTTTCAGGCGTATCAACCGTCCCGGGCACCGGGAGTCCGCCGAGAGCCGGCCCCACGGCGTGCACGGCGCGGTCCACGCTCACTCCGGAGCCGTCCCTGCGGCCGTACTCGTTGGGTAGGTTACGTGCCACACCGGCCGCCGAAACGGCCTTACCCGGCCCGTGGCCCACCCACGCCAGATTCAGCTCGGATTCACCCGTGAGCAGGCGCTGAGCCCGCACACCGGCGGTTGCGCGGCCCTTGGCCGGGTACTCGGACAGGGGAGTCACCTTGATGGACGCTTCACCCATGTCCGGCAGCTGATCCTGGGACTTGGCTTGGGTGACCACCACGGTGGCGTCGTCCTCCTTGACCGCGCCGAAGAAGATCGCAAGCTCACCGGCGGCCAGTTTCATACCGGCCACACCACCCGCGTTGCGTCCCTGCGGTCGCACGAGATGCGCCGCGAAGTGCAGCAGCTTGGCGTCCGAGGACACGAACACCAGTTCGGCACCGTCCGGGCACGCGGACACGCCGATCACGCGGTCCCCGTCCTTGAGCTTGATGACCGGCCACTGGTCGAGGTTGAGCGGGTAATCGGGGTTCACGCGTTTGACGATGCCCTGTTCCGTACCCACGGCGAAGACCTCGGCGAGGGGCACCAAGCCCACCAGGTGCTCATTCTTGTCCAGGCCCAGGAAATCGGAGGCGAGAACGCCGTCCGCAAGGCGCGGAACGCCGTCGAAATCCTGCAGCACGGGAATGTCGATGCAGGACACCCGCAGCATGCGGCCGGTGGAGGTGACCGCCGCGATCTCACCGCGTGCGGTGGTCGGGAGCACGCTCACGAGCGCGTCGTGCTTGAACCGGCGCGGGGCATCGGCCAGCGGCGTACGCGTGGTGGTGCGCGCCAGGCGGCCGGTCGTGGAGACGAACGCCCAGCACGGGTCGTCGCTGATCTCGAGCGTGACCGACGACGCCGCTTGCTTGCCTTTGCCGCCCGCTTCCGCCGCCGAGGTCACGGCCGGCAGGTCCTCCGCTTCGAGCAGGACGGTGCGGCGATCGTCGCCGTGCTTCTCGGCGACCTCCGCGAGTTCGTCCGCGACGACCTGGCGCAGCCTCTGATCGGAACCGAGGATCGCCTCGAGCTCGGCGATCTCCGCGAGCAGCTGATCCCGTTCGGTCTCGAGCTCGATGCGTGAGAACTTGGTGAGTTGACGCAGGCGCAGCTCCAGGATGTGCTCGGCCTGGGCTCGCGAGAGGTCGAAGACCTTCATCAGCCGGTCGCGGGCCTCCGCCGTCTGCTCGGAGGAGCGGATGATCTCAATGACCTCGTCGATGTCGACGATCGCGACCAGCAGACCTTCCACCAGGTGCAGCCGGTTCTGGCGCTTGGCCAGACGGAACGCGGTGCGGCGGCGCACCACGGACAACCGGTGATCGGTGTAGACCCGCAGCATCTCGAGCAGGCCCAGCGTGCGCGGCTGGCCGTCCACGAGCGCCACATTGTTGATGCCGAAGGAATCCTCCATGGGCGTGTGCTTGTACAGTTGCGCCAGCACGGCGTGGGGGTTGAATCCGTTCTTGAGTTCAATCACCAGGCGCAGCCCGTTGGCGCGGTCGGTGAGGTCCACCACGTCCGAGATGCCGGTCAGTTTCTTGGACTGAACCGCGTCCTTGATCTTTTCCGTGACCTTCTCCGGACCCACCATGTACGGCAGTTCCGTGACCACGATGCCCTGTTTGCGGGGCGAAACCTGCTCGATGGAGACCTTGGCCCGGGTCTTGAACGAACCCCGTCCGGTTCGGTAGGCGTCGCGGATGCCTTCCAGGCCCACGATGCGCCCGCCCGAGGGCAGGTCGGGGCCCGGGACGAACTTCACGAGCTCTTCGAGCGAGGCCTCGGGATTGAGGATCAGGTGACGGGCACCCGCTACCACTTCGCGGAGGTTGTGGGGTGCCATGTTGGTGGCCATGCCCACGGCGATTCCGGTGGCCCCATTGACCAGCAGGGCCGGGTAAGCCGCCGGGAGCACACCGGGTTGCTGGAACTGGTTGTCGTAGTTGGGAACGAAATCCACGACGTCCTCGTCGAGGTCTCCCGTGAGTGCCTGAGCGGCGGCCGCCATGCGCGCCTCCGTGTAGCGCGGGGCCGCGGGCCCGTCGTCCAAGGAACCGAAGTTTCCGTGGCCGTCCACCAGGGGCAGTCGCATGGCGAAGGACTGGGCCATGCGCACCATGGCGTCGTAAATCGCGGAGTCACCGTGGGGGTGGAGCTTACCCATCACCTCGCCCACCACGCGCGCGCTCTTGACGTGACCGCGATCCGGGCGCAAACCCATCTGGTCCATCATGAACAGGATGCGACGCTGCACCGGCTTGAGGCCGTCACGCGCATCGGGCAGGGCGCGCGAGTAGATCACCGAATAGGAGTACTCCAGGAAACTGGTTTCCATCTCCTGCGTGACATCGATATCCACGATGTGCTCCGTGAAATCCTCCGGCAATTCCTCCTGTTCGGAGCGGGTGGTTGAACGACGTCGGGCCATCTAGCGGCAACTCCTCGAATAATCGGCGTGTACCTGTCGAGAGGTCACGCGGTTGGCTACCCTGAAGTCTATGGGTTCTCACGATGAAGGTTCGCAGTCACCGTCCTACCCCGAATACTGGGAAGCAGACGTCATCATGCGTGACGGCGCCACCGCTCACTTGCGGCCCATCAGCCCGGAGGACCGGCAACTGCTCACCGAGTTCCACGGCAAGCAGTCCGAGGACAGCATCTACCTGCGATTCTTCTCCTACAAACCCGCACTGTCCGAGAAGGAACTGGTGCGATTCACCACCGTGGACCATGTGGACCGCGTGTGCTTCATCCTGTTGTTGGACGACAAAATGATCGGGGTGGGTCGTTACGACCGCACCTCCGAGCGCGCGGCGGAAGTCGCGTTCATGATCTCGGACCACCATCAGGGCCGCGGCATCGGGTCCATCCTGTTGGAGCACCTGGCCGCGGCCGCCCGAGAGAACGGGATCGATCGGTTCACCGCGGAAGTGCTGCCCGAGAACCGCAAAATGCTCCACGTGTTCGTGGAGGCCGGATATGACGTCTCCCGGCAGTTCGAAGACGGCGTGGTGGTGGTCGACTTCGACATCGACCCCACCGAGAAGTCGCTGGCGGTGATGGAGTCCCGCGAACACCGGGCCGAGGCCCGCTCCATCCAGGATCTGCTCACTCCGGAGGTCGTGGCCGTGATCGGGGCGTCCGCGGATCCGGACCATGCCGGGTTCCACGCCGTGGAAGGAATTCTGAACGGCGGCTACACGGGCACCCTCTACGGGGTGGGGAACACGCCGTTCGAGCGGGACGGTCTTACCTTCGTGGCGAGCGCCCGGGACATCCCGGTGAAGATCGACCTCGCCATCATTGCCGTCCCTCGGGATGCCGTGGAATCCACCGTTGCCGATTGCGGCCGAGCCGGGGCCAGGGCGGTGGTCGTCATGACCGGCGGTTACGCGGAGACCGGCGCCGAGGGGGCCGTGCAACAGCGCCGACTGGTACGGATTGCCCGCGCGTCCGGCATGCGCGTGGTGGGTCCCGCAAGTCTGGGGTTCATCAACACCTCCGAGGAGGTCAGTCTCAATGCCTCGCTGCTGCCGCGCATGCCGCCGGGCGGGGGCCTGGGACTGTTTTCCCAATCCGGTGCGATCGGCACCATGGTGTACGGGGCCGCCCGACGACACCGGGTCGGACTGTCCAGTTACCTTTCCGCCGGTAATCGCGCGGACGTCTCCGGCAACGACATGATGCAGTACTGGGAGGACGATCCGGCCACCACGGTGTGCGGGTTGTACCTGCAGTCCGTGGGCAATCCCCGCAAATTCTCCCGGATCGCCCGCAGACTCTCCCGGTCCAAGCCCGTTATCGTGGCCAAGTCCGAGGTCACCGGGTTGCGGTTGCCCCCGGGCCACACGGGGCGTACCACCCAGGCACCGCCCGGCGCCCTGGACGCCATGTTCCGCCAGGCCGGCGTGATCCGCGCTGGGACGGCCGAACAGCTGCTGGACATCGCGGCCGTGGCCGAGAGCCAACCGGTTCCGGACAACAACCGGGTGGCCGTGGTCTCCAACGCGTTGGCACTGTCCCAACTGGCCGAGGACTCCGCCATCCGCCTGAGCATGGAACCCGTGGTCTGCGACGGCAACGTGGATACGAGCCAGGGTCCCCAGCGCGCGCACGAGGCCATCGTGGACGCGGTACGCCGCAGCGCTTCCCTGGACGGGGTGGCCAGCCTGGTGGTCGTGCTCATGCCCGTGCCTGGGCTCGACCACAATGCCCTGGTCGATGAAATCGCCCGGCAGGCCCGCGCCGCCGAGTGCACCGCGGTCGGTGTGTTCACCGGCCAGTTCGGCAGTGACGCCAAGACGGCGATGGTGCACACCACCGACGACGGCGCTTTCCTGCCCTGCTTTGATTCGCCCGGGGCGGCCCTGCTCGCGTTATCGAGTGTGGTCACCTACTCGAGGTGGCGCGAGCAGGAATACGGGCACATGTCGATCCCCGAGGACTTCGATTACGACGCCATCGAAAAGTTCCTGGAGAAGCTCAAGCCCCAGATTCCCGGGGATGGGCTTTACGAACTCGCCAGGGAGGAGACCACGGAACTGCTGGGGCACGCCGGGATCACGGTCCTGGAGTCCGTGCGGTTCTCCGAACCAGATCAGGGCGTTACCGCTGCAGCGCGGCTGGGGTATCCGGTGGCGCTCAAGACCACCGACCCGCACCTGCGACACCGCCTGGACCTGGGCGGGGTTGCGCTGAACATCGAGGACGAAGCACAGCTGCGCGCGGCGATCACCACCATGAATCGCGCCCTCGCAAGCTTCGGAACCTCCGACTTCGAGGTGCAGTCCATGGCGGCCGCGGGTCAGACGGTCGTGCTGCGGGCCATCGAGGACCCGTTGATCGGCCCAGTGCTTTCTTTCGGCATGGCCGGCGACGCCGTCAACCTCCTGGAGGACTGGGCCCACAGGGTTCCGCCGCTGACCGATCAGGACATTTCCCGCATGGTTCGGGCCCCCAAAGCGTCCAAGAAGCTGTTCGGGCACCAGGGCGTTCCCGCCGTGGACACCACCGGTGTGGAGGACCTGATCAACAGGGTGGCTCTCATCAAGGATCAGTTCCCCGAAACCGCGTCCCTGGACCTCAACCCGGTCCTGCTGTCCGGCTCCGTGGTCACGGTGCTCACGGCAACCATCACTCTGGGTGACCCCGGGCAGCGCACCGACAGCGCTCGCCGGGCCATGCGAGGCTAGGCCTTTTATCGCGTGTCGGACACGATTGCCGGGCGTTTCGAGTTACTGGAACCCATTGCCAAGGGCGGCAGCGGGGCAGTGTGGCGTGCCAGGGACCTCAAACTGGGGCGGGAATGCGCGGCCAAGGTGCTCCGCCAACGGGATTCCGCTGATTTGTTGCGGTTCGTCAGGGAACAATCCGTGAAGCTGGATCACCCACACGTGGTGGCACCCTACGGGTGGGCGGCCGAGGACGAATACGTGGCGATCGGCATGCGGCTGGTCAGCGGCGGCACCCTCGAAGCGGCGCTGGGCGACAACGGAGCCGTTTCGGAGGCGGTCGCGGAAGAAATCCTCTACCAACTACTTCAGGCCCTGCAGTTCGTGCACGCTCGCGGGTGGATTCACCGGGACGTCAAACCCGGCAATGTGCTCATGGAACCCACCGGCTCCGGGCGCCCGTGGGGGCGTCTTGCGGACTTCGGGATTGCCGTACGCGCCGATGACGCAAGATTGACGCACACGGGAACCGTTGTCGGCACACCGGGCTATCTACCCCACGAGGCGTACGGACCCATGGAGCCCTCCGCGTCCACGGATCTCTACGCCGCCGGGGTCACCGCGGTTCGGCTCGTGGACCCGCACGTCGATCTCAGCAACCCTCTGGAACCCGCCGCCGTAGCGGGACTGTTCCCCGAGTCACCGCAGTTACGGGCTCATGTTGCGGGGTTGCTGAGCACGGACCCCCAACGACGCATTGCCGCGGCAAAAACCGCCCTGCGGGATCTCGGCGAGGGCGCCCCCCGTCGATGCGACAGCGAATCCCTGACGGCAGAGGGCGAGCCGTTCGAAATTTTCGACGTGCTCTCACCCACGACCGAACGGGAACTGTCCGCCGTTCCCGATGCGGCCGTGCTACCCCCGTCCGACGACGCGCCCACGGCGCGGATCCAATGGCATGCGGTGCGAGGCCAGGGGGAACAAGTCCAGCAGCCTCATCCCGCGCCCCCGTTCTCGGCTGACCCCCTGAACCCTTTCGGCGCCGAGGATGAGACGGAACCGTTGCCACGCCACGGCGCGGTGACAACCGTCGCGCGCGACAGGGCTTTCCCGGACACCGACCCCGCTCAGCGGGTGACCCGAACGGAACCGGCCCGCACGAAACGATCTCGTGTGCCGTGGGTCCTCCTCGCCCTGGTACTGGCCGCGGTCGCCCTGGCCGCGGGTTACTTCTGGGTTGGCCCGGTCATGAATTCATGGCTGAACGGCCCGTCCGCCCCCGAACCCGAGGTGACCCAACCGCGCGAGGACACGGCAACGCCGTCGGCCCCGCAAGAACCCAGCATGGACGTAACGCCGGTGTGCACCGAACAGGAGGACGGCACGCTCTCGTGCGTGCTCACACCATGAGCCACAACGATTGCGCACGGGCGTGCTCAGTGAAGGACAATGGACACATGACGTATTCAGCTCCCGACGGCTCGCGCTTGATCGAGGACATCAGCACGGCCGGGTTCTATCCGCAACTCGTGGAAGACGTAGTGCGGGATTCCCTCGACGGTAGGCAGCCCGTGTCCCACCTGGTGCAGTTGGAAACCCACTTCAACAACACCGAATTGCACCGCCACATCACCGTGCTGGTTCTCGCGGAGGATGTCCTGCACATCACCCACGTGGATGACCAACAGTTCGACGACAGCGGCAGTGATGTGGTGGCCCGGGTCTCCACGGAAACCGTGGGGATCTCGCAGATCCGTTCGGTCACGCTCAGTTACGCCTATCACCAGCCACAGAATTATCGCCCCGACACACCCATCATGGAGCTGACGCTCGCGGTGAGCTGGACCGGGACCCAGCAACTCGAGTTGTACCCGGCCATGTGCGAGGACCCGGAATGCCAGGCGGACCACGGGTACACGGGCACGGCCGCGAGCGAGGACGTGGTGATGCGCATCAGCTCCGAAGCGGACGGCAAGGACGCCGTGGAGGGTGCCCGAGAATTCGCGCGCACATTACGGCGAGCGAATCTGGCGCCCATGACCGACTCGGGAGCCCAGATCGCGCAATCGCCCCACCAGCGTCCCCTGACCGAACGCCGCCCCTCCGAGGCCCCCGTGCAGCGACCGCGGTTCGGTCATCGCTTCACGGGCCGCGACTCTGGACGCAAATCCCCGTGACCCTTCCCTCGGATTTTCCCGCCCCCCCGCGCTACGGCGAGCGTAGCGTGGCGGACGTGATGTCATCGGCCGCGGCCGCGTTGGGAGTGCCGGGGACCACCAATACGGTGGGTCTGCCCAAGGCGCAACGGTACGTGGTGGTGCTCGTGGACGGTCTCGGGGCCGAGCTGCTCAGCGAGTGCTCCGGTTATGCACCCACGCTGCGCAAAGCACAGTCCCTGGGGGCTCTCGACGCCGCTTTTCCCACCACAACCTCCGTGTCCCTGTCGAGTCTGGGCACGGGGCTCGCCCCGGGACAGCACGGCATGCTCGGTTACGACGTGGTGGACCCCCAACAGGACCGCGTGGTGAACATGCTCGGCCAATGGAGCCCACGGATCAAACCGGAAACGTGGCAACCCCACCGCACCGTGTTCAACCGGTCGGAGGCCACGGTGGACACCGTGACGGTCAGTAAGCCCCGGTTCCAGAACTCGGAGTTGACCCGGGCCTCCCTGCGGGGTGGGCGTTTCAAAGGCGCCGACGGCGTGTTCGCTCGTACCGCCGCGGTCCTCGAGGAGTTGCGCGAGGGTAAACGAGCGCTTGTCTACTTCTACTGGGACGAGTTGGACAAGGTGGGCCACGCCAAGGGCTGGCGTTCCGACGCCTGGCTGACGGCCCTCGAGGAACTGGACTCCGCCATCAAGCGGCTCGTCCAGAAGCTACCATCCAACACCCGCGTGGTCCTCACCGCCGACCACGGGATGGTTGACGTTGCCGCCCAAGACCGCGTGGACGCCAGCGCGGTCCCCGGTCTGCTGCACGGCGTTCGCCACACCGCGGGAGAACCGCGAGCCGTGCAACTGCACACTCAACCGGACACGGATCCCGCGCTCGTGGCGGCGCGTTGGCAGGAACACTACGGCGATACCGTGTGGGCCGTGACCCGCGAGGACCTGGCGGCCGGGGGGTACTTCGGCCCGGATCCGGATCCCGTCATGCTGGAACGAGCGGGGCACGTGTGGGTCCTCGGTAAGGAGCCGGTGGCCATTTACGACGTCTCCCGCCAGGGCACCAAGCCGCTCAACATGGTGGGTCAGCACGGTTCCCTCACGCCCGCGGAGCGTCTGATTCCCGCGTTGGTCTGGTGACCGGGACGTTACTTGCTGGCCGTGGGTTTCGGGGCCGGTTTTCCGCCGTTGGGCGGATTTTTAGGCGTGGCCGGTGGGTCCGGCTGTTTGGGCGTGGTCGTCGGCTTGGGAACCTGGGTCGGCTGTGTGGTCGGCTTGGGTGACGCGCTCGGCTGTTTCGTGGGTGCAGTGGACGGCGTCTTGGTCGGCTGGGGCGTCTTGGTTGGCACCGGGGCCTTGGTAACCGGCGGTTGCGGCACCGGAGCGGGCGGGGGCGCGGGAGCGACCGGTGGTGCCACGGGCGGCGGGACGTACTCCTGCACCGGGGTGGTCTCCACCGGGGTGGGGGAGGGCGTGCGGCTCGCGGTGGCACTGGGGGACGGGGTGGGCGTTTCGGATTCGGTCGCGAAATCGGCCGGTTCCTGATCATCCTGGGAATTGGACAGCCCGGTGAACGCCAACGCTCCAACTCCCACGAGTACGAGGAGCGCGGCCACCCCGAGCACGATCGGAGCCATGAAACGCCGGAGCGGCCCGCTCTCGTTGGGTTCGGTGAAACCCTCGGTGGTCTCCGCAGCCGGTTCATCGGCACCGAACAAGTCGTCCTGGATGGAATTACCCATGCAATGCGTCCCTCGAATCCATGAATTGCCAGGGCAAAGCTGGACCGTTTTCTCCCCTTAGCCCAATCTGCCTTAGTGACTTTAGCGGATCCGGGGTCAATTCTGCATTCCCCGGACGGTGACCCCGATTCCTAGTTCGAATTGGAACCGAAGACGATCTCATCCCAGCTCGGCACCGAGGAACGTTTGGCCTTGCCGGTCCGGCCGCGCGGCCCGGGGGCTCGTCGGGGCGGTTCGGTAGGCTCGGCGGAGGTTTGTTCCTGGTCGACCTCGGAGTTCTGGGCCACGGCATTGCCCCCGGTGGGGTTCTCGTTCGGGGGGTTGCCAATCGGCGCGGTTTCGTCCTTGGACTCGAGAGTGGCCACCGAGTCCTCGAGATCTCCCGCGACGGTCAGTTGCGGGCCCCTGCCCGCCGTCACCGCATCGGGCAGCGACGTGGACGCCGCCTGGTCCGCTTCTTCCTCCGGGGCCTCAGGCTCTTCGGGTTCGACCGTGGAATCGTCCACGATCTCGATACCGGCGTCTTCTTCGAGCGCCCGATCCTCGGCCACCCGCGCGGCAGCGGGTTGAATGGGCTGATCGAACAACGGTGAATCCTCGGGCGCGCCAATGGGCCGGGGACGGTTGTCCACGTGTCCCATTCCACGACCCAGGATCTCGGCCAGCCGATCGTCCTCGTCCGTGTCGGAGCCCAGCCGGCGGCCACGGCGCGCCTGCAGAACGTCCAGGAGTTCATCGGCCTGGCTGGCTTCCCGCTGGAGTTGTTCCACGCGAGCATCAGGGGCCGGATGGTGGGTGACCGTGGGCGCGGGGACACCCAGGGGACCGGTCTCGTGCGGTTCCTGGCCGAGGGTACTCGCCCAGTCGTTCACCGGCCGCACGGTTTGACTGGCGGGGTTGTAGGTCCATTCCGCGGGACCGTCGGTGTCATGGGGAGCCAGGTCGCGGTCCGAAACGCTGAACGTCAACTGCAGGCTCCAGAGCTGATCCTCGCGCTGCCAGGCATCCCAGTCGAGGGAGCTCACGGCCACCCCCGTGTCCTGCGCGCGATGGTGCACGGTCTGCTCGAGTGTTCGCGGTTCGCCCTCGAACACGGAACGGTACCCGTCGTGCGATGGGCTGGTGCCGGTCACCTTGACCTTGAGAGCCTCCCGCACCATGTGGCCGCGCTCGGCCAGAATGGGCCATTCGTAGCGCTTGACGCGCTCGGGTTCCCAGCCGGACTCCGCCACGATGTCTTCAACGCTGGCACCGGCACGGAACCGAGCCTGGATGTCGCGGGGGCCGAACTGCCCGCTCACACGCCCACGAGCGGGAGTCTTTTTCCGCGCGTGCTGCACCGCTTGCCGCAACTGCTGATCGATCTTCAGCGAGTAACGCTGTGAATCGGTGGATTCCACGATCAGGTGTTCGCCGTCTTCGTGTACACCCACAAGGTGCAACTGGTCCATGCTGTCCTTCCTTTACCAGCGGGAAGTCATGCTGTTAGAGAAATTCCCACCGTTCATGTCGTGCCAGTCTAGTGGTTCAACCGCGCCCACCTAACCGTTTCGCCCCCGTCCTCCGGCATTTCCCGCGGTGCTCCACCCGGGGGTCATCCGTGTGGGCCGATCGGAGGAATTCCCGGTGTGACGTCGAGCGATAAGCAGTTGCTGCCTCGGGCTGGATTTTTTCCGGTCAATGGTGAACAATCTACGCGACACGGACCCGGCTTCTATCCCAGAAAGCCGGGGTATCGACACCCACAGCGATCTCGCTGAGACCGGTTGGAGCGGATTCACACATGGCCACAGATTACGACGCGCCGCGCAAGCAGGACGAAGACCTCAAGGAAGACTCGATTGAGGAGTTGCAGTCTCGTCGATCGGATCAGCAGTCCGGCAGCGTCGACGAGGATGAAGCGGCAGCGGCGGAAAGTTTCGAGCTTCCCGGCGCCGATCTTTCCAACGAAGAGCTCTCCGTCGTGGTGCTGCCCGCCCAGGAGGACGAATTCACATGCGGTTCGTGCTTCTTGGTGCGTCACCGTTCCCAGCTCGCCGAAGAGCGCGACGGGGTGAAGTTCTGCTTCGAATGCATGGGCTGATTCACAGCTGCTGAACACAGAATTCGGGCGGTCACCGGCACGGTGACCGCCCGAAGTGTTCCAGCGTCTCAGGGTGCATCCGTGCCGCGATCGGCATTGATCGCGCGAGCCAGTTCCTCGGGGTGACGGGTGGCCGTGAGCCAGTACGGCGTGGGATCCACGGGGTCCACGATCTGGATCCGGCACATGTCAGGGACGGACACACGGAAGTTCATGAATGCGCGGCCGTCCAATTTGGGACCGCGGGCAACACGTGCCGCGTCACCACGCAAGGCCTCGGCCTCCCCGACAAAGCGCCGCTCGATGTGGGCACGGCCCACGCGCACGTCGTGGTCCGTGACCACGATCCGGGGTGAGCCGAGATACAGGATCAACCCGATGAAGACCATGACCACCACGGCCGCAATGATGCCCACCGCCATGTTGATGGGGGCAAGAGCAATGAACGTGGCTGCTCCCACGAACAGGATCACGAGCCACATCCACCACGCGACGCTGAGTCGCTCCTGGTACGCCACCACAGGTCGGGTGGCTGGCTGGTCGGGGGTGGCCGATTCGGAGGCCGCGGCGGCGTGCGGTTCGTGAGGGGTCATGACTCCACTTTCCCACAGCTTGCTAGGAGTCTTCCACGTCCGGGCAGCCACCCGAGGGGCGCCGCGTTAGAGTGGTGGATTGTGACTGATGTAGCCGTTGACCACACCGTGACCGTGGCCCTGAAGATGTTGGATCCCGGGCTGGCGCCCCCCTCGTACGCAACCCTCGGAGACGCGGGCGCTGATCTGCGGGCCCGGCGCGAGACCGTTCTGGAGCCGGGACAACGGGCGCTGGTGGACACCGGGGTGGCCCTGGCGATCCCGCACGGGTATGTGGGCCTGGTTCACCCCAGGTCCGGGCTTGCCGCCAAGCACGGGCTGACCCTGGTCAATGCCCCGGGCACCGTGGACAGTGGCTACCGCGGCGAGATCAAGGTGTGTTTACTCAACACCGACCGCTCGAACACCTACACGGTGAGCCGCGGTGAGCGGATTGCCCAGCTCGTGATCCAGCGAGTGGAGACGGCCCTCTTCGACCCGGTGGCCGAACTGCCCGAGAGCGAACGCGGCGCGGGAGGCTTCGGCTCCTCCGGAACCCATTAGATCCCGGCCCCTGATTCACAACGACCCGCAGACAAGCAACGGAGCACACATGTTTGGACGAAAGAAGCGCCGCAAGGACGTTCAGGCGGATAGCCGCGCCGTCGCCATGACAGACTCGCAAGAGACCCCCGAAACACCCGGCGACGACACGGCAGCGGCCTCCGACCCTCGCGCCCTGGGCCCGTGGGACGAGTCCGAGCTGAAGGGCGAGCGCGAGGATTACATCGATCTGGGCTGCATCCTTCTCAAACCCGTGGCCGGCGTGGCCGTGCGCATGGATCTGGATGAAAAATCCCAGCGACCGCGTGCATTGAACGTTGACTACCAGGACGGCTCGGTTCAACTCCAAGCGTTCTCCGCGCCCAAGAGCAGTGGCCTGTGGAACGACGTCCGCCGCGAGTTGGTGGAAGGATTGCGTCGCGACAGCGGGCAGGTCACCGTGGCGGAAGGCCCGTTGGGCTTGCAGGTCAACGCCAAATTCTCCGCGACCACGGCCTCCGGTCAACCCGGCTACCGGCTGGCACGCTTCGTCGGCATCGACGGGCCTCGCTGGTTCTTGCGCGCGGTGTACTCGGGCGGCGCCGCCATGCCGTCCACGACCGCCGAGGTGCTCGACGACGTCGTGCGGTCGTTGGTGATCGTTCGCGGGCACGATCCGATGCCCCCGCGCGACCTCTTGCAGTTCAAGGTTCCGGAGAACGCGACACCGCAAAGCCCCCAAGGCCAGACCGCCGACCACCCCGGGCGCGATCCGCAGCCGCCGGCAAGTGCACCGCGGCGCGGCCCAGAGATCACCGAAATCGGCTGACCTCGTGGTAACCACTCACGTCACCGGGGCCATCGACGTGGTCGGCGAGCGCGGTGCCGCCGCGCAGGATCTGGACCCGGCGGCGTCGTCGCAACGTCGTCGGGTGATGGTTGAGGGCGAGGTCACCGAGGTCACGTTCTCGCCAGCCACGCAGTCGCCGCGGTACCGGGCGGTGCTGCATGTACAGAGCCGGTCCGGCCTACGAGCAGGTCGGGAGGATTCCTACGTCACGTTGCTCTGGCACGGTCAGCGCAGTGTTCCCGGCATCATGGCCGGCACCAGATTGCGGTGCGTGGCCGTGGTGTCGTTCACCGATTCGGTACCCACCATGTACAACCCCCGTTACGAGATCATCACGCCCAAAAGGATCAACCGGTGAGCCACACAACACCCCCGTACCCCTCAGCGCCGGATGGCCACGAACCCCCCGAGGGCAACCGGCGGCCTCAGCCCGTGGAACGGGCCATGGGGGACTATGCCAAGCGCGCGGGTCTGCGCCGTGACGACCACGGTCAATTGGACGTGCTGCACGCCGTGGGCGGCTGGCGCGGGTTGCTCGAGGCGATCCTGCCGGGTCTGATCTTCTTGGTCGTGTTCCTGCTGACCCAGCAATTGGCCCTCGCGCTGATTGCGTCCCTGGCCACCGCGTTGTTGTTCGCGGTCGCGAGACTGGCCCAGCGGCAGTCACTGATGCAGTCGATCGCCGGGCTGATCGGCGTGGCCGTGTGCGCCCTGTTCGCCCGGGTCGGCGGTCAAGCGCTGGACTATTACGTGCCGGGGTTCTTCGTCAACATTGCGTGGCTCATCGGCCTGTCGATCTCCGCAGCGGTCGGCTGGCCGCTGCTGGGTGTCTTCTACGGTTACGTTCGTGGGGAGGGGATGGACTGGCGCAAGGATCGGCAGCGGCGCGGCGCGTATCAGCGAGCCACCCTGTTGTTGATCGGGATGTTCGCGGCGCGGTTGCTCGTCCAGGTCCCCTTGTTTTTCGCGGAGAACGTCGCCGCGCTGGGCGTCGCTCGCCTGGTCATGGGCGTTCCCTTGTATGCGCTGGTGCTGTGGCTCGGGTGGCTGTTGACCCGCCCGATTCCGTCTCGAGGGTGACGTCCCGGGCCGTGGTGAACATGGCGCGCAGCTGATCTTCCCCCTCCGCAGTGGAAATGAAGAACAACTCGTCCGACCCCTCCAGAACATCGTCCCCGGAGGGTGTGATCGGCACTCCGTCCCGCAGAATGGCCACCAGGGTGACCTCGAGCGGCCACGGCACGTGGGACACGATGGTCGCCACCACCGGGTGCTCCCGGGGAACCGTATAGGCGGACAGCGTGGCACCCCCGGTTTGCAGACTCAGCAACCGGACCACGTCCCCCACTTCCACGGCCTCTTCCACGAGCGCCGTCATGAGCCGGGGAGTCGACACCGCAACGTCAACGCCCCACGCGTCGTCGAACAGCCACTCGTTCTTGGGGTTGTTGACTCGACCCACCGTTCGGGGCACCCCGAACTCGCTGCGCGCCAGGAGCGAGACGACCAGGTTCGCCTTGTCGTCGCCGGTCGCGGCCACCACGACATCCGCCTCCTCCGTCTTGGCCCGCTGCAGCACGTCCAAATCGCAGGCATCCCCGACGACCCACTGCGTACCGCGCAGCTTGGACCGGCCGATCACGTCCGACGTCGCGTCGATCACCACGATCTCGTGGCCGTGGGACACCAATTCACGGGCGATCGAGGAACCCACGGAGCCGCCGCCCACAATGATGACCTTCATGACCGCTTCCTCCCGTGACCGCGTTCCTCGGTGGCCGCCAGAGCCACCGCCTCCAAAACCTCGTCCGAGGGCGGCCGGGACAGGATCCGGGCCACGTTCTCCACGTCTTCCACGCGCATCATGGCGTGCACAATATCCCCTTGCTGATAACTGGAATCGGCGGCGGGCAGGATTCCCTCGCCGAAGCGAGTCACGAAGGCCACCCGAACACCGGAGGCCTCCTCGATGCGATCCAGGTGTAAACCCGACCAGGATTCGTGCAAGGGCAGCTCTCCCAGCTGCAACCGCCCGGAGGCCTCCCGGAAATCACCGGTAATCGCGTGCTCCGGCAGGATCCGCCGCAGCACCTGGTCCGAACTCCACCGCACGGAGGCCACCGTGGGAATCCCCATGCGCTGGTAGAACTCCGCGCGACTGGGGTCGTAAATGCGGGCCACCACGTGCTTGACCTTGAACGTCTCCCGGGCCACGCGGGCCGCAATGATGTTGGAGTTGTCCCCGCTGGACACCGCCGCGAACGCGTAGGCCTCTTCGATACCCGCGCGGCGCAGCACGTCCCTGTCGAAACCGTGGCCGGTGACCTTCTTGCCCCCGAACGACGGTCGAAGTTTACGGAAGGCCCGATCGTCCTGATCGATGACCGCCACGGTGTGGCCGGAATCCTCGAGGGCGTGCGCAATGGAGATCCCCACGCGGCCGACACCCATGATCACAAAATGCGCCATGTCGCACAGCATAATTCTCCGCGCTTCGGGACAAGACCCCCGCGAGGCACTAGCGTGTTGAACCGTGTACCTGTCCCAACTTGCTCGCCGCGTCCTCGTGGGCAAACCACTTCACAACGAACGCGCCGGCGGAACCCTGCTCCGCAACCGCGCCGCACTACCCGTGTTCGCATCCGACGCGCTGTCATCCGTGGCCTACGCGCCGGACGAAATCGTCTTGACCCTCGCGCTCGCGGGCACCGCGGCCATTGCCGTCTCACCCTGGGTGGGAGTCGTGGTGCTGATCGTGCTAATCGTGCTGATCACCGCTTACCGGCAGAACGTGCGGGCCTATCCGTCCGGCGGAGCGGACTTCGAGATCGCGTCCAAGAACCTCGGCCGGCCCTCCGGCGCCATGGTGGGTGCGGCGCTGTTGGTGGACTACACCCTGGTGGTGGCGGTGTCCATGTCCGCCGCCGCCCAGTACGTGGCCTCCGCGGTGCCGTGGTTCGTGGGTCAGCAGGTCTTCGTGGCCCTCGCGGGTATCGCGGTGGTCGGGCTCCTCAACCTGCGCGGGCTGCAGTTCATGGGACGCGCCTCGACCGTACCCACGTATGCCTTTGTGGCGGTGGTACTCCTGCTCGTGGCTGCGGGGCTGGTACAGCAGCTGATGGGAACGCTGGGCCGAGCGCCGTCGGCGGACTACCAGGTGCTGCCCGCCGCCGGAATGGATGCCGGGCTGGTGGGCCTGGCCGGGGCGATGCTGGTGCTGCGTGCGTTCTCCTCGGGCGCGGTGGCGGTGACGGGGGTCGAGACCATCACTAATTCCGTGCCCTATTTCCGTAAGCCCAAGGCCCTCAACGCGGCCCGCACCCTGGCCCTCCTAGGAGCCTTGTCCACGGCGTTGCTGCTGGGCGTGTTGTATCTCACCCGTGAAACGCGGGCGGTCGTGGTGATGAACGCGCAGGAACAGCTGTTGATCAACGGCCAACAACCGGGTGAGGGTTTCTTCCAGGTGCCGATCCTCGGTCAACTGGCCCAGACCATTGCCGGCGTGGACTCCGTGTGGTTCTTCGTGCTGGTGGCCGTCACGGTGGGTGTGCTGTTCATGGCCGCCAACACGGCGTTCTCGGGTTTCCCCACCTTGGCCTCGCGACTGGCCAGCGCGGCGCTGCTGCCGCGCCAGTTGCAATCGCGCGGGGATCGATTCGCCTTCACCAACGGAATCGTGCTGCTCTCGATCGTGGCGGCGCTGTTCACCGTGATTTTCGATGCCAACGTCAACAGCCTGATCCAGCTCTACGTGGTGGGGGCGTTCTTCGCGTTCACCCTCACCCAGGCGGGAATGGTGCGGCACTGGGCGCGCGTGCGACGGACTCGCACGTCAAAGGTCACCACTCGGCAGCTGGCCATCCGGCAGGCCGTGGCCGTGGTGGCCCTGGTTTTCTGCGCCGCCGTGTTCCTGGTGGTGTTGGCCACCAAGCTCACGCAGGGGGCCTGGTTGACCATTGTGGCCATTGCCCTGCTCACGCTGTGGATGCGGGCCATCGGCCATCATTACGCATCGGTGGACCGTGAACTCGAGGTGGACCCCGAGTCCCCGGTCCGTGCCCTGCCCTCGCGCGTGCATGCCGTGATCGTGGTGACCTCCGTTCGGAAGCCGGTGGTCCGCGCCCTGACCTACGCTCGGGCCTCCCGTCCGGCCACGTTGGAGGCGGTATTGGTGGACACCGATCGTGCCCGCACCGAGGACGTGCTGCGGCAATGGCAACGGCTGGAGTTTCCGGTCCCCATCACGGTCCTGGCCTCCCCGTACCGTGACAGCATCGGACCCGTGATCTCCCACGTGCGCAGCATCCGTAAGAAATCCCCGCGGGACTTGGTGATCGTCTACGTGCCCGAATATGTTGTGGGGCGCGGCTGGGAGCGGTTCTTGCACAATCAGGCCATCAGGCCACTCAAGGCGCGACTTCACTTCGAACGGGGCGTCATGATCGCCTCCGTTCCCTGGCACCTGGAATCGGTGCGCGAACTACGACTCACGGAGAATCAAGGATGACCGAAGACCAACCCGACACCCCCGATCAGCTGACGCTACGACTCACCGCGGTGGCTCACGGTGGTCACATGGTGTCGCGTTCGCCGGACGGTCGTGTGGTGTTCGTGCGTCACGGGGCGCCCGGGGAACTCGTGCGCGTGCGCCTCACCGATCACGGTGAGGACGCCACGTTCTGGCGCGCAGATGTGGTGGAGGTGCTGGAATCCTCCGCGGATCGCAGATCGCAGCACCCGTGGGCCGCCGCGGATGCCTTGCGCGCCGCGCGGGAAGGACACGCGCCCGTGGGCGGGGCGGAGTTCGGTCACCTGACGCTGGACGCGCAGCGAGAACTCAAGCGCGCCGTGGTGGCCGAGCAACTTGCGCATCTCGCCGGGATCGTGTGGCACGGACAGGTTGCCGCCGTGGCCGACGAATCCCCTGACGGCACCGGGTGGCGTACCCGCCTGCACTTGGACGTGACCGCGGACGGCACCGCGGGTATGTATCCCCACAGGTCCAACGATCTGGTGCCGATCACGGACATGCCGCTGGCCACGGACGCCATCAGCGCCTGCGCACCCTGGGAGCTGTCCGTACCGGGCGCCGCTCGCCTGGATATTGCCGCACCGGCCAACGGGGGCCGCCCGCTGTTGCACGTGGGTCTGCTGCCGCGTCAGGACCCCGAGACGCTCTGCGCCCTGCGTGCCCGGCTCGCGACCTGGGGGAGCGAACACGGGGTCTCGGTCACCGCGCAGTCCCCGGGGGATCGCGAGATCCAGACGTGGTCCGGTGAGGCACTGGTGCGGGAAAGCCTCGAGGTGCCCGGGGACGACGCACTCACGTGGCGCGTCAGTCCCACGGGGTTCTGGCAGATTCACCGTGCCGCCCCGCGCACCCTGGTCGACGCGGTACTGGCGGCGGCCAGGATCGAGCCGGGGGAGACGGTGTGGGACCTCTACAGCGGAGCGGGATTGTTCACTGCCGCCGCTGCCCGCGCGGTGGGACCTGGGGGTCGGGTCTTCGCGGTCGAGGGCTCACCCGTGACGTCCGCGGATGCGCGCGAGAACGTGGCAGGGCGGGAGAACGTCCGCGTCACCCGCGGAGACGTGGCGCGGGTGCTCACGGGGCGTGACCCCGCACGACGCCGCCGCGGGGCCCCGCGCGGGCAGCGCCGGCCCGCGGTGCGCGCGCCCCGGCCCGACGTCGTCATTCTCGACCCCCCGCGCTCCGGCGCGGCCAAGGAGGTGCTGTCGGCGATCGACGGCGCCGATCCCCACACCGTGGTCTACGTGGCGTGTGATCCCGCGGCACTGGGTCGCGACCTCGGCCGGTTGTCGCGCCGCGGGTGGAAGGTGGCCACCGTGAAAGCCTTCGACCTGTACCCGAATACCCACCACGTGGAGGCGGTGGCCGTACTGCGGCGCAATGATGCAACCTGAGGCGAATCTCCCGGTCGGGGTAAGTGGCACGGGCTACACTGAGAGGTGACCGTTCGTGCGCGTCCGGGGCGTTTCATGCGCCCCGTGGACAGCCACGAGCGCATTCAAACGGTGGCGAGAGGAGTTCCACACCATGACTGTGGACAGCTTTGGGGCCAAAGGCGTACTCAACGTCAGCGGCACCGACTATGAAATTTTCCGACTCAATGCACTGGAGGGGGCCAAGAAACTCCCTTACAGCTTGAAGGTTCTGCTCGAGAACCTGTTGCGCACCGAAGACGGTGCGAACGTGACCAAGAAGCATATTGAAGCCCTGGCCAGCTGGGATCCCGAGGCCCAGCCCGACACGGAGATTCAGTTCACCCCTGCCCGTGTCATCATGCAGGACTTCACCGGAGTTCCTTGCATCGTGGACCTTGCCACGATGCGCGAGGCAGTAGCGGAGCTCGGCGGTGACCCGTCACGCGTCAACCCGCTGGCCCCGGCCGAGCTGGTCATTGACCACTCCGTGCAGATTGACGCGTTCGGTTCCACGGACGCCATTGAGCGCAACATGGACATTGAGTACCAGCGCAACGGCGAGCGGTACCAGTTCCTGCGTTGGGGTCAGTCCGCATTCGACGACTTCAAGGTCGTGCCCCCGGGCATGGGCATCGTGCACCAGGTCAACATCGAGAACCTGGCACGCGTGGTCATGACCCGCGAGATCGACGGCACCGTTCGCGCGTACCCGGACACCTGCGTGGGCACCGACTCCCACACCACCATGGAAAACGGCATCGGCGTTCTCGGTTGGGGCGTCGGCGGCATCGAGGCCGAGGCCGCCATGCTGGGCCAGCCCATCTCCATGTTGATCCCGCGCGTGGTGGGCTTCAAGCTCACCGGCGAGATCCCCTCCGGCGCCACCGCAACCGACGTGGTGTTGACCATCACCGAGATGCTGCGTGAGCACGGTGTGGTGGGCAAGTTCGTGGAGTTCTACGGTGAGGGCGTCGCGGCTGTGCCGCTGGCCAACCGCGCAACCATTGGCAACATGTCGCCCGAGTTCGGTTCGACCGCCGCGATCTTCCCGATCGACGAGGTCACCATGGACTACCTGCGCCTGACCGGTCGCTCCGAGGAACAGGTCGCCCTGGTCGAGGCGTACACCAAGGAACAGGGTATGTGGCACGACCCCTCGGAAGAGATCGCGTTCTCCGAGTACCTCGAGCTGGACCTGTCCACCGTGGTCCCCTCGATCGCCGGCCCCAAGCGCCCGCAGGACCGTATCGAGCTCACCAAGTCCAAGCCGCAGTTCCGCGACGATCTCACCAACTACGTCTCCGTGGACGAGTCCTCCACCGCGGACCAGGCCGTTGCAGAGTCCTTCCCCGCCTCCGACGCTCCCGCCAACAGCGCCGGCGACCAGCAGGACCCCTCGGACGCGCCGCGCCATGCCGATGCCGCGGGCATGAGTGCTCGCGCATCCAACCCGGTCAAGGTCGCCATGGAGGACGGCCGCGAGTTCGAGCTGGATCACGGTGCCGTGTCGATCGCTTCGATCACCTCGTGCACCAACACCTCCAACCCGTCGGTCATGATGGCGGCTGCGGTTCTGGCTCGCAATGCGGTGAGCAAGGGACTCAAGGCCAAGCCGTGGGTCAAGACGTCCATTGCTCCGGGGTCCAAAGTGGTGACCGAGTACTACGAGAAGTCCGGTCTGGTACCGGATCTGCAGGAGCTCGGCTTCTACGTCGTCGGATACGGCTGCACCACGTGCATCGGTAACTCCGGCCCGCTCGAGCCCGAGATCTCCCAGGTCATTCAGGACAACGATCTGGCCGTGACCTCGGTGCTGTCGGGTAACCGTAACTTCGAGGGTCGTATCAACCCCGATGTCAAGATGAACTACCTGGCCTCGCCGCCGCTGGTCATCGCCTACGCCCTGGCCGGAACCATGGACTTCGACTTCGAGAACGAGGCCCTGGGGCAGGATTCCGACGGTAACGACATCTACCTCAAGGACATCTGGCCGAACCCGACCGAGGTTCAGGAGATCATTGACCGTTCCATCGAGACGGACATGTTCACCAAGGAATACGGCACTATCTTCGACGGTGACGAGCGTTGGCAGAACTTGAACACCCCCACCGGTGACGTGTTCGAGTGGGATCCCAATTCCACGTACGTGCGCAAGCCACCGTACTTCGACGGGATGTCCATGGAAGCCTCCTCCGTCGAGGACATTAAGGGTGCCCGCGTGCTCCTGAAGCTGGGCGATTCGGTCACCACCGACCACATCTCCCCGGCGGGTTCCTTCAAGTCGGACACCCCGGCCGGTAAGTACCTGATCGAGAACGGTGTGGAGCGCAAGGACTTCAACTCCTACGGCTCCCGTCGTGGTAATCACGAGGTGATGATCCGCGGAACGTTTGCGAACATCCGCATCAAGAACCAGCTGCTGGACGGCGTGGAAGGCGGCTTCACCCGCGATTTCACGCAGGCCGACGGCCCGCAGTCCACGGTGTACGACGCGTCCGTGAACTACCAGGAAGCCGGCGTCCCGCTGGTGGTGCTGGGCGGTAAGGAATACGGTTCCGGTTCCTCGCGTGACTGGGCGGCCAAGGGCACCTCCCTGCTGGGAGTGCGCGCCGTGATCACCCAGTCCTACGAGCGTATCCACCGCTCCAACCTGATCGGTATGGGTGTTCTGCCGCTGCAGTTCCCTCAGGGCGAGTCCGCCGACTCGTTGGGACTGGACGGCACCGAGACCTTCGACATCGAGGGCGTGACCGCTCTGAACGAGGGTTCGACCCCCAAGACCTTGAAGGTCACGGCCACCAAGGAAGACGGCTCCACCGTGGAGTTCGACGCAGACCTGCGCATCGACACCCCGGGTGAGGCCGACTACTACCGCAACGGTGGCATCCTGCAGTACGTGCTGCGTCAGATCGCCAAGTAACACCCGCGGTCCGACACCCGGCCGGTGATCCCTTCGGGGGCCACCGGCCGGGTCGTTTAACCAGGCACCTGTGCAGTGCTGTCGGTTAGGGCGAGTAAGATCGAACGGTACCTCGGGGCAGGTCATCAGTGTGCTGTTGACTGGTGCCCCATCCACCATTCCGATTTGTCGAAGGCACGGAGAGCACGCATGACGCTTCTGGAGACCATCAAGAGCCCGTCGGACCTGCGCGGTCTGGACAACGCGGCTCTCGAGCAGTTGGCTGCGGATATTCGTGCGTTCCTCATCACGCACGTGGCCGCCACCGGGGGACATCTGGGACCCAATCTGGGTGTCGTGGAGCTGACGTTGGCCGTGCACAGGGTCTTCGACTCGCCCCGCGACTCCATCGTCTTCGACACCGGGCACCAGTCCTACGTGCACAAGCTCGTCACGGGGCGTCAGGACTTCTCCACACTGCGGCAAAAGGGCGGTCTTGCCGGTTATCCCGACCGCGGTGAGTCCGAACACGATATCGTGGAGTCCTCACACGCGTCGTCGTCCCTGTCCTGGGCCGACGGTATTTCCCGCGGTTACCAAATGACCGGTCAACACGACCGCCACACCGTGGCCGTCATCGGCGATGGTGCCCTGACCGGCGGCATGGCGTGGGAGGCCATGAACAACATTGCCTCGGACAAGAACCGCAAGGTCGTGATCGTGGTCAACGACAACGGCCGTTCCTACGCGCCCACCGTGGGTGGCTTCGCGAACAGGTTGCAGGAACTGAAGGCCAGCGTGCAGCAGGGCGTGGACGCCATGCGCACCGACCGTCGTTACGAACAGACCTTGGACAAGGTCAAGGGCTTGTTGCAGGAGTCGGGGCATCTGGGTCAGGCGGTGTACCGCGGTCTGCACGGTATGAAGCAGGGCATCAAGGATGTCGTGGTCCAGCAGGGCATCTTCGAGGACCTCGGCATGAAATACGTGGGTCCGGTGGACGGCCATGACCTGGATGCCATGGAACAGGCTCTGAGCAACGCCAAGAACTACGGGGGGCCGGTCATCGTCCACGCGATCACCGAGAAGGGCCACGGGTACCTCCCCGCGCGGCTGGACGAGAACGACCAGTTCCACTCGGTACCCGTCATCGATCCGTCCACCGGTAAGCCCACCGCCACGTCGTCATCGCGCACCTGGACCCATGTCTTCCGCGACGAGATCGCGGCGATTGCCGATGAACGCGAGGAAATTGTAGGCGTCACCGGCGCCATGCTGATTCCCATGGGCCTGCAGAAGATGCAGCTGGCCTACCCGGACCGCGTGGTGGACGTGGGGATCGCCGAGCAGCATGCGCTGACCATGGCCGCGGGTATGGCCTTCGGCGGTTTACACCCGGTGGTCGGCCTCTACGCGACGTTCCTCAACCGCGGCTTCGACCAGCTGCTCATGGACGTGGCCCTGCACAAGGCAGGTGTCACGGTGGTTCTGGACCGCGCCGGCGTCACCGGCCCGGACGGGCCCAGCCACCACGGGATTTGGGATCTCGCACTGCTCCAAATCATTCCCGGACTTCATCTGGCCGCGCCTCGGGACGAGGCGACCATGGTCGAGGAACTGCGCGAAGCGGTGGCCGTCAACGATGCGCCCACGGTGGTGCGCTACCCCAAGGGAACCGTGGGAGCGCCGTCGCCGGCGTTGGAACGGCTGCCCGACGGCGTGGACGTCCTGGTGCGTCACGGGGACCCGGCGCAACCGGGGACAGACCATCGCGATGTGCTGATCGTCAGTGTGGGCGCCATGTGCGGCATCAGCCTGGAGGTGTCCGAACGGCTGGGCGCCCACGGCGTGTCGTCCACGGTGGTGGACCCGCGCTGGGTGCTGCCGGTGGCCAGGTCGGTGGTCGAACTCGCGGCCCAGCACCGGATCGTGGTGGTCATCGAGGACGGCGTGCGGGCGGGTGGCATCGGGTCCTTGATCCGCCAGGAAATGCGCTCGGCCGGCGTGGACACCGCACTCAACGAAGTGGGGTTGCCCACGGAATTCCTGGCCCACGCAAGCCGCGACCAAATTTTTGAACAAACCGGTCTCACCGCTCAGCGCATTGCCCAGAACACCCTGTCCTCCGTCCTCGGCACACGGGTACCTTATGCCCGCCCGGCCGACGAGGAAAAACTACGCGCCACCCAGACCAGCCGGATGCGCCGGGTGGACGGCACCTAACGCGCTGGCCTAGGTCTCGGACCTGCAGGGTTGTGAGTCTTCAACCCACGATGATGCGCTCACCCTGAACGGTCACCGGATATTCGGCCAGACCGCTCGCGGCCGGGCCGCCCTGGACATCCCCGGTGGCCATGTCGAACGTGGAGCTGTGGCACGGGCACACGTAACTCTGGTTGGCGGGATTCACTAGGCATCCTTCGTGCGGGCACACGGGGGAGAAGGCCGTGAACGTGCCTTCGGTGGGCTGGCCCACCACGGCCTGTAGCCCGTCCTTCTCGACTTTCACGCCCTGCCCCACCGGAATGTCCGAGGTGGCAGCAACGTCCACGGGAGAGGTGGGCGCCTGAGGGGTGGCCGGGTCGCTGGACGCAGTGTCGGAACCACCACATGCACTGAGCCCGACGGCGGCAACCGATGCCAGGCCCGCGGCACCCATCACGCGGCGTCGCGTGGGATGAACGCTGGCAGGTGCGGTGTCGAATGGCTGATGTCGTTGCGTGCTCACGGGGATCCTCTCGAAGATTGCTCGATTGTCAGTTTATGATTCGCTCCCCGGCAATGTGGTGCGACTGGCCGGGTGGCGTGCGTCAAAACTGTGAGCCAGGACAAAGGTCAGTAGGATGTGTATCAGTCACAGGGGTGCCATGATGGCTGCCTCGACCAACGGAAAGGAATCAAGATGATCAAGCGTCTCGCTTTCGTCGCCGGTTTCGGTGTGGGTTTTATCGTGGGTTCCGCGTCGGGCCGTAAGAGCTACGAGTCCCTGCGTGAGACCGCCATCAACACGTGGAACGACCCCAAGGTCCAGGACAAGGTGTCCGAGGGCACCGACTGGGTCAAGGCCGAGGTTCCCGTGGTGGGCGGCAAGCTGGCTGACACCGCCCAGAAGGCTGCGGGTACCGTGTCGGCCAAGGCCCAGGACGGCGCCTCGACCGTGAAGGACAAGGCCCAGGAGGGCGCCGCCTCCGTGAAGTCCAAGGTCGGTTCGGACTCCGCGGACGCGGATCTGCCCAAGCCCGTGACCACCGAAAAGGACGTGGACATGGACGCCGCGGAGCCGGGCCCCACCCAGGATGAGATGAAGAACTGATTCAGGTCTTCAACCGACAGTGGCCGCGTACCCTTCCGGGTGCGCGGCCACTGTCATGGTGGTCATTGGTTCGTTGCCTCGGGGCTCGGGTCATCCGTGTGCTTCTCCGCGCGCCGTTGGGCTCGCAGCTCACGCCACGTGTGCCCGATCACGGGCGCCACCTGGTCGACCTGCCACTGTCGGACCCCCAATTCCGCGAGCCGCTGCGCCACGGCCTCGTCCGAGGTTGAGCGCGGGGGCTGCCAGCAGAAGCGGCGCAGCAACTCGGGAGTGATCAGATTCTCGGTGGGCATCCCCACGGCCTCTGCATGGTCGGCGACGGCCGGTTTGATGGCCTTGAGCCGGGCGGCGGCCTCGGGGCGTTTGGTCTCCCAACCCTTCACGGGGGGTAGTGCATCCGAGGGCACATTGTGGGGCACCGGGTCATCGGTGAGCCGCGCCTCTTGGACTGCAGCCAGCCACCGGGGGGCCTCACGGGATGCCGAGCGACCGTGGAAACCCGGGGTCGCCAACAACTGCGGCACGGTGCGGGGCATGGCGTTGGCGGCGGCAATGATGGCGGAATCGGGCAGGAGCCTGTTGGGGGAGAGATCCTTGTGTTTGGCGAGGTTCTCCCGGGCGGTCCAGAGATTGCGCACCGCGGTGAGTTTGCGGCGACCACGCACGTTACCGATCCCGTGGGTGCGCCGCCACGGGTCCTTACGCGGTGGCGGGGCCGGGGCGGTGCGGACGGCCTCGAATTCCTGCCGGGCCCAGTCGAGCTTTCCGGCCTCGAGCAGTCGCTCTTCGGTGGCCCAGCGCAGCTGGACCAGGACCTCCACGTCGAGGGCGGCATAGTTGAGCCAGTCCTGCGGCAAGGGGCGCTTGGACCAGTCAACGGCGGAGTGTTCCTTGGAGAGTGTGAACCCCAGCAGCTCCTCGGTCATGGACGCCAGGCCGACCTTCCGCAGCCCCAGTAGTCGCCCGCCCAGTTCGGTGTCGAACAGCAGATCAGGGGTCATGTCCAGATCTCTCAGGCACGGCATGTCCTGAGTTGCCGCGTGCAGCACCCATTCGACGCCGCGGAGGGCCTCGTTGACACTGGCCAGTGATCCCACGGCTTCCGGGTCGATCAAGATGGTGCCCGCACCCTCGCGGCGGATCTGGACGAGGAAGGCACGCTGACCGAAACGAAACCCCGAGGCTCGCTCGGTGTCGATGGCTACGGGACCGGTGGCTTCCGCGAGTTGTTCCGCCGCCCGCGCCAAGCCGCGCGCCGTGTCCACCACACGGGGAATGCCATCGGCAGGCCCGTGCAAATGAACCGTTGCGGGGACGTGGTAATCCTCGAACCCCGTGACCACCACTTCGGTGGCCGGGGGTCCGGGCGGCGTCCTGGGAGACTGATCACTCACGGTGTTAATGAATATTCCTGATCACTGGATCGTTAACTGTTGTCTCTACCGTACTGCCACGGAACCGATCAGTAGGTGCGGGCCACTACAAATAGGTCACGCCTTCGCTGAACGGGGGCAGTCCCGTAGCTGTGCACAACAATTGCGACCAGGCTTCCACGTGCGCGCACGCCCAGTTCCGGGGATCGTTGTGGGTCAGCGGAGTCCACGACGCGCGGACCTCGATCTCCACGCTGTCCGCGTTCTCCCGCAGCGAGCCGAATCCCTTCTCCAGGGTGCGTGAGGCCGTGCCGCCCTCGGACATGTACAAGGCGCCGCTGGTGTCCAACGCCTCGGTCAACCACGACCAGCTGACGTCCGTGAGCAGCTCGTCCCGGCCGATGTCCAGGTCCATATGGGCCCGGAACCAACTGACGATCCGGAAGGGCCCGCCCCATGGTTCGGGCCGTGACGGATCGTAGAGCAGCACGAATCGACCGGTGGTGGGTGCCTGGGTTTGTTCGTAGCTGCGCAGGGTACGGCGGTGAATGCGGCCCACTTCGGCGGCAATCGACATCGCGTGGGGAGCCAAGCCGCGCGGTGGAGTGATGCGGGCCAGTGTAACTTCCGGGCGTGTGCGTGCACGACCGAGAGCTCGCACTGCCGTGCGAAATTCCTCCGGGGTGCCGTTCAGCTCGCTTACCGCGCTCACAACGCACACATTAGCCAGTGAGCCGCCCGGGGTGAGGGGAGCCACGCCGTGAGAGTCTGCCGCGACTTCCGTGGGCAGTTGCCGGCCGCTGTGCCGACCGGCCGGTAACTGCCCCAGAATCAGGCGCCCTGCTCGGCCGGCGCCAATCGCATGGACACAGAGTTGATGCAGTAGCGCAGGTCGGTGGGCGTGTCGAAACCTTCTCCTTCGAAAACATGTCCCAAGTGGGAATCACAGGACGCGCAACGGACCTCCACGCGCTTCATGCCCATGGTGGTGTCCTCGATGTAGCGCACCCGGTCCTCGGCCAGGGGCTCGTAGAACGAGGGCCACCCGCAATGGGAGTGGAATTTGGTGGTGGACCGGAACAATTCGGCTCCGCAGGCTCGACACTCGTACACGCCGGTGGTTTCCGTGTCCACGTATTCGCCGGTGTAGGGGCGCTCCGTGCCGCCCTGGCGCAAGACCTGGTATTCGGTGGGGGTCAGCAGTTCGCGCCATTGGGCATCGGTTCGGGCGGCGGACCGCGCGGAGACCGGTTCGTGGGTGGAGTTCTCGGACATCTTTTCTCCGTTTCAAGATGGGCATGATGGATCGGGCCACTGTGTACAACAGTGGGCCGGGCTGCAATATGCCCGCCGGGAGCGTCCAGGACGAACATGTCAGAATGACGCTATGGCTTCCCTTCTGACTCCCACCGCAGACGCTCCCTCCCGGTCGTGGCGCCACGGTGCCATTGTGGGTGCCACGGTCAGCATCGGGGCGGCGTCCGTGACATTCGCCCTGTCCAGCGGTTTGGCGGCGATCATCGCCCGGCAAGTTGTGGTGCCGGCCAAAGTGGCGGGAAAGCTGACGGTGTTGAAGCTCGAGAAGGATCCCAATTCGGGCCAACAGCTGATCACATTGCCCGCCACCACGGACACCCGGGCCGCCGGCACTTACGCCCTGCGGTTCGACGAAGGCCAGAGCATGGCGCGTATTGGATTCGTGGTCCGACAGAACAACAGCACGGTCACCCGGTTGGTGGAACGGGTCTACCGCGGCGAACTTGCCGAGGGTACGAAAGGCTGGTGGACCGGCACGGTCTACGCACGCCCGGGGGATGCCGGATTCGCGTTCGAGAAGGTGGACGTGGACACGCAGCTCGGCCCCGCCCCGGCCTGGGTCATTCCCGCGGACGGTGACACCGACCGGCCACGGCACGACGGCATGTGGGCGGTCATGGTGCATGGGCGCGGTGCGCAGCGCATGGAATGCATCAGGGGAGTTCGTGTTGCCAAAGAACTCGGTCTGCACACTCTGATCGTCTCCTACCGCAACGACCGAGAAGCACCGGCCACGCAGGACAATCGCTACGGACTGGGCTTCACCGAATGGGAAGACGTTGAGGCCGGTATCGCGTACGCCCTGTCCCGGGGCGCCACGGACATCGTGCTCTTCGGATGGTCCATGGGCGGTGCCATCGTGCTCCGCACCCTGGAGCTCACCGAGTACCGCCATAAAGTGCGCGCGGTGGTCCTTGACGGGCCAGTGGTTGACTGGTTCGAACTGGTCGCGCACCAGGCCAAGATCCACAGGATTCCACGGCGTATCGGCCGGATGGCCACGGACATGATCTCTCATCGACTGGGGCCCAAAATCACGGGGCTGGCCGCGCCCCTGGACCTGCATGCGCTGGACTGGTTATCGCGGTGGGAGGACATCACCACCCCCACGCTCATACTGCACTCCACCGATGACGAGGTGGTTCCGGTGGAGGGTTCGGTACGCCTGGCCGCCCTCAGCCCGTTCGTGGACTTCGTGGGTTTCGCGGGTGCGCGCCACACCAAGGAGTGGAACATCGACCGCAAGCGGTGGGAACGAGCAGTGCGCGAGTGGCTGCCCACTAAGCTCAAGCGGCCAGCGGTGCGTACCGCCCGTCCGTCAACCTGAGCAGATCGGCGGGGGACAGCTCGACATCCAGGCCTCGCCGCCCGCCGGACACCAGCACGGTCACGAGTTCGCGTGCGGAGTGGTCCAGTAACGCGGGAGACGGAACCTTCTGACCCAAAGGGGAAATGCCGCCCACCACGTAGCCCGTTCGGGTTTCGGCCGCCGACGGCGCTGCGAGACGCGCCTTCTTCCATCCCAGTTCCCGGGCGGTGGCCTTGAGATCCACCGCGGCACTCACGGGCACCATGACCGTGGCCCAGTTCTTGTCATGGACGACCATGATGGTCTTGAACACGCACGCTGGGTCCCTGCCCAGCTCGCGCGCGGCCTCCGCACCAAAAGACACAGCGCGCGGATCATGCCGGTAGGGCAGCGCCGTGTAGGTAACCCCGGCGGCGTCGAGCACGGCAAGGGCCGCCGTCGCGGCGTGCGCTGCCCGGGCCCCGGGGTGTTTCCGGGCCATCCTCAGCCGGCAGCGCGAGCCGCTTGCCGCTCCCGGACCTGCCGCTTGATCCTGCCCAGCATCGCGGACATCCCGCGCATCCGCAGCGGGGACACCAGCTTGGTCAGGCCGAAACGCTCCGGCAGGTCATCGGGGATGTCCAGCACGGTGGAGGCGGGTAGGCCGTCCAAACCCTCGTGCAGGATGGACGCGAACCCGCGCGTGGTGGGGGCCTCCGGCGGTGCGGAGAAATAAATGTTCACCCCCGGGTCCTCGGCGCCCTCTTCGAGTTCCACGGCCAAGAACAGTGGCGACTGGCACTCGACCACTTGCTCGAGGTCCTCCGGGTGTTCGCCGTACCGGGCGGGAAGCTCGGGAAGCGAACGAGAGAACTCGAGAAGGAGCTGGAGCTTGTCGGGTTCCGGAACGGCGTCGAAATCCGCAATCAATTCCTGAACCTGTTCGGGCAATGCTTCGGTGGTCACCGGGCACCCTCCGGAGCCTCGCCGCGGGCCTCACCCTGGGCCACGGGCACGCGCACGGCATTGCCCCATTCGGTCCAGGAACCGTCGTAATTGCGCACGTTGTCGAAGCCCAGCAGGTGGGTGAGCACGAACCACGTGTGGGAGGAACGCTCACCGATGCGGCAATACGCGATCACGGCGTCTTCGGGGGACAGGCCCACTTCTTCGCGGTAAATCGTCTCCAGCTCGTCACGGGACTTGAACGTGGCGTCCTCCGCGGCGGCGCGAGCCCACGGGACGGACGCCGCGGTGGGGATGTGCCCGCCGCGCAACGTGCCCTCCTGGGGGTAGTCCGGCATGTGGGTGCGCTCGCCGGTGTACTCCTGCGGGGAGCGCACGTCGATGAGCGGGGTCTTGCCCAGGTTGTCCAGGACGTCCTCGCGGTAGGCGCGAATCACGGAATCATCACGCTCGACCACGGGATAGTCGGTGGGGGTGACCTGCGTGGTCTCGGTGGTCAGTTCTCGGCCCTCCGCGACCCACTTGTCACGGCCGCCGTTCATGAGCCGGACATCCTGGTGGCCGAACAGGGTGAAGACCCACAGGGCGTAGGCGGCCCACCAGTTGGACTTGTCGCCGTAGACCACAATCGTGTCGTCGCGGGAAATGCCCTTGCGGGACATCAGATCGGCGAACTGTGTGCCGTCCACGTAGTCCCGGGTGTCCGGCTCGTTGAGGTCCGTGTGCCAGTCGACCTTGACCGAACCGGGGATGTGACCGGTTTCGTACAACAAGACGTCCTCGTCGGATTCAACGACCACCACACCGGGCTTACCTGCGTTGTCGGCCACCCACTGGGTGGAGACCAGCCGCTCGGGGTGGGCGTACTGGGAGAAGTCCTGGTTGTTCTCTGCTTCCACGGGCATGTGGCGTACTCCTCGTGTGTAGACGTGCGCGTCACGGCGCGCGGGGCTTGATTCCCAGGGTAGTGCGCTCGCCGTGGTGAATGCATGCGGGAAAGCCGCAACAGGGGGCTGCAGCGGGCGTGTTCACGATGGGCTGACCGGTAGCATCGTGGCAGGAGCAGTTAATCTGCTCAACATTCGTCCTGATCAATGCCGCCCGGTGTCCGTCCCGTGAAGTCGCGGGCTGAGACGCTGCGGGCAGGGAGGCCCCTTACGTGAGCATGCACATTGAACACCTCGTGGAGCGTAATCCGCGCGTTTCCGGCCAGGATTTGCTGGCCGGTTTTCGCCCGTCCGAGCGCTTCGGAGAGGTCTCCTTCGACACGTACCGGCCCGATCCTTCCCAGCCCTCGCAGGCGGAGGCGGTCGAGAAACTGAAGGCGTTCGCGGCGAGTGTGGGCGGGGGCCAGTCCTCGGGCAACGGGTTCTTCTCCAAGCTCTTCGGCGGGGGAGGCGCTCAGAAGGGCTCGCCCGCCCAGGGCATTTACCTGGATGGTGGTTTCGGTGTGGGCAAGACCCACCTCCTGGCCTCCCTGTGGCACGCGGTGCCGGGCGCCAAGGCGTTCGGCACGTTCGTGGAGTACACGAACCTGGTGGGCGCGCTGACCTTCCGCCACACCGTGGAGGCGCTCAAGGACTACAAGCTCGTGTGCATTGACGAGTTCGAACTCGACGACCCGGGGGACACCGTGCTGATGTCCCGGCTGATGCGTGAACTAGCGGATGCCGGGGTCAAACTCGCCGCAACCTCCAACACGCTTCCCGGCTCACTGGGTGAGGGTCGCTTTGCGGCCCAGGATTTCCAACGCGAGATCCAGGTGCTGTCCTCGCAATTCGACGTGGTCCGGATCGACGGCGAGGACTACCGCCACCGCGGCCTTCCCGAGGCGCCTCAGCCGCTCGCCGACGACGCCGCCCTGGACGCCGCCGCCCAACAGGCCTTCTCGGGCAAGACCGTGGGGAGCGACGATTTCGACGCGCTGATCGAACATCTGTCCCGTGTGCACCCCTCCCGCTACCGCGCGCTGATCGACGGTCTGGACGCGATCGTGTGGCGCGGGGTGCGCACCATCGACCAGCAGGCCGTGGCACTGCGGTTCGTGGTGTTGGCCGACCGCCTGTACGACAAGGACCTTCCGATTCTCTCGACCGGAGCGCCCTTTGACCAGGTCTTCACCGAGGAGATGATGGCCGGCGGGTACCAGAAGAAGTACTACCGCGCCGTGTCCCGGCTGACCGCGCTCGCTCGTGAGGGCGGTGAGGGGGCCTAGTTTCCGCGGGGGCCCTCGATGAGGTTCCCCACATGGCACACGGCGCCCCTCGGAATCTCTTCCGAGGGGCGCCGTGTTATCAGCTGTTATTGCTCGCCATTGCCGCCGAACTTGTTGCGCGCGGCGTCCTGGCCCTTGTCTACGTGCTCCGCGTACTTGCCGCCGGTGCGGTCGTCCACGGCGTCTCCGGCCTTGTCGATGCCCTGGTCAACCTTGTCCGGGTTGTCCTCGGCGAACTGCTTTGCCTTGTCTCCAAGTCCTCCGATGTCCACCATGACGGTCTCCTTTCGGTCGCTCGAGCCGCCTCGCACGAGGCGCTGATGTGACCATCATGACCTGCGCTTTCATCGGAATTCAAGGCGGGTGAGTTACTCTAATGGTTCGACTGAACTCATTGCGCGGGTTCGTGATGAAGCCCCCCCGAGGATGCCAGTCGAGACTCTTCTGGACAAGCGAAGGAGCCAGCGCGCCATGACAGCTGAAAAGGTCGAACTGCTCCGCCACACGGCGGAGGCCATCAACTGGAACCGCATCCAGGACGACAAGGACCTCGAAGTCTGGGATCGTTTGACCTCCAACTTCTGGCTCCCCGAGAAGGTGCCGCTGTCCAACGACGTGCAGTCCTGGAAGACCCTGACCGAGGACGAGCAGGACCTCACCATGAAGGTCTTCACCGGTCTGACCCTCTTGGACACCATTCAGGGCACCGTGGGCGCCGTCTCGCTGATTCCGGACGCCAAGACCCCGCACGAGGAAGCGGTGTACACGAACATCGCGTTCATGGAGTCGGTGCACGCCAAGTCCTACTCCTCGATCTTCTCGACGCTGTCGTCCATGAAGCAAATCGACGAGGCCTTCCGCTGGTCCCGCGAGAACCCGTACCTGCAGCGCAAGGCAGAGATCATCATCAAGTACTACAAGGGTGATGACCCGCTGAAAAAGAAGGTGGCCTCCACGCTGCTGGAGTCCTTCCTCTTCTACTCGGGCTTCTACCTGCCCATGTACTTCTCCTCGCACGCCAAGCTGACCAACACGGCGGACCTGATTCGGCTGATCATCCGCGATGAAGCCGTGCACGGTTATTACATCGGCTACAAGTACCAGCGCGGTCTGGTCGAGGAGACCCCTGAGCGTCAGGAAGAGCTCAAGGCGTACACCTACGACCTGCTCGACGAGCTCTACGAGAACGAGATCGCCTACACCGAATCCCTCTACGACACGGTGGGCTGGAGCGAGGACGTCAAGAAGTTCCTGCACTACAACGCCAACAAGGCCCTCAACAACCTGGGTTACGAGGCGCTGTTCCCGCGGGAAATGACCGATGTCTCCCCGGCCATCCTGTCCTCGCTGTCCCCGAACGCGGACGAGAACCACGACTTCTTCTCCGGCTCCGGTTCCTCCTATGTGATCGGCAAGGCCGTGAACACGGAGGATGAGGACTGGGACTTCTAAGTCCACGGCCGCGATCGAACCCCGCACCCACCTGGGCTCCCAGGTCGGGGTGCGGGGTTTGTCAGTTAATGACCAGCTCCTCTCAACCCGCTATCAGTGATCGCGGTGCATGATCGATACACACCGGCACGCACATCGCGAGCCTCGACCTATCGATCGTCGAGAGGATGACATGTTGACGTTTACTTCCCCGCGGACACCGTCCGCCCTCACGTCCCATGAACTGTCCGCACTGGGTTCCGTCATGCACGGTGGTGGCACCGTGGCGGAGTTCCACGTCTCACTGTTGACCCGTGTGCTGCGCGGAGCACAAGCGTGGTACCTGACCCACCCCGACACCTCCTTCCTGTCTCGAAAGGCGAAGAAGCGGCTGGCGCGGGAGCAGTATCGCGTCCACCGGTTCGTGCCCGTGAGACAGACCGCCGACCCCCGCGAGAAGATCCTGTCCCTGAAGGACTCGCGCGAACTCCTGGACGATTACGCGTTGCTCGCAGCCGCCACGGCCGCCGCGCAGGCGTACGGTCCGTTGGAACCGGATATTACCGTCCGAGCCATTCGCCGTGGCATCGGGGCCGACGAACACCGGCTCGCGCCGCGGTGGCGCAGCGGATCCACGGCGGCTTTGGCCGCGTAGGGCGACGCAACGGCGTCGTCGACCGTGAGCGCCCGGCCGAGCAACTACAGTGGGGCGCAGCATGAAACTCATACGCCAGCGCGAGTCCCTAGGTGCCGAGCAGGACTACCGCCGTTCCCTGTCGATTCTCGACGCCGCTCGGTCGTCGAACACCGGGCCCATCCTGCGGATCTACCAGCCCCGCCCCACGGTCGCCTTCGGTCGCCGCGACGAACTCAACCCGGGCTTCGGCCGCGCACGGCAGTCCGCGCTCGACGCCGGGTTCGCACCCTTGGTGCGCCGGGTCGGTGGGCGCGCGGCCGCCTATCACGGCGGGTGCCTGATCGTGGACCACGTCGAATCGGATCCGGACCCCAAGACCGGAATCCAGGACCGTTACCGGTTGTTCGGTGACATGATCGTGGCCGCCCTCGAACACCTGGACATTCCCACCGATGTCGGCGAGATCCCCGGCGAATACTGCGCGGGGGAGTACAGCGTCCACGCGCCGCGCACCGCCCAGGACCCGGACCGGCCGGTGAAACTTGCGGGCACCGCCCAACGGGTCGTGGCCGGCGCTTGGTATTTCTCCAGTGTGATCGTGGTGGAACATTCCGACCCGATTCGTTCGGTGCTCACCGACGTCTACTCGGCGTTGGGCGTGGAATGGGATCCGGGAACCGCCGGCGCCGTGGATGATGTCCGCCCCGGAACCACAGTTTCGCAGGTCGAAGACGCGTTGTTGCAGGTCTACACCATGTACTCCCGGTACATGGGCTACGGAGCCATTCAGAACAGTTAGGGGCACCCCATGTGCGGCCGTTACGTCATTGCCAGGACCCCGGGCCAGCTCGCCCTGGAATTCGACGCCGAGGTGGACGAGACCCTCACCGGGGACCACGTGCGTGCCAATTGGAACACCGCGCCCACCCAGACCGTGCCCATTCTGCTGGAACGCCTGGACGACGAGGGCACCCTGCACCGTGAACTCCACGCGGCCCGCTGGGGGCTAGTGCCTTCGTGGGCCAAGGACATCGCCGTGGGCTCCAAGATGTTCAATGCGCGCTCTGAAACGGTTCAGGACAAGCCCTCGTTCCGGGCCGCCGTCAAGTCCCGCCGCTGCGCCATCCCCGCGGACGGTTACTACGAGTGGCTGGCCCCGGCGGCCTCGTCGGGTGGTGCCAAGGGAAAGGGCAAGAAGCAACCGTACTTCGTGCACCCGCCGGAGGGGCAGCTGATCTGGTTCGCCGGTATCTACGAGTGGTGGAAGGTGCCGGAGGAACACTCGGCGGATGCCCGTGCGGGCCAGACCCGCTCGGGCAAAGAGGGCGAAAACCAGTGGTTGCTGTCGTGTTCCATCTTGACCTGCGAGGCACCCGATCCCGATGACGAGAACCAACACCTCGCAGCGCTGGGTCATTTGCACAACCGGCTGCCCATGGGCATGAGCGGCGACTTGGTGCCGGAATGGATCACACCGGACAAGGAGCGCACGCACGATGTGGTGGCTCGGGCCATCTCGGAGGCCTACGACGTCGCCGCGCAGTGGCGCATGCATCCGGTCACCACCGACGTGGGATCCGTGGCCGTGCAAGGACCCCATTTGGTGGAGCCGCTTAACAGTCTGCTCTAATACCGCATGATGGGGTGCCGCCCCGGGAACCGGAGCGGCCGCGACCTACAGTGGACGGTGTCAGGTATAGGCACAATCCGGTAGGAGCCGTCATGGTGGAACTGGGCAAGAACATTTCAGAAGACAGCCGCTGGTTGATCGATTTCGTGCGTCGCGCGGGAGCCGGTGTGATCGCTAGCAACAGCGGGACCGGTTATCCCGAATCCGCCTACGTGCACGTGGCCGTCAACGACTTCGGACGCATCATTCTGGGAACCAATGCCCTGTCCCGCAAGTTCACCAACATCACCTCCGACCCCCGGGTTTCCATGGTGGTCGTCCACGACGACGCCGAGGAAGTCCAGCTCGAGGGTGAGGCGGCCGTGTTGGACGAGACGCAGGAGGCGGCAGAGGTCCTCTCCGCCCAGCATCCCGGCGCCACGGAGACGAATGACCCCGAGAACATGCGTTTGCTCGAGGTCACCGTCCGCTGGGCCAGTTACACGGACACCCGAGAAATGCCTCCCGCGCAGCGTGAACTGGAATTCTGACCCCTCACGTCAGAGATCGTCGCTGTCCGGAATCCACCGGTTGAAGTCCAGCGTCAGATACAGCGCCAGGGCTGCGGAGTTGTCCTCCGCGATCCGCAAGCAGACCTCTTCGTAGCCCTGGTTGTACAGCTTGGTCATGGCTTCGCGGACCAACTGTTCCGCGAGCCCGCGGCGCCGGTGGGACGAAGCCGTGAACAGCTCGAACAAGTAGGGAGCCGCGGGCAGGTCGTCGCCTTTGCGCCGTTCCAGCACCATCGCGGCGGCGATAACTTGGCCGTTGTCGTCCTCGACCACCGGCGAGGCATCCGGCAAGAACGGGCCGTACTCGCTGTCGAAGACACCCTGGATGATCTCCCCGGCGTCCTCTTGCGACATGGCGGCGGTCGTTGACGCGTAGGCCTCAAAGAAAAGTTTGGACAGCGCCGGGATGTCCTCCGCGGTCACCTGTCGACTGGGCACCGGGTTAGTGCTCTTTGTCTCCGACGTTTGGGCGATCAGGGTGATGGTTCCACTCATCTTGGCCTCCGTATGGGTCAAGGGCCGGTGCGGCCTGGCGTTCGTTCCACCAGAGTAACGGAGAACACGGAGGCGGCGATCACTCCGGCATCATCACCCCCCGAAATGTTGACTAATCTTTACGGACGTCCCAGGGACAGAGGGCGATCCGTGGTGAGTCCGCCGCGAACGTGCTGCCGCCGTACTGCTCGGCCCGGTAGTCCAGGGACCACGTCCTGGCCAGTTGCACTGCGGCCTCGAAGGTGCGGGCGCGACCTTGCCGAGGGCAACCGGAATGGGGTTCGACAAAGAACACTTGCCATTTGAGGGTGCGCCAACGATGAAAGGCGACCGCGCGAATATCGACTTGGGGCAGCTCGTCGTGCGGAAAATGGCGGGGGGAATGCGGAAGCATTGAATCGTGCAGCATGAGACCTTTGGGGGGGGGATTCGGGGGGAATCTCAAAGCAATTAACGCTGATACTACTGCGAAGTAGAGGCGAATTGGAATGAGTTGCCGGCGTGCCCGAGCACTGACCAACATTTGGACGACCCGGTTCGTCGTTGCCGCTCGAGTGCTACTGGAGGGCCGCGGGGACTACCGTTGAAGGCACACGGACGACGAGTCGGGTGGTTCCACCCGGACGATCCCAGGAGAAGGAGACACGATGTCGACACCAGATTCCACGGCCTCGGGGCAGTCAGTCCCCGAACTCGAAACCGCCGAGATCTGCCAAGAACTCATTCGTTTCGACACCACCAACTACGCCCGGGGCAATGCCAAGGGCGAACGGGCCGCCGGTGAGTACATTGCGGGTCTGATCAGCGAGGTGGGGTTGGAACCGCAGTACTTCGAATCGGCACCGGAACGAGCCAATGTGTTTACGCGCATCGAGGGGGCCGATCCTTCCGCGGACGCGCTCCTGGTGCACGGTCACCTGGACGTGGTTCCGGCACTGGCCGATGAATGGTCGGTCGATCCGTTCGCGGGTGAGGTCAAGGACGACATGATCTGGGGTCGCGGCGCCGTGGACATGAAAGACATGGACGCCATGATGCTCTCGGTCATGCGCCACATGGCCCGCACCGGGGAACGACCCAAGCGCGACATCGTGTTCGGTTTCTTCGCGGACGAAGAGGCCGGGATGAGCTACGGCTCCAAGTGGGTCGTCCAGAACCACCCCGAACTTTTCGACGGTGTCACCGATGCCCTCAGCGAAGTGGGTGGCTACTCGGCCACCATCGGCGGTCAGCGCGCCTACCTGCTGCAAACCGCGGAAAAGGGCCTGATGTGGCTCAACATGATGGCCAAGGGAGAGGCGGGCCACGGTTCCGGGCTGCACGAGAACAACGCCGTGACCCGGTTGTCCCGGGCCATGGCCACTATCGGTGAGTACACGTGGCCCATTGAATTGACCAAGACCACCCGGGCCTTCCTGGATGAGGTCACCGGACTGACCGGGGTAGAGTTCGACCCGGACAATCCCAAGCGGCTGCTTGACGAACTCGGGCACGTGGCGCGCTTTGTGGGTTCCACCCTGCAAACCACCGCCAACCCCACCATGTTGGACGCCGGGTACAAGACCAACGTGATTCCCGGGACGGCCCAGGGCACCATTGACGTGCGCTACCTTCCGGAGCAGCGCGAGATCGTCATGGACAAGTTGCGGGAACTCGCGGGGGAGGGCATCACCTTCGAGGCCGAGTTCGAAGACATTGGACTGGAAGTGCCTTTTTCGGGAAACGTGGTGGATGCCATGGTGGACTCACTCAAGGCGGAAGACCCCGAGGCCGTGGTGCTGCCCTACATGCTGGGCGGCGGCACGGACAACAAGTCCCTGTCCCGCCTGGGGATCACCGGCTACGGCTTCGTACCGCTGCGGTTGCCGGAGGAATTGGATTTCACGGGCATGTTCCACGGCGTGGACGAACGAGTGCCGGTGGCATCACTGGAATTCGGTTCGCGCGTTCTGCATCGTTTGTTGACCAACTACTAGGAGTTATTCGTGGGGGAGAGTACGGAAAAGACCGAGGCTGTTTCGGGGGAGGACCAGCGCAGTGGTCTCACGCGCCGCCGAGCGATTATCACGGTCGCAGGAGTGGTTGCGGCGGCCACGGCGGCGGGTGTCGCCACGCAGATCCCTCGGTGGGTCGAGGATGAACCCGCCGAGCAGGACCTGGCGGCGGACCGGTTGTTCGACGCGAACATCAATGAGCGTGGACTGAGTGGCTACGCCAAACTGATTCCTGAGGACAACCGGGAGGGGCTGGGTTACCACTTGGTCCCGGACCCCGTGGGTGGTGGACGCCAAGTGGCACGATTCACCTCGCTGCCGGAATTGACGCTGGGCAACGAGTTCCCCCGTTCCATGGTGGAGACCGAGCCCATCATCAAGGCGGCGGCGCACGGTAATGACAATGACGTGTACTTCAACGGATTCTCGTTCTATGTCCTTGATGACGACTTCACCGAGCAAACGTGGATCACGTTGTACACCGGTGGTTATGGGCCTCCGTCCAACGGCCCGTCATTTCTAGGGATCATGCTGGTCAAGCACCCCGACGGCGGACTGATGTTCCGCATGGGGGACGAGCCCCGGCTGCTGGGCACCGAGGCGCGGATCCCCACCGGACAGTGGGTGGGCGTTATTCAGGCTTACAAGTACGCATACGCCAGTAACGGTGGCTGGGTGGAAATGTGGCTCAATACCGGCGATGCCTGGCAACAGTTGCGGATCAACGGGGAAACCCGACCCAACTTGGACATCATGAGGCCCAATGTCACGGACGGGTGGTACAAGGATCCCAGCGTCCCCGCATCCTTCTCGCGCATCGGGGTGTACGGCAACAAGAGCTACGAGGCGTTCTTCGCAACCCATCGCATTGCGCGCACCTTTGACGCCGCGGATCCGCTGCGCTGAGAACAACGTCAAGGAGACACACGTGAGCACCATTCATGACCTACTTCCGGACCACATGCTCGAGACGTTCCGTGACCGCGCGGCAGGGTATGACGAACGCAACGAATTCTTCGCGGAGGACTTCGCGGACTTGCGTGATGTGGGCTACCTCAGGTTGTTGGTGCCCCAAGAGTTCGGGGGCCTGGGGTTTTCCCTGCAGGACGCCGCCATGGCCCAACGCCGCTTGGCCGCGGCGGCACCGGCGACCGCCCTGGGGATCAACATGCACCACGTGATCGTGGGCGTTGCGCGCACGCTGTGGCAACGCGGGGACGCGCGTGCCCGCGGGATCTTCGAGGACGTCGTGGCCGGTGAAGTATTCGCCTTCGGCATTTCCGAGGCAGGTAACGACTCGGTGCTCTTCGACGCCACCTCGGCGGCCGAACCCGTCGAGAGCGGGCTGAGGTTGCAGGGCACCAAGATCTTCACGTCGCTTTCCCCCGCGTGGACCAGATTGCTCGTGCATGCCCGGCGCACCGATCGCGCATCCGACGCTTCGGACGCGTTGGTTTTCGGCATACTCGAACGCGGTGCGCGGGGGCTCGAGATCAAACAGGATTGGGATGCGTTGGGGATGCGCGCTTCCCAGTCGTGCACCACGGTGCTCGACGGCGCGGTGCTGGCGCCCGAGCGCATTCTCACCGAAATTCCCGTGGGCCCGTCGCCGGATCCCGTAGTGTGGGGCATTTTCGGTTGTTTCGAGTTGTTGCTCGCGGCCGTGTACACGGGGATCGCGGACCGGGCGATCCAGGTGGCCGTGGAGATCAGCGGCACACGGATGTCACATGCGCGCGGTGCCAGTTACGCCTCGGACCCCGATATCCGGTGGCACATTGCCGAGGCCGGGATCCTGCGTGACGGCGTGGAACTGCAACTGCGTCAGGTGAGCTCCGACATGGACGCGGTGGGCTCCGATAGGGAGGTCCAGCACGGTGGTCGCTGGTTCATCCTGTTCTCCGGACTCAAGCACCGTGCCACGGAAACCGCGCGGCAGGTCGTGGATCTGGCACTGCGTTCCACCGGCGGTTCGCAGTTCCGCCGGGGGAGCGAGCTGGAACGGCTCTACCGTGATGTCCTGGCCGGGATGTACCACCCCTCGGACAACGAATCGGTGCACGCCGCCACGGCCAAGTCCCTGCTCGGTCCGCTCCCCACGGACTGACACGCGGTGGCTACCGGCAGCCGTGACGACCGCGGCCGAACGCCGGGGTGGTAACACCGCAACGGGCCGGCGGGGTCACCGGCGAAGCCCCGGATCGGTTAGAATGTGCGCGTCACCCGCGTGATCCGACGCCGCATCACGTAGCGGCGGGCTCCGCCGTACAGCACCACCGAACGCATCAGTTCCCATTTCCCGTACTCTGCGTGCTCCCGCACCCTGGCGCGCGCATCCGCGATGTGTTCACGGGGGGTCACGGTCAGCCTGAGGTACTCGTACCTGTCATCCCTGCTGGCCACCGGGTGGGGGGCAGCAGAGCCGATCTTGGACAAACGTTGTTCTTTCATTGCTCCCATTCTGCCTCGATAACGACTAACGTCTACCCCATGAGCAATGATCCTCGCGCCGCCCTGCAAACTCTGGTCAACGCGTTCGAAGAACACCTGGCCGCCGCCGCAAATCGACGTTCGGACAACGACCCCGCCGTGGACGGGGCGTACCTCTCGATCGCTGACGCCTTCGACGCTTACGAAGAGGCCCTGTACGAGGCCTACGACGAAGTCACCCCCCTCACCGTGTTCGCCGAGGACGAGAGCGACTCGGATGATGACGATGATGACGACGAGGACTTGCTCGAAGACAACGAGATGATGGACGAAGACCTCGTGGACGAAGACGACTACGACGAGGACGATGACTCCTCGGATTCCGCGCGCCGCTAGATCGAATGAGGGGGCCGCGTGCCCACCGAGCGAGCGGGCAAGGGCTCACGTGTGATGGAACACGTGGGCCCTTTGCACACCCGTTTCACAGGCCCGGGTGCCGTACAGTTGTCGCGTGAACTGGATCGAAGCAATCATTCTGGGAATTGTCCAGGGCCTGACTGAATTCTTGCCCGTATCCTCCTCCGCACATCTGCGCATCATGGGTGAGTTCCTCCCCAACAGCGCGGATCCCGGTGCCGCCTTCACGGCCATCACCCAACTGGGCACCGAGACGGCGGTGGTGATCTTCTTCTGGCGAGACATTGTGCGGATCATCAAGCAATGGTCGTTGTCGCTGCTCGGGAAGGTCTCCCGCAAAGACCCCGACGCCCGCATGGGGTGGTTCATCATCCTGGGCTCCCTGCCGATTGCGATCCTGGGGCTGCTGCTCGAGGACTACATCGACAGCCAGTTCCGTTCACTGTGGATCACCGCGTCCATGCTGGTGATCTTCGGTTTGTTCCTGGCCATTGCGGATCACGTGGGTAAGCAGGAACGCGTGCTGGAGGATCTGACCGTCAAACACGCCGTCGGCTACGGTCTCGCGCAGGCGCTCGCCTTAATTCCGGGTGTCTCCCGATCGGGTGGCACCATCACGGCCGGTCTGCTCATGGGGTACACCCGCGCGGCCGCCGCCCGCTACGCCTTCCTGCTGGCCATTCCCGCCGTTTTCGCCTCCGGGCTGTACAAGCTGTACAAGGCCATGACGGGACAGGAACCTGAGAGCGTGTACTCCATGGCGCAGACACTGGTAGCAGCGGGTATCGCGTTCGTGGTCGGGTACATCATCATTGGTTGGTTCATGCGCTACATCTCCGAGCGCAGCTACAACCTGTTCGTGTGGTACCGGATCCTATTGGGCGCCGGAATCTTCGTGCTGCTGGGCACCGGCATGATCAGCGCCTGATAACCGCGCCGCCGGACCCGGGGGAATAGGGTACCGGGGGCACCCGTTGACAACTTGAGTGACCCCTGTCCGTGAACAAAAGGTGAGTATGAAGTCCTGGTCCGCACGTCCCGTTCCCGAATTGCCCGGAACAGCCCCCACGCCGTCGGTGTACGACTCGCGGCAGCAGCGAAAGGTGCAGCTTCCGTCCGAGCACGAGGCGGGTCTGTACGTCTGCGGTATCACACCCTACGACGCCACCCACATGGGCCACGCCGCCACGTACGTGGCCTTCGACCTGTTGCATCGCGCCTGGAACGACGCCGCCCAGCACGTCACGTACGTCCAGAACGTCACCGACGTGGACGACCCGCTGCTCGAGCGCGCCGAGGCCACGGGCGTGGACTGGCGTGACCTCGCCAAAGAACAAACCGATTTGTTCCGGACGGACATGAGTGCGCTGAACGTGATTCCGCCGGCCCACTACGTGGGGGCCACGGAATCCGTGGAATGGATTGTGCCCGCGGTCGAAAGCCTCATTGATCGTGGTCTGGCCTACCGCGTTCCCGGCGGTGTGGACAAGGACGGCAACGAGCAACCCGACGGGGACGTTTATTTCGACGTCGACGCCGCCGGGCAACTGAAAGAGACCGATCCCGATGCGTGGGTGGTCGGTGACGTGTGCGGGCTGAGCCGCGACGAGATGCTCCCGTTGTTCGCCGAACGCGGCGGAGACCCCGAACGCGACGGCAAGAACAACGTGCTCGATCCCTTGCTGTGGCGCGTCAACCGCCCGGGAGAGCCCGCGTGGGACGGCGCATCACTGGGTGCAGGGCGCCCCGGTTGGCACATCGAGTGTTCGCTGATTTCCCTCAAGTACCTGCCCACTCCGTTCACGGTCCAGGGCGGCGGTTCCGACCTGGCGTTCCCGCATCACGACATGGGTGCGGGCCATTCTTACGCGCTCTCGGGCCAGCCCATGGCCGAGCATTTCGTGCACACGTCCATGGTCGGTCTGGACGGCGAGAAGATGTCCAAGTCCAAGGGCAACCTGGTGCTGGTCTCCAAACTCCGAGAACGCGGCGTGGACCCCTCGGCGATCCGGTTGGCCATCCTGGCCAATCATTACCGCACCGATTGGTTCTGGACCGATGATCTGCTGACCCAGGCCGAGCGGCGACTGGCCACGTGGCGTGCGGCCGCGGCCAAGCCGGAGACCGCCGGTGCCGAGGCGCTGCTCGAGGCCGTGCGCGCGGCCCTGGCCGATGACCTCAATGCGCCCGCCGCATTGGTTGCCGTGGATGCGTGGGCGGCTCGGAACCTGGGTGGGGCCGCTGCTCGCGGTACCGATGCGTCCTCGCGGGACCGTCAGCTGGCCGTCGACCTCATCGAGTCCCGGCTGGGAGTCGTGCTGTAATCACACGGAGTCAGCGCGCTACCCGCGGTCGTCGCGGCGTCGCAAATAACGCTCGAACTCACGGGCAATGGCGTCACCGGTGGCCTCGGGCAGATCCACGGTGTCCTTGGCTTCTTCCAGCTGCCGAACGTACGCCGCGACCTCGGGATCCTCTTCGGCGAGCTCATTGACGCCGCGTTCCCAGGCCTCCGAGTCCTCCACGATCGGATCCACCGGCAGCGAGATGCCCAGCAGTTCCTCCAACTGCCGCAACAGAGCGAGCTCCGCCTTGGGCGAGGGCGACTGGGCCACGTAGTGCGGCACCGCCGCCCACATGCTGACCGTGGGGAAGCCCGCGAGCGCGGCCATGTGCGAGAGGACACCCACGATGCCCGTGGGGCCCTCGTACTGGGGCGCTTCGATGTTGAGTTCGTCGCGCAGTTCCTCGGTGTCCGAGGTCAGGGTCACCGGAATCGGCCGCGTGTGGGGCACGTCGGCCAATAACGCCCCGATCATGATCACGAAGTCGACGTCCAGGGTGGTGGCCTGTTCGAGTAACTCCGCCGTGAAGGTGCGCCACTTGTAGGACGGTTCCCAGCCGTGCAGCAGTACCAGGTCCAGATTGGTGCCGGGGACAGAGGCCTTGGACAGTTTGGTGGTGGGCCACTGCAGCTTGGGCTCCCCGCTGGCTCCCCGACGGACGATGGGCCGGGAATATTGGTAATCGTAGAAATCATCCGGGGAGACCTCGAAGACCTCGCGCGCACCGTAGTGCTCACTCATGAGTTTGAGGGCGTCGGTTGCGGCGTCGCCGGCGTCGTTCCAACCTTCGAACGCGGCGATCAACACGGTCACTTTGTCCGTCTCGGTGCCGTCGCGAACCACCCCGAAGGGGCCGACCCCGGGGTGCGAATTCTTCTCGTCAAAGGTGCTCACCGTTCCACTGTACGGCGCGGGCGGACGCAGTACCACGAGCCCGGATTCAGCCGTTTCACCGGTGACCCGTTTAACATGGGCGCATGCATTGTGAACGCGCGCTGAACTCCCCTCGCCCCACCGCGCCAGAGTTGGCATGAGCGGCACCACCGCGGCCCGGCGCGGGCTCCGGTTGGCACGCGTCGGCGGCGTGGACGTTCACCTGGATCGGTCGTGGTTCGTGATCGCCGTCCTGACGGTGGTGCTCTACGGGCCCATCCTGTGGCGGCTTTATCCCGAGTTGGGCTGGCTCAACCTGGTCGTGGCTTTCGGGTTCGCCCTGGGGTTGGCTGTCAGCGTGCTCGTCCACGAATTGGCGCACGCGCTCGTGGGCAGGGCCGCGGGCTGGCCCGTGGGACGCATCGTCCTGACATTGATGGGTGGCCACACAACCTTCGGTGCCGTCCGTGCCTCACCGGGGTCCACGGCGGTGGTGTCCCTGGTGGGACCGATCGCCAATGTCATCCTGGCGGGCATCGGTACCGCATTCATGATCCTGGCCCCCGCGCAGAACGCCGGCCCCGGGTGGGCATTGCTGCAGCTGTTGGTGCTGGCCAACTGGATCCTGGGACTGTTCAACCTGCTGCCCGGTCTGCCGCTGGACGGTGGGCGCGTGGTCGAGGCCCTCGTGTGGCGGCTCACCGGTTCGGAGAGCAAGGGAACCACCGTGGCAGCCTGGAGCGGTCGCGGACTGGCCGTGCTGGTCCTCGTGTGGGTTGTGTTCCAGGGTCTGTGGCGCTCGCCGATCACGCTGCTCATCACGCTCATGATCGCCGCCTTCATCTTCACGGGGGCTTCGCAAGCTCTCAAGCAAGCGCGGGTGCTGGAACGGGTTCGACCCCTGCGCGCCTCCGCCATCGCGCGTCCCGCGCTCGAATTTCTCCCCGGTACCGCGCTGTCTCTCGTGGATGCCTCCGTTCTCGCCGCCACGAGCCAGGGCTACACCGGGTGGACCCCCGATGTGGTGGCGCGCGACGCCGCGTCGGGTCAGGTGGGTGTGCTCAGCCCGCAGCGAGCGGCCACCGTGCCGGACAATGCGCGGGGCGACACGCCCGTGGGCAAGGTCATGGAATGGTCACCCGTGTCGGCCGCGGCGCCGGCCGACGAGCGGGGCGACGACCTGCTGCGGCGGTTGGAACTCAATGGCTTCCCCTGGGTGCTCGTGCTCGACCCGGAGCGGACCGTGGTCGGTGTGGTGCATCACCGGGACCTCGCCCGCCACATCACCGGCCGATGAGACCTCCCACGGGCCACGGTGAGACAATGACCGGGAGCTGACCACGGCGGGGCCGCGTGCCACCGCCGAAGACCCACAGAACATCTTTTCGTGAAAGCGAGCACATGACCCAGCAGTCGCACGAACGCCAAGCACCCGCCCAGTCCGCAGCACCGGTCCGGGGTGCCGCTAATCGGAGGGGACCCATGCGCGCGGGCGAGCGCGTGCAACTGACCGACGACGGCGGCCGCATCACCACCATCACGCTGGCCGAGGGCGGGCAATACCACACCCACCGAGGTGTCCTGGAACACCAGGAACTGATCGGAGCTCCGGAGGGCACCGTGGTGACCAACTCGGGTGGCATCCAGTTCCAGGCCCTGCGCCCGCTGCTCAAGGACTTCGTGCTGTCCATGCCCCGCGGTGCTGCGGTGGTGTACCCCAAGGACGCCGGTCAGATCGTGACCATGGCGGACATCTTCCCCGGTGCGCGCGTGGTCGAAGCCGGTGTGGGCTCGGGGGCACTGTCGATTTCCCTGCTGCGCGCGGTGGGGGACGAAGGCACGGTGCACTCCTTCGAACGCCGCGAAGAATTCGCCGATATCGCCCGGGGCAACATCGAAACCATGTTCGGTGGCCCGCACCCCGCTTGGACGTTGACCCTCGGAGACCTTGCCGAACAGTTGCCGGAGGTCGAGGAACCCGGCTCCGTGGACCGCGTGGTCCTTGACATGCTGGCCCCGTGGGAATGCCTGGACGCCGTGGCCCACGTGCTGGCCCCGGGCGGCGTCGTGATCTGTTACGTCGCCACCGTGACCCAGTTGTCGCGCGTGGCCGAGGCGATGCGCGCGGACGGGCGCTACACCGAACCCGAGGCGTCCGAGACCATGGTGCGCGGCTGGCACGTGGAGGGTCTGGCGGTGCGTCCCGATCACCGGATGGTCGCGCACACGGGATTCCTCATTCAGTCCCGCAAGCTTGCCGACGGTGCCGTGCGCCTGGCTCCCAAGCGCCGCGCGTCCAAGAGCGATTACACCGAGGAAGATCTGCAGGCCTGGACCCCGGTGGCCCTGGGCGAGCGGATCGTCTCCGACCGCAAGCTGCGCCGCGCCGGCCGCGACGCCACCCACCTGGCCGATCAGGCCGCCCAGGCCACGGCACGCATCGATCCCGACGCGCGGCGGGAAAACACCCCGCAGAGCACGGAGGACACCAGCCATGAGTGATGCCACCCCGCAGAACCGAGCCACCGACAACACGCAGCGTCAGATCAACATGCTGCGCGAGCAGAAGCGCAACCTGGACAAGCAACTGGCCGGCGTGGGATCGCAGAACCAGAAATTGGTGCGCCTGCTGGATGCGTCCCGGCAGGAGATCGTCAAGCTCAAGCAGACCCTCGCCGCGGAGGCCGTGCCGCCCATGAGTTTCGGGGTGGTGCAGCAGGTCAATCCCGGTCAGCAACCCGTGGGAACCGCCACCGGTGACGGGCCCGTGATCACCGTGGCGAGTCTGGACGTGCTGGTGTCCGGCCGCAAGATGCGCGTGGCCGTGAGCCCGCTCGTGTCGTTGAGCGCGTGTGAACCGGGGATCGGGGTGCTGTTGAACGAGAATTACGTGGTGGCTGCCGTTCTCGACTACGAGCGCACCGGCGAGGTGGCCACCATCAAGGAAATCATTGACCACGACCGTGTGCTGACCGTTGGACGCTCCGACGAGGAGCGCGTCATGTTGCTCTCCGGCGCGCTGCGCCGCGACCGACCCAAACCCGGTGACGCGGTGACCGTGGACCACCGCACCGGTTTCGCCCTGGAACATGTGGAACGCACGGACGTCGAGCAACTGGTGCTGGAGGAGGTTCCCGAGGTCAGCTACGCGGACATCGGCGGCCTGGGCGCCCAGATCGAGGCCATCCGCGACGCCTTGGAACTGCCCTACGTGCACCCGGACCTGTACCGCGACCACGGCCTGCGCCCACCCAAGGGCATCCTGCTGTACGGCCCGCCCGGTAACGGCAAGACGCTGATCGCCAAGGCCGTAGCCCGCTCGCTGGCCGAGCGCAGCGCGGCCAAGGCGGGTCGCGCACGCGCCCTCGGATACTTCCTGAACATCAAGGGCCCCGAACTTCTCGACAAGTACGTGGGTGAGACCGAGCGTCAGATCCGTTCCATCTTTGCCAACGCCCGCGAACAGGCCGCCCGGGGTGTGCCCGTGGTGGTGTTCTTCGACGAAATGGACTCGCTGTTCCGCGTGCGCGGTTCCGGCCTGTCCTCGGACGTGGAAACCACCATTGTGCCGCAGCTGCTCACCGAGATCGACGGCGTGGAGAAGCTCGACAACGTGATCGTGATCGGTGCGACCAACCGCGAGGACATGATCGACCCCGCCGTGCTGCGCCCCGGTCGCCTGGACGTGAAGATCCGCATCGATCGTCCCGACCGCCACGGTGCGCGCGAAATTTTCACGCTCTACGTCACCCCCGAACTTCCTTTGCGCGAGGCCGACGTGGCCGCGGCGGGTTCTCGTGAAGCCGCCGTCGATCAGTTGATCGACGCCGCGATCGCCCACATGTACGATCGCACCTCCGCCACCGAGTTCCTCACCATCAGCTACCGGGACGGTGGCCAGGAAACCCTGTACTTCGCCGATTACGTCTCCGGGGCGGTGATCCGCAACGTGGTGGACCGGGCCAAGAAGCAGGCCATCAAGACCCTGCTGACCACGGGCGAACGGGGTCTGACGCGCGAGCACCTGGTGAATGCCGTGGATGAGGAGTTCTACGAGCAGCAGGACCTTCCCAACACCGCGGACCCGGAGGACTGGGCGCGGTTGACGGGCCGGCGGGCCAACACGATCCAGGACGTACGGATCGCCGTGCACCGCGGCACCGCTGCTACCCAGGACGGGGATCGGTCATGAGTGTGCGGCGGGTGATGGGTAGTGAAACCGAATTCGGTGTGCTTGCCGTGGGTGAACCCCAGGCCAACGCCACGGTGCTCTCCACCCGGGTGGTGACCGGGTACGCGCTGCGGGTGGCCCGAGAACTGTCACGGGAGCAGTCCGGGTCCCAGGCGTCCCAGGGGCAGCCGCACGTGGGCACCGGCTGGGACTACGGTTCGGAGTCCCCACTCTCCGACGCTCGCGGATACTCGATGAGCCGTGACCAGGCCCACCCGTCGCAGCTGACCGATCAGGCCCCCGTGCTCACGGCCGAGGAGATCGCGGCGGAGGCGATCACCGAATCCGCGATGTACACCGAGGACATGGACTGGCGGAAGGTCGTCATGAACACCGTGATCCCCAACGGGGCGCGCGTGTACGTGGACCACTCGCACCCCGAGTACTCCTCGCCGGAGGTCACCACGCCCTTGGCCGCCCTCACGTGGGATGCCGCGGGGGATGTGGTGGCCGCCCGCGCCGTGGCGGAGCTGGCCCGGGGTGCGGAGAAGACCGGGACACCGCCGGTGAACCTGTACAAGAACAACACGGACAACAAATCCGTGTCCTACGGGGCCCACGAGAACTACGTGGTGGACCGAGCCGTGGCCTTCGACCGGATCGCGGCGGCCCTGCTGCCGTTCTTCGCGACCCGCCAGATCATGTGCGGTGCCGGTCGCGTGGGGTTGGGCGTGGACGGTAACCAACCGGGATTTCAACTGAGCCAACGCGCGGATTTCTTCGAACGCACCGTGGGCCTGGAAACCACCATTCACCGTCCCATGGTCAACACCCGCGACGAGCCCCACGCGGACGACACCAAGTACCGGCGGCTGCACGTGATCATCGGGGACGCCAACCTGTCCCACACGGCCACGCTGCTGAAATTCGGCACCACCTCCTTGGTGTTGAACCTCATCGAACACGACCGGGTGCCCAGCGTGGACCTGGTGGACCCGGTGGCGGCCCTGCAAACGGTCAGCCACGACCCGACCGTGACCGCGAGCGTGGCCCTGCGCGACGGACGCGAGCTGAGCGCCGTCGACATTCAACGCGAGTACCACCGCGCCGCCACGGACCTCGAACGGGAACTCGCGCCGGACGGCCTGGACCGCGACACGCAACAGGTGCTGGACCTGTGGGATCAGGTGCTCAGCGACCTCGCCCGGGACCCGGCACTCCTTGCCGATCGACTCGACTGGGCCGCCAAGTACGCCCTGCTCACGGCGTATAGGCAACGCGACGGTATGGCGTGGGACGACCCCCGGTTGATCGCGATCGACCTGCAGTACGCGGACGTGCGCCCCGAAAAGGGGCTGTACCACCGGCTGGCCGCGGCCGGTCGGATCCGCACGCTGGTCGACGCCCACACCATTGACCGCGCAGCGGACCGGCCTCCCGAGGACACCAGGGCGTGGTTCCGCGGTACGGCCGTGCGCCGCTTCCCGTCCGCGATGGTCAGCGTGGGCTGGGACAGCGTGAACGTGGCATTCCCCGGGATCCGCCGGGGCGCCCGGATCGCTATGCCCGAACCCCTGGACCTGACCCGCGCGACCACCGGGGAATGGTTTGAGGCGCAGGACGTTGAACAGTGGGTGCACCGGGTGGCCGAACACCGCCCCGGCACGGTCACCGGAACCGGCGTCCACTGAGCGCACCCGACACCAAAGCACGCAGAGATCAGGAGACACACATGGCACAGGAACGCATTTTCGGCTCGGGCTCGCGCCGCGAAGAAGAAACCGAGCTGCCCGACAACGGCACCCCGGCGCCGTCACAGGGTGCCGGACAAGCACAGCGCGACACCCAGGGCACCGATGATCTCCTCGCCGAGATCGACGGCGTACTCGAGACCAACGCCGAGGCCTTCGTGAAGGGCTTTGTCCAGAAGGGCGGCCAGTAAGCTCGTGGACCGCAGAATCTACGGCATCGAAACCGAGTTCGGCATCACCCACAGTGTGTCCCGGGGACACAGTTTGGGAGCCGACGAGACCGCGCGGCGCCTCTTCGCACCCGTGCTCGCGTGGGGCAGGGCGTCCAACGTGTTTCTGCCCAATGGCGGCCGGCTTTACCTCGACGTGGGTTCGCACCCGGAGTACGCCAGCGCGGAGACCGCTTCCCTCCAGGACGTGGTCGCCCAGGACGTGGCCGGTGAGTTGATCGTGGACGACCTGCGGCAGCAGCTGCAACAAAAATTCGATGAGGACGGCACCGGCGGCACGGTGCACCTCTTCAAGAACAACGTGGACTCCGCGGGCAACTCCTACGGCTCCCACGAGAACTACATGATCTCGCGTCGCACCGAATACGCGCGCCTGGTGCAGGTGCTCATTCCGTTCCTGGTCACCCGCCAGATCCTGGTGGGCGCCGGCCGGGTGCACCCCAACGGGCCGGCCGAGTTCGGCGGTCTCACCCTGGGCGACGGCTCCCACGGGCCCAGCTACTCGTTCTCCCAACGCGCCGATCACATCTGGGAGGGCTCCTCCTCCGCCACCACGCGCTCGCGGCCGATGATCAACACCCGTGACGAGCCCCACGCCGATGCCGAGCATTACCGCCGGTTGCACGTGATCAACGGCGACTCGTCCATGTCCCAGACCACCACGGCACTGAAGATCGGCACCACGGATCTTATGTTGCGCATGATCGAGGCCGGGAAGATCCTCCCGGACCGCACGCTGGCGGATCCCGCGGCGGCGCTGCGCATTGTGTCCCACGACCTCACGGGTCGGGCTGAACTGGAGCTGGCCTCCGGCGAGAAGATGTCCGCCCTGGATTTGCAGCTGGAGTACCTGCACGCCGTGACGGATTTCGTGGCTCGCCACGGCGCCCACCACGATCGCGTGGACTGGGTGTTGGAGTTGTGGGAGCGCGGTCTGCGCGCGGTGGCCGACCAGCGTTTCGAGTTGGTGGACACCGAACTGGATTGGGCCATCAAGAAAAAGTTGTTGGACTCCTACGCCTCCTCCCACGGCATGGACTACGCCAACCCACGGCTGCTGCAGTTGGATTTCGCCTACCACGACACGTCACCCACGCACGGATTGTTCCGCATGCTCAGCCGCCGCGGTGCCGTGGCCACGTTCATCGCCGACGACGCCGCTCACGCCGCCGTCACGCGCCCTCCGGCCACGCGTGCGAGCCTGCGCGGTAAGTTCATCCGGGCCGTTCTGGACGCGGGGGAGAACTACACGGTGGACTGGGTGCACCTCAAGCTCAACGGTTCCCGGAACCAACGCACCGTGATGTGCAAGGACCCGTTCGCCACCTCCCAACCCGATGCGGATGAGCTGATTTCCGAGGTCCAGGCCATGTCCGCGGGCTGAGAGTTCACGCCCAACCCCCACGACCGTGACGGGGGAGTATCAGCTGATCCTCAAGCGAGTCCCATAGATTGGTCGTCGAGTTCTTACAGCGCCCCTTCGTGTTGAAAGGTGAATCCTCCTTTGCGAAAGATTGTTCCGGCCGCGGGCACCGCCCTGGCCCTGTCCCTGATGTTGACCGCGTGCGGCGGCGCCGAAATGGATTCGGTGGAGCTGTCGAAGGACCCCTCCGGGGGAACGGCGCCGTCTGTTTCCTTCGAAACCCCCCTCCAGGTGAGTGAGGCCGAGACCAAGGTGCTGCGCGAGGGGGAGGGCGAGGACTTGGACGAGGGCGACAACATCCTGTTGCAGGCCGCCCTGTTCAAGGGCTCGGACGGTTCCTCGTTGGGTGATACGTACAGCCAGGGTGCCGGTCAGGTGCTCACGTTGAACGACGAGCTCAAGGACGCCATACCGCAGATGTACGATGCGCTGCTCGACGCCAAGGAAGGCGCGATCATCGCCTACAGTTCGCCGGACACCAGCGGTGCCGCGGGGGACGAGTCCACCTCGGTCGAGGTGTACCAGGTGGCTCAGAAGATCCTGGCACCCCTCAACGAAGACATGAAGGACACCTCGGACAAGCTGCCGACCGTGACCCAGGACGATCAGGGCACACCGACCATCGAGAAGCCCTCCGGTGAGGAACCCAAGGATCTCCAGACGGAGGTGCTCATCGAGGGCGACGGTGAAGAGGTCTCGGACACGGACACCGTGGTCGCCAACTACGTGGGTGTGCGGTGGGCGGACGGCGAGGTCTTCGATTCCTCGTACGAGAAGGACGCCCCCGCATCTTTCCCGCTCGACAGCGTGATCGAGGGGTGGAAGGAAGGCCTCAAGGGCCAGAAGGTGGGCTCCCGCGTGTTACTGGTCGTGCCGACCGGTCAGGCCTACGGAACCGAGAAGCAGCTGGGCGAGGATTCAGAGTACCCAGCCGGCTCACTCGTGTTCGTGGTGGATATTCTGGGTGCCGTCCCCACGCCCGAACCCGCACCGAGCGAATCCGCGGCACCGTCCGAGAGCGCTACTTCTCAGCCCTCGGAGGACGCCAGCGGTTCAGCGAGCCCCACGCCAGCGGCGTCCGCATCGGATCAGTAAACTAGTCGTCTGGACGGGCCCCGCACCGGGGTCGGATGCTACGAAAGGCCATGAACGTGTCATTTGGACAGCGCAACTTGGATCGTTCCAAGCCGGACATCGATTTCCCGCAGGATCCGGTCCCCACGGAACTGCGCATCACGGACGAGATCCCGGGCACCGGCCGCGAGGCCAAGGCCGGGGACACCATCTCCTGCCACTACGTGGGTGTGACCTACTCGGGCGGCGAAGAATTCGACGCGTCCTGGAACCGCAACCAGCCCCTGGACTTCACCGTGGGCATCGGCCAGGTCATCCAGGGTTGGGACCAGGGTCTGCTGGGCATGAAGGTGGGCGGGCGCCGTCGGCTGGAAATTCCTTCCGAGCTGGCGTACGGCAAGCGGGGCGCACCCGGTGCCATCGGCCCGGACGAAGCCCTGATCTTCGTGGTCGATCTGCTCGACGTACGCTAAATGCCCCCATCCTCAGGATCGGTTTCGGGCCGCTCCACCGCGGCGTCGGCGGAGCGGCTCCTGAATCTGCTCATTGCGCTCCTGGACCGCGAGAGCGGGTACACGCGCGATCAGCTGCGGGAGATCGTTCCCGGGTACCACAAGGCCGGTAGCCACGACGCGTTCGAGCGAATGTTCGAGCGCGATAAATCGCACCTGCGTTCTCTGGGCTACCCGGTCGAGGAGATCCCCGACGACGATCCCTGGGCCACCGACGCCCAGTTGGCGCCGCGGTATCGGGTGTCCCGCGGTTCGTACCAGTTGCCCCAGGTGCAGTTCAGCGCGGAAGAATCGGCGGTGCTTGCGGTTGCCGCGGACGCCTGGAACGACGCCGCACAGGACCGGCTGGCCCGCCGAGCCCTCGACAAGCTCGAACCGGCCTTGTCCCACGAGGCCGCCCCGGGTCGCGACGTGCAGCCGACGGTGGCCGTGGCGGACCCGGCATTCGAACCGTTGCTGTCCGCGGTGCTGAGCCACCGCACGGTCCGCTTCGACTATGTGGACCGCACGGGTGCCTTCAGCCGGCGCACCGTGCAGCCCTGGGGTGTGGGCTCACGTTTCGGCGCGTGGTACCTGGCCGGCTGGGACGAGGACCGCCAGGCGAAACGCACGTTCCGGTTGACCAGGATCATTTCCGAGGTGGCCATCACCCGGGACAGTTTCGAACCCCCCGAGGACTTTTCCATGGGAGGTCAGCTCGCGCGCATGGTCCTGCCGCCCACCCGCGTGCGGGTCACGATCTACGTGCGGCAGGGGGCGGCCCAGCTGTTGCGTCAGATCGCAACACCCCTGAACGAGGAAGACCCCCATGTGCCCGAGGGTTTCGACGCCGTCATGTTGGCGGTGTCCGACACCGAGGGCGCGGCCGAACACGTGTGCGCAGCCGGCCCCGACGCCCGTGTGGCCACGGCCGCCGGCGCGGACCTGGAAACTCAGCGGGCCGTGGCCCGAGCGGTGGAACGGCGCTTGAACGAGGCCAAGAAATTCCAGGACCGCGTGGGTGGTTGCGAGGTGGTCTGGGGAAAGCAGCGCCGTAACGGTGCCGCCAAGGCAAGCACGGAACAGCACCTGGCGCGGTTGTTGCACATCGTGCGTCACGTGTACTCGCACCAGGGTGCGCAGCTGGAGGAAACGGCCCGGCACTTCGGCATCACCGACCAGGAATTGATTGCCGACCTGCAGACACTGTTCGTCTGCGGGCGGCCCGGTCACATGCCCGATCAACTCATCGATGCGTCCTGGGACGACGGCCATATTTACCTGGGTAACGCGCAAGAACTCTCCGAACCCGTGCGATTGACCGTTCCCGAGGCCAGCGCGTTGTTGATGGGACTGCAAACCCTCCAGGCGCTGCCGGGTGGCAACAGCGACGTCGTGCGCTCCACCATGCGCAAAGTCGCGACCGCCGCGGACGCGTTGCCGCTCGCGGACGCACTGGCCGCTCCGGACCAGCCGGCCGAACTCGTCCCCGAGGACACGGAACTGATGAGTCAGGTGCGGCAGGCGATCACGAACAACCGGCGCGTGCAGATCCGCTACGTGGTGGCCTCACGGGACGAGGTCACCGAACGGCTGGTCGACCCGGTGCGCATCGTGTCCTCGGACGGCCACCAATACGTGCGTGGCTGGTGCCTCAACGCCAACGGGCCCAGGACCTTCCGCGCCGACTGCATCCTCAGCTGTGAGGACGTGGGACAGGCCCAGGCGCATCCCCGGATGGACTCCGAAACGCGCACGAGTCTGTACCCGGAGAAGCGCCGCCCCGTGCAGGCCGTGCTCGTGACGGACCGGCGTGGTCGCTGGATCGTGGAGCACTACCACGCCAAGCGCGCCGCGACCGTGGACTTGCCGCCCACGGAGGAACCGCCGGTCCCGGTTGCGGGCGGGCCGGGCGGGTCCAAGGGCCCCAAACCGTTGCCCGAGTACGTCGCGGCGGAGGTGGACTTCCCCACGGCGGAGGCGCTGAGTTCCCTGGTGACCCGGCACGCCGGTCACGTGGCGGTGGCTTCCCCGCCCGAGGTCGTGCGCACAGTTGAACAGTGGATAAATAACAGCCTCTTCATGGGCACAACTCAACCCTAGTTCAGGGCTCGGCTCTATACTGGAACCCATGGTGTGGTGGATGTGGGTCGTGCTGTGGACCTTAGTGGTCCTGGCGAGCTTCGCGTTCATCGTGGGCGCGGTGTGGAGACTGATCACGCGTAAGGCCTTACCCGCAATGCGCGACGTCGAGGCCATGGCCGATGACTTCACGCACCGGTGGAACTCCGCCGCCCAGGGAACACCACAACCACTGCGCTCACCCGCTGAACCCGCCGTCTTCACCCCGGTGAATTCGGCCCGCGCCGCCTATTCGAGCGGACGCGATCAACGACAAACAGCCCGGCTCGTCCGCCGCATGAATCGCAAGGACATCTTGGGCCAGCCCCAGCGGCTGACCGATCTTCGCCGGGCTGAACGGAAAGGACTTCACCATGGGCCGCTTGTTTGACAGCCCCCTCACCATTGTTCTCATCCTCGTGGTGATCTTGCTGCTGTTCGGTGCCCCCAAGCTCCCGGGTATGGCTCGCAGTTTGGGTCAGTCCATGCGGATCTTCAAGTCCGAGGTCAAGGAAATGAAGAGGGACGACGACGACAACGTGACCGTGAACGGTGAGCCCGTTTCCACCGGCCAGACCATCTCTCAGCCGCAGAACCCCACCACGACCAACCCCGTGAACACCGACACCGGTGCACCGGGCCAGGCGACTGCGCAACCCGTCGCGCAGCCCGACGCCACCCCGGTAGATCCCCAGCAGCGCCCCAACGCGTAGGTCGCGGATTCTCCTGAGCTACACAGCACACGCCCGGGGTGGGCCGTACGGTCCACCCCGGCGAGTGCCCCTCCACGGCCCAACTCACAGCAGAGGTTCGGATGTCCGCCACTGATTCCAACTCTGTGCGGGATCCCTCGCGGCGCAGTGAGCGCCGTTCCCGCAAGAAGAACAACTCGCGCAGGAGCAACCCTCAGGCCCAAATGGCACTGAAGGAACACCTGCGTGAAATGCGTAATCGGTTGATCAAGTCGGCCATCGCGGCCGTCATCGGCGCGGTGGCCGGATTCATGGTCTATAACCCGTTCATGCAATACATCACCGAACCGCTGCAACGCTTGGCGGATTCGGGGCGCACGGCCACCATCAACTACTCATCGGTGGGCGGTTCCTTCAACATCATGGTTGAGGTGGCCCTGGTACTGGGCGTCATTTTCGCATCCCCGGTGTGGCTCTATCAGCTGTGGGCCTTCATCACCCCGGCGCTGCACAAACATGAACGCCGCTACGCCATGGGCTTCCTGGCAACCGCCATTCCGTTGTTCATCGGCGGTTGCGCCCTGGCCGTCACGGCTCTGCCCGCCGCCGTGTACGCCCTGACCGCGTTCACCCCCGAGGGTGGCGCGAACTTTGTCGAGGCCAACCAGTACCTGCGGTTCTTCCTGCAACTGATCTTGACCTTCGGGGTGGCGTGCGTGATCCCGGTGTTCCTGGTGGGACTGAACATGCTGGGCCTGCTCGCCGGGCGCACAATCTTGAAATCCTGGCGCGTGGTGGTGGTCATCGTCCTGGTCATTTCCGCCATGGCCGCGCCCGGTCCGGACCCGGTCACCATGTTGTACCTGGCCATTCCGTTACTGGCGTTGTTCTTCGTGGCCGTGGGAGTGTGTTTGTTCCTGGATCGGCGCAGGGCAAGGAAGGCGGCCAAGCGTGAGGCGGACACGGGCATGGTTGCGGACAGTGCGACCTCCGCCCAAGAACTTCGCAAGATGGGCTAGCAGCGGAACCTCACGGCGCGGATTTATCGGGTGTCCGGGCTACGCCGTAGGCTGGACGCATGTCTTCCCACGCCGATCGATTCATGGCCGCCAAGGCCCGTGCGGCCCACGCGAACACGGAACTCGCGGCGTTCGAACAACTGCTGGACTTCGAACTCGATCCCTTTCAGACCAAAGGGTGTCGGGCGTTGGAACGGGGCCATGGCGTTCTGGTCGCGGCCCCCACGGGTGCCGGAAAAACGGTGGTGGGCGAATTCGCCATCCACCTGGCCCTCGCCCAGGGGCGCAAGGCTTTCTACACCACCCCCATCAAGGCACTGAGCAATCAGAAGTTCTACGAGTTCTCCCGTCGCTGGGGCAGCCACCGTGTGGGATTGCTGACCGGTGACACCTCGGTCAATTCCGAAGCGGAGATCGTGGTCATGACCACCGAAGTGCTCCGCAACATGCTCTACGCGGATTCGGCCACTCTAACCAACCTGGGGTACGTGGTGATGGACGAGGTCCACTACCTCGCGGACCGCTTCCGGGGTGCCGTGTGGGAAGAAGTCATTATCCACTTACCGGATCACGTGCAGCTCGCCTCCCTGTCGGCCACCGTCTCCAACGCCGAAGAATTCGGTGCGTGGCTTCACCAAGTGCGCGGTCACACGGACATCGTGGTGTCGGAACACCGGCCCGTCCCGCTGTGGCAGCACGTGCAGGTGGGACCGCAGCTGCTCGACTTGTTCGTGGACGACACCGTGGAAGAAGCTGCGGAGCGACAGGCGGAACCCGGCATGGACGAGCCGACTGTCAACCCGGAACTGCTCCGACTGTTCCGTGCCCAGCACCCCCGCGGTGGCCGGGGCGGCGGGCGCGGCCCCAATCATCGGGGTCGACGGCGCCGCGGGCCCCACCGTCCGGAGGCACACGTTGCGCGTCAGGACCGGATCTCCCGGCCCCACCTGCTGCGCCGCCTCGACGCGGAGGCCCTGCTGCCGGCCATCACCTTTATTTTCTCCCGGGCCGGTTGCGATGCGGCGGTGGCCCAGTGTGTTGCCGCCGATCTGTGGTTGACCACGCCCGAGGAGCAGAAGACCATTCGCGCCTATGTGGCCGAGGCGACCTCGCACATGACCACCGCGGACCTGGCCGCGCTGAACTACCACGACTGGTACGACGGACTGATCCGCGGTACCGCCGCCCACCACGCGGGCATGCTCCCGGTCTTCAAAGAGGTCGTGGAGCAGCTGTTCGCCCAGGGGCTGGTGAAGGCGGTCTTCGCCACCGAGACCCTGGCGCTGGGCATCAACATGCCCGCGCGTTCGGTCGTGCTCGAGCGGTTGGACAAGTTCAACGGTGAGTCCAGGGTTGACATCACTCCCGGCGAGTACACCCAACTCACGGGGCGTGCCGGGCGGCGCGGCATCGATGTCGAAGGACACGCCGTGGTGCTGTGGCGCGACGGAATGAATCCGCAAGCCGTGGCCGGGCTGGCCTCCAAACGGACCTACCCGCTGAACTCCAGCTTCAGCCCCACGTACAACATGTCCACCAACCTGATCGCCCGCTACGGCGCCAAACGGTCCCGTTCCATTCTGGAGACGTCGTTCGCGCAGTTCCAGGCGGACCGTTCCGTGGTGGGCCTGGCCAAGCGCGTACGCTCCCAGGAAAAGACCCTCGAGGCCTACCGGGACGCCATGGCGTGTCACCTGGGCGATTTCACCGAGTACGCGCGGCTGCGGCGCGAACTCAACGGTCTGGAGAAATCGGCGACCAAGTCCCGCTCCGCCCGGCAACGCAACGATGCTGCAGTGTCGCTGCAGGACCTGTTGCCCGGTGATGTCATTGACATTCCGCAGGGCCGTAATGCCGGGTACGCCGTGGTGGTCAAGGCGGACGAGCACCCCTTTGACCCGCGACCCCACATCCTCACACTGGACGGCAAATTGCGACGGGTCGGTGTCAACGACCTCGACGGCTCCCTGGAACCCGCGTCGAAGGTCAAGATCCCCAAACGTTTTTCGGGGCGCTCACCTCAGGAACGCAAGGACCTGGCGTCCACCGTCCGCGCGGCCCTGCGCGAGCATCGGCCCGCCCGCGAACGCGGCGGCGGCCACACCATCCAGTTCGACCGCGGAACCTCCGCGCGGGACCGCAAGATCGAGGATCTCCGGCGCGCACTGCGTTCCCACCCGTGCCACGGGTGTTCCGACCGGGAACACCACGCCCGGTGGGCGGAGCGTGCCTGGAAGCTCCAGAAGGAGACCGACGGACTGCGCCACCAAATTGCCGGTCGCACGGGCAGCATCGCGGCAACCTTCGACCGGGTCTGCGCGGTACTCACCCATTTCGACTACTTACGCGCGGACGAGTCCGGCAGCCTCAAACCCACTCCTACGGGGGAGCAGTTGCGCCGAATCTACGGTGAGCGTGATTTATTGCTCGCCCTGAGCCTGCGTGACGGTTTTCTCGACGGCCTCGATGTTGCGGGTCTGGCGGGCGTGGTCACCGCCCTCGTGTACCAACCCCGCCGGGAGGACCAGGGATCCCGGCCCAAGATGCCCACGGCCCACATGGAGGCCGCCGTTCAGACGCTGATCCACAACTGGTCGGTGCTCACGGACGTCGAAGCGCAACACCGGCTACCTCAGACGGCTCAGCCCGAGCTGGCCCTGGTGGATGCCATGTACCGCTGGGCCCGGGGTGCCAGTTTGACCAAAACACTGACGGGCACGGATCTGGCCGCCGGTGACTTTGTGCGCTGGGCCAAACAAACCATTGACCTGCTGGACCAACTGGCCGGGGTCGAGCACCTGGATCCGGCCATCCGCGCCACCGCTCGCGACGCCATTCGGGCAGTGCGCCGCGGAGTGGTGGAGTACAGCGTCTTCGAACAGTGACCAACAGCCATGATTTCCCGGAGGACAATGTGAACCCACAGGCCAAAACCACCGTGATGTACGTGAACGCTTCGGTGTATTCACCGGTGGACCCGTTCGCCACGGCCATCCTGGTGGACGGGCCCACGGTCGCGTGGCTGGGTTCCGACAGCGCAGCACACGCCATGACGGGCGATCGGACCACCGTGACGGATGTGGCGGGCGCGGTGATCACCCCGTCCTTCGTGGCGCACCAGCGCATCACCGGCACCGAACAGATCGTGACCGCGGCTCAGGGTTACGGTGCCGTGGAGTTGCTTTCCGACAGCGCCGAGAAATTGACCGATGCGGTGAACCACGCAACGGAGGCCGGTCTGATTGCGCTGCCCGTCCTGATTCACCCGGTGCGCGATGCCACCGACATCGAAGCGGCCGGCGCCCCGCGTTCGTGCCTGGGGATGGAGCTCACCGCCGCTCAGGATCGGGATGCGCTGGTCGCTGCCGTGACGGCTCACCTGGTCGCCTGCTCCGAAGGCCGTTATCAGGCAGTGATCATATGCGGCGGCGGTGACGACGCGGAGGGAGCGCCGTCGTCCGTGATCGACGCCGTGCTCGAGGCGGCGCAGCGAACCACCGACAGGGTGGGGCAGCGCGCTTTCAGGTCCCGCGGCCATCGCCTCGTGGGCGTGGGCGAACTCAGCGACGAGCAGAGCGAGGAGCTCGCCCGCCACGCGCTGTCGGTGAGTTCACGGCCCGGGGCGGCACCCCTGACGGCGCTGGCGCGGGCGGGGGTTCCCTCGACCCTCATCACTGCTGCGGACAACCCGTGGCAGGCCGTCAAGGACGCCCTGGAGGCTGCGCAACCGCGCCATAGGACCTCGGCCCGCGCGGCGTTTCTCGCTTTGACCCGCGGCGTGTGGCGAACGCAACGCGATGCTCAGCCACTGGCCGGTCAGCTGGCGCCCGGGGCGGAAGCGAGCCTGGCAATGTGGGACGCCGAATCTCTCATGGTCCAGCAGGCGGCGGGCACCGGCGCGTCCTGGAGCACGGACCCCCGCGCCCGCACACCGGCCCTGCCGGCCCTCGACGACCCGAGGTTGCCCACGTGCGAGCGTGTCATGGTGGCGGGGAACATCGTTTTCGAATGATTGACAATCTGCCATCTTGGTGCTCGCCAGAATAGGCGGTTACACTGAATTCTTACTGCCGGGTGGGTTCATCCGTCCTTAGAAAACAGAGCCGCGGAGCAATTCGCGCCTGGTCCGAAGGCGGATGGGCCCGCCCTGTGGTGTGTTCGGGGCGTTTCCCCCGTCCCCAGAGGCTTGAAAGGACGCCCGGTGCGAGTTCTCACGATCATCCCCACCTATAACGAACGCGAATCACTGCCCACGGTAGTGGCCCGGTTGCGGGCAGCCGTTCCCGATGCGCACGTGCTGATCACGGACGACAACAGCCCGGACGGCACCGGCCGCTTGGCCGATGACATGTCCGCGGCGGATGATCATATCCACGTGCTCCACCGGGCCAAGAAAGAGGGGCTGGGCCCGGCCTACATCGCCGGTTTCCACTGGGGTCTCGAGAACGGCTACGACGTGCTGGTCGAGATGGATGCGGACTGCTCCCACCAACCCGAACAGTTGCCCTTGCTGCTGGACGCCATCGACAACGGCGCGGATCTGGCCATTGGTTCCCGCTACGTACCGGGTGGTCGCACGGAGAACTGGCCGCTGGACCGGCAGCTCATTTCCCGCGGCGGCAATCTGTATTCGCGCGTCCTCCTGGGTACCCGTATCCATGACATCACCGGCGGCTACCGTGCCTACAAACGCGCGACCCTTGAGGCCATAGACCTGGACTCGGTGCGTTCTCGCGGTTACTGCTTCCAGATCGACCTCGCATGGCGCACCGAACGGTTGGGCCTGAACATCACGGAGGTGCCCATCACCTTTGTCGAGCGCGAAGAGGGCGTCTCCAAGATGAGCAAGAACGTGACCGTGGAAGCGGCGACCAGCGTGGCCGCATGGGGTTTGACAGCTCGAGGGCAGACCCTGGCGGCGAAACTCGGCCTGCGCAAGTAACCCACATGCGAGTCGCAAGCCACGGCGACGAATAGCAAACGCCGACGCCGCGTACCACAGGTGGTACGCGGCGTCGGCGTTTCAACTGGGCCCTCACCGGAAACCCGGCCCGATTGACGGTCCCGGCGCGCTCATGACATCAGATCGCGTGGCGCTCCTTGTAGAAGTCCAAACGCTGCTGCAGGATTTCCTCGAGCTCCTCGGAGCTACGACGCTCCATGAGCATGTCCCAGTGGGTGCGAACATGCTTCTCATTGGGGTTTTCAGGTTTTTCACCGTTGACCAGGATGGCCTCGTGGCCGGTCTTGGTGGTCCACACCGGGGGAATTTCCGCCTCCGCCGCGAACATCACGCTCACCGATTCACCATCCTTGGTGCGGTACTCCACGCGTTGGCGCGGTGCCGGTTCAACACCGGTTTCGGTTTCCATCGACTGGGAACCCAAACGCATTCCACGGAGGCTGCGATCGCTCACTGGACGGTCCTTCCTGAAGTCCTACTGGTACACAGAATATGATCCCGGCTGTCAATCGGCCCGATGGACGACGCGGGGATTCTTATCAACCGAATACAACCACGGGTCAGCGAGATTCATTCCCGTCATTGCTCGAACCGTATTCTCCGGCCGCCGGGTCCGCGAACGGCGGTTCCGGCATCTCGAAGTCATTGGGGTCGGTGAGCGTCAGATCCGGCTCGAGATCCTTCTCCGTGACCTTGACGGTTTCGGACTCCACAATGGGCTCCGAGTGGGCTGTGGGGGTCGGCTCGTCCTCCTGGTCGTCCCAGGACGCGTCATGCGGGCCTTCACCGCCGGGAGTGGCCAGGAAGTTGCCCACTCCGCGCAGCGCGGTACTGAGTTCGGCGGGAATCATCCACACCTTATTGGCGGAGCCCTCTGCCACCTTGGGCAGTGTTTGAATGTACTGGTAGGCCAGCAACTTCTGGGTGGGCTTGGCGCGGTGGATGGAGTCGAAGACCTTGGCGATGGCCTGGGCCTCACCGTCCGCGCGCAGGATCGCGGCCTTGGCATCGCCTTCTGCGGAAAGCACCGCGGCTTGCCGCTCACCCTCGGCGGTCAGGATCTGGGACTGTTTCTCGCCCTCGGCCGTCAGAATGGTTGCGCGGCGATCACGTTCGGCGCGCATCTGCTTCTCCATCGAGTCCTGGATGGAGGGCGGGGGAGTGATCTCCTTGATGTCCACGCGAGAAATGCGAATGCCCCAGCGGCCCGTGGTGGAGTCCAACACCCCGCGCAGCTCGGCATTGATCTTGTCACGCGACGTCAGTGTCTCCTCGAGATTCAGGCCACCCACCACGTTACGCAGGGTAGCGCTCGTAAGTTCGTCCACGGCCTGGATGTAGTTGGTGATCTCGTAAGTTGCGGCGCGAGGGTCGGTGACCTGGAAGTACACCACGGTGTCGATACCGACCACCAGGTTGTCCTCCGTGATCACGGACTGAGCGGGGAACGGTACCACTTGCTCTCGCAAGTCGATCATGGGCAGCAGTCGGTCGACGAAGGGGATGAGGAAGTGCAGGCCGGGATTGAGCGTGGCCTGATACTTGCCGAGGCGTTCCACGATGCCGGCGCGGGACTGCGGAATGATCCGCACCGCCTTGATCAGAGCGATTGCCGCGGCCAGCACCACCACTACGAGTAGTACTGTGATGACGATTTCCATGGGGTCCTCTCACGTGGGGGGATGCGCGGGCCGAACGACCCGTACAGGTATCAGTATCCGGGTTGCGGAGCGGGCGAATCGGAGAAATCAGTGGTTGCTGGGGCGGTGTGGGAGACGATCGCGGTGGCTCCGTCAATGCGGTACACATAGGCCTTGGTCCCCGTTTCGAGCGTGGCGCGCTCCGCCGAGCGTGCCGTCCAGATGTCACCCTCGAGCCGGACCAGGCCGGTGTCCTCGCTGACCGGTTCCAGCACGGTGCAGGACAACCCCACGAGTCGCTCGGCATTGGAACGGGTACTGGGGGTGGACCGGTTGAGTCGTCTCAGCGCCACGGGGCGCAACAGGAAGATGAGAAGCACCGCAACCACGGCGAACGTGATCACCTGGAGCGGGAAGCTGGGGGTGAAGAAACTCACCACCCCCGCGCCCAGGGCGGCCATGGACATCATCAAAAATAAGAAGTCCAGGGTGAGCATCTCAATGCCCGCCAGGACGAGCATGATGATCAGCCAGAGGATCCAGGGGTTATTGACCAGTGCGTCCCACACGTGCGGCTCCAGACTTGTCGTGAAGTGTCGGAAGTGGCCGCCTCCGCAGGATGCGCAGCCCGCCACCCGTCGGCTCGATCCCCATTGTGCCCTACCCCACGTGCCGAGCCCGGGAATGAATTCTCCCCGTTGCTGCGGGCCCCGTAACTGGCGGGTCAATAATCCAAATAAACGGGCGACGGAAGCAAGAGCACGGCATTTCACCCAAGAGAGAAAAAGTATTGTCAGCCCACTGAACGTCAGTATGCTGGGCAGGAAGCTAGATCACAATGCCATCGTGCAGAGTGATGGCTCGCAGGGCACAAACCGTGCTTTGACGAACGCAATAAACGTGAAGGAGTTCTTGCGATGACGACTTTCGATGTGAATGCGATTCTCTCCAGCACTGCCTACGACGCTGACGGTGACAAGGTCGGCAAGGTCGAGCAGGTCTTCCTCGATGACAACTCGGGTGAGCCCACGTTCTTGACCGTCAACACGGGACTCTTCGGCGCCAAGGAGAGCTTCGTTCCCGCCAAGGATGCCCGCCAGGACGGTGACCGCGTTGTCCTGCCCTACCAGAAGGACGTCATCAAGGACGCTCCCAAGGTCGATGCGGATCAGCACCTTTCCCCGGCGGAAGAGGAAGAACTCTACCGCTATTACGAGATGAACTACGACAACGGTCAGGGTGCAGATCGCGATCGCGACCTGACCGATCGGGACCGTACCGCCGGTACCGCTGGCACCGCCGGTGTTGCGGGCGCAGCTGCGGGCCGTGACGACGATCGCGATCTCACCGATCGGGACCGCGACCTGACCGATCGGGACCGTACCGCCGGTACCGCTGGTACCGCCGGTGTTGCGGGCGTAGCCGCGGGCCGTGACGACGATCGCGACCTGACCGATCGTGACCGCACTGCCGCTGACCGCGACGACGCTTCCGTGGTTCGGCACGAGGAGCAGCTCAATGTCGGTACCCAGGAGCGCGAAGCCGGACGTGCGCGTTTGCGCAAGTACGTGGTCACCGACCACGAGACCGTTGACGTTCCCGTTGAGCGCGAAGAGGTCACCGTGGAACGCACCCCGGTCCGTGACGGCCAGGCCCGCACCGGCACCATCGGTGAGGAAGAGGTTGAGGTCTCACTGCACGAAGAGCGCCCCGTGGTCGAGAAGGAAGCCGTGGCCGTCGAAGAGGTCGGCCTGAACAAGGAAACCGTTCGCGACACGCAGCGCGTCGAGGCGGACGTGCGCAAGGAACAGGTCGACGTCGAGACCGACACCGATCGTGACCGCGACCTTAATGGTCGTGGTGACGGCTTGGGCGGCAACGCTCCCCGTCGCTGAAACTGATGTGCACCGCTGAGGCGCTGCACCGCTGAGTTGCTGTACCCCGGGCCTCACGGCTCGGGGTACAGCTTTTTTCGGGCCGCATTCCGGCCCGCCAAATGTGTCCGCTCCGTGTCGGGGCGGTAGCATCATCTGCGTCCCCGCCGAACTAGGTGTTCCGCGGGACCCGCGCGTCCCCGGTATGGGCGCGCGTCGAAAGTACAGTCGAAGGAGTAACTCATGTCTGATGCCGCTCAATTACAGCTGACCGTGGATGGCGATCCCCGCACCGAAACCGAGGGAACCACCGCGGCTGATCTGTACGCGGATCAGCGTGAGGTGGTGGTGGCCCACATCAATGGTGAGCTCAAGGATTTGCGGACCGAACTCGCGGACGGTGACGTGGTGGAGCGCGTGCTCGTGGGCGACCCGGAGGGCCTCGAGGTCTTGCGGCACTCCACGGCTCACGTGATGGCGCAGGCCGTGCAGCAGTTGCGTCCCGATGCCAAGCTGGGCATCGGACCGTACATCACGGACGGGTTCTACTTCGACTTCGACGTCGACGAACCGTTCACGCCCGAGGATCTGAAGACGATCGAGAAGTCCATGCTCAAGATCGTGAACAAGTCGCAATTGTTCCGGCGCCGCGCGGTCGATGAAGCCGAAGCCCGCGAGGAAATGGCGGACGAGCCCTACAAGCTGGAGCTGATCGACCTGGCCAACGGGCCGGGTTCGGGCTCCATGGAGGAATCCGCGGAGGGCGCATCCGTGGAGGTGGGCGCCGGGGAAATCACCATTTACGACAACGTCGACCGGCAGAGCCACGAGATCGTGTGGCGCGATCTGTGCCGCGGCCCGCACGTACCCAACACCAAATTGATCGGCAATGGCTTTGCGCTGATGCGTTCGGCGGCCGCTTACTGGCGCGGCAACGAGAAGAACAAGCAGTTACAGCGCATTTACGGCACCGCATGGCCCTCCAAGGACGAGCTGAAGGCCTACAAGGAGCGCCTCGCGGAAGCGGAGCGTCGCGACCATCGCAAGCTCGGTTCCGAGCTGGACCTCTTCTCCTTCCCGGACGAACTGGGTTCGGGCCTGCCCGTTTTCCACCCCAAGGGCGGCATCATCCGCAAGGAGATGGAGGACTACTCGCGTCAGCGTCACACCGAGGCCGGCTACGACTTCGTGTACTCCCCGCACATCACCAAGGGCCACCTGTACGAGGTGTCCGGTCACCTGGACTGGTACCGGGACGGCATGTTCCCTCCCATGCACGTGGACGAGGAGCGGGACCCGCAGACGGGCGAGGTGACCAAGCAGGGCCAGGACTACTACCTCAAGCCCATGAACTGCCCGATGCACAACTTGATTTACCGCTCACGCGGGCGTTCGTACCGTGAGTTGCCGCTGCGGTTGTTCGAGTTCGGCGCGGTGTACCGCTACGAGAAATCCGGTGTGATCCACGGGCTCACGCGCGTGCGCGGTATGACCCAGGACGACGCTCACATCTACTGCACGCGCGAGCAAATGAAGGACGAACTGACCGGCACGCTGAACTTCGTCCTGTCCTTGCTCAAGGACTACGGTCTGGACGACTTCTACCTGGAACTGTCCACCAAGGACCCGGAAAAATTCGTGGGCTCCGACGAGGTCTGGGACGAGGCCACCCGCACCCTGCAGGAGGTGGCCGAGGCTTCCGGTCTGCAGCTGGTCCCGGATCCCGGGGGAGCGGCCTTCTACGGCCCCAAGATTTCGGTGCAGGCCAAGGACGCGATCGGGCGCACGTGGCAGATGTCCACCATCCAGTTGGACTTCAACCTGCCCGAGCGTTTCGACCTGGAGTACCAGGCCGCCGACGGCACCCGGCAGCGGCCCGTGATGATCCACCGTGCGTTGTTCGGATCGGTGGAGCGGTTCATGGGTGTGCTGACCGAGCACTACGCCGGGGCGTTCCCCGCGTGGCTGGCTCCGGTTCAGGTGCGCGCCATTCCGGTGGCCGAGGCCTTCAACGACTACCTGGACGAGTTCGCGGCCAAGCTGCGCGCCCGGGGCATTCGTGTGGAGGTGGATGCGTCGTCGGATCGTTTCCCCAAGAAGATCCGCACGGCGTCCAAGGACAAGATCCCGTTCGTGGTCATCGCGGGCGGCGACGACGCGGAAGCCGGCGCGGTCTCGTTCCGCTACCGCGACGGCTCGCAGTTCAACGCGGTACCCGTCGACGCCGCCGTGGAGATGATCGTTCGGCACGTGCGCGAGCGCGTGAACGAGGATCCTTCGGCACCCTCGGACGGCGAGGTCTCGCAACCCGCTGCGGAGCAATCGTGACGGAGAACGCCGAGCAGAATCAGAACGGCAACCGGCGCTGGGTGGCGCAGGACGATTTCGAGCTGCCCGGCGTGCCGGACAGTTTCCAGCGCCTGTGGACTCCCCACCGGCTCGCCTACGTGCGCGGTGAGGACCCCTCGATCACGGAGACTCCCGGATGCCCGTTCTGCACCGGGCCGGACCGCGCGGACGAGGACGCGTTGATCGTGCATCGCGGGGAACACTGCTTCGTGGTGCTCAACCTGTTCCCGTACAACCCGGGGCACTTGCTGATCTGTCCGTATCGTCATGTTGCGGACATCACCGAGCTCACGGACGAGGAACTGTGGGAGCTGAACGTGCTGACCCGCACGGCGGTGGCCACGATCCGGGAGGTCGCGCAGCCGGCGGCGTTCAACGTGGGCCTGAATCTGGGGTCCGCCGCGGGTGGCTCGTTGTCCGCGCACCTGCATCAGCACGTGGTGCCCCGCTGGGAGGGTGACGCCAACTTCATGCCCGTCATTGCGCACACCAAACCGCTCATTCAGACCCTCGGAGCCAATCGCGACGACATCGCCGCCGCCTGGCCCCGTTCCTGATTCCCATTGCCCCCGGGCATCGCTGACCGGCGCCCGGGACGGTGGGACCCCAGTCATTAGAATGGAATCCATGTCTCGACCACTCGTACGTCTACTCGGCCAGGGAGTCCGGTGGGCCTCAAGCCTGCGCGGCGGCGGCTCCGCCTTTCCCGGCCTGGTCATGGAAAAGCTGCACCCCGGTTTCGTGGCCGAAGAACTCGGCAAACTCTCGCACGGTGTGGTGGTCATCAGCGGCACCAACGGCAAAACCACGACCACCAAAATGGCCGTCCAGTTGCTGCGTTCCCAGGGACTGCGCGTGTTCACGAACCGGACGGGATCCAATTTCGTGCGGGGCGTGGCGGCGTCATTGCTGGCCGAGATGAACGCGTTCGGTCGCCTCGACGCGGACGTGGCCGTGCTGGAACTCGACGAGGCGCACGCCGTGCACTTCGTCAAGCAGGTCAAGCCCCGCTACGCGCTGCTGCTCAACGTGATGCGTGATCAGCTGGACCGGTTCGGCGAGATCGACACGACCCGTCGCATGCTCAGCCAGGTCGCCAGGGCAACCACCGGCACCGTGGTTCTCAACCGTGAAGACCCCCGGATCGCCAGTCTCGCGGACGACGTCGCCGCTGACGCCACCGTTGAATGGTTCGGCCTCTCGGACGCATTGCGGCCCATGTTCCCCTCCGACGACGACATGCGCGACGTGCTGCGTCAGACCGAGACGGTCGAGCTGGACTCGGAGCAACCCTCCGTGGCGCGGCCACGCGCGGATGTGGTGCTCAACGCCGTGCAGGCCAATAGCGTGGACCTGGACGTGCGCGGCGAACACCACACGGCCACGATCGACCTCTACGGGGTGTACAACCAGTACAACGCGGCGGCGGCTCTGGCCCTGAGCCTGCGGGTTCTGGGCGACGGCGCGGACATTGCCTCCCTGGTGGCGGAACTGTCGCGGGTGACCCCGGCCTTCGGTCGCGGTGAAACCGTGACGGTGGACGGGAAACCACTTCAGCTGCTGCTCGTGAAGAACCCCGCCGGATTCCGGTTGTCACTCGCGTCCGCATCGGCGGACGAGTACGCGACCATGATCGCGATCAACGACGCCTACGCCGACGGCCGTGACGTGTCGTGGCTGTGGGACGTGGATTTCGACAGTTTGCGCGACGGCGGCGTGGACACGGTCTCCGGTGTGCGCGCGTGGGACATGGCCCTGCGCCTGGACTACGACCTGGTGCCGGTCCGATCGGTGGACACCGACCTGGACACCGCGCTCCAGCAGTTCATTGCGGGGGCGGGAGACCGGCCCATGCGGGTGTTCTGCACGTACACCGCCATGTTGTCCCTGCGCAAGACCCTGGGCGGCATGACCCACGTGGACGCGATCTGAGGAGCCGATCATGAATCAGGAACAAGTGGGGTCCTTGGACATTGTTCAGCTCTATCCGCGGGACATGAACATCTACGGGGATTGGGGCAACACTCTGACCCTCAAACGCCGGGCCGAGCGCTACGGCTTCGAGGTGCGGGTCCACGACTACAACCCCGGTGACCCGTGGCCGGAGTACGCAGACCTCTTCGTGGGTGGCGGTGGGCAGGACTCGGGTCAGTTTCGGGTGGCCGAGGACCTCGCCCGCGTGGCACCCCGACTGCACGAGGCGGCGTCGGCGGGCACACCCATGCTGGTCATTTGCGGTCTGTACCAGCTCTTCGGCCGGGAGTTCCGTACCGGCGGCGGCGAGACCTTGCGGGGGATCGACATGTTCGACCTGGAAACGGTGGGTGGACCGCAGCGTTTGATCGGCAATGTCGTGAGCGAATCCCCGGAATTCGGCACGATCATCGGCTACGAGAACCATTCCGGGCTGACCACCTTGGGACCGGACCAGGCGCCCTGGGCCGCTGTGGTCAGCGGGGCCGGCAATAATGGTCAGGACGGTACCGAGGGCGCGCGCACGCATAACGTGCTGGGCAGTTACCTGCATGGGTCGCTACTTCCCAAGAACCCGGCCGTCGCAGATTTTCTGCTGCGGACCGCGGTGGAAACCCGCGGGGACGAATTCCCGGACACCTCATTGGACGACACCTACGCAGAGCGCGCGCGTGGCATAGCCCGAACCAGGCCGCGTTAGGCGCGGGGCCGTGTTCGAGGCCCCCGTGGTACATCGCTAAAATAATGGCTAAACCCCAGACCCGGACCAGCTTCACCGGGCACACAGACTTCCTAGGAGGAACTCCATGTCAGGTCACTCCAAATGGGCCACGACCAAGCACAAGAAGGCCGCAATCGACGCCAAACGTGCCAAGGCGTTCGCCAAGTACATCAAGGGTATTGAGGTCGCCGCTCGCATGGGTGGCGCGGACACCGCCGGTAACCCGGCACTGGAGTTGGCCGTGTCCAAGGCCAAGAAGAACTCCGTGCCCAACGACAACATCGATCGCGCCGTCAAGCGTGGCGCCGGCCTGACCGGTGAGACCATCGACTACTCGGAGATCCTGTACGAAGCTCGCGGCCCCCAGGGCACCGCGCTGTACATCGAGTGCCTGACGGACAACAAGAACCGGGCGGCCTCGGAGGTGCGCGTTGCGGTGACCCGCCACGGTGGGACCATGGCGGATTCCGGTTCCGTCGCCTACCTCTTCGAACGCAAGGGCGTGGTCGAGGTGGCCAAGACCGACGGTCTCACCGAGGACGACGTTCTGATGGCCGTGCTCGACGCCGGCGCGGACGAGGTCATCGAGGAATCAGAGGTCTTCGAAGTCGTCAGTGAGGCCACCGACCTGCCCGAGATCCGAAAGGCCCTCGACGAGTCCGGACTGGATTACAACAACGACGACCCCCAGTTCCGGCCCACCATGAAGGTGGATCTGGACGCCGAGGGCGCCAAGAAGTTTCTCAAGCTCGTGGACGCGGTGGAAGAGCTCGACGACGTGCAGAACGTCTACTCGAACGCCGACATCCCGGAGTCCGTACTGGCGGAGCTCGAAGACGAGGACTGAGAGTCCCATGGCACACACGTCGGACGGCGGATCGGCCCCGGGGCAGCGCATTCTTGCCGTGGACCCGGGGCTGACCCGTTGTGGCTTCGCGGTGGTGGACATGGCGGCCAACCGCACGGGAACGTTCGTCCATGTGGAGGTCAACGGCACCAAGGCGCATGAAGCCCTCGAGGATCGCGTGTTGGCCATCATGACGGCGGCCGAGTCGCTCATGGAGCGGTTCGCACCGGACGTCGTGGCGGTCGAGCGGGTGTTCGCTCAGAACAACGCGCCCACCGTGGTGGGCACGGCCCAGGCCACCGGTGTGGTCATCGCCGCCGCGGCGCGGCGTGGGATCCCGGTGGCATGGCACACCCCGTCCGAGGTCAAGGCGGCGGTCACCGGGGACGGCGGGGCGGACAAGGAATCGGTGAATCGCATGGTGGTCCGGATCCTCCGATTGGATGCACCCCCGCGACCCGCCGACGCCGCGGACGCGCTGGCTCTGGCGGTGTGCCACGGTTGGCGCGGCGGCATGGCCGGCATGAATGCGGCGGCCAAAACGTCCACGCATTCGGGCTCTCAGCCCTCCTCCGCCCGGGCCTCCGGGCTGACCCCGGCGCAGCAAGCGTGGAAACGGGCCGAGGCGGCGGCTCGTCAACCGAAGGCCCCCCGGGCCGCCCGTTCACCGCGCCGCTGATCCGGCTGGTTCCGCCGATGACGCGGCCCGGGAAGGCGGTGCGCGCTGTGCGAGTCGGTGGGAGTTGTTAGAGTGAGGCCGTGCTGCAGTTCGTATACATGTTCGAATCCATGGCGGGGACATCCCGCGTGACGGGAGCCGCCCTGTGATTGCTTCGGTGTCCGGTGAGGTGCGTTTTGTGGGCGCCGCGCAGGCGGTCATTGAGGTCTCCGGTTTCGGGATCGAGATCCAGGCCAGCCCACACACCCTGGCGGGTCTGCGCACGGGATCCACCGTGCACTTACACACCGCCTATATCGCGCGCAAGGACGAAGCCCCCCTGCTGTTCGGTTTCGCGGGAGCGGACGAGAAGGAGGTCTTCACCGTCATGCTCGGCGTCTCCGGCGTGGGGCCGCGCACCGCGTTGGCCGCGGTCTCCGTTCTCGGTCCGGAGGAGACCCGGCGTGCCATTGCCACCGGGGACGACAAGGCCTTCACCGTCGTCCCGGGAATCGGCCCCAAATCCGCCCGCCGAATCGTGTTGGAACTGGCGGACAAGCTCGTTCTTCCGGAGCCACAGCAGACCGCGGCCGTCCAGCCCCAGGTGCAGGTGTGGCGCGAACAGGTCATGAGTGCTCTTGTGGGTCTGGGGTGGAGCGAGAAGGACGCGATCCGCGGCATCGACGACGCACTGGAAATGCAACCCGAATTGGCGGACACCGGCAACGTTGCCGAGATCCTGCGGGCGGTCCTGTCCTGGCTGGGAACCGCCAAGGGCACAAGTCACGCACACGGTCGAGGATGGTCCTGATGGCTTTCGAGGAGCGCGGTGCCGCGCAGGGACACCAGAGACTGGTCGGTGCCGAGGGGGACCTGGACGATCAGCAGCTCGAAGCGAGTTTACGCCCGGGCACCCTGGACGACTTCGTGGGGCAGAAGCGCGTGCGCGCCCAGCTGTCCCTCGTCCTGGAAGCCTCCAAGTTGCGCGGGCGCACCGCGGACCATGTCCTGCTGTCGGGGCCTCCGGGTCTGGGTAAAACCACCCTGGCCATGATCATTGCCCAGGAATTGGACGTTCCCCTGCGGATCTCCTCCGGCCCGGCGATTCAACACGCCGGGGATCTCGCGGCCATTCTGTCCTCACTGACCCAAGGCGAGGTGCTGTTCCTGGACGAGATCCACCGGATGTCCCGGCCGGCCGAGGAAATGCTGTACATGGCCATGGAGGACTTCCGCGTGGACATCGTGGTCGGTAAGGGCGCCGGCGCCACATCCATCCCATTGGACCTGCCGCCGTTCACCCTGGTGGGCGCGACAACGCGCGCTGGTCTGCTTCCGGGACCGCTGCGCGACCGGTTCGGCTTCACCGGCCACTTGGAGTTCTACTCGGTTCCGGAACTGGAACTGGTGTTGCGTCGCTCGGCGGGCCTGCTGGACCTGAACATGACTTCCGAGGGATTCTACGAAGTGGCCTCTCGGTCCCGCGGCACCCCGCGCATCGCCAACCGGTTGCTGCGCCGCGTCCGTGACTGGGCGCTGGTGCACGGGGTGGACCGGATCGATGCGCGCACCGCCGGCGCCGCCCTGGACATGTACGAGGTGGATGCCAGGGGACTGGACCGCCTGGATCGGAATGTCCTTTCCGCCCTGGTCAGCAAGTTCAACGGGGGGCCGGTGGGTTTGTCCACGTTGGCCATCGCGGTGGGCGAGGAAACCGAAACGGTGGAAACCGTGGCCGAACCGTTCCTCGTGCGCGAGGGATTGTTGGGGCGCACCCCGCGCGGACGCATCGCCATGGCCGCGGCGTGGGAGCACCTGGGTCTCAACGTGCCCGACCACGCCGCCTTCAAGGACCCCGCCCTGCGCACCGCACTGGCCACCGAGCCCCCGGAGCAGGAGCAACCCACCGCGTTCTGACCGGCTCGCACCTGCCCCCACGGGGCGGGCCCGCTGGCCCCGGGGTGGGCGGACAGGCTGCGGAGGCGTCACGGTTCAGCGGGCCACCAGCTGGATCACCTACACTTGGTCGGATCCTTGTGATGACGGCGGTGAACCCCCACGGTAACTGCGGTCACTCAGCCGTGAACATCGTCTACAGAACGGAACTTCGTGATTCTCTCCGCGCAACTTCTTGCCCAGGCCCAGCAGTCAGGAGGCGGCGGAACCGCATGGTTCCTTCCCGTCATGCTCGTGGTGATGGTGTTGCTGCTGTGGCTGCCCATGCGTCGCCAGAAGAAGGCTCAGGCCCAGATCAAGGCCAAGCAGTCGACCATGGAACCCGGTACCCGGGTGATGACCAGCTTTGGTCTCTACGGAACCGTTCTGTCGATCGACCGGGACGAGAATAAGGCGGTCCTGGAAGTCTCCCCGGGAACCTCGGTGACCGTGCACACCCAGACCGTGACCACCATTCTCGACGACCCAGCCACCCAGAACGCAGCGCTCGCGCAGGGTGCCACCGTTGACGGTGACGGTTCCACGGCCGCGGGAACCGCATCCGACAGCGTGGCTGATGGCGAGCACGATCTGCCCGGTGACGCGGTCCCCGGCGATCCCGCCGCGGGCGACAACGTCCCGGGACACGACGCTCAGAGCGGCACGTGGCGCGACAACCGCCGCGATAACGACACCAACTGAACACATGCGTGAGTCACGGGCCGAGAGCATCGGCCCGTTTCTCATGACCGGACCCAGGTGCGGCGTACTCGGCGGCCACACCAACCGTGCGTTGATGAAGGGCAGACATGGCATCACGTAAGGGCACTTCGGACACATCGGAACCCGAAGAGTCACAGAAACCCACCCCCCAAGCGCCACCGACCCGCGCGCCCAGATCGGTGAAATCGGGATCGAACGCGGCCCTAACAGCGGCCAAACGCGGCCTGGCCGCGCTCGCGGTGATCACCCTTGCCCTGGCGGCGATCCTGATCTACGGGGTCACCACCGACCGCACCGGGTGGGCCCCCAAATTGGCCCTGGACCTCGAGGGCGGCACACAAATGGTGCTGTCTCCGGAGCTGCAGGCAGCTCAAAACGGCCAGGAGATCACCCAAGAGCAACTCGATCAGGCCGTGGAGATCATTCGTCAGCGCGTGGACGGTACGGGTGTCTCCGAGGCCGAGATCAGCACGCAGTCCGGGTCCAACATTGTGGTGTCCATGCCCGGAGTTCCCTCCGCCGAAACCCGTGACTTGATTCAGACCTCCGCCCAAATGGCGTTCCGGCCCGTGATCACCACGGCGGAGGGCGCGCCCACTCCCGAGGAGCAGCGCACACCCCTCAAGGACATTCCGAACCCGGATGCCGAGCCCACGAACTCCTCGGATCCCAACTGGGTGACACCCGATCTCGTCACGCAGTTCGAGGCCCTTGACTGTTCCGCGCAGCGACCCCAGGAGGAACGCAAGGCGCAGGATCCTGACAAGGCCATTGTCTCCTGCGACCCGGCGAACAACACCAAGTACATTCTTGGTCCGCTGGAGATCCCCGGCACGGACATCGATGATGCCTCCTACGGCACCGCAACCAACCAGCAGGGCATGTCCACGGGGCAGTTCGCCGTGAACCTGCAGTTCAATGCCGAGGGCACCGAGACCTTCAAGGAACTTTCCGAACGCCTGTATCAGATCGGGCAGTCCCAGCAGGGTGACCCCCGGTCCCAGTTCGCGATCCTGCTGGACGGCACGGTGATCTCCGCCCCGTCCATGAACGCCGTGATCACCGACGGCAGCGCACAGATCACCGGATCCTTCACCGAGGACGAGGCGCAATTCCTCTCCGAGCAGCTCAAGTACGGTGCGCTGCCGGTGAGCTTCAGCATCCAGTCGGAACAGCAGATCTCCGCGACCCTCGGCAGCAACCAGTTGCGGATGGGTATCATTGCCGGTCTCGTGGGACTGGCATTGGTGTGCGTGTATTCCCTGTTCCAGTACCGCTGGCTCGGACTGGTGACCATCTCCTCACTGCTCGTGGCGGGTCTGATCACCTACTTCGCCATCACGCTGCTGGGGTGGAGCGCCAATTATCGCCTGTCGCTGGCGGGTGTGGCCGGCCTGATCGTGGCGATCGGGCAGACCGCGGACTCGTTCATCGTGTACTTCGAACGCATCAGGGATGAGATCCGGGCGGGCAGAAGCATTCCCGCCGCGGTGGACCACGGCTGGCAGCGCGCCCGGCAGACCGTGCTCGCGGCCAAGGCCGTGAACCTCCTCGCCGCGGTCGTGTTGTACTTCGTGGCCGTGGGCAACGTGCGGGGTTTCGCGTTCACCCTGGGTTTGACCGCGATCGCGGACCTGCTCGTGGTGTTCCTCTTCACCCACCCGATCATGGTGCTGCTCACGCGTACCCGCTACTTCGGCGGTGGCGCGAAGAATTCGGGCCTGGATCCTGAAGCGTTGGACGCCGTCCCGCTGTACCGCGGCGCGGGCCGCATCCGCAGCCCCGAGGACAGCGACGGGCTGACGATCGCCGAGCGGCGTCGTCGACAGAAGGCCGCCGGAGACGGGCCCGCCGGATCCGGCGGTTCCAGCGCCGTGGACCAGACCGCCTTGACGGAAGGGAGCACCCGATGAGCAACCGACTTGCACGCTTCGGTAACGACCTGCACAGCGGCCGTACCTCGTACCCGTTCGTCGGCAAGCGCAAGCTGTGGTTGTCCCTGGCCTTGGGGCTGGTGCTGGTGTCCATGCTGATCCCCGTGCTCAAGGGCGGATTCAATCTCGGTATCGACTTCACCGGCGGCTCCGAATTCACGGTCTCGGGTGTTGAGAACACGGACGTCCAGCCCGGCGAGCGAGCGGTCGCGGACTCCTCGGACACCGGAGGGGTGTCCGTGACCAATATTGCGCCGGGCACCATGCGAGTGCAGACCGAACAGCTCGATGACGATCAGACCCTGGCCGTGAAAGACGCCTTGCAGGACGCCTACGGCGCCACCGACGACCAGGTGACCTCCAACTTCGTGGGTCCCACGTGGGGTCAGGGGGTGACGCAACAGGCCCTGTGGGGTCTGCTGGTCTTCGTCCTGCTGGCCACGGTGCTCATGGCGCTGTACTTCCGCACGTGGAAGATGTCCGTGTCCGCGGTCGCTGCCATGCTGGCCACCATCGTGATCACCGCCGGGGTGTACTCCCTGGTCGGGTTCGAAGTCACGCCGTCCGCGGTGATCGGCTTCCTGACCGTGTTGTCGTACTCGCTGTACGACTCGGTGGTGGTCTTCGACAAGGTGCGCGAGAACACCAAGGGGCTTCTGGGCGGTGCCGCGCCGGAGGAACGAGCCAAACGCACGTTCTCGGAGCAGGTCAACCTGGCCGTCAACCAAACCCTGGTGCGGTCCATCAACACGTCCGTGGTGGGGATCATTCCCGTGGGCGCAATCCTGTTCATCGGGGCGTACTTGCTGGGCGCCGGCACGCTCAAGGACCTGTCACTGTCATTGTTCGTGGGCATCATCGTGGGCACGGTGGCCACCCTGTTCGTGGCGGCGCCCATGTACTCGTGGTTGCGCGGGCTCGAACCCGCGGTGCGCGATCAGGAACGTCAGGTCCTGGACGCGCGCCGGACCGACGGCGCGCCCGTCAGCTCCGACCCGGTACAGGCCGGCCCGCGCGAGTAGCTGGCCGCGCATGCGTTACACTCGCCCCCGTACCGTTCGGCGCGGGGGCGTGCTACTAGACTTGGTTGATTAGCGCACCGGGCGCCACGAACCCGTCCCGGCCAGCGGTGATCCGTGAGGAGGCTGTGGAACCATGACGACAGAGTCGGACGCTCAGAGCGCAAAGAATTCCAAGCCGGCCAACGACCCGGAGACATCGGTGGTGCCCGCGAGTTCCAGGATCGAAACGGCGGGAACCCACTTTGTCCTGCCGGCCTCCCGCCCCGTTTTCGGACGGGCCGTGTTCCCGGGCCGTAGCGAACGCACCCGGTCCACGCTCTCAGCCTTGACGGGAGAGTCCGTGCCCCGCTCGCCCATCCTGGTCCCGTTACTGCGCAGCGTGAGCGCCACGCATCCGGATGAGGACCTGGATGTCCTGGAACGCGCGTTCGCCGTGGCGGATTCCTACCATGAGGGACAAAAGCGCAAGTCCGGGGATCCCTACATCACCCACCCGGTGGCGGTCACCACCATCCTCGCTGAACTGGGCATGACGGGCGCCACCCTGGTGGCGGGGCTGCTGCACGACACCGTGGAGGACACCGACTACTCCCTCGAGCAACTGACCCGGGACTTCGGTGAAGAGGTCGCCGTGCTCGTGGACGGTGTGACCAAGCTGGACAAGATCCAGTACGGCGAGAACGCCCAGGCAGAAACCGTGCGCAAGATGATCGTGGCCATGGCCAAGGACATCCGCGTGCTCGTGATCAAGCTCGCGGACCGGTTGCACAACGCGCGAACCTGGCGGTTCGTGTCCTCCTCGTCCTCGTCCAAGAAGGCTCGTGAAACCCTGGAGATCTTCGCGCCGCTCGCCCATCGCCTGGGCATGAACACGATCAAGTGGGAGCTCGAGGACCTTTCCTTCTCCGCCCTGTACCCCAAGGTCTACGAGGAAATCGTCCGCATGGTGGGGGAGCGCACGCCGGAACGCGAACGGAATCTGGCCACGATCCGCGGGTTGATCGCCCAGGAACTGGACAAGTCCGGCATTGACGCCACGATCACCGGCCGCCCCAAGCACTACTACTCGATTTACCAGAAAATGATCGTGCGGGGGAAGGATTTCGACGAGATCCACGATCTCCAGGCCGCCCGCGTGCTCGTGAACTCGGTACGTGAGTGTTATGCCGCACTCGGCGTGCTGCACGCGACGTGGAGCCCCCTCCCGGGGCGGTTCAAGGACTACATCGCGATGCCCAAGTTCAACATGTACCAGTCGCTGCACACCACCGTGATCGGCCCTCACGGACGCCCGGTGGAGATCCAGATCCGCACCCACGAGATGCACCACCGCGCCGAATACGGTGTGGCCGCCCACTGGAAGTACAAGAACCAGGTCAACCAGGCCAATTCGGCCACCCCCAAGGCCAAGGCGGGAGAGCTCAACTGGTTGAGTTCCCTGGTCTCGTGGCAGGAGGAAGCCAAAGACTCCTCGGACTTCCTGGATTCACTGCGCTACCAGATCAACACCGCGGAGGTGTACGTCTTCACACCCAAGGGTGAGGTCATGGCCCTGCCCACGGGTTCCACCCCGGTGGACTTCGCCTATGCAGTGCACACCGAGGTGGGTAACCACACGATCGGCGCCCGGGTCAACGGCAAACTGGTGCCGCTGTCGTCCAAACTGCAACACGGTGACCGGGTCGAGATCCTGACCTCCAAATCCGAATCCGCCTCCCCGTCACAGGATTGGCTCAAGTTCGTGGGATCCCCGCGGGCGCGCACCAAGATCCGGCAGTGGTATTCCAAGGAACGCCGCGAGGAGGCCATTGAACGGGGCAAGGACCTGCTCACCCGAGCGCTGCGCAAGCACCACCTGCCGCTGCAACGCACGGTGACCCACGAGTCGCTCGTCTCGGTGGCCCAGGACTTCAACCGCTCGGACGTTGCAGCCCTCTACGAGGCCATCGGAAGTGACACGGTCAACGCCCAACAGGTCGTGGAGAAGCTCATCGAGCATCACGGCGGCGCGGAGGGGACGGAAGAGGATTTCGCCGAAACCACCAAGGTCACCGCGCCCGCCCGGGCCACCGTGTCCGATTCCGGCGTAGTGGTCCAGGGCATGTCCGACGTGTACGTGAAGTTGGCTCGCTGCTGCACCCCGGTGCCCCCGGATGAGATCGTGGGCTTCGTGACCCGCGGCGCGGGAATCTCCGTGCACCGCAAGGACTGCAACAACATGAAGACACTGGTGGCCAATGATGATCCGCGCGTCAAGGAAGTCAGCTGGGCTCCCACCCAGTCCTCGCTGTTCCTGGTGGAGATCCAGGTGGAAGCACTCGACCGGCATTCACTGCTGCTCGACGTCACCAGGGTGCTGTCCGAGAACCACGTGAACATCCTCTCCGCGCAGGTGCACACCTCACGATCCCGGTTGGCCATCTCCCGGTTCTCGTTCGAAATGGGCGATACCCGTTACCTGGAGCACGTGCTCAATCAAGTGCGCCGCATCGACGGCGTGTACGACGTGTATCGCACCTCTGGTCACCGCCCGGTCGCCTCGTAACCGCGTTCCACCGCTCGCCCCACTTTCCGCACACGGGCCAGGGCCTGTCGACGTCCCGGTTTCTTCCCCACGGCGTCCAAGGCCGCCAGGACGAGTTCGGGTGGGCAATGCAGGTGCGGTGACGCCATGAGCCAGTGCAACGCCCGGGTGCCCTCCGGTGTGGGAACATGCAGCGCCACGTCCACCGCGGTGCGCAGCGGGCTGGTGACCGACATGGCCTCGTGGGACACGCGATCGAAGGCGTTGAAAACGGTCTGGTGCAGGCTGAACCCCTGCGGGAGCGTGGTGGTCGTCCGGGCGTCCTTGGCCACGAGGATCGGCAATGGATCCGGGACGGCGGCGCAGTCGTAGAACCACGCGGCCCCCAATCTCCCCAGCACGCCCCGGCGCTGCAGATGCCGGGGGATGACCGCTCGCAGGACTCGGACCTTGGTGGCCCGAGTGAGCGCGACACCCACGGGCACATGCGCATCCAGGACGACCCTGCGGAGGATCCCGTCCGCGACCATTGCCGTCAGCTCACCGCCGCTGAAGGGATCACCCGGACGCAGTACCCGAAAATATCCCGCGCCGGGTGGCCGCGGATGGGTGGAATCGGGGCTCAGCGGCCGCGGTGCAGTCATGACCCCATCAGACCCGATGGTCGGGGGGCAACGAAACGGGGATCACCCCGGTTGTGGACAACCCCGGTGATCCCCGTTCGGTGTGCAGAGCGCTCGGTTCACCCCGCGCGCCGAGTTGCGCTCAGTTCAGTTCGGACGCCGAGGCTTGCAGGGTGGCCAACCACTGCTCGCTCGTGGCGAGGTCCTTTTCGAGGCCGGCGGCCTTCTTCTCGTTGCCGGAGGCGCGAGCGGCCTCGATCGCGGACCGCTGATCGGCGATCTTGTTCTCGAGCTGCGTCAACATGGAGTTGGAGCGGGCCTTGGTCTCGGGGTCGGAGCGGCGCCACTGATCGTCCTCGGCCTTCTTGACGGCGTCTTCGACGGCGCGCAGTTCGTTCTCCACCCGGCGCATGTGCGCGCGCGGAACCTTACCGGCTTCCTCCCAGCGAGCCTGTACCGCCGCGAGGTCCTTCTTCGCCTGATCGAGGTTCTTCACGGGAAGGATCTGCTGCGCCTCCTTGAGCAGTTGCTCCTTGACCACCAGGTTCGCCTCGAACTCGTGGTCGATCTGCTCGTTGGCGGCCTTGCGCGCATTGAAGAACACGTCCTGGGCGGCGCGGAAACGGGACCACAGGGCGTCGTCGTCCTTGCGGGACGCGCGGGGCGAGGCCTTCCAACGATCCATGAGGTCGCGGTACTTGGAGGCGGTGGGTCCCCAATCGGTGGAGCCCGACAGCGCCTCAGCCTCGGCGATCAGCGCCTCCTTGGCGCGCTTGGCCTTAGCGTTGGTCTCGTCCAGTTTGGAGAAGAACGCCTTACGGTGGCGATCGAACGTGGTGCGGGCCTTGCGGAACCGTTTCCACAAGGACTCCTCGTCGGACTTGGAGAGCCGCACGCCCGAACGCTGGTGCGCCTTCCACTGGTCGAAAAGTTCACCCATGCGTTCCGAGGAGTGCTTCCACTGGGTCTTCTCGGGATCCTGGCCGGCAACTTTTTCCGCGGCCTCCACTATGGCCGTACGGTGCGCCAGCTGCTCGGCCCTGGCTCGTTGCTGCTCTTGCTTCTCGCGGACCTCCGCCTGCCCAATGGAGACGTCCAGGGCGTCCAGGCGTGCGGACAGCCCGGCCAGATCGCCCACCATGCCGTGGGCGGCTACCTGCTCGCGCACGTGTGCCACGGTCTTGCGCATGTCCGTGGTGGGGGCCTTGGCGGCAAGTCGTTGTTCGAGCAGGCCGACCTGGGCCTCGGCGTCGTCGAATTTGCGCGCGAAGTAGGCAATGGCCTCATCCTCGGTCGCGTTCGGGAACTGGCCGCACTCGTACACCTGGCCGGCCACGCTCACGTACACGGTGCCGTTCTCGTCCGCGCGGCCGTGCTGCTTGGCGCGCGCCACGGATTCCGGGGTGGCCAGGGCGGGCTTGGCCGTTTCCTGGGGCGCAGCGGACGGGGCCGGTGGTGCCGGGGCCACCGGTGTGGCGGGGGCGGCGGGCTTGGCAGGGCGCGCCGGGGGAGCGGGCACGGGGACCGCCTCGGAGGTCCGGGCCCGGTCGTCGGATTCAGGACGTTCTGTCACCGCTATAACTCTCTCTCCACGTCCACGACCGTGTGGGGAGGCCCCGGAATGCGGGGGGTTGGTCACACGGCGCGTGGAATCGGTCATCGATACGGCCATCCTATCGACCACAGCGGCCTAGAATGGCACCACACACCACGACGCCGCTCGGGGCCTTTGCATGACCAGGTCCCGCACCGTACGCCGAGACCCCGCTTTCGCACCGAGGAGAACTCATCCATGGCCCGCACCACATCCCTGTCCGGTTTCCCCGAATGGCTTCCGGAAGAGCGGATCGTGGAGCAACACGTCCTGGACGAACTGCGCCGCACGTTCGAACTGCACGGCTTCTCCTCCATTGAGACCCGCGCCGTGGAAACGGTGGAGCAGTTGCTGCGCAAGGGCGAGATCGACAAAGAGGTCTACGGCGTGTCCCGGCTGCAACAGGACGAGGACGAGAAGTCTCCCCGGGAGGGCGCGCTCGCGCTGCACTTCGACCTGACCGTACCCTTCGCCCGCTACGTGGTGGAGAACAACGGGTACCTGACGTTCCCGTTCCGCCGCTACCAGATTCAAAAAGTGTGGCGCGGTGAGCGCCCGCAGGAGGGTCGCGCCCGCGAGTTCACCCAGGCCGACATCGACGTGGTGGGCGACGGCACTCTGGCCTTCCGCTACGACGTGGAACTGGCCCTGGTCATGATCGAGGCGCTGTCCCGGTTGCCCATCCCGCCGTTCGTGCTGCGCGTGAACAACCGCAAGCTCGCCGAGGGGTTCTACCGCGGCATCGGCCTGGACGACGCACCCGCGGTGCTGCGTGAGATCGACAAGCTCGAGAAGATCGGCCGCGAGGCCGTGAGCGCGAATCTGCAGGCGAACGTGGGCGCGACTGCCGAGCAAGCGGCGTCTGCCCTGGATCTTGCGAGTATCCGCACCGAGGACACGTCCTTCGTGGCGCAGGTGCGTGCCCTGGGCGTGCGCAACGACCTGCTGGAGGAGGGCCTGGCCGAACTCGCCGAGGTGGTGGGCGAGGCCGCCCGCCGTGCACCCGGCAAGGTCAATGCGGACCTCTCGATCGCGCGCGGTCTGGACTACTACACCGGCACCGTGTACGAAACGGTGCTCGTGGGTCACGAACAACTGGGCTCGGTGTGCTCCGGCGGTCGCTACGAATCCCTGGCCTCGACGGGTAAGAAGAACTTCCCCGGTGTGGGCCTGTCCATCGGGGTGACCCGCCTGGTCACCCGCATCCTGTCGCAGAACATGGCCACGGCGTCGCGTGCGGTCCCGTCCGCGGTGCTCGTGGCGCTCAACGATGACGAATCCTGGTCCGCCGCCCAGGACGTGGCCGGGCAGCTGCGTGCCCGTGGCATCGCAACGGAAGTGGCGGCGTCGCCCCAGAAGTTCGGCAAGCAGATCCGCTATGCCGAGCGCCGGGGCATTCCGTTCGTGTGGTTCTCGACCGCCCAGGAAGACGGCAGTGTCACGCACGAGGTCAAGGACATCCGATCGGGGGAGCAGATCACCGCGGATCCCACGGCCTGGCAGCCCCCGCGGGAGGACGTGCACCCCACGGTCCACGCGACCCGGACCCCCTGAGACTTGTAGACTTTCAACCAAACTCACCCGGCCACCGAGCCGCGTCCGGCCCATCGGCCGGCGAACGCGCCGGTCGAGCCAACACCCCAGACACGAAAAGGTGGATATTTCTTGCTGCGAACGCATGAACTCGGATCATTGAGCGCCCGGAACACCGGCGAAACGGTCACGTTGGCCGGTTGGGTGGACCGCCGCCGTGACCACGGTGGGGTGGCGTTCGTGGACTTGCGCGATGCCAGCGGCGTGGCGCAGATCGTGGTGCGGGACGAGGCCGAGTTCCATCAGCTGCGCAACGAGTTCGTTCTGCAGGTCACCGGCACGGTCGAGCGCCGCCCCGAGGGCAACGAGAACCCGAACCTGCCCAGCGGTGAGGTCGAGGTCATGGTCGAGGAGCTCACCGTGCTCAACACCTCCGCGGCACTGCCGTTCCAGATCGACGAGCACGTGGAGGTCGGTGAGGAAGCGCGACTCAAGTACCGCTACCTGGATCTGCGCCGCCCCGAGCCCGCACGCATCATGCGCCTGCGCTCCGAGGTCAACCGCGTGGCCCGCAACCTCCTCCACGACCAGGGTTTCCTGGAGGTCGAAACCCCCACGCTGACCCGCTCCACCCCGGAGGGTGCCCGTGACTTCGTGGTCCCGGCCCGGCTCTCGCCGGGCTCGTGGTACGCGCTGCCGCAGTCCCCGCAGCTGTTCAAGCAGTTGCTGCAGGTGGGTGGCATCGAGAAGTACTTCCAGATCGCCCGCTGCTACCGCGACGAGGACTTCCGTGCGGACCGCCAGCCCGAATTCACCCAGCTGGACGTCGAGGCCTCCTTTGTCGAGGAGGACGACATCATTGCCCTGGGCGAGTCCATTGTGAAGGCCCTGTGGTCACTGATCGACGTGGAGATCCCCACGCCCATCCGGCGCATGACCTACGCGCAGGCCATGGCCGATTACGGCACGGACAAACCGGATCTGCGGTTCGATCTCAAGCTCACCGACCTCACCGAGTACTTCAAGGACACCCCGTTCCGCGTGTTCCAGGCTCCGTACGTGGGTGCCGTGGTCATGCCCGGCGGTGCCTCCCAGCCGCGCCGTCAGCTCGATGCCTGGCAGGAATGGGCCAAGCAGCGCGGCGCTCGCGGACTGGCGTACATGCTGTTCAAGGAAGACGGCGAGATCACCGGTCCCGTGGCCAAGAACATCTCCGACGAGGAGAAGGCCGGGCTTGCCGAGGCCGTCGGCGCCAAGGAGGGCGATTGCGTCTTCTTCGCCGCCGGTGAGCCCAAGTCCTCCCGCGCGCTGCTCGGCGCCGCGCGCGTCGAGATCGGTCACCGCACCGGCCTGATCGACGACGCCGCCTGGGCCTTCGTGTGGATCGTGGACGCCCCGCTGTTCGAACCCGCCGCCGACGCCGTGGAATCGGGTGACGTGGCCGTGGGTTCCGGTGCCTGGACGGCGGTGCACCACGCGTTCACCTCGCCCAAGCCCGAGTTCCTCGACACGTTCGACACCAACCCGGGTGACGCCCTGGCCTACGCCTACGACATCGTGTGCAACGGCAACGAGATCGGCGGCGGTTCCATCCGTATCCACCGCCGCGACGTGCAGGACCGCGTGTTCCGCGTGATGGGCCTGTCCCAGGAGGAAGCCCAGGAGAAGTTCGGCTTCCTGCTGGACGCCTTCCAGTTCGGCGCACCCCCGCACGGCGGCATCGCCTTCGGGTGGGACCGCGTGGTGGCACTGCTGGCCGGCACCGAGTCCATCCGCGACGTGATCGCCTTCCCCAAGACCGGTAACGGCTACGACCCGTTGACCGCGGCTCCCGCCCCCATCACGGCGCAGCAGCGCAAGGAAGCCGGCGTGGACGCCAAGCCCGAGCCCAAGGGCCACAAGGCCGAGAAGTCCGCCCAGGACGAGGCCGGCACGAAGGGCGATTCCCAGTAGCACGCACGCGTCGCAGCAGTGTTGCCGGCCGGGGCCTGATTGCCCTGGCCGGCATTGTGCTGTCCGCCTTCTCCCTGCGACTCGCGGTGTCCGGGGTGTCACCCGTGTTGGACCGCGTGCGGGAAGACGTGGCGCTGGACGCGGTCTCCACCGGTGTGCTGGCCATGATGCCCACCTTCGGGTTCGCTCTCACGGGATTCTTGACGGCCGCCGCAATGCGCCGGGTCAGCCTGGAAGCATTGCTCACCCTTGCCAGTGCCCTCGCGGCCGTGGGCCTGATCGCCCGCGCCGCCAGCTCGGCCCCCGCACCGTTTTTGGGTTTCTCCCTGCTGATCATGATCGGGCTGGGGATCGGTAACGTCACGCTCCCGCCCATCATCAAGAAGTACTTCCGCAATCACATTGCTCCGCTCACCGCGATTTATTCCATGCTCCTGGGCTTGTCCACCGCGGCCGCCCCGTTCTTCGCGGTGCCGCTGGCCGACGCCGCCGGGTGGCGTTTCTCGATCGGCTCGTGGGCGATCTTCTCGCTGGCCGCTTTCGTGCCGTGGTTGCTCATGTGGGTGAGCGTGCGCCGCGACGGTGCGCGAGCGGCGTCGTCGGTGGTTCCGGACGCGGCGCGAGCGCCGGTCAAGCCGTGGCGATCACCGATCGGGTGGGGGCTCGTGTTGCTGTTCGTGGGTACCTCGTCCAACACGTTCTCGATGTTCACGTGGTTACCGCGCGTGATCACCAGCTACGGGTTCACCGAGCACCAGGCCGGGCTCATGCTCTCCTACTACGCGATTCTGGGCATCCCGGTGAGCCTGGTGGTGCCGCTGATGGTGCGGCGCGTGGCGCGGACCACCGGGCTGGGGCTCACCGCCGTGGCCCTGTACGCGCTGGGTTACCTGGGGCTGTTGCTGTGGCCCACCGCGCACTGGGGCCCCCTGGACACCGTGTGGGTGTGGATCACGATCTTCGGACTCGCGCAGGCCTCCTTCCCGTTGGCGCTCACGCTCATCAATGCACGCACGCGCACCACGGCCGGTGCGGGCGCCCTTTCCGGATTCGGGCAGGGCGCGGGGTATCTGGCGGGTTGTGTCGGACCGCTGATCTTCGGCGTGCTGTTCACGTGGGGCGGGTCGTGGTGGACCTCGTTCGGTTACCTGTGGCTCATGTTGCTCGCGCTGACGACCGGCGTGTTGTTGACGGGGCGCCGTCGTTTTCTGGAGGACCGCGGCGACCCCGATCGCACCGTCCAGGAGTAGGCTCGGGCACACGCCCACCGCGCAAACCACCCCCCGGAGGCTGCCGTGTGCAGACTGTTCGGGCTCCACACCGGATCGCAGCCGCAGACCTGCTCGTTCTGGCTGCTGACCGCCCCGGATTCACTCTCACGGCAAAGCAGACAACAGCCGCACGGCGCCGGAATCGGCACGTTCGAACCCAGCGGGGTCCCGCATCTCGTGAGGTCCGCGCTGGCGGCCTACCTCGACCCCGCGTTCACGCGTGCCGCTCAGGAGATGACCGGCACGAGCTTTGTGGCCCACGTGAGATTTGCGACCGAGGGTGAACCGAGCGTGGCGAACACGCATCCGTTCGAACAAGAGGGACGGATGTTCGCCCACAACGGTGTGATCCGCTCCCTCGATGTCCTGGACCGGGAACTCGCTCGGCGGGGCGTGTCCGACCTGGTGCTGGGGACGACCGACAGCGAGCGGTATTTCGCATTGCTAACCTCCTATCTGCGGGAGGCCGCGGGGGATATTGCCTCGGCACTGCGCCAGTGCTTGACGTGGTTGGCCCGCAACGTGTCCCTGTACTGCCTCAACTGCGTGCTCGCCACACCGCAGGAAGTCTGGGCCGTGCGTTACCCGGACACCAACCCGCTGTGGTACGTCACCGGCCGCCGCGGCACGGGCTCGCACCCGGCCGGCGCTGACCCGGGCTCGGTGCGCCTGAGGTCCTCGTTCCTGCGGGTGCATGGACTGGACCCGTCGAACAACGCGGTCACCGTGGTGGCCAGCGAGCCCATGACGGAGCGCGAGCAGTGGATCATGATCGACCCGGGTACGGCATTGCACGCGGGGCCCGGCGATGCCTTCGAACTCCTCGACCTGGGGCTCCCGCGGCCCTCCCGTCAGATCCCTCATGATCAGCTCGGTGCTGCGGCCACGACACAGGGCGGCGGCTGAGACCGCCGAGCACGCATGAACGGTGTGATGAACTGGGCCCATGAAGATTGTGCTGCAAACGGTGTCCCGGGCCTCCGTCACGGTAGCGGGGTCGGTGACGGGCGACATCAGCGGGCCCGGGCTGCTGGCCCTCGTGGGAGTCACCCACGGCGACACACCCGAGACCGCCCAGAAACTCGCGGACAAGATTGCCGCGCTCCGAATCCTCCCCGGGGAGAAGTCATGCGTGGATCTGTCGGCACCCGTGTTGGCCGTCAGCCAGTTCACCCTCTACGCGGATGTCCGGAAGGGGCGGCGGCCTTCGTGGTCGGCGGCGGCGCCCGGGGATGTGAGCGAGCCGATCTTCGATCAGTTCGTGACGTCCCTGCGTGCGGCCGGGGTGGCTGTCGGCACCGGTGTCTTTGGCGCCCACATGCAGGTCGAGCTGATCAATGACGGACCCGTGACGATCATCGTGGACAGTGACGACCTGGACCGTCCCCGATCGGGCGCGCACGGACGGCAGTAACCGATGCCGCGTGTCCGAAGCTCACGCTAGGGTCAGCAGCGTGAGCACTTCACTGTTTGACCTGCCCGACCCGGACGAGCCCGACCGGGAGGAGACCCCCGCGCCGAGCCGCGGCCGGGGACGCGCGCCCCTGGCCGTGCGGATGCGACCGCGCACGCTGGACGAAGTGGTCGGCCAGAAGCACCTGCTCCGCCCCGGTTCGCCGCTGCGAGTGCTGGCGGGAACCGATGCCGGTCCCGCGGGTCCGAATTCCATCATCCTGTGGGGGCCGCCGGGAACCGGGAAAACAACCCTCGCGCACGTGATTGCGCGCGGACACGGCACAACGTTCGTGGAACTGTCCGCCATCACGGCGGGCGTCAAGGACGTGCGCCGTGTCATGGACGAAGCCCTGACCGATCGGGACCTGCACGGCCGCACCACGGTACTGTTCTTGGACGAAATCCATCGCTTCACCAAGGCCCAGCAGGACGCCCTGCTGCCGGGTGTGGAGAACGGGTGGGTCGTTCTGGTGGCCGCGACCACGGAGAATCCGTCCTTCTCGGTGATCTCACCGCTGCTGTCCCGCTCGCTCATGCTCACGCTGCAACCACTGGAGCGTTCCGACATCGCGGACCTGCTCGATCGCGCCGTGACCGACCGCGGCGGCCTCAACGGCGAGGTCACACTCGCCGAGGACGCCAAGAACCACCTGCTCGACATGGCCGGAGGCGATGCCCGCAAGGCCCTGACGTCGTTGGACGCCGCCGCGGGCGTGGCCTTCTCCCACCAGACCACGGAGTCGGACCGGGAACCGGACCCGGAACCGGACCCGCGCGAGGCGGGCCCCGTGACCATCACCCTGGAGCACGCGGAGGAAGCACTCAATCGCGCCGCCGTGCGGTACGACAAACAGGGCGACCAGCACTACGACGTGATCAGCGCATTCATCAAGTCCATTCGCGGCTCGGACGTGGACGCGGCCATGCACTACCTGGCGCGCATGATCGAAGCGGGGGAGGACCCGCGGTTCATCGCCCGCCGCCTGATCATTTCCGCCTCCGAGGACATTGGCATGGCGGACCCGACCGCATTGCAGACCGCTGTCGCAGCGGCGCAGGCGGTGCAGTTGATCGGGATGCCCGAAGGCCGCATTCCGCTGGCCCAGGCGGTCACCCACTTGGCCACCTCCCCCAAGTCCAATGCCTCGTACACGGCCATCAATGAGGCCATCGCCGATGTTTGCGCGGGTAAGGCCGGGCCGGTTCCCAAGCACTTGAGAGACGGTCATTACAAGGGAGCGGCCGCTCTGGGACACGGCGACAATTATCTGTACGCCCACGACCAGCCCAATGCCGTGGCGTCCCAGCAGTACCCGCCGGACGAGCTCGTGGGGCGGGACTATTACCGTCCCACGCCCTACGGTCACGAAAAACAGCTGTCGCACCGGGTGAACATTTTGCGCGACATGGTCCGCGGCGCCGGTGACTAGGGGTCCCGCTGGGTGGCTAGCGCTTTCCCGGGCGGTTCGACGTAATCGAGCACGTCCTTGGCGGTGAGGTCGTCGATCACCAGGTCGGTGACGGCGCCGGAACGCAGGGCGCCCAGGATACCGGGTACCTTGTGTCGCCCGGACACCACGCACAAGCGGCGAGGAATGCGGGCCAGATCAGACGGGGTGGGCCCGGAGGCCCTGCGATTGACGTCAATGTCCGAATAGGTACCGTCCTCCCGAATGAACACCGTACACATGTCGCCGACCACGCGGTTGTCGTTCAGGCTGCGCAGCTCCGCCTGGGTGAAATGGCCCTCCGTGTACACCTGCGACAGCACGGGGCCGTGAAAGGCGCCCACGCTGAACACGGCCAGGTCCACGGCGGAACGGACGGCCAGAATTCGGCGCACGGACGATTCCTGCCACAACAGGGTGCGGGTTTCCTCAAGGTCGAAGAACGCGGGAGTGGGGAATGGGTAGAGCTCGGCATTGAAGGCCCGCGCCATGCTCGAGAGCAGCGAGGTTGACGTGCCGGCGCCCGTGGTCCGCGGACCCGCAGCACCGTTGAGCTGCACCACCGTGACGTCCTGCGCGCTGGTCTGGTCCAGGTGCGCGGCAATGGTGGAGGTGGTGGTACCCCACGCAACGCCGAGAATCGAACCGTCCTCGACCCAATCCATGAGCAGGTTCGCCGCGTAGCGCGACACGGCCTCCAGACGCGGTCCGCTGTGGGATGCCCGGTGCGCGCCGGCAATGTGCGCAGTGACCCCGAACATCTCGTGGAACCGCCGCGACAGCCGATCGGGCGGGTGCTCGGGTGGGCACAGGGAGATTCTCACGATGCCCCGGTTCTTGGCTTCGGTCAGCATGCGCGACACCGTGGAGCGCGAGACGCCGAACCGGTCCGCCACCGCCCCCATGGTCATGTCCTGAACGAAGTAGAGCTCCGCGACTTGATACAGCCCTGCATCGTCGTGCATGAACCCTCCTCCGTGCTGCACGTGTGTGCAACTGACTTGAGCATACGTGCATCGGCGCGGCATGGTAGTGCCTACGGCCAGGCAATGGGACGCAGATCACACTACCGGCCGTAGCGTGGTCCTTAAGATCGCGCGCACCACACGAGTACGCACAGAGGTTGAGTGAGGTAGATCCCGTGAGAAGCACAGTTTTGAACCCCGAATCCCGTCGGGCCGCCCTGCGCGAGATGGCCGACGGCCCCGCACTGGACGTTCTGGTGATCGGCGGTGGCATCACGGGCGCGGGCGTGGCTCTGGACGCCGTCACACGCGGTTTGCGCACCGGAATCGTGGAAGCGCAGGACTGGGCCGGCGGCACATCGCGGTGGTCCTCCAAGCTGGTCCACGGTGGGCTGCGCTATTTGCAGCAATTGGACTTCAAACTGGTCACGGAAGCCCTCCACGAACGGGAGCGGTTGCTTTACACCCTGGCACCCCATCTGGTGAAGCCGGTCCCCTTCCTGTACCCGATCCTCCACAGGGTGTGGGAACGTCCGTACGTGACCGCAGGTATCGGTCTCTACGACACATTGGCCCACGTCGGATCCAAGGTCGCGTCCATGCCGTTCCACCGCCACTTGACCCGGCGCGGGGTCCAGGAAGCGTTCCCCAGCATCAAGCCGGACGCGATGGTGGGGGCCGTCAAGTACTGGGACGGGCGAGTGGACGACGCACGCCTGGTGCTGACCTTGATCCGCACCGCCGCCGGATATGGCGCCCTGGCCGCCACGCGCACCAAGGTCACCGGCCTCCTCAAGGACGGCGACGCCGTGGTCGGCGCCCGTGTCACGGACCTCGAGACCGGGAAAGGCTTCGACATTCGAGCCCGCAAGGTCGTTGCGGCCACGGGAGTGTGGACCGAGCAAACCCAGGACTTGGCCGACACGGACGGCGGGCTCAAGGTCATGGCCTCCAAGGGCATCCACATTGTGGTACCCCGTGAGCGGATCAAGGGCGAGGTGGGTTTGATCCTGCAGACCGAGAAATCCGTGCTGTTCGTGATTCCGTGGGAGCACTACTGGATCATCGGGACCACGGACACCCCGTACGAACAGGACATATCCGCACCCGTGGCCACCGCGGCCGATATCGATTACGTGATCGAGCACGCCAACGTGGTCCTGGACCAGCCATTGACCCGTGACGACGTGATCGGCAGTTTCGCCGGTTTGCGCCCCCTGCTGCAACCGGGGGTCAAGGACGACACGGAAACGGTGTCCACCAAGGTCTCCCGCGAGCACACGGTGGCGGAAGTGGTCCCGGGTCTGATCTCCATTGCCGGCGGCAAGCTCACGACCTACCGAATCATGGCCCAGGACGCCGTGGACTTCGCGCTCGGTAGGGACCGTGCCAAACAAGTGCCCTCCGTGACCGAACGGACCCTGTTGCACGGTGCGGACGGCTATCTCCCGCTGACCCGCCAGGTGGAACAGATCAGCAATCGCTACGGGTGGACACCGGACATAGTCGAGCACCTACTCAACCGCTACGGCTCTGCCATTTCCGAGATCGGGGCCCTCGTGGACGAACGCGCCGACCTCGCCGAGCCGCTCACGGGTGCACCGGACTACGTGCGCGCGGAGATCGTCCAGGCCGCACGCAACGAGGGCGTACTGCACCTGGCGGACGTCTTCCAGACCCGGACTCGCATGAGCTACGACCAACCCGATCATGGTCTCGCCGCGGTCGAAGAGGTCGCGAACCTGCTGGCCGAAGAACTCGGGTGGGATACCGAGCGCACGGCAGCAGAGGTTCGGGCCTACCGAGACCTCTCCGCCGCCGAGGACGCCGCCGCGGAGACCGCCGACGATACGGCCGCTGCGGCGGCACGGGCCGCGGCGCCGTCGTTGAACAGCCTGTGAATGTCGTAGCGGTATTCCGCAACGAACCGGACACGCGCCGACCCGGGTAACCACGTCAGCCACCGGTCCCCTCCGACCACCCATGGAAGAACGAGATTGAAGGAGTCACTCAATGACTGCAATGACGGCGCTGCTGCCCATGGAGGCGGCGGAAGTGGTGCCCCTGGGCACGGTGTTCTGGTCCGAAGTGCTGGGCACCGCCATGCTGACGCTGCTGGGTGTGGGCGTGGTGGCCAACCACTTGTTGGGAAAGACCAAGGGCAATGCCGGCGGCTGGCTGCTGATCAACTTCGGCTGGGGCCTCGGCGTGTTCGCCGGTGTCTACGTGGCATGGCAGTCCGGGGCGCACCTGAATCCGGCCGTCACTGTGGGCCTCTGGGCCTCCGGCGCCTCGGAGTACGCCCCGGGGGTGGCGATCACCGCGGCCTCCACGCTGGTGTACTTCGCGGCCGAGCTCCTGGGCGCGTTCCTGGGTGCCGTGCTCGCGTGGATCGCTCACAAACAACACTACGACGAGCCACTGGAGCCGGCGGCAAAACTCGGCACGTTCGCCACCGGGCCGGAAATCCGCTCCTACCCGTGGAACGTGGTGACCGAGACCATCGCGACCTTTGTGCTGATCTTCGTGATTCTCATGTTCGGTGGGACGCCCTCCGAGTTGGGCCCCTTGGCCGTGGCGCTGCTGGTGGTCGGTATCGGTGCCAGCCTGGGCGGTCCCACCGGGTACGCCATCAACCCGGCGCGTGACCTCGGCCCCCGCATTGCCCACGCGATCCTCCCGATCCGGGGTAAGGGCGGCAGTGACTGGGGTTACGCGTGGGTCCCCATCGTGGGTCCCATCCTCGGCGCACTGATCGCCGGCGGCATTTTCCAGATCTACCCGTCGTCCAACTTCTGATTTCCCAACGACCACCACAACGATGTGAGGAGTTACCACCATGACCAAGCGATCCAGCACCACCACCCCGAACGGCAAGAAGTCCAACGGAGCCACTGAGGCCCAGTACGTGATGGCCATCGACCAGGGAACCACGAGCACCCGGGCCATCATCTTCGATCACTCCGGCACCATCATCAGCATCGGCCAGAAAGAGCACCGACAGATCTTCCCGCGCGCCGGATGGGTTGAACACGATGCCACCGAGATCTGGCGCAACGTCCGCCGAGTCGTCGCCGACGCCCTGGCCGAAACCGAACTCACCAAGGACGATATCGCCGCGGTGGGTATCACCAACCAGCGTGAGACCACGGTCGTGTGGGATCGCACCACGGGAAAACCGGTCTACAACGCCATTGTGTGGCAGGACACCCGCACCCAGGCCATCGTGGACGAGTTCGCGAAAAACGGGGGAGTGGATCGCTTCCGCAAGCGCACGGGTCTGCCCCTGGCCAGCTACTTCGCCGGCCCCAAGATCAAGTGGATCCTGGACAACGTTGCCGGCGCTCGGAAGAAGGCCGAAGCCGGTGAGCTCATGTTCGGCACCACCGACAGCTGGCTGGTGTGGAACATGACCGGCGGCCCCAACGGCGGGGTGCACGTCACGGACGTCACCAATGCGTCCCGCACGCTGCTCATGAACATCGAGACCTTGAACTGGAACAAGGACCTGGCTGATGCCATGGACGTTCCCATGTCCATGCTTCCCGAGATCCGTTCCAGCAGTGAGGTCTACGGAAAGGGACGCTCACGCGGCTTCGTGAGCGGTGTGCCCATTGCGGGCATCCTGGGGGACCAGCAGGCCGCCATGTTCGGTCAGACCTGCTTCGAGCCCGGCATGGGTAAGAACACGTACGGCACCGGCAACTTCTTGCTGATGAACGTGGGTGAGCAACCGGTGCAGTCCGAGAACGGTCTGATCACCACGGTGTGCTATCAAATCGAGGGCCAGAAGCCCGTCTATGCGCTGGAGGGTTCCATTGCCGTAACCGGTTCCCTGGTGCAATGGGTGCGCGACAACCTGGGCCTGATCCAGGAAGCCAAAGACATCGAGACACTCGCCCGGGAGGTGGAGGACAACGGAGGGGCGTACTTCGTGCCGGCGTTCTCCGGACTCTTCGCACCGCACTGGCGACCGGACGCCCGCGGTGCCCTGGTGGGTCTGACCCGGTACGTGCGCAAGGAACACATTGCCCGCGCCGTGCTGGAAGCCACCGCCTACCAGTCCCGGGAAGTGGTCGAGGCCATGAACAAGGACTCCGGTCAGGACCTCGTGGACCTGCGTGTGGATGGTGGCATGACCGCCAACGAGTTGCTCATGCAGTTCCAGGCGGATCAGCTGGACGTTCCCGTGATCCGCCCCAAGATCACCGAGACCACCGCCCTGGGCGCGGCCTACGCGGCGGGTCTGGCGGTGGGTTTCTGGGCCGATCTGGAGGAAATCACCGAGAACTGGGCCGAGGACAAGCGCTGGAAGCCCAATGGTAAGACCGAGGCCAACGACAAGTTGTTCCGCAACTGGAGCAAGGCCGTGACCAAATCGTTGGATTGGGTGGATCAGGACGTCGACTGAATCGGCTATAGTGGAACGCTGGCTGGCAAGCTGTGCTCGATCATGACTTCTCACCGTGGCACCCTCACGGCGCGGAGCATGCGAGCCAACTGTAGGCAATGACGGATTGCGGCTGATCCGCACCTCTCCTGCCGGGACCCATTCCCGCGCGATGGAGGCCAGTACCACACAGATCGGTGCACGCATTGTTGTGCGTGCACCGTCGACCGCATGAAAGGCAACATGGCTAACAACGCATTGCGTGCGCGCCGTCAGGTGCGCAAGTCCCGCGCCCTCGGTATCGCACTGACCCCCAAGGCCGAGAAGTACTTCGAGCGCCGCCCGTATGCTCCCGGTGAGCACGGTCGTGCGCGCCGCAAGTCCGACTCGGACTACAAGGTCCGTCTGACCGAGAAGCAGCGCCTGCGCGCCCAGTACGACATCCGCGAGAAGCAGATGCACCGCGCCTACGTGGAGGCCAAGCGCGTCGAGGGCCAGACCGGTGAAAACCTCATCGGCCTGCTCGAGACCCGCCTGGACGCCCTGGTACTGCGCTCCGGTTTCGCGCGCACCATGGCTCAGGCCCGTCAGGCCGTTGTCCACCGCCACATCATGGTGGACGGCCAGCGCGTGGATCGCCCGTCGTTCCGCGTGCGCCCGGGTCAAATGATCCACGTGCACCCGCGCTCCGAGAAGATGGTTCCGTTCCAGGTGGCCGCCACCGGCGCTCACCAGGACGTCCTGCCCGACACCCCGGGTTACCTGGACGTGTCGATCGACCGTCTGCAGGCAACGCTGACCCGCAAGCCCGAGCGTTCCGAGGTCCCCGTGACCTGCGAGGAACAGCTCGTGGTCGAGTACTACGCCCGCATGGCGTAATGCTTTTCTCCCGCGCGCCCGGTGTCGGGTGAGCGGAGCGCGCAGCCCGTGGCTTCGGCCGCGGGCTGTGTGCATTTCGGGGGAGCGGCTGAACCGGAACCCCCAGCAACGTTGGGTAGAGTTTCCCTTCGGCCGTGCCACGTGGTGGCACTGCGGCATGCATTGAGGACAACGGACGAGAGGTACGGGTCACTTCCATGGACGGTGGAGATATCGCGGGATTGATTGCCGCCGGCGTTTTTGCGGTGCTCGTGGGCTTGTTGGCGATCCCGATCGTCAAGCTCGGTCGCGTGTTCGACGAGTTGCGCCTGACCATTCGTTCCTTGAACGACGGCACCACGCCGCTGATCGACGAGGTCACCCGCACGGTGTCCACCACCAACACCCAGTTGGAGAAGGTGGACGGCATCACCTCCAACGTCTCGGACGCCTCCGCCAATGTGTCCGCGCTGTCCTCGTTGGTCGCCTCCACGGTCGGACAGCCGCTCATCAAGGTCGCGTCGTTCTCCCACGGTCTGCGCCGCGCCTTCACCCCTCAGCAGGGCCCCGGACCCCACGACGGTCCCGCCTCGGAACGCACCGGACCGGTGAACGATCAGGCCTGAGGCCCGCGCGGGCCATGAACGTGCCCGAGCCATGCAATAGTCGAGTCGGATCCGAAGGGACAAGCCATGGGAATGTGGTCCAAACTGGCGCTGATCGCCGCCGGTGCCATTGCGGGAAGCATCGCGACCCGTGCGGCCAACAACCCCCAGACGCGAGAGAGGATCGCGGGACAGCTGCAGCGGCGTCGCAGTACCGACGTGGAACTGCGCTCCGGCTCTGCCGTGCAGCGCATGCGGGCGGTGACCGGCTACCTGCAGGATTTCGCGGCGCGGGTGAAGGCCGGGATGAACGAGCGCGAAGCGCAATTACGCGAGCAATTCGATGTTCGTACCCCGGTCGACCACACCGCCGGCCACCCCGGCTCACACGGCTCGCTCACTGCGGTGGGCGAGCAAGACAACGTAGAATCCACCGAGATCATCCATCGCGGTCAATCATCAGAAGGAAATAACCGGTAATGCTCTCACACGAGATCACCCAACGCTGGCTGAGCTATTTCGAAGGCCAGGGTCACACAGTTGTGCCGTCCGCCTCGCTGGTGTCCCACCAGCCCGGCGCGATGTTCACCATTGCCGGCATGGTGCCGTTTATCCCGTACTTCCTGGGACAGGAGACCGCACCGTTCCCGCGGGCCACGTCCATCCAGAAGTGCATCCGCACCCTGGATATCGACGAGGTCGGCAAGACCGCCCGCCACGGCACGTTCTTCCAGATGGCCGGCAACTTCTCCTTCGGCGATTACTTCAAGGAGAAGGCCATCCCCATGGCCTGGGAGCTGCTGACCGCCCCGCTGGACAAGGGGGGCTTCGGCCTGGATCCCGACCGCCTGTGGGTCACGGTGTACGAGGGTGATCAGCAATCCTACGATCTCTGGCGCGACGTGGTCGGAATTGCCGAAGAGCGCATCCAGCGCATGGGCCGCGACGAGAACTACTGGGACACCGGTCAGCCCGGCCCCGCGGGCCCCGACTCCGAGATCTTCTACGACCGCGGCGCCCGGTACGGTAAGGAGGGCGGCCCGGCCGTCGATGACGACCGCTACATCGAGATCTGGAACCTGGTGTTCATGCAGTACCAGCGCGGTGAGGGGCAGGGCAAGAACTACGAGATCCTCGGGGACCTGCCCAAGAAGAACATCGACACCGGCTTGGGTGTGGAACGCCTGGCCATGTTGCTGCAGGGTGTGGAGAATTTCTACGAGACGGACCAGGTCCGCCCCGTGCTCGACGCCGCAGCCGAGCTGTCCGGCCGTACGTACCGCGGCACCGAGAAGGCGGGGCAGGAGGGCTACGAGGACGACGTTCGCATGCGGGTGGTCGCCGACCATGTGCGCTCCTCGCTCATGCTCATTGCCGACGGCGTGACCCCCGCCAACGAGGGCCGCGGGTACATCCTGCGCCGTCTGCTGCGCCGCGCCGTGCGTTCCATGCGCCTGCTGGGGGTCACCGAACCGTGCCTGCCCGTGCTGCTGCCCGCGTCCCGGGACGCCATGAAGGGCGTCTACCCGGTGGTCGCCGGCGACTTCGAGCGCATCTCCCGGATCGCGTACGCGGAGGAGCAGGCATTCCTCAAGACGATCGAGTCGGGCACCGCCCGCCTCGAGCGCGCGGTAAGCCAGGCAAAGACGGAGAAGCGCGTTGTCAGCGGTGCGGACGCATTCGCGTTGCACGACACGTTCGGCTTCCCGATCGACCTGACCCTGGAAATGGCCGCCGAGGCGGGGGTGTCCGTGGACGAGAAGGCCTTCCGTGGTCTGATGACCGAACAGCGCGAACGCGCCCAGGCGGACGCACGCACCAAGAAGGGCGCCCTGGCGGATCTGTCCGAGCTGCGCCGCATGCTCGATGACCACGGTTCCGTGTTCACCGGGTATTCCGAACTGGTGACCCAGACATCGGTGCGCGCCGTGCTGTCCGACGGCGTGACCGTCCCCGCGGCCGCCGCCGGCGATCAGGTAGAGGTGGTGCTGGAAGAAACCCCGTTCTACGCCGAGGCCGGTGGCCAGGCCGCTGACGTGGGTGTCATTGAGGGACCGGATTTCTCCCTGGAGGTCCTGGATGTCCAGCAGCCCGTCAAGGGTCTGTCCGTGCACCGCGTCACGGTCACCTCGGGCGAAGTCACCCAGGGTGCTGCGGTCACCGCTCGCGTGAACTCCCGCCGCCGTCACGACGGTGAGGCCGCACACTCGGGCACCCACGTGATCCACGCGGCCCTGCACGACGTACTCGGCCCGGACGCCGTGCAGCGTGGTTCCTTCAACAAGGAGGGTTACCTGCGCTTCGACTTCTCGCACGGCACCGCGCTGAGCGCGTCCCAGATGCAGGAGATCGAGCAGATCTCCAACACGGCCATCCGCGACGACTTCGAGGTGCTCACCCAGGAAATGCCGCTGGCCGAGGCCAAGAAGCTGGGAGCCATGTCCCTGTTCGGCGAGAAGTACGGCGAGAACGTGCGCGTGGTCGAGATGAACGGCCCGTGGTCGCGTGAACTGTGCGGCGGCACCCACGTGGGATCCACGGCTCAGCTGGGTTCGCTCTCGCTCGTCTCGGAGCAGTCCGTGGGTTCCGGTAACCGCCGAGTGGAAGCCCTGGTGGGCCTGAATTCGTTCAATCACCTGGCCGCCGAGCGCACCCTGGTCAATCAACTCACCGGGATGCTCAAGGTCCAGTCGAGCGCTGAGCTGCCCGAGCGGATTTCGGCCACTCTCGACAAGCTCAAGGAGACCGAGCGTCAGCTCACCGTTCTGCGGCAGCAGCAACTGCAGGCCCAGGCCGGTCAGCTCGTCAACGACGCGCAGCGGCTGGGTCCGGTCAACACGGTTCTGCACCATGCCGGAGACGTCGCTTCGGCGGACGCGCTGCGTTCGCTTACGCTGGATCTGCGCACGCGCCTGGGCTCCGAACCGGCCGTCGCCGCCGTCACGGGTATCGCCAACGACCGCCCGCTCATCGTGGTGGCCGCCAACGACGCCGCGCGCGAGGCCGGGCTGGCCGCGGGCCAGCTCGTCCGCACCGCAGCCGGCGTGCTGGGCGGCGGTGGCGGCGGTAAGCCGGACGTTGCCCAGGGCGGCGGATCGGACGCCGCCAAGATCGACGACGCACTCGAGGCCGTGCGCCAACAGATCCTCAGCGTAGCGGGCGCGTGAGCGAGACGTTCGTGAAGGGCACCCGCATGGGTGTGGATGTCGGAACGGTCAGGGTGGGAATAGCCCTGACCGATCCGGACTGTGTGCTGGCCACGCCGCATCGGACTCTGACGCGGGACAAGAATCGCAAAAAGCGCTTCGATGTGAAAATCATCACGGCCATGTGCGAGCAATTCCACGTGGCCACGGTGTACGTCGGACTGCCGCGCAGCCTCAACGGTCAGGAGAATCGATCCACCGATATGGCCCGGGACTATGCAGCCGACCTGCAGAATCGGCTACGCTCACGTCAGTGCCAAACAATGGTGCGCCTGGTGGATGAGCGGCTGTCCACGGTTGCGGCGCACCAATCGCTTCTGGATGCGGGGGTATCCCGGAGGCACCACATGGACAAGGTTGATCAAATGGCTGCCGTGACATTCCTGCAGTCGGCCATTGATCAGGGCAGGTCCACGGGAACCGAACCCGGTTTCCCCATCGACACTTAGATCGCGGATAATGGACGATGTTCTCGGCAGAACGCCGAAAATATCCGAAGACCACGGACTACGGCGGACGGAGATCATTCGTGAGCGAACAGCCACGAGATAACAAGGCCCACCGCGGCCCGCAACAGGGCGGCGAGGCCGGGTCGGCCGCGTCCGGCGGCCTGCTGGGCACGCTGGAACCGGACGAGCACAACTCGCGTTCGGGCCTGTCCGGTGCGTTCGAACACCACGACGTCTCCCCGGAAACCGCAGCCCGCCGGAAGCGCCGCTCCCGTGCGTCCCTGGCCACCGCCATTGCGCTGTTCATTGCCGCGCTGCTGATCGTGGTGGCCGTCCTCGGGTCCGCGTTCGGTCTGTTTGAACGCAAGGACTACAACGGTTCCGGCGACCAGGACGTCAACGTCACGGTGGGCGAGGGACAGTCCACCGGTCAGATCGCCAACACGTTGGAATCCCAGGACGTCGTGGCCAACGCCGGGTACTTCCTGGACACGTTCCAGGAACGCTACCCTGAGGACTTCATCCAGCCCGGCGATTACCAGCTCAAGACCCACATGAGCTCGGACGCCGCCGTGGACGTTTTGATGGAACGCGGGGAGGCCTCGCACTACGCCGCCGTGGCGCAGACCCAGCGTATTGACGACACCTTCCAGACCCTGAGCGAGTCCACGGGCATCGACAAGTCCGAGTTCGAGGCGTTCAAGGAAGACACCGACCGCTTCGGCATCCCCGATGAGTTCCCCACCCTCGAGGGTTGGCTGCACCCGGGTGAGTACCGGTTCCCGTTGGACGCCACCGCGGAACAAATCATTCAAGAGATGGTGGACCGCACCGAGGCCACGCTGAACAACAACGAGGTGGCCGAGGACCAGTGGTTCCGAGTCATCACCGTTGCCTCACTCGTGGAGTTCGAGGGCGTCCCGGACATCTACCCCGAGGTCGCCGGTGCCATCTACAACCGCATCGACCGCCCCGACGATGAGACCAACGGTCTGATCCAGTCGGACGCGTCCGTGACCTACGGCCTGAACAAGCGCTCCTACCATGTGTCCGACGAGGAGAAGCGCGACAAGTCCAACCCGTACAACACGTTCGCCCACCCGGGGTTGCCCGTGGGTCCGATCGGTTCTCCCGGTGACGAGTCGATCAAGGCCGCCGCGAACCCGGACGACAACGACTACTACTACTGGGTGACCGTGAACCTCGACACGGGCGAGACCAAGTTCGCCGAGAACTTCGAGGAACACAACCGCAACGTGGAGGAGTACCAGCAATGGTGCTCCGACAACGAGGGCCGGTGTAGCTGATTCACAGGGGAGTGGACATGGAGCGAAACGCCGCAGCGGTGCTGGGCCACCCTGTGGCTCACTCCCTGTCGCCGGTTCTGCACGAGGCCGCCTACCGCGTGCTGGGCGCCCCGTGGGACTACACACGCTGTGATGTTCCCGCGCAGGACTGGGACCGCTTCTGGCAGGATCGCGTGGCCGAGGGGCACTGGCGTGGATTTTCCGTGACCATGCCGCTCAAGGCACTGGCCGCGGAGCAGGCCGATGAGTGCACCGCGCTGGTTCGTGCCCTGGGAGTGGCCAACACGCTGGTGTTCCGCGCGGACGGCACCACGGTGGCGGACAATACGGACGTCACCGGCATCATGGCCGCGCTCACCTCGGCGCGCGAGATCCCCGCGCGACCCCGCTGCGCCATCCTGGGTGGCGGCGGCACGGCCACGGCGGCCGTGGCGGCGTTACACGGGTTGGGGGCCCCGTCAATCGACGTGTTCGCGCGGTCCACGCAGCGCGCCGGAAAGGTCACCCGCGCCGCAGGAAAGCTCGGCGCGACCGTCACCGTGCGCCCGTGGGGTGAGGCAGCGGCGTCGTTGGTGGACTACGACGCGGTAATCTCCACCCTGCCTCCCCACGGTGCCGACGAACTCGCGGCACAGTTCGGGGCCCTGGATGCGAAGGTGAGCGGTGTGCTCCTGGACGCGGCCTATGATCCGTGGCCCTCGGCCATTGCGCGGTCGTGGCGTGACGCGGGCGGAGCAATTGCGCCCGGAGTGGATATGCTGATCTTTCAGGCGGTCGATCAGGTGCGCTGGTTCGCCCTGGGCCGCGTGGATCAACCCGTCCCCCGTGAAGCGGAGGTCACCGCGGCCATGTGCCGGGCCGTGGCTCGCCCCGAACGCGTGATCCCGGAACGGGCCCGGGCGGCCCAGCTGGAGCGCTGACCGGAGTTTTCTTGCCTTTTCGGGAGCCCGCGCGGGTTCCCTCAACCGAGTACTGGAGTAGAACATGTTGCGTTGGCTCACGGCCGGAGAATCTCACGGCGAGGCCCTCGTGGGAATCATCGAAGGTGTTCCCGCCGGGGTGGAACTGACCACCGAGATGATTCAACGCGCCCTGGCTCGCCGCCGGCTCGGTTACGGCCGCGGTGCACGCATGAAGTTCGAACAGGACGAGGTCCGTATCCTGGGCGGTGTCCGGCACGGTCTGACCCAGGGTGGGCCCGTGGCCGTCGAGATCGCCAACACCGAATGGCCCAAGTGGCAGGACGTCATGAGCTCCGACCCCGTGGCCGCGGCCACGCTCGAGGGCCGCGCACGTAATGCTCCGCTGACCCGCCCCCGCCCCGGTCACGCCGATCTCACCGGAATGCAGAAGTACGGTTTCGACGAGGCCCGCCCCGTCCTGGAACGCGCCTCCGCTCGCGAAACCGCGACGCGCGTTGCCCTGGGTGTCGTCGCCACGCAAATCCTCGCGGCACTCGGGGTGCGTCTGGTGTCGCACACGACCGCGATCGCCGAGGTCTCGGTTCCCGAGGACGCCCAACTGCCCACCGCGGGTGACGTGGCGGTCCTGGACGCCGATCCGTTGCGCTGCTTCGACAAAACCACCTCGGACGCGATGGTTGCGACCATTGACGATGCCCACAAGGCGGGGGAAACCCTCGGTGGCGTGGTGGAGGTACTGGCGGAGGGGCTGCCCCCGGGATTGGGGTCCTACGTCCATTGGGACCGCCGCCTCGACGCCCGCTTGGCCGGGGCCCTCATGGGCATCCAAGCGATCAAGGGTGTGGAAGTGGGTGACGGTTTCCGCACCGCCGCCCGTCCCGGTACCCGCGCCCACGACGAGACGCTGCCCGGTTCGGATCGCACCGTGCACCGCGTGAGCAACCGCGCCGGCGGCATCGAGGGCGGCATGTCCATCGGGGACCTGCTGCGTGTGCGCGCCGCCATGAAGCCGATCGCGACCGTGCCCCGTGCCCTGCACACCGTGGACGTCGCCACGGGTGAGCCCGCCCGCGCCCACCACCAGCGCTCCGACGTGTGTGCCGTGCCGGCGTCCGGTGTGGTCGCCGAGGCCATGGTGGCCCTCGTGCTGGCCCAAGCCGCGCTGGAGAAGTTCGGCGGCGATTCGATCACGGAGACCGTGCGCAACAAGGATGCCTACATGGCGGCCATTCCGGACCACCTGCGAACCTCCTCCGTCCTGGCCGACCCGTCGGATCTCGCGGCCCTCGATGAGGTGCGCGGGGACCTCACGTGAGCTCCTTGCCCACGCCGTTGATCCTCATTGGACCCATGGCGGCGGGAAAGTCACACCTGGGACATCATTTCGCCAAACGCTACGGCCTGGACTTCGTGGACGCCGACCACGTGATCGAGGCACAGCACGGCCCGATCCCGGCGTTGTTCACGGCGCACGGGCAGCAGCATTTCCGCGAGATCGAGGCCGGGGTGGTCGCCGATCTGCTCGCGGACGCACGCTATCGCAACGCGGTGATCTCGTTGGGCGGGGGTGCCCCCATGACCCCGGCGGTCCAGGATCTGCTGGCCGGTCACACCGTGATCTACCTCGAGGTCGACGAGGCAACGGTTCGCCCTCGGATCACGGGTAACAAGACCCGCCCCATGTTGCAACCGGATCCGCAACGGCGCTGGCGTGAAATTCTGGACGAACGGCGCGAGACCTACGAACGGCTCGCCACGATCCGGCTGGACGGCACGGGGCACCGGCGTATCGGCTCGCTGGTCCAGCAACTGCACAAAGCTTTGAAAGCACTACGAAGGGACGCCACAGCGTGAGCGATTCGGTGACCACCATTCCCGTTCGGGGAGACACCCCCGACAACCGCTACGACGTGCTCGTGGGCAACGGGCTCCTGGGCAGGGTTCCCGAGCTGCTGGGTGAGCGCGTCAAGAAGGTCCTAATCATCCACCCCCGCGCCCTGCGGGCCACCGGTGACCTGGTCCAGCAGGATCTCAAGGAGGCGGGGATCCAGAGCTTCGTGGCCGAGATCCCGGACGCGGAAGAGGGCAAACGCGTTGAGGTCGCGGCCTTCTGCTGGCAGATCATGGGCACCTCGGACTTCACCCGCACGGACGCTGTGGTGACCGTGGGTGGTGGGGCCGTGAGCGACCTCGGTGGTTTCGTGGCCGCCACGTGGCTGCGCGGCGTGCGCGTGATCCACCTGCCCACCACCCTGCTGGGCATGGTCGACGCCGCCGTGGGCGGTAAGACCGGCATCAACACGGCGGAGGGCAAGAACCTGGTCGGTGCTTTCCATCCGCCGGCCGCGGTCGTGTGCGATCTGGATTCGCTGAAGACCCTTCCGGAGAACGAGTATCTGACCGGCATGGCCGAAGTGGTCAAGTGCGGGTTCATCGCGGATCCCGAGATCCTGGACCTCATCGAGGAGAACCCCCAAGCGGTCCGGGATTCGCAGTCGCCCGTGGTGCGTGAGCTCATCGAGCGCGCCATCCGGGTGAAGGCAGAGGTGGTGTCCTCCGACCTCAAGGAATCCGGGCGCCGTGAATTCCTCAACTACGGCCATACGCTCGGTCACGCGATCGAGCACAACGAGCGCTACCAGTGGCGCCACGGCGCCGCGGTCTCGGTGGGGTTGGTGTTCGCCGCCGAACTCGCGCGGGCGGCCGGCACCCTTGCCGACGACGTCGTGGATCGCCACCGCGGCATCCTCGCGTCCCTGGGGTTGCCCGTGACCTATCGCGCGGACCAGTGGCCGCGGTTGCTCGAGGTGATGAAGCGCGACAAGAAGACCCGCGGCAGCCTCCTGCGTTTCGTGGTCCTCGACAGGGCGGGCTCGCCGCGCATCATGGAGGTTCCGGACCCCGCGATCCTTTTTGCGTGTTACCAGGAGATCGCCGAATAACGGCCCGGGGACCGTGGACTGCGCCGGGCGCGATACACTGGTTCGGCTTAACGCCCCCAGAATCTTTGCACTCATGTTTCCGACGAGAAAGTGAATCCGTGGCAACCAGCAACGACATCAAGAACGGCACCATCCTCAAGCTCGACGGGAACCTGTGGCAGACCATCGAGTTCCAGCACGTCAAGCCCGGCAAGGGTGGCGCGTTCGTGCGCACCAAGCTGCGCAACGTGACCAGCGGCAAGGTGGTCGACAAGACCTTCAACGCCGGTGCCAAGGTCGAAACCGCCACGGTGGACCGCAGTGAGTACCAGTACCTGTACCAGGACGGCGAAGACTACGTGTTCATGGACAACTCCACCTACGACCAGATCACGGTTCCCGCCGCTGTCGTGGGTGACGCCGCCAACTTCATGCTGGAAAACCAGAATGTGACCGTGGCCATGTATGAGGGTTCCCCGCTGTACATCGAGATGCCGCCGTCGGTCGTTCTGGAGATCACCTACACCGAGCCTGGCCTGCAGGGCGACCGCTCCACCGGCGGCACCAAGCCCGCCACCGTTGAGACCGACTACCAGATCCAGGTGCCGCTGTTCCTCGAGCAGGGCACCAAGGTCAAGGTCGACACCCGCACCGGCGACTACCTGGGACGCGTCAACGAGTGAGCGGCGCACGCAGTAAAGCCCGCATCCGTGCGGTAGAGATTTTGTTCGAGGCGGAGCAGCGTGACGAGTCCATCCAGGCCGCGCTGAACCGCCGCCGGGACAACAGCACCTCCAAGATCAACCCGTACACGGTGGACATCCTTGAGGGTTTCCACGATCGCGCCGAAGACATCGACGAGTTCCTGGAAACCTACTCCCAGGGATGGACATTGGATCGGATGCCCGCCGTGGACCGTAATGTCCTGCGTGTGGGCGCCTGGGAACTGCTCTACAACGACGAGATCCCGGATGCCGTGGCCGTGTCCGAAGCCGTCGCGGTGGCCAGGGAGCTGTCGACCGACGATTCACCCCGGTTCGTCAACGGCCTTCTCGGACGTTTGCAGAAGGTCAAGCCGTCGCTGCTGGACTGACTTGTGGGCCCCGGTTCGCTCATGCAGGGCGAACCGGGGCCTTTTGCCTGTGATAGCGTCACACCCAGATCGCAACCTTTAAGTCCGTCCCGTGAGGCGGGGAAGGAGGCGGCACGTGAACGTGCCAGAACACGGCGAAGCATTGCCCGCGACCACGTCGCGCGTGATTCTCTCGACAGCCGACATCGACCGGGCCCTGACCCGGATCGCCCACGAGATTCTGGAGTCCAACAAGGGCACCGATAATCTCATCATCTTGGGCATCGCCCGCCGCGGGTACCCGCTGGCTCAGCGCCTGGCCGCCAAGCTCGAACAGACCGACGAGTCCTTCGACGCCCGTTCCGCCACCGGCCAGTTGGACATCACCATGTACCGCGATGATTTGCGCAGGAATCCGGCGCGGACCCCGCAGCCCACCATCATTCCGGACAGCGGGATCGACGGCCGCACCGTGGTCCTCGTGGACGACGTCCTGTTTTCCGGCCGGACCATCCGCGCCGCCCTGGACGCCCTGGTGGACGTTGGTCGCCCCAGGATCGTGCGGTTGGCCGTGTTGGTGGATCGCGGCCACCGCGAACTGCCCATCCGCGCCGATCACGTGGGGAAGAACCTTCCCACCTCCTCCCAGGAGAAGGTGCGGGTGCTGTTGCGCGAATCGGATCCGGGGCAGCGCGAGGAGAACCACGAGGACTGCGTGGTCATCGACGCGCCCGTGGCCTCGGACCCGGACGTCGCCCGCCCGGGGAAGGCAGCGACCTCGTGAAGCACCTGCTCGCCACTGCCGACCTGAGTTACGCGGATGCCCTCAGCATCCTGGACACCGCCGATCAAATGGCCTCCGTGTCCTCACGATCCGTCAAGAAGTTGCCGGCGCTGCGCGGGCGCACCGTGGTCAACCTGTTCTTCGAGGATTCCACCCGCACCCGGATTTCCTTCGAAACCGCCGCCAAGCGGCTCTCGGCGGACGTCATCAACTTTTCCGCCAAGGGCTCGTCGGTGTCCAAGGGTGAATCGCTCAAGGATACCGCCCAGACCCTCATGGCCATGAGTGCCGACGCCGTGGTGATCCGCCACGGCGCCTCCGGCGCCCCCCAGCAGCTCGCGTCGTCTGGTTGGATCGACGCCGCCGTGGTCAACGCGGGTGACGGTAAGCACGAGCACCCCACCCAGGCACTGCTGGACGCCATGACGCTGCGCCGGGTCCGCGCGCGCCGTGAGGACCGCCCCAGCACGGGCATGGACCTGGCGGGTATGCACGTGGTGATCGTGGGGGATGTGCTGCACTCCCGCGTGGCCCGCTCCAACGTGTGGCTGCTGCACACACTGGGCGCGCGCGTGACGTTCGTGGCACCCCCCACTCTGTTACCCGTGGGGATGGATCAGTGGCCGTGCGAGGTCTCCTACGACCTGGACGAGGTGCTCGCCCAACGCCCCGACGCCGTGATGATGCTCCGACTGCAGAGCGAGCGCATGAACGCCGCGTTCTTCCCCAGCGAGCAGGAGTACACGCGGGCGTGGGGGCTGACCCCGGAACGCGTGGCGGCACTGGACGCCACGGACGCGCCCACCGTGATCATGCACCCGGGGCCCATGAATCGTGGCCTGGAAATTTCCTCCGAAGCGGCCGATTCACCGCGCTCCACCGTTCTGGCCCAGGTGGCCAATGGTGTGTCCGTGCGCATGGCCGTGTTGTTCCTGTTGCTCTCGGGAGACGAGAGCAGCCCGTCCCTGACCGACAACTGAAGGTGACATCGTGAGTTCGTTTCTCATCAGTTCCGTGAGTCCCGAGGGCTCGGACCCCGTTGACCTTCTGATCGCGGACGGCACCATTGTGGCCGCGGGCGCGCCCGGCTCGGTGGCCGCCCCCGCGGGCGCCACCGTGGTGGATGCCACCGGCCTGATCGCCCTCCCGGGGCTGGTGGACATGCACACCCACTTGCGCCAGCCCGGCCACGAGGATGCCGAGACGGTGGAGACCGGGACGCGCGCCGCCGCCAAGGGCGGTTACACGGCGGTGTGCGCGATGGCCAACTCCAACCCCGTGGCGGACACCGCCGGCGTGGTGGAGCAGGTCTGGCAGCTGGGCCGGGACGCAGGCTGGGCCGACGTGCATCCCGTGGGTGCCGTGACCGTGGGGTTGGAGGGCAAACAACTCTCCGAGATCCGTGCCATGGCCGAATCCCGCGCACGGGTGCGGATGTTCTCCGACGACGGCAAGTGCGTGCACGATCCCGTGCTCATGCGCCGAGCCCTGGAGTACGTGAAATCCTTCGACGGGCTCGTGGCTCAGCACGCCCAGGAGCCCCGCCTGACCGAGGGCGCCCAAATGAACGAGGGCGTCGTTTCCGCGGAGCTCGGGTTGACCGGGTGGCCGGCCGTTGCGGAGGAAGCCATCATTGCCCGCGACGTTCTGCTGACCCGGCACGTGAACTCCCGGTTGCACATTTGTCACCTCTCCACCAAGGGTTCCGTGGAGATCGTGCGCTGGGCCAAGGAACGCGGCATCAACGTGACCGCCGAGGTCACCCCCCACCACCTGCTGCTCACCGAGGAACTGGTGCGCACCTTCGACCCGGTCTACAAGGTCAACCCCCCGTTGCGCACGAACGAGGACGTCATGGCCCTGCGCGCGGCCGTGGTGGACGGCACCGTTGACGTCATCGGCACCGACCACGCCCCGCACACGTTGGAGGACAAGGAGTCCGAGTGGAGCTGCGCGGCCATGGGGATGACCGGGTTGGAGACCGCGCTGTCGGTGGTGCAGAAAACCCTGGTGGACACCGGAATGATCGACTGGGCCACGGTTGCGAAGATCGCTTCGCGCCGCCCGTCCGAAATCCTGGGGTTGCCGGATCAGGGCGGGGCGCTGGAAGCCGGCGCCGCCGCCAACATCACGCTGTGGGATCCGGCGGGGGAGACCCCCGTCAACCCGCAGACCCACGTGTCCAAGGGGCGCAACAGCCCCTACAGGGGCATGCCGCTGCCCGGGCGCGTGAGCGCCACCTTCTACCGGGGCCACCCGGTGGTCCTGGACGGTCAGCTCACCACACCGCTGCCCGCCTGAGACCCGATCCGACCCACGAAAGGCACCCCGTCCATGTCTGACAAGTTCCTCCCCACGCTCCTCGCGATCCTGATCGTCGTGGTGCTCTTCGCCCTGGTGTGGCGGGGGTGGCGAGGCCGGATTCGACGTCAGTCGGACGTGCCCCGGTTGCCGCAGGCGCCCGCGGACCTCCTTGACCGGCTCGTGACCCGAGCGGACGGCATGTACGTGGTGACCACCTACACCGCCCAGCCGCTCGAGCGGATCGCCATTCACGGCCTGGGGGTGCGCTCCAATGCGGAGGCAATCGTCGCCCGGGACGGTGTGCTTATCAACCGCCAGGGCGCGCCGGACGTTTACATCCCTCGCGAGCAGCTGCGCTCGGTGGCCACCACCTCCGGAATGGTCGGCAAGTTCGTGGAACGTAACGGCCTGGTCGTGTTCACGTGGCAGCTCGGCGACACCGTGGTCGACACGGGTTTCCGCGCGCGCAGCGGCGAGGAATCCCGCGAACTCGAGAACGCGGCGTCGGCGCTCGTGGGCGCCCCCTAAGTTGTGCGACCTTCGCGCCAAGTTTTTGATGAAAAGGAAAGGAGTTCTCTGTGAACTCACACCCCCTTCAACCGTCCGTCCTGGTCCTCGAGGACGGACGCGTGTTCCGCGGTCGTTCCTGGGGAGCCGCCGGCAACACCTTTGGTGAGGCCGTGTTCGCCACGGGAATGACCGGTTACCAGGAAACCCTCACGGATCCCTCCTACGCGGGACAGATCGTCATTCAGACCGCCCCGCACATCGGTAACACGGGCGTCAATGACCAGGACGCCGAATCGCGCAAGATCTGGGTTAACGGCTTCGTGGTGCGCGACCCAGCGCGCAGGGCCTCCAACTGGCGTTCGGAACGCAGCCTGGACGACGAGCTCACCGCTCAGAACATCGTGGGCCTGCAGGGCGTGGACACCCGCGCGCTCACGCGCCACGTGCGGGACAAGGGCGCCATGCGGGCGGGTATCTTCGCCGGGGACGACGCCGCCCGGCCCGTTTCCGAGCTCGTCCAGCTCGTCAAGGACCAGCCCACCATGGAGGGCCAGAGCCTGGCCGAATCGGTCAGCATCGACGAGGCCTACGTGGTGGAACCGGCCGATCACGGCTGGGACGGGCCCGTGAAGCACGAGCTGGCCGCCGTGGACCTGGGTATCAAGGGCATGACCCCCCAGCGCTTTGCCGAGCGCGGCGTACGAGTCCACGTGCTGCCGGCCACCACCACGTTCGATGAGCTCACCGGGCGCCACGTGGACGGGGTGTTCTTCTCCAACGGTCCCGGTGACCCCGCCACCGCGGACCACCAGGTGCAGCTGTTGCGAGAGGTCCTGGACGCCAAGATCCCGTTCTTCGGAATTTGCTTCGGCAATCAGCTGCTGGGCCGTGCGCTGGGCTTCGGCACGTACAAGCTGCCCTTCGGCCACCGCGGCATCAATCAGCCGGTCATGGACCTGACCACCGGCAAGGTGGAGATCACCTCCCAGAACCACGGGTTCGCCGTGGACGCTCCGGTGGGGGAGACCGTCACCGCTCCCGAGCCGCGCTTCGGTTCCGTGACGGTGTCGCACGTGGGACTCAACGACAACGTGGTGGAGGGCATCCGCTGCCTGGATCTGCCGGCCTTCTCGGTGCAGTACCACCCCGAGGCCGCGGCGGGTCCGCATGACGCCGCCTACCTTTTCGACCGCTTTATCGACGTGATGGACCGGGCCGCACAGGGCACCGCGACTCAGGAAGCAGGACAGCACTAATGCCCCGTAGGCAAGATCTGAACAGTGTTCTGGTGATCGGCTCCGGCCCCATCGTGATCGGTCAGGCCGCCGAGTTCGACTACTCCGGTACCCAGGCGTTGCGGGTGCTCAAGGACGAGGGCATCCGGGTGATCCTCGTGAACTCCAACCCCGCGACCATCATGACGGACCCCGAGTTCGCCGATGCCACCTATGTGGAGCCCATCACCCCCGAGGTGGTCGAGAAGATCATCGAGAAGGAACGTCCCGACGCCGTTCTGCCCACCCTGGGTGGCCAGACCGCCCTGAACACCGCGCTGGCACTGGACGCCAACGGCGTGCTGGACAAGTACGACGTCGAACTCATCGGCGCGGACGTCGCGGCCATCAACCTGGGCGAGGACCGCGAGGCGTTCAAGGGTGTGGTGCAGCGCTGCGGCGCGGAATCCGCCCGCTCCGTGATCGTCCACTCGATGCCCGAGGCGCTGGCCGCCGCCGAGACCCTGGGGTACCCCATGGTGGTGCGCCCGTCCTTCACGATGGGCGGTTTGGGCTCGGGTATGGCCTACAACGAGACCGATCTGCATCGCATCGCCGGTGCCGGCATCCAGTACTCGCCCACCTCCGAGGTGCTGCTCGAGGAGTCCATCCTCGGGTGGAAGGAATACGAGCTGGAAATGATGCGCGACGCCAACGACAACGTGGTGGTCGTGTGCTCGATCGAGAACGTGGACCCCGTGGGCGTGCACACCGGTGACTCGATCACCGTTGCGCCCGCGCTGACCCTGACCGATGTGGAGTACCAGCGCATGCGCGACATCGCGATCGCTGTGATCCGTGAGGTGGGCGTGGACACCGGTGGCTGTAACATCCAGTTCGCCGTGGAGCCGGCCACCGGGCGCATCGTGGTCATCGAGATGAACCCGCGCGTGTCCCGTTCCTCCGCGCTGGCCTCCAAGGCCACCGGTTTCCCGATCGCCAAGATCGCCACTAAACTGTCACTGGGGTACACCCTGGACGAAATCCCCAACGACATCACGCAGAAGACCCCGGCGAGCTTCGAACCGACCCTGGACTACGTGGTGGTCAAGGTGCCGCGCTTCGCGTTCGAGAAGTTCCCGGCCGCGGATCCCACGCTGACCACCACCATGAAGTCGGTGGGTGAGGCCATGGCCATCGGCCGCAACTTCACCGAGGCCCTGCAGAAGGCGCTGCGGTCCCTGGAGCAGAAGGGCTCCTCCTTCGACTTCACCAAGCCCGCGGTGGACCCCGGGCCTAACACCGTGGCCCGCTTGGTGGAGCGCACCAAGGAGACCACCACGGAGCGGCTGCGCAACGTGCAGCGAGCGCTGCTGGCCGGTGCCACGATCGAGCAGCTCTTCGACGCCACCGCGATCGACCCGTGGTTCCTGGACCAACTGCAGTTGCTCAACGAAACCGCCGAACTGATCCGCGAGGACCCCGACCTGCGCCCCGAAACGCTGCGCGAGGCCAAACGCCACGGCTTCTCGGACGCCCAGATCGGCGAATTGGCGCACCTGGACGAGTCCGTGGTGCGCGGTATCCGCCACGCCCTGGACATCCGCCCCGTGTTCAAGACCGTTGACACGTGCGCGGCCGAGTTCGAGGCCTTCACGCCCTATCACTATTCGAGCTACGACGACGAGAACGAGATCGCCCCGCACGCGAAGCCGTCGATCATGATTCTCGGCTCGGGCCCCAACCGCATCGGTCAGGGCATCGAATTCGATTACTCGTGCGTGCACGCCTCCATGGTGCTGCGCGAGGCCGGGTACGAGACCGTCATGGTCAACTGCAACCCGGAGACCGTCTCCACCGACTACGACGTGTCCACACGCTTGTACTTCGAACCGCTCACGTTCGAGGACGTCATGGAGGTCGTCGAGGCGGAACGCCGCAGCGGTGGCCTGATGGGCGTGTTCGTGCAACTGGGTGGCCAGACCCCGCTGAAGCTGGCTGCGGACCTGAAGGCCGCCGGCGTGCCCATTCTGGGGACCACCCCCGAGGCCATCGACCTGGCCGAGGACCGCGGGGAGTTCGCCCGTGTGCTGCACCAGGCGGGACTGCGCCAGCCCAAGAACGGCACGGCCGCCACCTTCGAGCAGGCGAGCGCCATCGCCCAGGACATCGGCTACCCCGTGCTCGTGCGCCCTTCGTACGTGCTCGGTGGCCGCGGCATGGAAATCGTCTACGACCAGGATTCGCTGCGCCGTTACCTCGAGAACGCGACCGAGGTCAGCGCCAGCCGTCCCGCGCTGATCGACAAGTTCCTCGAGGACGCCATCGAGATCGACGTGGATGCGCTCTTCGACGGTAAGGAGGTGTACGTGGGCGGTGTGATGGAGCACATCGAGGAGGCCGGTATTCACTCCGGTGACTCCGCGTGTGTTCTCCCGCCGATCACGCTGGGCCCCGAGGTGGTCGAGCGCGTGCGCGAGGCCACCGCGGACATTGCCCGCGGTGTGGGCGTCAACGGCCTGATCAACATCCAGTTCGCCCTGGCCTCGAACATCCTCTACGTGATCGAGGCCAATCCGCGCGCCTCGCGTACCGTTCCGTTCGTGTCCAAGGCAACCGGTGTGCAGTTGGCCAAGGCCGCCGCGCTGCTGGGCACGGGCCGTTCCATTGCCCAGTTGCGCGCCGAGCACGTGCTGCCGTCCACGTACGACGGGGCGGATCTTCCGGTGAACACGCCGGTCGCCGTGAAGGAGGCCGTGCTGCCCTTCGCCCGTTTCCGCACCGCCGAGGGCTCCGTGGTCGATTCCCTGCTGGGCCCCGAAATGCGCTCGACCGGCGAGGTCATGGGCATCGATGGCTACTTCGACACCGCGTTCGCCAAGGCGCAGGCGGCCGTGGGTGGTCCGCTGCCGACCTCGGGACGACTGTTCGTCTCGGTGGCCAACAAGGACAAACGCTCGGCGGTGATTTACGTGAAAATGTTCTCCAACCTGGGCTTCGAGATCGTCTCCACGGGCGGCACCGCGGACGTGCTGCGACGCAACGGCATTGAATCCACCGTGGTCTCCAAGATCACTGACGCCCCTGCGGGCGAGGATTCCGTGGCCGACTGGATCACCGACGGCAAGATCGACCTGATCTTCAACACACCCTCCGGCGGTCAGAAAGCCCGCAGCGACGGCTACCAGATCCGCGCGGCGGCCACATCGATCGGCGTGCCGATCATGACCACGGTGTCCGAACTCGGGGCGGCGTTGCAGGCGATCTCCGCCCAGCGGCAGTTCTCCTGGTCGGTCAACAGCTTGCAGGTCCACGAGAAGAATCTGCGCGACGCCGTCCTCGCCGGGCACACGCATGGCTGAGCACGGGGCGCGTCGAGCGGGTGACGACGCCGCGGCGTTGTCACCCGCCGTGGGGGAACCGCACCGTTCCGGCGCAAGGCGCGAACCCTTCGGTGCGCGGCTGCGCCGCGCCATGACCGACTACGGGCCCCTGTGCGTGGGCATTGACCCCCACCCGCCGTTGCTGGACGCGTGGGGTCTGCCCCACACCGTGGCGGGGTTGGAGAGATTCTCGCTCACCGTGGTCGAGGCGGCGGCCGGGCACGCGGCCACCCTGAAACCGCAGGTGGCCCTGTACGAGGCGTTCGGTTCTGCCGGGCTGGCAGTCCTGGAGCGGGTGCTGCGCGCGTGCCGGGAGGCCGGGGCCTTGACCATCGCGGACGCCAAGCGGGGTGATATCGGTTCCACGATGGCCGCCTACGCCACGGCGTGGCTGTCGGACGATTCACCATTGGCCGCCGATGCCGTGACCCTCAGCCCCTATCTGGGGTTCGAGTCGCTGCGCCCGGCACTGGATCTGGCTCGGCAGACCGGACGTGGCACGTTTGTTTTGGCGCTGACCTCCAATCCCGAGGGCGCCAGCGTGCAGCACGCGGGTGGTGTCGAATCGGTGGCCCAAACAATTCTCCGGGCGGTCCGAGAAGAAAACTCCCACGTCACCGCCGCGAAGCGGGAAAATATTGAGACGAGCATCACGGGGGAGAGGGGGACAGACTCCCCAATCACCAATTGTGACCAAATCGTTACAAATCGGGAGAATGCCCCCTTGGGATCGTGCGGAGTGGTTATCGGTGCCACCGTTTCCGCTGCCCTTTCCGAGCTGCGGATTGACCTGCGCGATTTCAACGGACCCATTCTCTCTCCCGGATATGGCGCCCAGGGGGCTGACGCCACCGCGGTGGCGCGCGTGTTTGACCACGTCAGGGGGAATGTTCTGGCTAATTCATCTCGGGGGGTCCTGCGCCACGGGCCGAACATTTCGGCATTGCGTTCTGCAATGCAACGTTCGGGTGATGAACTTAGCGCCGCGCTTTACGGCTGATTCTTTTCTAATCAAAATCGGTAAAATGCCATTGAAAACCCTGACCAGAGGCTATTCACGGTGTTTACGCCCTAAATAATGTCGGGTACTTTTCCGATAGCGGCTACCCCCCCAGATCCGCTACTGCAGGCGTGTGGGAGCGCACGCAGAGCAACCAGAGGAGAGAGATCCACATGGCATTACGTCCCTTGACAGATGAAGAGCGAGCGCGAGCACGTGAAAAGGCGACAGCGGCGCGAACTGCGCGGGCGGAGGTGAAGAAAGCACTGCGCGAAGGCACCATGACCGTGGCCGAGGTTCTGCAACGCGGTGACAGCGATGAAGCCGTCAGCCGATTGAAAGCCACGGACCTGCTCGAAGCCACCCCCGGAATCGGGAAAGTCCGGTCGGCGGCCATTATGGACCAGATCGGAATTGCGCGAACTCGACGGGTGCGTGGCCTGGGCCAGCACCAGCGGCGCGCCTTGATCGAATACCTTGACCGGTAAGTCGTGGTCCACACCAGCAGGGACATCGGTGAGCGGCGGCACACGGACGTGACCGCGGCTGGTTGATCCCACAGATCGGCCCGTTGGTACAGTGGCGGAACAGGTTCTCACCTGTTCCGCCACTTTCTTGTCCCGGATTCCGGAGGTTGCCGTGCCCATTGAACCAACCGTCACCGTGTTGGCAGGACCCACGGCGGTTGGTAAGGGCACGGTCTCCACCTACATTCGCGATCATTACCCGCAGGTGTGGTTGTCGGTGTCGGCAACCACCCGGGCGCCCCGCCCGGGAGAAGTGGACGGCGTCCATTACTTCTTCGTCTCGGACGCCGAGTTCGACGCCATGGTTGCCGATCACGCCCTGTTGGAATGGGCCGTGGTCCACAACCGCCACCGCTATGGCACGCCCAAGCACAAGGTGGACGAGGCGCTGGCCCAGGGGCGGAGCGTGTTGCTGGAAATCGATTTACAGGGAGCGCGGGAGATCAAACGAACGCTGCCGTCCGCCCAGTTCGTTTTTCTGGCCCCGCCCAGCTGGGATGAAATGGTGGCCCGATTGGTCGGTCGCGGGACCGAAACCCCTGAGCAGCAGCGGGCGCGGCTGGAAACGGCTAAAGTAGAGCTTGCGGCGCAACCCGAATTCGATCACACGGTGATCAATGACCGCGTGGAACGCGCCGCCGCTGAACTTGTAGAGCTCATGGGGTTGCCCGCCCAGGCGCGGGACTGACCGCTGAACACCACGCGCGCAGCCCATACGGCCAGGAGCCTACCCGCCATCAAGAAGTCCATGACAGGAGTCATTCACTCGTGAGCACGAATTACGAAGGCATCGTCAACCCGCCCATCGACCGGTTGCTCGGCAAGACCGATTCCAAGTACGGGCTGGTCATCTTCGGTGCTCGCCGTGCCCGTCAGATCAATGCGTACTACTCGCAATTACACGAGGGCCTGTTCGAGTACGTGGGTCCCCTGGTGGACACCCAGCTCAATGAGAAGCCGCTGTCCATCGCGTTCCGCGAGATCGACGAGGACCTGATCGAGGCCACTGAGGTCGACCACGCGGGGTTCTCCGCCAACGGTCAGCTCGTGACCGAGGAAACAGCATCCGCCGATGTCTTCGGCGGCGACTTCTTCGCCCCCAGCACCGATGACGCCTCGGCACCCATGTTCTCCGACGGCGCCGAGGTGGCCCCGGAAGAGGCCGTCGAGGAGACGGACACCACCCAGACCGAGGAGTCCACCGAACAGTGACGGTGCCAGACGCTTCGGGTGCCCCCGTTCGTTCCCGGTCCGCCGCGCCGTTGCGCGTGGTGTTGGGAGTGGGCGGGGGCATTGCCGCATACAAGGCGGCACTGCTCACGCGGTTGTTCACGGAGGCCGGTCACCGCGTGGTGCCCATGCCCACCGCGGCGGCGTTGGAGTTCGTGGGTGCCCCCACCTGGGAAGCGCTCACCGGTGAACCCGTCTCCACGTGCGTGTTCGATCGTGTGGATACCGTCAACCACGTCGCCCAGGGTCAACACGCCGATCTCGTGGTCGTGGCCCCGGCCACGGCGGACCTGATGGCCAAGATCGCTCACGGTCACGCGGACGACCTGCTGACCACCACGATTCTCGCGTCACGGGCGCCGATCGTGCTGGCACCGGCCATGCACACGGAAATGTGGTTCAACCCCGCCACCCAGCGCAACGTGGCGTTGTTACGCGAGCACGGGCACACAGTGATCGACCCGGACTCGGGCCGGCTGACAGGCCGAGACAGTGGCCCGGGTCGGCTTCCCGAACCCCGGGCCATTTACGACGCCGCGCTGGCCGTTCACGCCCGCGGCGCGGCGGCGTCGTCGGGCCCGCTGGCCGGGCGTCGTGTCCTGGTCACCGCGGGCGGAACCCGCGAACCCCTGGACCCCGTACGCTTCTTGGGCAATCGCTCCTCCGGTAAGCAGGGGATCGCCCTGGCCGAGGCCGCCCGGGACGCAGGCGCCACCGTTGAGCTGATTGTCGGACACGTGGAGACCGGGCTGCCACGTGGCGTGGAGATCTCGCAGATTTCCTCCGCCGTGCAGTTGCACGAGGCTACGCGCACCGCGGCGCAGAACGCGGATGTGGTGATCATGGCCGCCGCCGTTGCGGACTACCGCCCGGTATCGGTCGGTGAGCACAAAATGAAGAAGTCCGAGGACGGCACCAACCCGGTCATCGAACTCACCCGCAACCCGGACATCCTGCGCGGTGTGGTGGAGGACCGCACCGCGAACGCCCGGGAGCAACTCATCGTGGGGTTCGCCGCGGAAACCGGCGATGGCGAGCACTCCGTGCTGGATTTCGGCCGCGTCAAACTCCACCGCAAGGGCTGCGACCTGCTGGTCGTCAACCAGGTGGGCACCTCCAAGGTCTTCGGCCAGGACACCACGGAGGTCACGGTGCTGTCCGCGAAGGGCGCCGAGGACGCCCACGCGTCCGGTTCCAAGGCGGAGGTTGCCCAATTCATCATGGACCGCGTGGGAGTCGAACTGGGACTCCGTTCAGACGGGTAGTCTTGAGCGGTGACCGAATCTAGCCCCCACCTGAGAATTTTCACCTCCGAATCCGTGACGGAGGGACACCCGGACAAAATCTGTGACCAGATCTCGGACTCCATCCTGGACGCCCTGCTCGCCGAGGATCCCGAGTCATCCGTGGCCGTGGAAACCATGGTGACCACCGGCCTGGTGCACGTGGCCGGTGAAGTCAAGACCAGGGCGTACGTGGAGATCCCGCACATTGTGCGCAAATGCCTGTTGGACATCGGATACAACTCGTCCGTGCATGGTTTCGACGGTGAGTTCTGCGGTGTCTCCATCAGCGTGGGTGAGCAGTCCAGCGAAATCCACGAGGGCGTGTATAACTCCCTGGAAAGCCGTTCCGGTGTGGCCAAGGACCCCCGGGACATCCAGGGCGCGGGGGACCAGGGCCTGATGTTCGGCTACGCCTCCGATGAGACCGAGGTGCTCATGCCGGCGCCCATTTCCATCGCGCATCGGTTGTCCGAGCAGCTCACGCGCGTGCGCAAGACCGCCGTGCTCCCCAATCTCCGTCCGGACGGTAAGACTCAAGTGACCCTCGGTTACGACGGTCATACGCCCGTGTCCGTGGAGACCGTGGTCGTGTCCTCGCAGCACGCCGAAGGGTATGACCTGCAGCAGCTGACCTCGGACATTTCCCAGTCCGTGATCGATCCCGTGCTCGCGGATTCGGGTCTGGACCTGTCCCACACCGAGATCATCGTGAATCCGGCGGGTAATTTCGTCCGCGGTGGGCCCGTGGGTGATGCGGGGTTGACCGGCCGCAAAATCATTGTGGACACCTACGGGGGCATGGCCCGCCACGGCGGCGGGGCGTTCTCCGGCAAGGACCCGTCCAAGGTGGACCGTTCGGCAGCCTACGCCATGCGCTGGGTCGCCAAGAACGTGGTCGCCGCGGGCCTTGCGCGCCGCGCGGAGGTCCAGGTCGCGTACGCCATTGGCCAGGCCCGCCCGGTGGGTCTCTACGTGGAGACCTTCGGCACCGAGACCGTGGCTCCGCAGCGCATCGAGAAGGCCATTCTGGAGGTCTTCGATTTGCGTCCGCTGGCCATCATCGAAGACCTGAACCTCAAGCGCCCCGTGTACGCCAAGACGGCGGCGCACGGTCACTTCGGCCGCACGGACCCCGATTTCACCTGGGAGCGCACCGACCGCGTCGAAGCGTTGCGTTCCGCCGCAGGACTGTGAGCGAGCGTTCCGGGTCGGAAGCGGTACCCGGCCCGGACGCTGCCCCGGAGCAACTCTCCCTCGCGGGACTGCCCGACGCGGTTCCCACGCCCGCAGAACCCGAGATCCCCGTGGGGTCCGAGGGACCGGCCCCGGAGAACCCCGTTGCCAAGATCCTGCTGGACGCCTACGTCCCGCATCTGGATCGCCTGTTCGACTACCGGGTCACGGCCGGTCTCGACCAGCACGCGGTGGTCGGTGCCAAGGTCTCCGTGGTGTTCTCCGGCCGGCTCATGACCGGGTGGATCGTGGACCGCGTGGCCGAGACGGAGGTGGCCGGGCGCCTGCTGAGCATCCGCAAAATCCTCAGCCCACTGCCCGTGCTTAAGCCGGCCATCGTGGAGTTGGCGCAGGCGGTGGCCGCCCGGTCGGCCGGAACCGTGTCGGACGTGCTGCGCGTGGCGGTGCCGCCGCGGGTCGCCCGGGTGGACAAGGAAATGCTGGCGCGCATGAAGGCGGCCGCCGCGACGACGGACGATGACCACCCCGAACCGGCGGCGTCGGAGGATGAACCCGCGCCGGTGTCCGTGCCGCGCGAGCCGTGGCGCCACTACCGGGGCGGCCCCGAGTGGCTTGCCGCGGCATCGGAGTCGGCTCCCGCCCGAGCGGTGGTCGAGGTGCTGCCCGCCCCGGAGGATCACGACTGGGCGCTGCTGACGGCCTCGGCCATGGCGGCCAGCTACGAGGCCGGGCACGGTGCGTTGGCCGTGACCCCCGACTACAAGTCCCTGCAACGCCTGGCCGCGGCCCTCGAGAGTCTGGTGGGTTCCGAGCGGGTGGTGCGCCTGCACGCGGACGACGGCCCCACACCGCGCTACCGCGGGTACATGGAGCTCTCGCTGGGCCACAAGCACCTGGCGATCGGGACGCGATCGGCCGCCTACGCGCCCGTGCAGGACCTGCGCCTGGTGTGCTGCCACGACGACGGCGACGCCAGTTACGTGGAACAACGCGCCCCGTACCAGCACACGCGCGATGTGGTGTTGTTGCGCGCCCAGCGGGAGGACACGGCCGCCCTGTTCACCGGGTACAGCGTAAGCCCGGAAGCCCAGCGGCTCATCACGACCGGTTGGGCTGCTCACCTGCGCCCCGAGCGGGCCACCCTCCGGACGTACTCACCGCGGATCGATGCCACCTCGGACTCGTTCAACGTGGCTCGCGACCCCCTGGCCGCGAGGGCGCGGTTGCCGCACGAGGCGTACCGGGTGGCGCAGCGGGCCCTGGCGGAGGGGCCGGTGCTCGTGCAGGTCGCCCGGCGAGGCTACGCGCCGTTCGTGGCGTGTGAACGCTGCCGCGCACCCGCGCGGTGCCGCGCCTGCGGGGGGTCTTTGTCGCTGCGGTCGGGTCGTGAAGCCCCCGTGTGCACGTGGTGCGGTCGTAACGCCCACGGCTGGCAGTGCCAGGAATGCGGTTTCCAGCGCTTGCGGTTGAGCAAGGTGGGGGCCCTGCGCACCGCGGAGGAGCTGGGTCGTGCTTTCCCGCAGGTTCCCGTGATCTCCTCCAGCGCCGAGCACGTCCGGGCGGATGTGGGCTCGGATCCCGCGCTGGTGGTGGCCACCCCCGGTGCCGAGCCGGTGGCCGAGGGCGGTTATGCCGCAGCGCTGCTGTTGGACGGCAACGAGATGTTGGCCCGGCCGTGGCTGCGCGCCGAGGAACAAACCCTGCGTCGCTGGTTCAACGCCGCGGCGCTCGTCCGGCCCTCATCACGGGGCGGGACCGTGGTGGTGACGGCGGACCATGATCGGGCGGTCGGCGCCCTGGTGCGCTGGGACCCCTCGGGTCACGCCTACCGCCAATTGCAGGAGCGCCACGAGCTGGGCCTTCCCCCCGCGGTACGGACCGCCGCCCTCACCGGCCCGCGCGATGCCCTCAGCGCGACCCTGCGCGACCTGGACCTGCCCTCCCGGGTGAACGTGGTGGGCCCCGCTCCCTTGAAGGACCACGTGGGCGGCTGGTCCGACGAGGGCGATCCGGGAACACTCGCGGGCCTCACGACCGGGGACGAACCCCAGTACCGGGCGCTGTTGTTCTTCGGGTTCGGAATCGCCCCGCAGATCACCGCGGCATTACGGGCTGAGAAGGCGCGCGCCTCCGCCCTGCGTGAGCATGCCGTGGTGAACGTGCGCTGCGATATCACCGATCTGTTGTAGCCGGGTCCCCGCCCACCCGCACCTCGGTCTCGACGGCGACCGGGGTTGCGTGTTCCACCGTGCGTGAGACGGTGCAGTACTTGTCGTGGGAGAGTGCCACCAACCGGTCGACCAGCCCGGCGGCCTTGCGCCCGCCCTCGTCATCGGGGAAGGCCAGGCGGAAGGAGAGGTTAACGTCCGTCAACCGAGTTGCGCCGCTGTCCTCCGTGATCTTGTGGCCGCTTGCCTCGACCCGGAAGTCGGTGGGCTCGGTACTGCGGGAGGTCACGGTGTCCACGTCGATGGCGGAGCAGCCCGCAATGGCGGCCAACAGCAGTTCCACCGGTGACAGCAGCCCCTCACCTCGCCCGAAGGCAACCTCGGCGCCGTCCGCGGTGCGGGCAACGTAGCGGTTGGTGGCGGTGCGCAACAGCTCAACGGAGTGCGTGGGGTTCTGATGTTCGCTCATGGGTCCATGATGTCACCCGGTGGTGAGCGCCCGGCCGGGAAGGCCGCGAACCTCAGGGCAGCGGCGGCAGTTTCTTCTCGAACAACCACGCGTGCAGCACCGGCTCCACGGGTGCCGCGTTGACCTCGGAGGCCAGGGCCAAGAACTGGGCCGTCGTCACGTTCCCGCACCGGTTCTGGGCGGTCCACCGCTGCATCATCGTGAAGAATGCTCGCTCACCCACGTGCATCCGGAGCGCATGCAGGGTCAGGGCGCCGCGCACGTACACGCGGTCGTCGAACATTTTCTTGGGGCCGGGGTCCCCGATGACCACTTTCTGCTTGGCATCGGACAGCTCCTTGTGCGCCGCCACCGCGTGGTCGTACGCCGAGCGGCGGCCGGAGGCCTCGGACCACACCCACTCCGCGTAGTGGGCGAACCCTTCATTGAGCCAGATATCGGACCAGGACGCCGGCGTCACCGAGTTACCAAACCACTGGTGTGCCAGCTCATGGGCGATCAGCCGTTCGGACTCCCACGATTCGGTCAGGTGATTGCATCCGAAAATCGACAACGGCTGCGATTCGAGCGGGATCTCCAACTCGTCATCGGTCACGACCACCCCGTAGTGGTCGAACGGGTACGCCCCGAAGTGCTGCTCGAACGCGGCCATCATGGCGTGTTGTTTCGCAAGCACCCGCTGCGCCTGCGACCACAGGTGCTCGCCGCAGGCCAGCGTCAACGGAACCCGTGCGGGGGGATAGGGCCCGGTTTCCACGGGTCCCCGTCGGTACTGACCCATCTGCATGGTGGCCAGGTACGTGGCTACCGGCTCGCGCGACTCCCAGGTCCACTCCGTGCGCTTGCCCCAGGAATTCACCGACACCAGCTCGCCGTTGGAGATCGCGGTGTAGTCGGAGTCCACCAGAACACGCACCCGGAAGGTGGCCTTCTGGCTCGGGTGGTCATTGCACGGGAACCACGTGGCCGCCCCCACCGGCTGCCCGGCGACCAGGACGCCGTCCGAGAGTTCCTCCCACCCGATCTCGCCCCACGCGCCGGAGGCCGGGGACGGGGTTCCCGCATAGTGGATCTCGAGCGTGAGCGACTCGCCCGTGACGAACCCGTCCCGGGCGTGCACCACCAGCTTGGACCTGGACTGTTCGAAGGAGCTCGAGCGGTCGTTGACCAGCACGCGATCCACCGTCAACCCCGCAAGATCCAGGGACAGCGCGGAACAGTTCTCCAGCACCCGGGCCTCCAGCACGGCGTGCGCTCGCAGCGTGTTCGGCAGGATGTCGTAGTCCAGGGCCAGGTCGTAGTGGTTCACGTGCACCGCGGAGCTTCCCGAATGCGGGGTGTAAGAGTCCAGATGGGTCATGGTGGTCCTTCCGGGGCGCGTGGCCCCCGTCAGCCGCGTTGCTGCAGCTCGGTCGCGAGGTGAAGGAGCCGGCGCGCGGAATCCTCCCACGTGTGGGCGCGTACCCGCTGCAAACCCGCCAGAACCCGCGCCCGCGCGAGCTGCGGATCGGTGAGCTCGCGCACCCGGGCGGCGAATGCGGCGTCGTCGTCGGCGGGAGCGTACCCCGCGGCGTCACCGGCCACCTCGCGAAAAATCGGTGTATCCGAACAGACTACGGGAGCCCCGGCCGCGAAGGCCTCGATGAGCGGTAGTCCGTAACCCTCGGCGTGCGAGGCGGTCACGAGTGCCGCGCACGAGGACAGCAGATCCTGGTACTCGGTCTCGGTGACCCCGCGGTGGAAGACCACGTTCTCGCCGGCCCCCGCGAGCGCCCGCAGCTGCGCCTCACGTGCCGGGGAGATCCGGGAGAGCACGTGCAGCGTGTACTCGGGTAAGTGCGCGGCCGCTCGCAGCAGGGTTTCGACGTTCTTGTACGGCAGGAACGAGCCCATGTAGAGCAGGTCCTTGCCGCGCGTGGCGAGCCGGGTGAGCGCCTCGATTTCGGGCACCGCCGCGGACGACGCCGCATTGGGCACCACGCGCACCTCCCGTTTGGTCAGGCGGTGGGCCAGGATCTGCTCCCGAGAGGTCTCGGAGACGGTGACCACGGCATTCGCGCGATTGAGTGCGACCCGCTGCGGCCACCAGGCCTTGTGGTAGGCCCGCCACCCCCATTGGATGGGCAGCGGCAGGTCCGAGGGCGGCTGGGGGTGCTCGTAATAAATGAGGTCGTGGAGCGTGAGGATCAGCTTGTACCGCCGGCCCAGTGAACCCATCGTCTGCATGGGGGAGAAGACCACGTCCGGGCGGTAACGGTTGAGCTGCAGTGAGGTGAGCGCCTCGGCGGGGGACGTGACCGCCGGGCCCGTGAGGTGGGGCAGCTGGGGGACGTGTTCCAGCTGGGCGGGGTCGCTGATCAGCGCGGCCACACGGACCCGGGGCTCATCGCGGGTCAGCTCGGCGAGCGCGCTCAGCAGCTCGGCGCTGTAGCGGCTGATGCCGTCGTGATGATCGGTGCGGATGTAGCGGGCGTCGAAGAGGAATTTCACGGGCGATCCTCACCGGTGGGGTGGTCGTCGCGCTCGCGGCGCTCGTGGCGGGACTGCTGGGCGGCGTGTTCGCGGGCCAGCTGGTGCTGCCGGATGATCGGTGTCATGCCGGTGAGCTGGTCGGGTGTGGACTCGGTGGTGTCGGCCAGCGGTAACTCGTCGTGAGCGGCCATGGGCTCGGGTGCCGGGGCGCTGAGGAAGTCGTCGATGTACTGGGCCGCCAGCACCGGGGCTTCGTAGTGGATCAGGTGACCCGTGTCCGGGATGATTTCCAGGCGGTGGCTGCGGATCCACGAGGCCATGGTTTGTTGGGATGCCACGGACCCCAGATCGTCCTGCGCGCCCACGATCAGCAGCGTGGGCATGCTCAGTTGCATGGCCACCTCGGCCACGGTGCGGGAAATGGAGGCCTGGTAGGCCTGGTGGAGCACGTCCCGGTTCGCGAAGGTCGAGAAGTAGGACTCGTGCTGCCGTAACGCGTACTTCTTGACCTCGGGGTCCTGGGACTTGACCATCACGTCGGTCATGAGTTTCACCACGGCCCGGGATGAGAGGATCTTGGTTCCCAGGGCGCGGGGCAGAGACTTCCCCACGCCGTAGTAGAGCTCCGTGAGCCGCGTGAGTTTCTTGTGCTCACCGGCCAGGGCGGGCTCGGAAATGGGGTTGATGAGCACCAGCCGGTGCACCATGGCCGGGAAATCCACCGCAAAGTGCGAGGCGATGATTGATCCGAAGGAATGACCGGCCACGATGATTCCGTTCTCCCCGTCCGGGGACACGGCGCCGTCGGTCAGTGCCGTGATGAACTGCTGGGCGAACTCCACGTAGGAGGGGATCGAGTGTTCCCGATCCGGAAAGGGTTCGGAGCGGCCGAAGCCCGGCAGGTCCGGAACCACCACGTGGTACTTCTCACGCAGCTCGGTGGCGATCAGTTGCAGACCGTGGTGATCCCCGCGGAAGCCGTGGAACATGACGATCAGGGGTTTGCGCGTCTTGTCCGCGTCGTAAAACCAGTATCTGACCTTGTATCCGTCCAGTTGAACGCTGCGGCGTTCGGCGTACGGATTATCCACGGTGACCTCCAAGTCATGGGCTAGCGGCGCGTCCATGGTAACCGTCCGGTCCGGGAGCACACCCCGGTTGCGGGGCTGGTCTAAACTGACGGGAGATCCCCATGTCAGTCCGCGTGGATTCACCATGCCAGCGTCAGGTGCCGGCCGTGACAGTGCGCGGGTGACCCAATCATGTGATGTGAAGGCGAGGCCCGTGAGCGCGCAGAACACCCCGGAGACGGGAACCGAGTACAACGTCCAGCGCATTGAGGCCGCCTGGCCCCAGTTCTGGGACGACCAGAAGGTGTACAAGCCCCTCGACGACGGTTCCAAACCCCGGCGCTACGTGCTGGACATGTTCCCCTACCCCTCCGGTGACCTGCACATGGGTCACGCGGAGGCGTTCGCCATGGGTGATGTGGTGGCCCGTTACTGGATGCACCGCGGCTTCGACGTGATGCACCCCATTGGCTGGGACTCCTTCGGCCTGCCGGCGGAGAACGCGGCGATCAAGCGCAACACCCACCCGGCGGAGTGGACCTACCGCAACATCGACACGCAGAAGAAGTCCTTCCAGCGCTACGCCATCAGCGCGGACTGGACGCGGGAGATCCACACCTCGGATCCCGAGTACTACCGCTGGACCCAGTGGCTGTTCCTGCAGTTCTACAAGCACAACCTGGCCTACCGGAAGGATTCACCGGTCAACTGGTGCCCCACGGACCAGACCGTGCTGGCCAACGAGCAAGTGGTCAACGGGCTGTGTGAGCGTTGCCACACCCCGGTGACCAAGAAGTCCCTGAACCAGTGGTACTTCAAGATCACCGACTACGCGGACCGGCTCCTGGACGACATGACGGAGTTGGAGGGTCACTGGCCCGAGCGAGTGCTGGCCATGCAGCGCAACTGGATCGGCCGTTCCGAGGGCGCGCACGTGAACTTCGTGATCGAGGGTGTCCCCGCCGAGGGCGCGGATGCCTCGGACACCTCCGGTCGCAGCGTCACAGTGTTCACCACCCGCCCCGACACCCTCTACGGCGCCACGTTCTGCGTGGTCGCCGCGGACGCCCCCATTGCCGCCGAGATCGTCGACGACGAGCACCGCGCCGCCTTGGAGAAGTACCGGGAGAACATCAAGGCGCTCTCCGACATCGACCGGCAAGCCACCGACCGCACCAAGACCGGAGTGTTCCTGGGCCGGTACGCGATCAACCCGCTCAACGGCGAGAAGCTGCCCGTGTGGGCGGCGGACTACGTGCTGGCCGATTACGGCACCGGCGTGATCATGGCCGTGCCCGCCCACGATCAGCGAGACCTGGACTTCGCCCGCGCCTTCGACCTGCCCGTGCGCGCGGTCGTGGACACCGGCGAGGAGGACCCGGCGGTGTCCGGGGTGGCGACCACCGGTGACGGCCGGCTGGTGAACTCCGGTCCGCTGGACGGGCTGCCCAAGGCTGAGGCCATCACCCGAGCCATCGAGATTGTGCGCGAGGCGGGTACCGGCGAGCGCCACATCAATTACCGCCTGCGTGACTGGTTGCTGTCCCGCCAGCGGTTCTGGGGCGCCCCCATCCCCATCATTCACTGCCAGGCCTGCGGCGAGGTGCCGGTCCCCGAGGACCGACTGCCCGTGACGCTGCCCGAGAACCTGCGCGGGGAGGAGCTCTCGCCCAAGGGACAGTCCCCGCTCGCGGCGGCGTCGGACTGGGTGAACGTGACGTGCCCCGAGTGCGGTGGGCCCGCCACCCGCGACACCGACACCATGGACACGTTCGTGGATTCATCCTGGTACTACCTGCGGTTCGCTTCACCCACGGACGAGAACGCACCGTTCAATCGCGACGAGGTGGACCGCTGGCTGCCCGTGGACCAGTACGTGGGCGGTGTGGAGCACGCGATTCTGCACCTGCTCTACAGCCGGTTCTTCACCAAGGCGCTCTACGACTTCGGCCTGATCGGTTTCCAGGAACCGTTCAAGGCGCTGCTCAACCAGGGCCAGGTGCTCAACGGTGGCAAGGCGATGTCCAAGTCGCTGGGTAACGGTGTGGACCTGGGCGAGCAGTTGGACGCGTTCGGCGTGGACGCGGTGCGCCTGACCATGGTGTTCGCCTCCCCGCCCGAGGACGACGTGGACTGGGCGGACGTGTCCCCGCAGGGTTCGCAGAAGTTCCTGGCCCGCGCCTGGCGGTTGGCTCAGGACAGCACCGTCGGCCCGGATGCGGATGTCACCGCCGGTGACAAAGCGCTGCGCAGTGTAACCCACCGGGCCGTTGCGGATGCCACGCAGCTGCTGGATGCCGGGAAGTTCAACGTGGTGATCGCCCGCACCATGGAGCTGGTCAACGCCGTGCGTAAAGCCATCGACGGCGGTCCCGGTGCCGGTGATCCCGCCGTGCGCGAGGCCGTGGAGGCCGTGGCCATCCTGCTGTCCCTGGTGGCGCCCTACACCGCCGAGGACATGTGGCACGCCCTGGGCCACGAGGATTCCGTGGTGCTCGCCCCGTGGCCCGAGGTGGACCAGGCCCTGCTCGTGGACGACACGGTCACCGCCGTGGTCCAGATCAAGGGCAAGGTCCGCGATCGCCTGGAGGTCGCCGCGGACATCACCGAAGCGGACCTCGAGACCGCCGCGCTCGCCTCCGAGACCGTTCAGCGCCACATCGGCGACGCCACGGTCCGGAAGGTCATCGTGCGCGCGCCCAAGCTCGTGAATATCGTGGTGTGATGACCCGAGATTCCCACCAGCGCCCGTCACCCGGTGCCACGCCGGGGGACGGGCGCTGTCCCGTTCCCGGCGCGAAAGTCGCGGTCGTCACCGACAACGCCGCCGCCCTACCCAGCGTGTGGCAGGCCGAGTTCGAGGCCTCCGGAGCGTTCGCGAGCGTGGAATTACCCGTGTTGATCGGCGGGCAGCTCTACACCGAGGACGAGTCGGACATGCTCTCGTCCCTGGTCATTGCGCTCGCTGAAGGGCGGCCCGTGACCACCTCGCGGCCCGCGCCGGGGCAGCTGCGCAAGCGTTACGAAGCCTTCCAGGCCGCCGGTTTCGAGGCCATCGTCTCCGTTCACCTGTCCGCGGAGTTGTCCGGCACGCTGGGTGCGGCGCGGATAGCACGCCAGGACATCGACATTCCCGTCCGTCTCGTGGACACCCGCAGCGCCGGCCTGGGGCAGGGCCTGGGGGTCCGCGCGGCGGTCCGGGCCGCGTTGGCAGGGCGGGGGATCGACGACGTCGCCGCGGCCGCCACCGCCGCCTCGGCCGAGGCGCACGTGCTGATCCAGGTGAACTCCCTGGAGACCCTGCGCCGGGGCGGGCGGATCAATCCGACCTCGGCGATGCTGGGGACCATGCTGCAGATCAAACCGCTGCTGTCCCTGCACGAGGGCAAGATCGTGACCGTGGAACGGCCCGTGTCGGCGGGGAAGGCCCGCGGTCGCTTCATGACGCTCGCGGGGGAGGCGCTGTCGCATGCCGAGGTGCAGACTCCGGTGCTGTGCATCCACCACGTCTCCGATCCGCACGGGGCCCGTGAGATCGGGGAGACGCTACTGGACCGGTACCGCCCGGATGCGCAGCTGGTCCTGAGCGAGTTGCCGGCCGTGTTGAGTGCTCACGTGGGGCTGGGAACCAAGGCGGCGATCGTCGAGGGTCCTACGAGCCGACCGATTGTGCACGGCATCCGGGCTGCACCGGTGGAGACATGAGGCTCCGCGTGCTTTCGTGATCCCCAGGCCGTGACCTGAGGCTTCTCCGGGTCCGGTCGGCCGGGTTGGCTGGGGCGCATGAGCGGGGTCAATTATCGGGGACGGGCCCGACTACGGGATCAGCAAGCCACGGAGCGATTGTCGGCGTTGTTGGAGGGCGTGGCCGAGCGCGCCGAGGAACCGGCGGTTCCGGGCGGTCATGTCACCGCGGTGGACGGCCCCGGCGAGCAGGACGGCCCCCACCATCGTCATCCCGTGGCGGTCCGCGCGTTCTTCACCCGCCCGGCGGTCATCGTGGTGATCGTGGTGCTCCTGGCGGTGTGCGGGATCTCTGCCCTGTCCCTGCTGCCGGGAGATGCGGATCCTGAGTCGAGTGTCGTGGCGGAGGCGGATCCGTCGGGGGCGGCCACGGTTGCGGGGGAGGCGTCCGGCGCTGCGTCAGCGCCGGTGGACGCGCCCGGTTCGGGTCCGGGCTCTCACGCCGCCCCGGCCACGACCGACACCGGGGGCCCGTCCGCGGCGCTGACCGTGCACGTGGTCGGGGAGGTGAAGCAACCGGGCGTGGTGCAACTGTCCCCGGGCGCGCGCGTCATTGACGCCGTGGACGCCGCGGGAGGACTCACGGGGGCGGCCGTCACCGAACGCATCAACCTGGCCCAGCCGCTCACCGACGGTCAACAGGTGCTGATCCCCAATGAGAAGACCGCGGCGCAGGCAGAAGCCGCGGGCGATTCGGCGGGCACGGCGCAGGGGGCGCCAGCGGTCCGGGGCGTCCCCCGGGAGACGGGCTCCCGAGCGGGCGGAAGCGAAACGAGAGGCGAGCCCGGCACGGGCGCGGCGGCGTCGGGCGGGCCGATCAACCTCAACACCGCCGCCGTGGCCGACCTCGAGGAACTCCCGCGCGTGGGGCCGGTGCTGGCCCAACGGATCGTCGATTTCCGCGCCGAGCACGGGCCGTTCACCGCGCCCGAACAACTCGATGACGTCAGCGGGATCGGCCCGGCCATGCTCGAGGCGTTATTGCCCCTGGTCACAGTATGAACCGTCGGTGGGACCTGCGCCTGGTCCCGTCGGCGCTCACGGTGTGGCTGTGTGCCGTCATTGTCTTGACCGCCGGGGTGCTGCCCGCCGTGTGGACCGGCCTGGCGTGCGTGGGTGCCACCGGAGCCCTCCTGCTCGTACTCCGCCGGCATCGACACCGCAGCAGCCGCGGCGCAGCCCGACGCGCGTCACCCGTGCGCCGCGCCGAGATCGCCGGCGCGCTCGCGGTCGTGTTCTTGTGCGCCGCCGCTGCGGTGTTGACCGCGTGGAACGCAACCCAACCCGCGCGGTCCACCCTGACCGCGCATCCGCCGGGTTCCACGGTCCGCGTGACTGCCACGGTGACGGGTGAGCCCACCGCGTACTCGAGCCGGTCCTTCGCGCATCGCGGTGAAACCGGTGAGGGCACCGTGGTGGCGCTGCAGACGCAGCGGGTCGGGCGGCACGCCGAGCACACCGAGATCACCGTGTTCGCCACGCACCCGCGCTGGGCAGAGCTGGCGGACGGTGAGGCCATCACCGCCACCGTGACCCTCACGGACACGGCGACCCCCGCGCGAGTGACCGCGCGAGCGGCGGCCGCACCCATGGTGGCCGAAACCGCCGGAGACACGGAACGGAAGCCGGGACTGTTGGAGGCAGCCCGCGCCGATCTCGCCCGGTTGAGTCTGTCCCACGGCGCGGCCGCGGCCGGCCTGGTACCGGGTATGACCGTGGGGGATACCTCGAACATCTCGGCGTCGCTGACCGAGGACCTGCGCACCACCGGGCTCACGCACCTCACGGCGGTCTCCGGTTCCAACTGCGCCCTGGTGATGACCCTGACCGGGTATGCGGCACTGTCCCTGGGGGCGGGGCGTCGGGTATGTCTCGTGGCGGGGCTGATCGCGCTGGGCTGCTTCGTACTGCTCGTGGGCCCGGACCCGTCCGTGCTGCGCGCCTCCGTGATGGGTGCGCTGGGCGCGCTGAGCATGCTCAGCGGCCGCACCGGGGTGAGTCTCAATGCGTTGAGCGCGGCGGTGATCGCGCTGGTGTTGGTCTCGCCGGGGTTGGCCATCGACTTCGGGTTCATCCTGTCGGTGCTGGCGACCGCGGGGATCGTGGTGAGCGGCCGCGCCGTCGCGCGCCTCGTGGCGCTGAAGCTGCCGGCGCCGGTTGCGCTGTGCATCGCCATCCCGTTCGTGGCTCAGCTGTGGTGCGGACCCGTGCTCCTGCTGCTCAACCCGGCGCTGCCCACGTACTCGCTTCCGGCCAACCTGGCGGCCACGCTGCTGGTGCCCGTGGTCACCGTGGCCGGGCTCATCGCCGTCTGCGTCCTGGTCCTGCCCAGGGTGCTTATGCCCGCACTTCTCCTGATCCCCGCCCTGGACGCCGAACCGGTCACCGGCGCGTGGGAACGCGCCGCCCAACTGCCCCTCACGGTGGCCGCCGTACCGGCGCGCGGCGTGGCCTGGATCGCCACCTCCTTCGCGGGCCTGCCGGGCGCACTCACACCGTGGCCGCCGGGCATCCGGGGCATTGTCCTGCTCGCGGCCATCAGTGTCACCGCCGGCGCAGGATTGCATTGGCTGGACGCCCGGTGTCAGCGACCCACCGATACGTACGGGTCCGTGCTCGTCACGCCCGCCCCGGCCCCCGTGCCCGATCCCGTGTGGCGACGGCGCGCAGCACAACGCCGCCGACGCCGCCGCGCGCTCGCGATCCTCGCCTCCGTCACCACCCTGGTGCTGCTCGGCCAGGGGTTGATCTGGTGGCTGCGCCCGGCACCGGACTGGGACTCGGTGGTCTGCGACGTGGGCCAGGGAGACGCCGTTCTGCACCGGACCGGCGAGCACAGCGCCGTATTGGTGGATGCCGGGCCGGAGCCGCGAGCCCTCGGCGCGTGCCTGCGTCAGGCCGAAGTCGAGCACCTGGACGCCGTGATCCTCAGTCACGACCACGCGGACCACACGGCCGGTCTCGAAGCCCTGACCGGGGACATCCCCGTGGATCGCGTGTGGTACTCGTCGGCATCCGGTGATCTTCCGGAGTCGGCTCAGGACTTCGCCGACCGCGCCCACCTACCCCGACCCGGGGACACCCTGGAGCTGGGATCCACCACGGTGACGGTCCTGGGACCCGCACCACCATCCCCGGCACGTGCGCCACGACGAACCGTCCCGAGCTCCGAGGACGAGAACAACGCATCTCTGGTACTGCGCATCACCGTGCGGGGAGAACACGGAACCACCACGTGGCTCTCGGCCGGTGACCTCGAGGAGGACGGCGCCAACCGGCTCATCCGCGGCCAACCGGACGCCAGCGCCCTCAAGACCGACATCCTCAAGGTCTCCCACCACGGCGCCCGCAACGGCGGAACCAGACTCATCGACGCGGTGGACCCCGCGCTCGCGGTCATCTCGGTGGGAGAGGACAACACGTACGGGCATCCGCACCCGGCCATCACGCAGGCGCTCCACGACCGTGGAGCCGCCGTGGCCCGGACCGATCAGCACGGCTCGCTCTGGATCCGTAGGGACGGCTCGCGCATCTCCGTCTCCACGCGGTGACGGAGCACCCTGAACGAGTGGCAGCCGTGGCGGCACCCCGGCCAGCTCGCACTTCACGGTGCGCGTGCGCTTCCGAGGGCCAGCGTCGCCGATAAACTGTCGGTGTCGCACGGAGTGGCCGTTGCGGGGGCCGCCCGGTCGTCCGGCCGTGGCACCCTCGAGTGCATTCCCGAAAGGACAGCGTGGGTCAGACCGAAGAGTTCATTGCCGAGCGCTCACGTCTCGTCAACCTCGCGGCCAGGATGCTCGGGGACCCGAGCGAAGCCGAGGACATCGCCCAACGTGCGTGGTTGCGGCTGCACACGAACAGCGCTCAGATCGACAATCTTCCGGCCTGGTTGACCACCGTCACGGTGCGGCTCTGTCTGGATCGTTTGAAGGCCAGAACTCCCGTGCCCAGCGGGCAGTCCGAGGGCCCTGATACGTCGTCCGATCCCGCGGAACAAGCGGTGCTGGCGGACAGTGTGGCGAACGCTCTACACCACGTTATGGATCGACTCTCTCCGAAAGAACGAATCGCATTCGTCCTCCACGAGAGTTTCGGGTTCGAATTCCACCGTATTGCCCACATTCTGGAAACCACTCCCGCCGCGGCCCGCCAGCTGGCGGCAAGAGCGCGTTCGAAAGTGGGCCCGGCCGATGCGGAAGAACAACTCGCCGACTGGGAAATCGTGGACGCGTTCCTCTTGGCAGCGCGCACGGGTCTCCTCGATCGTCTCATCGACCTGTTGGCGTCCGACGTCGTGGTCGTTGGGGACGCCGCCGCGGTCGAGATCGGAACGCCGTCCAGAATCGAGGGGCGCACCTCGGTTGCGAATTTCTTCAACGGCGGGGCGGCTTCCGCGCTTCCGGTATTCGTGGCTGGGCGCCCCGGCGCCGCGTGGTTCGACAGGGGCGCAGCGCGTGTGGCCTTCGATTTCACGATCGAGCATGGCCGTATCACTCGGATCGAGTTCCGGGCCGAGGCCCAGTTGCTGTCCGTGGAACTGCGGCGTCGTCGCAACAATGAGGTCCGCTGAAAAGAACCCGTCACACTTTGGCGTCCTCGGTCGTCAAACGAGTGAGGGCAACACGGCCCCGCGATCAAGGAGGAAACACCATGAAAACCATGACCTGCAGCCAGTTGGGCGGTCCGTGCACGCAGGAGTTCCACGGCGAGACAGCGGATGACATCATTCACCAACAGGATCAGCACTTGAAAGACGCTGTTGCCGCCGGTGACACCGCGCACGAACCTGCCCGCAAGGACATTAAGGGCCGATGGCTTCACCCGAAGAAGTCCATGGACTGGTACAACAACACCAAGCAGGCCTTCGCAAACCTCCCGGTCGATTAGGGTCTTCCGTGTCTACATCCGGGCCGGCACCGCATGCGTGTCGGCCCGGAGCACTAGCATGGGTCACCGGAACCATTCACGACCATCACCATTGCCGTCGCACGCGTGATCGTGCACCGAGGAGGAGCCATGGCAGCCGCGCGCCGATCCGCGCCGTCGAACGCGGGCACCTCCTGGCGGGATGCCGCGCCCCAACCGCTCGTCCTGGCCACGGGCTCGGACGAATACCTGATTCAGCGGGTCCGAGAGTCACTACGCGACCAGATTCGTGAGACACGCGGTACGTGCGAGGTCACGCTCATGTCCGCGGCGGACTACGCCCCGGGACAGCTGGCCGTGGTCACCAGCCCGTCATTGTTCGACGAACCCAAGCTCGTGTGCGTCACCGACCTGGCGAGCATGAACGAAAACCTTCTGACGGACGCGCTCGCGTACGTGACGTCACCGGACCCGGAGGTCACGGTGCTGTGGGAACACGGCGGCGGCAACCGCGGCAAGAAACTGCTCGATGCCCTCAAGGAGACGGCGGTCGTGGTGGACTGTGCGCCCCTGAAGTCGGACCGGGACAAGTCCGCGTTCATCCTGGCCGAGTTCAAGCAGCACGGAAAACGCATCGAGCCGGACGCCGCCCGCGCGCTTGCCGCGGCGGTGGGCACCAGCACCGCGGAACTGGCCGCGGCATGCGCCCAGCTGATCTCCGACGGGCCCACCACCGTGGATCACGACCTGGTGGAGAAGTACTACGGCGGACGGGTTGAGGTCACGGCGTTCCGTGTGGCGGACGCCGCCGTGGCCGGTAACGCGGATCAGGCCCTCAAACTCTGGCGCCAGGCCGTGGACGTGGGTGTGGACCCGGTTCCCATGGTGGCGGCGCTGGGTGCCAAGCTGCGGCTGATCGCGCTCGTAGCCGGGTCCCGGGGGAGCACGGGAAGTGTGGCGAGAGATGTCGGCGCCGCGCCGTGGCAGGTGGAGCGAGCCCAGAACGAGGCTCGCCGATTCACGCCGGGGCACGTGAGCGAGGCGCTCAAGGCCATTGCCCACGCCGATGCTCAGGTCAAGGGGGAGTCCCGCACCCCGTACTACGCGGTGGAGCGCGCCATTACCGTCATCGCTACGCACGGCAGGCACTGAGCCCGGGGCGGCGCCCGGGCCGTTGTGCTCTTGTTCGGCGCGCGTGAACTCCGTCGACCTCTGGAGTCGTCACCGGCGGCGAATACAGCAAGAGCCCGGTACCTCGCGGTACCGGGCTCTCAAGCTATCAGCTGAGACCGATTCAGATCTTGGAGACCTTCTTGGCCAGGCCGGACTTCTTATTGGCCGCGGTGTTCTTGTGCAGAACACCCTTGGAGACGGCCTTGTCCAGCTTGCGGGACACGATGCGCAGGTTCGACTCGGCGGCGTCCTTGTCAGATGCGCCAATGGCGTCGGTGACCTTGCGGATCAGGGTCTTCAGCTCGGACTTGTAAGCGTTGTTGCGCAGGCGAGCCTTCTCATTGGTCAGGTTGCGCTTCTTCTGCGACTTGATGTTGGCCACGTATAACTCCTAAAACTGTTCATGGAATTTCGGTCAGTGAGGGCTCACGGATGATCATCGACTGAGTGTGAGAGTGGGGATGCTCGGTGGCAACCATCCGCTGTGCCCGACGACCAGCGCGGACACACAGCGATAAAGCTTATCAGATCAGCGTGGTCAGCGCCGGTTCCCGAGTTCTCGGGTCACGGCGTCGAAGTGGTGGCGGTCCAGGACGGCACCTTCGCGGCGGATATCGGCGGCCAGCACGGGGATCACGCGGTTGAGGCGTGCTTCCGAGGGTCGGCCCTGACGATCCCACGGTCCGGTTCCGACGTCCACGAAGTCCGGATCGTTGTAGGACGCGTGGTCGTGGTCCTTGGACGTGAGCATGAGGCACAGCAGGTAGTCACCGGCGCGGTCCACGATCAACACCGGCCGGTCCTTGCCCTGGGTGTGATCCTCCTGGAACGGCACCCAGGTCCAGACCACCTCACCGGGATCCGGGCGACCGTCCGGACGGGGGTTGTACTGCGGATTCACGGGGCCGGTCCAGTCACCGAGGTAGGGCTTGGACAGCCTGCCGCCCGCCGGGGGTTGCGAGGTGGACACCGGGTACTGGCCCTGCTGCGGCGTCGGCCGCTGGTCCATGTCCGGGCGCGAGCCCTGGCCGCGGTTGCCCTGCATGGAACCGGACACTCGTTTGTACATGCGGTAGGCGCGAAGGCCCTGGCGCGCGAGGCGCATGAAATCTGCCATGCCCCCGAGTCTACTGGCGGCCCGCGGCCCACCCTGTGTGAGTTGCGCACCCCCGGTTCGCCCATCCGCACGGAACGTGGGAAACTGGGGAGTCATCCTGAGAACGAAAGGACCGCCTGTGTCACCGTTGGCCGTCAACCCACCGGCACCCGCCTCGACCGACCCCTCGGTGCTCAGAAATTTCTGCATCATCGCCCACATCGACCACGGCAAGTCCACGCTGGCGGACCGCATGTTGCAGGCCACCGGGGTTGTGACCCCGCGGCAAATGAAGGCCCAGTACCTGGACCGCATGGACATCGAGCGCGAACGCGGCATCACCATCAAGTCTCAGGCCGTGCGTATGCCGTGGAACGTGGACGGCACCGATTACGCCCTGAACATGATTGACACCCCGGGACACGTGGACTTCACGTACGAGGTCTCCCGTTCGTTGGCCGCTTGTGAGGCCACCCTCCTGCTGGTGGACGCCGCCCAGGGCATCGAAGCCCAGACGCTGGCCAACCTCTACCTGGCGCTCGAGAACGACCTCACCATCATTCCCGTGCTCAACAAGATCGACCTGCCCGCGGCCCAGCCGGACAAGTACGCTGACGAACTGGCGAACCTGATCGGCGTGGAACCGGATGAGGTGCTGCGCGTCTCCGGCAAGACCGGCGTGGGCGTGGAAGCACTCCTGGACAAAATCGTCCGGGACGTCCCCTCGCCCCAGGGCGTCAAGGACGCCCCCTCACGCGCCATGATTTTCGACTCCGTGTACGACACCTACCGCGGTGTGGTCACGTACGTGCGCGTGGTGGACGGCACCCTCAAACCGCGCGAACGCATCCGTATGATGTCCACGGGCGCGGCCCACGAGATGCTGGAGATCGGCGTGATTTCCCCCGAGCCCATTCCGTCCGAGGGGCTGAGCGTGGGCGAGGTCGGTTACCTGATCACCGGTGTGAAGGACGTCCGCCAATCCCGTGTGGGCGATACAGTCACCTCGCACACCAAGCCGGCCGAGGAGTCCCTGGGTGGTTACGAGGACCCCAAGCCCATGGTTTTCTCCGGCCTGTTCCCGGTCGAGGGTTCGGACTACCCCGTGCTGCGCGACGCGCTCGAGAAGCTCCAGCTCAACGACGCCGCTCTGGTCTATGAACCCGAAACCTCCACCGCGCTGGGCTTCGGTTTCCGCTGCGGTTTCCTAGGCCTGTTGCACTTGGAAATCACCCGCGACAGGTTGGAACGGGAGTTCAACCTGGACCTGATCTCCACCGCGCCCTCGGTGTCCTACAACGTGACGCTCGAGGACAACTCGGAGACCGAGGTGACCAACCCGTCCGAGTTCCCCGAGGGTCGCATCAACGAGATCCGTGAACCCATGGTCTCGGCCACCGTGCTCGTGCCCTCGGAGTTCATCGGCGCAGTCATGGAGCTGTGCCAGTCCAAGCGCGGTGAAATGAAGGGCATGGATTACCTCTCGGAGGACCGCGTGGAACTGCGCTACCGCCTGCCGCTGGCGGAAATCGTGTTCGACTTCTTCGATCTGCTCAAGTCCAAGACCCGCGGTTACGCGTCCCTGGACTGGAAGGCGGACGGCGAACAGGCCGCGGACCTGGTCAAGGTGGACATCCTGCTGCAGGGCGAACAGGTGGACGCATTCAGCGCCATCACCCACAAGGACAAGGCCTACTCGTACGGCGTGGTGATGACCGGCAAGCTCAAGAACTTGATCCCTCGTCAGCAGTACGAGGTGCCCATCCAGGCGGCCATCGGCTCGCGCATCATTGCCCGCGAGAACATTCGCGCGATCCGCAAGGACGTGCTGTCCAAGTGCTACGGCGGTGACATCTCCCGCAAGCGCAAGCTGCTCGAGAAGCAGAAGGAGGGTAAGAAGCGCATGAAGATGGTGGGCCGCGTGGAGGTCCCCCAGGAGGCCTTTGTGGCCGCGCTGTCCTCCGACGAAGAATCGGGCAAGGACAAGAAGAAGTAATGCCCGCTCAGCCCGAAGGGGACCCGGCTCCCGCTGACGGGTCCCTCCCCTCGAGTGCGGTGGCCCGGGCTAATCAGCGCACGCTGAGCCTGTACGTGCACGTCCCGTTCTGCGCCGTGCGCTGCGGCTACTGCGACTTCAACACGTACACGATGTCCCAGCTGGGCCCGGACGTGTCCCGTGACGATTACCATCACGACGCCGCCGCGGAGGTCCGCTTCGGCCGTTCCGTTCTCGACGCCGCCGGAGCGTCACCGCGCCCGCTGCACAGCGTGTTCTTCGGCGGCGGCACACCCACGCTGCTCCCGGCCGAGAACCTCGCGGATGTCTTGCAGCAAGCACGGGAGAGTTTCGGACTGGCTCCGGACGCGGAGATCACGGTGGAGGCCAACCCGGATTCAGTGACGGACCGCACGTTCGAGATTCTGGCGCAGGCGGGTGTGAACCGTGTGTCCTTCGGCATGCAATCCGCCGTACCCCACGTGCTCAAGGTGCTGGAGCGCACCCACACCCCCGCCAATGTGCCGCTCGCGGTGGCCGGTGCCCGGAAAGCGGGACTGTCGGTCAGCGTGGACCTGATTTACGGCACACCGGGGGAGTCCGTGCGCGATTGGAGGCGTTCCGTGGAAACCGCCCTGGACTTGGAGTCCGATCACATCTCCGCGTATTCGCTGATCATCGAGGACGGCACCAAACTCGCCGCCCAGATCAGACGCGGCGAGGTCCCCGAGGTGGATCCTGATGATCAGGCGGAGAAGTACATCCTGGCCGACGCTCTGCTGCGCGAGGCCGGGTTCGACTGGTACGAGGTCTCCAACTGGTCCCGCGCGGCCCAGGGTCGCAGTGCCGAACAGAACCGCAGCGCCCACAACATTGCCTATTGGCGCAATCAGGATTGGTGGGGGATCGGCCCGGGCGCCCACTCCCACATGGACGGTGTTCGCTGGTGGAACATCAAGCACCCGTTGCCCTACACGAACAAAATCCGTGAGGGTCTTTCACCGGCCGTGGGGCGGGAGAGCCTGAACCAGGACACGCAGTATCTTGAGCACGTGATGCTGGGCATCCGCATCCGGGAAGGACTCGAAACACGCAGCCTGCGCCCCGAGGGACGCACCGCCGTGGCCGGGCTCATTCTCGACGGCTGGGTGGACGGCCCCGCCGCTGTCGGCGGGCACGTGATCCTCACAGATCAGGGTCGTCTCATGGCCGACGCCGTGACACGTCGCCTTCTCGACTGGTGATCGTTGCCGCCTAGAACGGAAGACAGACGAAAGCCGCCGCGCCAGGATCCCCCCGGACGCGGCGGCGTCGTCGTAGCTGAGGAGCCGTTCAGGCCCTGGCCGCGCGATTGGCCTGCAGTTTGTCGAACAAGTGCGTGTTGCCGCGGTACTGGTAGGGCTCGCCCTGATTGACCTTGATGCCCGCGACCACTGATTGCGCGGCCAGCACCACCCAGGTGAGGGAGGCGATCAGTGCGAAGACCCAACCGATCACGGGAATCACGGACAGGCCGATGCCCACCAGGATGACCACGGTGGGCAACAAGGAGAAGTTGAGGGCCTCTCGGGACTCCTGGCGGGTGAACGGACCGCGATCGCCCAGAGCGCGGTTAATCAGATAACTGGGCAGTGCCCCGGCCACACCGCCCAGGTGCGCGAGGGTGGCGAACTGCTTGTCCTGGGAGATGTCCAAGGGCTCCGCCCGCGCGGAAATACGCTCGAACGGGGGAGTGTTTGCGGAGACCGGTCGCGAACCGGTTCGTGTGGGGGGGTGATCAACCACTACATATTCCTTTTCGGGGCCACGAGCCCGTGGTGCCAAGTTTCACTGCGCTGAAACTCTTCACGCCATTCTAGGGTCTCGATGCTGGCCCGGAGCTGAGACGCCGGTGTTAGTCGCGCCACTATGAGCGACGGACCGGTCGGCCCCGCAATTGCGGGGTGGTGCGGACGTTACTGGGGGGGCCGTCAGGAAGTCGATGAGTTCTTCGACCCGCCCCAGCAGCGACGGTTCCAAATCCGCATAGGAATCCACCCGGGCCAGGATCGACTGCCAGGCCTGACCGATGTCCGCGGGTGTCTTGTGGGGCAGCCCGAGTGCCTTGGCCATACCAGTTTTCCAGTCGATACCGCGTGGGATCACCGGCCACTCGTCCACACCCAGGACCGACGGCTTCACGGCCTGCCAGATATCCACGTACGGATGGCCCAGCACCAGGACATTGTCCCGCGCACCGGGTACGCGCAGCGCGTCCGCGGCGATCTTGGATTCCTTGGAGCCGGTGACCAGATGATCCACGAGAATGCCCAGCCGCCGTTGGGGACCGGGGTTGAACTCGCGGACCGCGGTCGGCAGGTCATCGATGCCGTGGAGCGGTTCCACCACGATGCCCTCCACCGCCAGGTCATGTCCCCAGACTTTGGCGACCAGTTCGGCGTCGTGATAGCCCTCCACCCAGACGCGGGACTCCTTGGCCACACTGGCGCGCAGGCCCTCCACAGCCACCGAGCCTGATCGGGTGCGGGCGGGCTTCCGGGGGCCGGTCTTCCGAGCGGGCGGGCCCAGTGTGATCGGTTCACCGTCCAGGAGAAAACCCGGGCCCAGCGGGAACGTCTTGATCCTGCCACGCCGATCCTCCAAACCCACCACGCGCATGCCACCAATGGTTTCCAGGCTGACCGCGGCACCCACCCAACCGGTCTGCGCATCCTCCAGGACCATGCCCGGTTCCAGGGCGGTGTTTCGTGCCACGGGGCCGGTGCGGGCAACGGAGGCGCTACTGAGATCCTGCGGGCCCCAGTTCCAACCGGATGCTGTCACGATGCGCTGTCCTCACGTGTGGGATGGATGATCAGCCGCGAGCGTACCAAATGGCGCGGGAGCTGCTCGGAGGTACACTGGGAGGAATTAGCACTGTCTACCATTGAGTGCCAGGAACAGTCACTGTTCCGATTCATGTCTGAAGCCAGTCCATGCCGGGGAGGTGAAGCGAGTGAGCCAACCGCGCAGAGCCGAAATTCTGCGGGCAATCGTTGAGGACTACGTCCATTCGCGGGAGCCCGTGGGATCCAAAGCGCTCGTGGAACGGCATCGGTTGAGCGTTTCCTCCGCCACGGTCCGCAATGACATGGCCGCGTTGGAGGAAGAGGGGCTGATCGTGGCCCCGCACACCAGCTCGGGCCGCATCCCCACGGACAAGGGGTACCGCGCTTTCGTGGACCAGATTGCCTCCCTCCGGCCGTTGACATCGCCCCAACTACGAGCGATTCGATCCTTCTTGGACGGTGCGAACGATCTTGACGACGCCATGGAACGGACCGCGCGCATTCTTACGCAACTGACCCATCAGGTGGCGCTCATCCAGTACCCCGCGGCATCCGGTACCACCGTGCGCCACGTGGAACTCGTGGACGTGGGCGGCACCTCGTTGCTCGTGGTGTTCATCCCCACCTCCGGCAGGGTGCTGCAGCGGATCGTGGACTTGCATCGCCCGCTCCCCGAGCACGAGCTCATGGAGCTGCGGGCGCGGGTTCTTGCGGGCGTGGTCGGACGGCCACTGCGGGATGTCCCGACCGCGGCCTCCGGGACGGCCCAACGCCTGCCCGCGGAACTGCTCGAGGCGGGCACCGCGGTGGCGGAGGCACTCGGGGCCCTGGCGGCGACGTCGGAGGACCACAGACTGGTCATGGCCGGAACGGCCAACCTGGCCCGCTTCAGCGGTGACTTTGCTCTCAGTATCGGCCCAGTCCTCGAAGCACTTGAGGAACAAGTGGTCATGCTGCGATTGTTGTCAGAGATGCAACAGGACGCCCGCGGTGTGGCCGTGCGGATCGGCTCGGACAGCACGGATGACCCGCTGGCGGAAACGTCCGTGGTGGCTACCGGCTACGGCCCGCAGTCCGTGTCCAAACTGGGAGTGGTCGGCCCCACCCGCATGGACTACCCCTCCACCATGGCCGCGGTGCGAGCCGTGGCCCGCTATTTGTCCCACACGCTGGGGGAGTAGTAGCCGCGTCCGCCGTGGCAGCGTTCCCCATCCGCGTTGAGTACTACACACTGACGAAAGAAGAATCGATTCCATCGTGAGCGATCACTACGAAACCCTGGGCGTGACCCGGGATGCCAGCCCGGAAGAGATCAAGCGCGCCTACCGCAAGAAGGCACGCAAACTGCACCCGGACGTGAATCCCTCCCCGGAGGCCGCCGAAGAGTTCAAGCGCGTCTCCCACGCGAACGACGTCCTGGCGGACCCCGAGAAACGACGCGTGTACGACGCCACCGGGAACGAGAACGGAACCGACACCGGCTTCGGCGGGGGCTTCCCCGGCTCCGGCTTCGGGTTCGCGGACATCTTCGAGACGTTCTTCCAGGGCGCGGGCGCCGCGGGCCAGCGCGGCCCCCAATCCCGCACCCGGCAGGGACAGGACGCGCTCATCAATGTGCGCGTGTCCCTCAAGGACGCCGTGTTCGGTGTCGAAAAAGACATCACCGTGGACACCGCGGTCGTCTGCCCCACCTGTCAGGGCTCGTGCTGCCAACCCGGCACCAGCCCCACCACCTGCTCCATGTGCCGCGGGTCCGGGCACATGCAATACCAGAAGCAGTCCATCCTGGGCGTGGTCACCACCCAGGCACCGTGTGCCACGTGTAATGGATTCGGCACCGTGATCGAGAACCCCTGCCACGAGTGTTACGGCGAGGGGCGCGTGCGCGACCGCCGCCCGCTCACCATCAAGATTCCCGCCGGAGTCCAGTCCGGCAACCGGATCCGACTGTCGGGTCAGGGCGAGGCCGGCACCGCCGGCGGACCCAACGGCGACCTCTACGTGGAACTCAAGGTCGATCCGGACCCCACCTTCCACCGCGAAGGTGACGACCTGCACGCGCGGATGCGCATTCCCATGACCTCGGCCGCGTTGGGCACCACGGTCCAGTTGGACACGTTCGACGGCGAGCGCGACGTCGACGTCGCCGCGGGCACCCAATCCGGTGCCACCGTGACCATTGAGAATCTGGGCGTCACCCACTTGCGCGGTAAGGGCCGCGGCGATCTGCAGGTTCATATCGAGGTGGAAACCCCTCAGGACCTCACTTCCGAACAGCGTGAGCTGCTCGAACAGCTGGCGCAATTGCGCAGCGAACGCCGTTCGGACGCCACCACCGTGAACGCGCCCTCCTCCGGCGGGTTCTTCTCCCGGCTCAAGGACCGGTTCAACGATCTGTGACGGACCCGGTCTTTTATGCCGATCGCGATGAACTGAGCGCGGCAACCGCCGGTGAGCAATTCCACCTCACCGGCCCGGAGGCCCGCCACGCCGTGACCGTGCGCAGGTTGCGAGCCGGGGAGTCCCTCGAGCTGGTGGACGGTGTCGGCACCCGTGTGGCCTGCGAATTCCTGCGCGGTGAGAAGGACGCGATGACGGTGCGGGTGGCCGCCGTGGCCCACGAACCCGCCCCGGCCACCCAATTCATCCTGGTTCAGGCCCTGGCCAAGGGGGATCGGGATCTGCAAGCGGCCGAAAGCGCCACGGAGCTCGGCGTGGACAGGGTGATTCCGTGGCAGGCGGATCGCAGCATTGTGCGACTCAAGGCGGAGCGGGCCGCCAAAACGCTGGGTAAGTGGCAATCCACGCTGACCGCTGCGGCCAAGCAGTCCCGGCGTGCCCACTGGCCCGAGCTCGGAGACCACGTGAACTCCACCGGTCTCGCCACACTGATTCAAAGCACCCCCGAGACGCGCTGGTTCGTGTTGCACGAGACGGCGGAGGTCTCCTGGGGGGCCCTGCGGACCGAGGAACTCACCGCCGCGAGATCCATCGGGTTGATCGTGGGGCCCGAGGGCGGCATCAGCGACTCCGAGTGTGAACGATTCACCGAGGCGGGCGCGCACGCGCTGAAGCTGGGCCATGAGGTGGTGCGTGCGTCGACCGCCGGACCCGCGGCCCTTGCGGCGTTGTGCGCAATGACCGGCCGGTGGAGTTAATCGACGGCGGCTCAGTCGGCCACGACGGTGACCGTATGGTCATCGATGATCTGCTCGCCGTCCTCGTTGCTACCGGTCACGCGCACCGTGTAGTCACCGGCGGGAACCTCCACGGGGACCCGGAATTCCGTAGCCGCGGCGGAAGCGGGGGTTTCCTGCGGCCCCGCGATCTCACCGGACTTCACGGCCGTATCACCGTCAACGGGTATCACTTCCCATTGCGCGGACGTGAATTCCGGAAGCACCCGCCCGAACATGGTCAGTGGTGAGCCGGATTCGGTCCCCGTTTGCGGATCGATCAACCACACCGGGGCTGCCTTGGACGCATCCCGGGAGATGGGATCCTTCAAATCCACCGAGCCGAAGGCCTTGTAATCGGACTGGCCATCCACCAGAACCCGGACCTCCTTGGCGGTGTCCGCATCGAGCAGCCCCGCGGTGACGGCGGCCGCGGACACGGTGTACACCAGTTGCTGAAGGGCCAGCTCGGCCTCGTCGGCGGAGAACTGACTGGCGAACGCGGTCGCGGGCAGATCAACGGTGATGGTGCCGTCCGGTGAGACGGAGGTGCCCACGGACTTCACGGCCGACCACAGGGACCGGTAATCCGGGTCCAGCGGTTCCTGACTGGTCATCATGATCACCGCCTCCGCGACGGGGTCCGCGGTGTCCGCCGTGGAAGCGGTGCGGAATTCACGGAAGAGGTAGCCCGACTGTTCATCGGATCCGGCCCAGTACACCGGCGTCTGTTCGGTTGCCACGCCCCCGTACACATCGTCCGTGCTCACGGGGGCGGAGGCGATTCTGGGGGCGGTGCTCGAGGCATTGGTGGCGCGGTCCGCAGCTGACCCGCACGCGGCGAGGCTCAGAACTACGGCAAGCCCCGCTGAGATGACGGGGACGGCCCTGCGGGCATGGTTATGCCGTGAGTCCATGTGTTCACCGTCCCGGTAGAGCTGTCGTGGATGTCTGCACGGACGGATTGTGGTCGGGGAGGAGCGTCCGTGATGAGTACCGGTGGCCAAAGATACCCACAGGTACAGGTCTCAATGAACCCGGAAGTGCGTCCTGGGCGAAACCGTTATCAACCTGCAACATAACGAGCGGTAGGCTGGACCCCAATGACTGATCACGTATTCGGGGACGAACTTGAACCCCAAGACCACGAAGGCCACACCCGTGTTGTGGTGCACCTGCCCGACCGGGACACCGCCCTGCGCGCCCTGGGTCAGGCGGACGCCTCCCTGCGCCTGCTGGAACAGAATTATCCGACGGTGCGTATCACCGTGCGTGACATGGACGTGGCCTTGGACGGGCCCGTGCAGGACACCCGTTCGGCCGCGGCCCTGCTCGAAGAGCTCGTGGTGCTTGCCCAGCGCGGTACCGACATCACAGAACGGACCGTGATGCGCGTGACCCGTATGCTCCGCGAAGCCGAGGGCATGCGCCCCGCCAGCGCGTTGGCCACGAGTATCCTGTCCACCCGCGGTAAGACCATCCGACCCAAGACCGTCAACCAGAAGCACTACGTGGACGCCATTGACGAGCACACCGTGGTCTTCGGTGTGGGTCCGGCCGGCACCGGTAAAACCTACCTGGCCATGGCCAAGGCCGTCCGAGCCCTGCAGGCGAAAGAGGTCAATCGCATCATCCTCACCCGGCCCGCGGTGGAGGCCGGAGAGCGATTGGGTTTCTTGCCGGGATCGCTCAACGACAAGATCGACCCCTACCTGCGCCCGCTCTACGATGCGCTGCACGACATGATGGACCCCGAGTCCATCCCCCGTCTCATGGAGGCGGGCACCATTGAAGTGGCCCCGCTGGCCTACATGCGCGGGCGCACTCTCAATGACGCGTTCGTGATCCTGGACGAAGCCCAGAACACCACGCCGGAGCAAATGAAGATGTTCCTCACGCGCCTGGGGTTCGGATCGCGCATTGTGGTCACCGGTGACGTCACCCAGGTAGACCTCCCCGGCAGCACGTCATCGGGCCTGCGCCAGGTTCAGCACGTGCTCCAGAACATCGACGACATCGCGTTCTGTGAGCTCACCGCCCAAGATGTGGTTCGACATGAGCTGGTGGGCGAGATCGTCTCCGCCTACGAGCAGTTCGACACCACTAATCGGCACCGCAACGAAAGGCGCCGCCGCAAGGACGAGCGCCGTGCGGCCGCCTCGACCACGGCCGAACCCGGTCAAGAGCCCTCATGAGCGTCTCGATCGACACACCGTGGGAAACCCCGGAAGAACAAGCAACCTTCCCCGAGTCCTACCGCGCGGTGGATCCCGACCAACTAACGGCGTTGGCAGACCTCGCCTTCGCGCGCTGGCACATCCACCCGGACACCGAACTGTCCATCTCGGTGGTCGATGAGGATCATATGGCCGAGTTGCACATGCAGTGGCTGGATCTGCCCGGGCCCACCGACGTGATGTCCTTCCCCATGGACGAACTGCGCGCCGGCACGGTGACCGAACCGAGCCTGGGGGTGCTGGGCGACATCGTGCTGTGCCCGCCCGTGGCTCAGCGCCAGTCGGAGGCGGCCGGCCACAGCACGCAGGACGAGCTATGCCTGCTCACCGTTCACGGCATGCTGCACCTGCTCGGACACGACCACGTGGAAGACACCGAGCGAGAAGCCATGTTCACCCTGCAGCGGGGATTGCTGGAGGAGTTCCTGGGGCGCGACGCACCCGTCGAAACCATGAAGTAGCCCCCGCCCAACGCTTTGCGAAAGGACATGGAGATGTCTGAGGATCATCACATCACCCCCGAACAGCAATTCCGCGCGGGATTCGCAGTGTTCGTGGGCCGCCCCAACGTGGGAAAGTCCACGTTGACCAACGCGCTGGTGGGGCGCAAGGTTGCCATTACCTCCAACCGCCCCCAAACCACGCGTCACACAATTCGTGGCATCGTCCACCGCGCTGACGGCCAGCTCATCCTGGTGGACACTCCCGGGCTCCACCGTCCCCGCACCCTGCTGGGACAGCGCCTCAACGACGTGGTGGCCGAGACCCTGGGCGAGGTGGACGTGATCGGGCTGTGTATCCCGGCGGACCAGAAGGTCGGCCCGGGTGACCGGTACATCGCCCAGCAGGTCGCCGCCGCAGCCGGACGCAACCCCGTGGTTGCCATTGTCACCAAGGCGGATTCCGTGCCCCGCGACCGGCTCGCCGAGCAGCTCGTGGCGGTCACCGAACTCGGCCGCGAGGTCATGGCCCAAGAACAGGCCCAGCGCGAGCAACGCCGACGCCGCCGCGCGGCGTCGTCGAACGCCGTCCCCGGCAACGAAAAACCGCGTGCGGACCAGTCCGACGCCGGGTGGAGCGACGTGATTCCCGTGAGTGCCAAGGACGGCTTCCAGGTCGAGGAACTCGCGGCGCTACTCGTGAGCCTCATGCCCGAGTCCCCGGCGTTGTACCCGGACGGCGAGCTCACGGACGAACCGGAAATCACCATGATGGCCGAACTCATCCGCGAGGCCGCCCTGGAAGGCGTCCGGGACGAACTGCCGCACTCGCTGGCCGTGGTCGTCGACGAAGCGACCGAACGCGAAGGCCGCCCCGCCAACAACCCCATGCTGGACGTGCACGCGAGCTTGTTCGTGGAACGGCCCTCGCAAAAGGCCATTGTGATCGGCAAGGGGGGATCACGGTTACGGGAGATCGGCACCAAGGCCCGCACCCAGATCGAAGCGCTCCTGGGGACCAAGGTGTACCTGGATCTGCATGTGAAGGTCGCCAAGGAATGGCAACGCGACCCCAAGCAGCTGTCCCGGCTGGGGTTCTGACGACCCGTCACGTTCTCAGGTGGGTTTAGGAAAAGGCCCATAGCATTTCCGGGGTCCAAACCCGCATCATCATGTAGCGACGCAGGAGAAACATTCGGTGGAATCAGGCAGCACACACGGTCGTGCAACCCACACGTCACGTGAACCTGCGCCCCGGCACAAGCTCACCCACCAGCAGTCTCTGCATGAGGATCACGAGTTCGAACGCATCAACCTGAAGCAAACGGGCAGGCACCACCGTTCCCGTGATCACAGGCCCTCGGCACGCCGGATCGCCGCCATTCTGGCCGTCTTCGGGCTCATTGCGGTTCTCGGGATCGGGGGAGTGGCTGCCCTGCGGCTCAGTAGCAACTTGGACAGCAGCCCCCTCAACCTCTCGGACGGGTCCTCCACCGTGGGCGAGGGCCCCTTGGACATCCTGGTCATGGGCTCGGACACTCGTGAGGGCTCCGGCAACACCGAATACGGTGACGAGGACGACGCTGCCGGGCGCACCGACGTGATGATGCTCGTGCATGTCACCGAGAACCGTGACGCCGTGACCGTGGTGTCCTTCCCCCGTGACCTGCTGGTGGACATCCCCAAGTGCACCGATCCGGAATCGGGCGAGGTGTTCCCGGCCCACCGGGACATGATCAACTCCGCCGTTGAGAACGGCGGCCCCGGATGCACCGTGGCCACGGTCAACCAGGTGGCCGGTGTCGACATCGACCACTTCATGCTCGCCGACTTCAACGCGGTCAAGGAATTGTCCTCGACCGTGGGCGGCGTGCAGGTGTGCGTGAACGAGCCGGTGGATGATCCGAAATCCGGCCTGAAACTTCCGGCCGGCATCTCCTCGGTCGAGGGTGATCAGGCGCTGGCCTTCCTGCGCTCTCGTGCGGCCTTCGGCGATGGCGGCGACGAGTCCCGGATCCAGTCCCAGCAATCCTTCTTGGCCTCGCTGACCCGCAAGATCCAGGACGACGGCACGTTGACCAATCTGCCGCAGCTCTACAAGATCGCGGAAGTCATGACCCAGAACTTGCACGTGGACGAGGGTCTGACCTCCGTGCCCACGCTGGTGGGTATAGCCGGGACGTTTGCCGGCATCGATCTGGGGCGGATTGCGTTCGTGACCGTGCCCAGCGTGCCCAACCCCGAAGATCCCAATCGACTGATCCTGGACGAGGAGCCCGCCGAACGACTGTTCGACACCCTCCAGCAGGACCGTGCCGTGACCGATCCGACGCCGTCGGCAAGCGCCTCGGCGGCGGTCACCACAGAGTCCCCTTCGGCGGGTCCCACCACCGAACCCCTGCCGGCCGACACCCAGGAGGCCGTTGCGGAAGCGGTCCCGCAGATCCAGTCCTCACTGGTGCCGGTGGCCGTGGACAATCGGTCCGGTGACCCGGACCGAGGGGGAGACATCGTGGACCTACTCCAGGACGCCGGATACACCGAGACGGAGAGCGGCCGGACCGGTACGGCCCTGGCCGGGACTCAAATCTTGTACAACCCCTCGTGGGCCGCGGCCGCCGATGATCTCGCGGCGCTGCTCGGAGTCCCGGACAGTCAGCTGGTGGTCGACAATGAGTTGTCCGGCCTGCGGGTGTCGATCGGTCAAGACTTCACGTCCGGTACGAAACTTGATCTCTCCGGTGCCCTGCCGGATGAGCTGAAGGGGCAGACGGCCGAGCAGTTCACGTGCCGGGAGTGAACCACCCGTCGGGTGACCGCCCTACACCGTCCGCGAGCGGGAGCCCTCGACATGAACGAGCGCACTTTCCGAACGGCACCCGCCCAAGTGGTACGTTGGATCACATGCGGCCAGGGAACGTGCGACTCCTGCTTATGTGCCGCAGCGGGGCCTCACCCATCTGACGGACGGCCGACCCACCCGCTGCGGAGTTTCGTGGTGCCGGCCCTATCTCTGTAGTTATTGAAAGGCCCGCTTTTCGTGAAAAATTTACAGCGTCCCTCGGCTATGCCCGTGCACAAATACACGCCGTACCAGCAGAATTTCCCGTTCGACATGTCGGACCGCACCTGGCCGGACAAGGTCATCACCAAGGCACCCCGCTGGTGCGCGGTGGATTTGCGAGACGGCAATCAGGCTCTGATCGAGCCCATGGATCCCACCCGCAAGCTCAAGATGTTCGAACTGCTCGTGGGCATGGGATACAAGGAGATCGAGGTGGGTTTCCCCTCAGCCTCCCAGATCGATTTCGACTTCGTGCGCAAACTGGTGGACGAGGATCGCATTCCGCAGGACGTCTCCATCCAGGTGCTCACCCAGTCCCGTGAACACTTGATCGAGCGCACCTACCAGGCCATCGAGGGCGCACCCAACGCGATCGTGCACCTGTACAACTCCACGTCCCGGCTGCAGCGGCGCGTGGTGTTCCAGCAGGTCATGGATGGCATCGTGGACATCGCCCTGACCGGTGCGCGCCTGTGCATGAAATACGAAGAGCAGCTCAAGGACACCAACGTGACCTACGAGTACTCACCGGAGTCCTACACCGGCACCGAGCTGGAGTTCGCGGCACGGATTTGCAATGAGGTGGCCGAGACCTTCGAGATCGGTGACGGGCGACAGATGATCGTGAACCTGCCCGCCACGGTGGAGGAAGCAACCCCCAACGTGTACGCGGATTCCATTGAGTGGATGAGCCGCCACCTTTACCAGCGTGACGACATCATCCTGTCGCTGCACCCCCACAACGACCGCGGCACCGGCGTGGCCGCGGCCGAGCTGGGTTACTTGGCCGGCGCGGATCGCATTGAGGGTTGCCTGTTCGGCAACGGTGAACGCACCGGCAACGTGGACCTGGTGACGCTGGGCCTGAACATGCTGACCCAGGGTGTGGACCCGCAGATCGATTTCTCCGACATCGACGATATCCGCCGCACCGTGGAGTTCTGCAACCAACTGCCCGTGCCCGAGCGCAGCCCGTACGGCGGTGACCTGGTCTTCACCGCGTTCTCCGGTTCCCACCAGGACGCGATCAAGAAGGGGTTCGAGTTCATGGAGAAGGACGCCTCCGAGCAGGGCATCTCCGTGGACGAACTCGAATGGGCCGTTCCCTACCTGCCCATCGACCCCAAGGATGTGGGCCGCAGCTACGAGGCCGTGATCCGCGTAAATTCGCAGTCCGGTAAGGGCGGCGTGGCGTACCTGCTCAAGAGCGAGTACGGCGTGGACCTGCCCCGCCGCGCTCAGATCGAGTTCTCCGGCGTGGTGCAGAAATACACGGAGACCTCCGGTTCCGAAGTGACCGGCCAGCAGCTGTGGAACATCTTCACGGACGAGTACCTACCGGCCCGCGAGAGCGGCGAGCACCGCTGGGGTCGCTACCGGATCTCCAGCATGTCCACCCACTCCGAGGACGAGGGCAATACCGTCCTGGAGATCGGCCTGGACGTCGACGGTCAGCGTCATGACCGCACCTCCCAGGGCAATGGTCCGATCGACGCCCTGATTTCCCTGTTCAACGCCGAAGGCGTGGACGTGCGGCTGCTCGACTACTCCGAACACACGATGTCCGCCTCCGCCAACGCGCAGGCAGCGAGTTTCGTGGAATTGGCCGTGGGCGACCGTGTCCTGTGGGGCGTGGGCATGGACAGCAACACCACCAGATCCTCGCTCAAGGCCGTCATTTCGGCCATCAACCGCGCGGTCCGTGACGCGCAGTTGGCAGAACAGGCCTAGGTCTCGTTGTCTTCTTCGAGCCGCCGACGCCGCTCGGTGACCTTCCGCACGGTGGGCCGCCGGGCGGCGTCGGCGTTTTCACGCACCCACCCGGGTGCCCGGGAGAACGTGGGAGACTAGGGCGGTGGCCGGTTCAACTTTCGCTTCTCGCTCGTACCGCGATGAAGCCGTGGTGCTTCGCACCTACAAATTGGCCGAGGCGGACCGTATTGTCATCCTCCTGACCAAGGAGCACGGCCAGGTTCGTGCGGTGGCCAAGGGAGTGCGTCGCACCACGTCGCGTTTCGGCGCGCGGCTGGAGCCTTTCAATGTGGCCACGCTGCAGTTGGTGCAGGGGCGGACCCTGGACATCGTGTCGCAGGCGTTGGGCAAACGTTCCTACGGCGAACAGATCGGTGCGGACTACGCCAAGTACACGGCCGCGGCCGCCATGGTCGAGACCGCGGAGAAGCTCACGGCGGACGACTACGACACCGCGCATCAGCATTATCAGCTGCTCATCGGTGCGCTCTCCGCCGTGGCCCGTGGATTGCATGATCCCGGCCGGACCCTGGATTCATATCTGCTGCGGGCGGTATCCATTGCGGGTTGGGCCCCCAGTTTCGTGGACTGCGCCCGCTGCGGTGCGCCCGGCCCGCATCGATCCTTTTCCGCCGCACTCGGTGGCGCGGTGTGTCCGCAATGTCGCCCGCCGGGGTCCGCGGCGCCGAGCGAGGCGACCTTCGTGCTGCTGCAGGGTTTATGGGCGGGTGACTGGCCAACGATCGACGCCGCGGACCCCAAGACGGCGCGGGCCGCGGCCGGACTGGTTGCCAGCTACATTCAATGGCACATGGAACGATCAGTGCGTTCCCTGAGCCTGGTCGAACGCACCGAATGATTCAGTAAAGGACTGTGAGCGTGAGCAGATTCACCCCGCCTCCGGCGCACCCCAGCGGCGCCAAACCCCCGGCCATTCCCGAGCAGTTCAGACCCGGCCACGTTGCCCTGGTCATGGACGGCAACGGCCGGTGGGCCAACGAGCGAGGGTTGCCGCGCAATGAGGGGCACCGCGCGGGGGAATTGGCCCTGATCGACGTGGTGGCCGGCGCCATTGACATGGGCATCCGCCATGTCTCCGCGTACGCATTCTCCACCGAGAACTGGAAACGATCTCCGTCCGAAGTGGCGTTCCTCATGAACTTCACCGGGGACGTGATGAAGCGGCAGCTGCCCACGTTTCAGGAGTGGGGCATCCGTGTCCGCTGGGCCGGGCGTCGACCGAAACTGTGGAAGTCCGTGATCAACCGCCTCGAACACGCCGAGGAAGAGACCAAGGACAATGACGTGGTGACACTGACCATGTGCGTGAACTACGGGGGCCGAGCCGAAATTGCCGACGCCGCCGCCGCCATGGGACGGGACGTACAGTCGGGCCTCCTCGATCCAAGGGCCATCACCGAGTCCACCGTGCAGCGCTACCTGGACGAACCGGATCTACCGGACGTCGATTTGTTCCTGCGGTCCTCCGGCGAACAACGGATCTCCAACTTCATGCTGTGGCAATCGGCCTACGCGGAGCTCGTGTTCCTGGACGTCCTGTGGCCGGACGTGGACCGCCGGACACTGTGGCGCGCCGTGGAGGAGTACGCGAGCCGGGACCGACGCTACGGGGGCGCCGTGGATAAAGTGTCACGGGGCAGTTGAGACTTGTGCTGTAACTCGCAACTTAAACTTGAATGATTCGGGCGGGTGGGTTTGGACGATCGCGCGATGATGTCGTGTGCAAAACTGGCGTCATGCGCTTGTATCCCACGTTCTTCAAAATCGCGTTCTCCTGGATGGACGCGGAACTCGCCCACACCCTCGGATTCGCCGGTATCAAGGCGCTGCACCGTAGCGGACTTGGATCCGTGCTGAGTAAGGTCACCCGCCCCGATCCCGGTAGTGCAGTGGAGGTCATGGGACTTCGTTTCCCCTCGGCCTTCGGACTTGCGGCGGGGTTCGACAAGGGCGCCACGGGAACCCACGCGCTCACGGATCTCGGATTCGGTCACGTGGAAATCGGGACCGTGACCGGTCAGCCGCAGCCCGGCAATCCCAAACCCCGCCTATTTCGGTTGATCAAGGACCGAGCGGTGATCAACCGGATGGGATTCAACAACGACGGCGCGGCGGCGGTGGCTCCGCGCGTGGCCGCGGCCCTGCAATCTCTGACGGAGCGGGCCCTCAAGACCGGACTCGAGCGACCCGTCGTGGGTGTGAACATCGGCAAGACCAAGGCGGTCGACCTCGATCGCGCGGTGGGGGATTACGTCACCAGCACCCGAGCCCTCGCCCCCTACGCGGACTACCTGGTGGTCAACGTGTCCTCACCCAACACCCCGGGGCTGCGGCAGCTGCAGGAGCTGGAGTCACTGCGACCCTTGCTCGGCGCTGTGCGACAAGAAGCCGATACCGTCACGGGGCGGCATGTCCCTCTACTGGTGAAAATTGCGCCGGACCTGGCCGATGATGACGTGCGGGCGGTCGCTCAGCTGGCCCTGGATCTGGGATTGGACGGCATTGTCGCCACCAACACGACCATTGCTCGTGAGGGCCTGGGCCTGCGCAGCACGGAGGACGAGGTCACCGCGTGTGGTGCGGGCGGGCTGTCCGGGCGCCCGGTGCGGCGTCGTTCGCTGGAAGTTCTGAAGCTGCTGCGCCAGCACGCGGGTGAACGTTTGACCCTGATTTCCGTGGGCGGGGTGACCACCCCCGAGGACGTGATCGAGCGCCTCGACGCCGGCGCGGATCTCGTGCAGGGGTACACCGCGTTCCTGTACGAAGGCCCGTTCTGGGCGGCGAGAATCAACCGAGGGCTCAAAAAAGCGGCTCGACGCGTTCGTAACTAACGAGCGCGCATTGACTCCCGGGCGCCGAGCACGTCGCCATGCACAGGGGACCCGCACCGACCGGTGCGGGTCCCCTGTGCTATCGCAGATGACAAGGTCGGAACCTACGCCGGGCGTTCCCCCCGGCGAACCTGCGGCTTGGGCAGGCGAAGTCGCCGAATGGTGAAGGTGCGCATCGCCGCGTACCAGCGGGTGCCACGTTGAATGTCCCCGAATTTGCGGCGCATCGCGGACGTCATGCGCGTGGTCGTGATGAACGCGTCAATCACGCACAGGGCAATGTAGCCGTACATGATCCAGATGAACGTCAGCCCGATCGCCTGGTTGGGCAGGAACAGGATGAACAGCATGAGGATCAGGAAGATCAGGACGAATTCGCCGATGTTGAATCGGGAGTCGATCCAGTCGCGGGCGAAACGGCGCTGAGGGCCGCGGTCGCGGGGGCCGAGGTAGCGCTCGTCACCGGCGGCCATACCTGCCTGGGCCACGGCGCGGCGTTCCCGCTCCACCTGCCGGGATTCCGCCTTGGCGATCTTGCGGTCCGCGGGGACCAGGGGACGCCTGCGGGCGGCCTCCTGTTCCTTACGGCTGGGGGTCGGGCGGCCCTTGCCACCAACGACCGGCGCGGTCTCTGCCGGCTCGCTCGAGGCGCCTACCGCCGTGGAGCCCGTTGATTCATCTGCTTTCTTGCGTCCAAACACCGATCCAGGATAGCGGAGTCCTCGCCAGAACCGGCATCGTGGCCTTTTCGGCGGGTAAGGGTGACGCGGCGATAGTGTAAGGCTCATGAGTACCGAGTTCACTCCACTGGAACAGGACACCATCGAAGCGTTGCGGGCGACCGTGACCGGATCGCGAGAACAAATTCTGGGGGAGCTCTCCGAGCTCGTGGCCATCCCCGGGGTGGCTTGGGAATCCTTTGATCCCCAAGAGCTGGAGCGCAGCGCCGAGGCCGTCAAGAACCTGCTCGCAGAGCTGCCTTTCGACAGCGTGGACATTTTGCGAGTCGAACAAGATGATCAGCCCGGCCATCCGGCGGTCGTTGCTCGGAAGGCTGCAGCCGAGGGTTTTCCCACCATCCTCCTGTACGCCCATCACGACGTTCAGCCCCCGGGCAAACGCGAGCTGTGGAACACGGAACCTTTCGAGGCGGTCGAAAAGGACGGACGGCTGTGGGGCCGTGGCGCCGCTGACGACAAGGCGGGTGTCATGGCGCACATTGGAGCGCTTCGCGCCTTTTTCGAACGCTGGGGTGCGGAACCATCCCTGGGTGTCACGGTGTTCATCGAGGGCGAGGAAGAGGCCGGCTCACCCGGTTTTGAAGCGTTTCTCGCCCAGTACCGTGAGCAGCTCGCCGCGGACGTGATCGTGATAGCCGACTCGGCCAACTGGGAAGTGGGAGTTCCCGCCCTCACCACGAGCCTGCGCGGTGTCGTTGGCGGCATCGTCGAGTTGTCCGTGCTGGACCACTCGGTGCACTCCGGAATGTACGGCGGCCCGGTACTGGATGCCCCCACGTTGCTGTCCCGCCTGATCGCCACGTTCCACGACGACCGCGGTGAGGTCGCGGTGGCGGGTCTGCTCTCCGAGGACGACGTGGATGTCGACTATCAGGAAGACCGGTTCCGCGCGGACGCCGGCGTGCTCGACGGCGTGCAGCTGGCGGGAACGGGTTCGATCGCCTCACGCCTGTGGACCAAGCCCGCGCTGTCCGTCACGGGTATCGACGTGACTGATGTGGATACGGCGTCGAACACGATCGCATCGACCGTTCGAGCCAAGCTGAGCCTGCGGATCGCACCGGGGCAGAACCCCAAGGAAGCGGGGGAGGCCCTGCGCAAGCACATCGAAGAGAATGCACCCTTTGGCGCGCACGTCGAGTTCTCCATTGAGGAGGCCGGCCCCGCATTCCGTGCCGATACGCAGGCCCTCAGTTCCCAGATCGCCCTGTGGGCCTTCGAGCAGGCGTGGGGGCGCCCCGCCGTGAAATCCGGTATGGGCGGGTCGATCCCGTTTACGGCAACCCTCACGGAGGCGTACCCTGATGCCCAGATCCTGATCACTGGTATCGAGGATCCGGATACGCGGGCTCACAGCGCCAACGAGTCACTGCACATCGGGGATTTCCTCCACGCGGTGACGGCCGAAGCACTCGTCCTGGCGGCGCTGGCCGAACAGGGCCGCCGTAACGAGGAATGATTCCCGCTCCCGCAACGTTTGAAGGTTAATGAAAGGTTCGCTTCCGCGAACCGCTCCGGTTGGACAGAAAGCGAGCACCATGAGCGTCACCACCGACAACGAGACCACCCAGGACCTTCCGACCCACGAGGTCTTGCTGACCGACGTCGCCGCCCAGAAAGTCCGCGATCTCCTGAACCAGGAGGGCCGCACCGATCTGCGCCTGCGCGTGGCAGTTCAGCCCGGAGGCTGCTCCGGATTGATCTACCAGCTCTACTTCGACGAGCGCGTCCTTGACGGTGATCACACCCGAGACTTCGACGGCGTCGAGGTCATCGTGGACAAGATGAGCGTTCCCTATCTCAGCGGCTCCACCGTTGATTTCGAGGACAGCATTTCCAAGCAGGGTTTCTCCATTGACAACCCCAATGCGCAGGGCTCTTGCGCATGCGGAGATTCCTTCCACTAAGGGCTCATATACCCGGCGGGACGGGGTGAATCCAGCGCATCACGGCGCAGGGTTCACCCCGTTTTTCGTGAGACCGGCGGCATGGCTCACGCAGTGTTTCTGTCCGCCCGTGATGGCGACACGGCGCGGTGACACAGTGTCAGCAGAAGCGCCAGCCGGGAGGTAAGCTCTCTAGGGAGATCAATTAACGGGCAACGTATGCCCTGTGCCCTGCACAGGCGGATACGGAGCTGACACAAAGAAGAGGAAGGGCCGTCTGTGAGTTCGCAAACTCGATCCGGCAGCCGTCGAAGCCGGATGCTCAAGGCCTCGGCAGTGGCAGTCCTGGCTGCGACCACGCTCACTGCTTGCTCAGAACAAGCCAAGGTGGGCTTCTTGCCCACCCAGCGTGGCACCACCGACAACGCGGATCACATCATGGATCTGTGGATCGGGTCGTGGGTCGCGGCGCTGTCCGTAGGCCTGGTGACCTGGGGTCTCATGCTGTGGTGCATGATCGCTTACCGCCGTCGTAAGAACGAGACCGGCTACCCCCGCCAGTTGGCCTACCATGCACCGCTTGAGGTCTTTTACACGATTGTGCCGATCGCCATGATCGTGTCCCTGTTCTTCTTCTCGGAGCGGGCACAGACGGCCATCACGGCACGACACGACAACCCGGACGTCACCGTCCAGGTGTACGGCAAGCAATGGGCCTGGGACTTCAACTACCTTGACGACGATGTCTACTACCAGGGCGTTCAGGCACACCTGACCGGTGAGGAGGGTGTGGAGGAAACTCTGCCCACGCTGTACCTCCCGGTGGACAGCCAGGTCGAACTCGAAATCAAGTCCCGTGACGTCATCCACTCGTTCTGGGTTCCGGCCTTCCTCGAGAAGATCGACATGTTCCCGGAGCGCACCAACTACATGAGCTTCACCACTGGCCGCGAGGGCGTCTTCGCCGGCAAGTGCGCCGAGCTGTGCGGTGAGTTCCATTCCGAGATGCTCTTCAACGTTGCCGTTGTGAGCCAGGAAGAGTACGACGCCCAAATGCAGCAGCTGCGCAACGAGGGCAACGTTGGCTCCGTCGGCGAGGAGTACAACCGCAACCCGAACCTGAACCAAACGTCCAACAACTAGGGGATAGGCAATGTCTACGCTCGAATACTCGCGGGACGAAGCGACCACGGTCGCTCCCCGTGTTGTGCCTCGGTCCAAGGGCAAGGTGATTGTCAATTGGCTCACCTCCACGGACCACAAGACCATCGGGTACATGTACCTGATCGCGTCGTTCGTCTTCTTCTGTGCCGGTGGCGTCATGGCGCTGCTGATCCGCGCGGAGCTCTTTGATCCGGGCATGCAGATCCTGGAGACCAAGGAACAGTACAACCAGCTGTTCACCATGCACGGCACCATCATGTTGCTGATGTTCGGTACTCCGCTGTTCATTGGTTTCGCCAACGTCATCGTCCCGCTTCAGCTGGGCGCCCCCGACGTAGCGTTTCCGCGTCTGAACGCCCTGGCGTTCTGGTTCTTCCTCTTCGGCTCCTTGATTGCCGTGGCCGGCTTCGTCACCCCGCAGGGCGCGGCGTCCTTCGGTTGGTTTGCTTACGCGCCACTGAACAGCACAACGTTCAGTCCGGGAGTTGGCGGAGACCTCTGGGTGTTCGGTCTGGGCCTCCAGGGCTTCGGCACCATCATGGGTGGCGTCAATTTCATCACCACCATCCTGTGCATGCGTGCCCCGGGTATGACCATGTGGCGCATGCCCATCTTCACGTGGACCACGCTGATCACTGCTTTGCTGATCATCATGATCTTCCCGCCGCTGGCATCCGCGTTGTTCGCCCTGGGTATGGACCGCCGACTCGGCGGGCACGTGTTCGACCCGGAGAACGGTGGCGCCATCTTGTGGCAGCACCTGTTCTGGTTCTTCGGACACCCCGAGGTGTACGTGCTTGCGCTGCCGTTCTTCGGCATTGTGTCCGAGATCATCCCGGTGTTCTCCCGCAAGCCGATCTTCGGGTACAAGGGCCTGGTCTTCGCGACTATCGCCATTGCTGCCCTGTCCGTCACCGTGTGGGCACACCACATGTACGTGACCGGCTTCGTGGCTCTCGGGTTCTTCTCGTTCATGACCATGATGATCGCGGTGCCCACCGGCGTGAAGTTCTTCAACTGGATCGGCACCATGTGGCAAGGGTCGCTCACGTTCGAGACACCCATCCTGTGGGTCCTGGGCTTCCTCTTCACCTTCCTGTTCGGCGGACTGACCGGCATCATCCTGGCCACCCCGCCGCTGGACTTCCACGTTTCCGATACGTACTTCGTGGTGGCCCACTTCCACTACGTGATCTTCGGAACCATCGTGTTCGGTATGTTCGCGGGCTTCTACTTCTGGTGGCCCAAGTTCACCGGCAAGATGCTCAACGAGCGCATCGGCAAGATCCACTTCTGGTTGCTGTTCGTCGGTTTCCACATGACCTTCCTCATCCAGCACTGGCTGGGCGTGGACGGTATGCCCCGCCGCTACGCGGACTACATGCCGGAAGACGGCTTCACCTGGATGAACCAGTTCTCCACCTGGGGTGCGGTCCTACTCGGTATCTCGATGATCCCGTTCTTCTGGAATGTGTACACCACCGCCCGTAACGCCAAGAAGGTAGAAGTGGACGACCCGTGGGGCTTCGGCGGCTCTTTGGAGTGGGCCACCTCGTGCCCGCCCCCGCGTCACAACTTCACCTCCCTGCCCCGCATCCGCTCCGAGCGTCCCGCCCTGGACCTGCACCACCCGGAGTTGGCGGCATTCTCCAGCCAGCAATTCGATGCAGACCAGCCGATCGTGGGCGGATCTGGAAGGACCGGTCGATGAAAACTACTGTCAAAACCTTCATCCTCTTGGCCGTCTTCTGCCTGATCGTGGGAATGGTGTACGGGTACCTCACCGGGTTCCAAGAGTTGGCCGGTTTCCCCGCGCTGTTGGCCGTGGCTGCCATGAGCCTCATGCTCGCGGTCTACCTGTGGCTCGTGGATCGTTCCACCGGTGCCATGCTGCCGGAGGACCGCGAAGACGGCGAGATCGTGGAGATGTCCGGTGACTACGGAGCTTTCTCCCCGTGGAGCTGGTGGCCGTTGCTGCTGGGTATCGGATGCGCTATCTTCGTGACTGCTCTGGCGGTTGGTTGGTGGATTATCGGCCTGGCAGTGCCGGTCATCATCCTGGGTCTGGTCGGGCTCATCTTCGAGCACTCCCGCGGGGAACACGCGCACTGATGTAGACGTTCTGTTCGCTGACGAAGTCCTCCTCTTGTCACCCGACACGAGGAGGGCTTCTTCGTGCTCGAAACGTGGAAGTCTTGTTGTCCCGCCGTGGCGAACTCGACGTGGCCCCGACATCCACGCGCCAATCGCGACGGACAGGCCACCCGGGGTGCCCCTTATGTCGCGTATGAGGGCTTAGACGGTCTCATGAGCGGGATTTTGTCCACGATGTGTTCCTTACGGCCTCAGAGGGCCCGGTGTGGCGTGATCAGCGCATGCTGATCCACAATCCGCGGGTAAGCCACGCGCACCCGTTGATGTTCCGGTGAGGTTGCCAGGTAGCAGGCGAATTTGAGAGCGGTGCGGTTACGGCTAATTGGCGCCCTGCACTGCCGGGCAGCTGCGCCGCCGTGGACTTCTTGGCCGTCATGTGGCGGCCCCGGCGGGGACCGTTCTTCCTCGAGGCACGGAGGGGTTTTGGTGGCGTGAAAGGTGCCGACGAGGAACATGCTTTAAATGACATCGCGTTGGCACCGACCCAGGGCGATCAGGGCTAGGCGCTGGGCCTTTTACCGTGGGCTCGCATGCGTTCATAGTGCGCCCCCGAGAGTGCTCCTGCATGGCTGCTTCGGCTTCTCCGTGGGCGCAGGTGCGAATCCACGGGGTAGGGGCGGGCGTAGAGCACGTCATGGACTAAATAACGACTGCACCGCTCGACCTTCCCATTGTGCCGGGGGTGTAGGGGCGAAGGCACTGATGCCGACCGGCGACGGTTTCCACATTGTCAAGGGCTTCGGTGTAGGCCAGTCGGGAGAGGCCGTCCACAGCGCTGTGCAGGCAGGTATAGCCGACAATCGCCCCAGGCCCGTGCTTGGACTTCAATGCTCGGGCGCTGCCGCGGCCGTGGGGGCCCAGCCGCCGTCGTCGGGGATCCGCCCGACCTTCTTCACATTCAGATGCACCAAAGGCGAGAGGCGAGGCGGCAGGGGCTCGCCGGGGTGGGCGTCGCGGGTCCTCGCCGGCCGGGATGAGATCACGCAGCCTGGAGATATCTAGTCGGTGAAGCCACCGGCCCACGTTGCGTAGGTGTGCCTGGCGGCCGAGGCCGAGCAGGTGGTGGTGGATACGTCGGGCCGACCACTTCCGCTCCCGCCGCAAGGTCTCGATCAGCATGGGTCCTGAGCGGCACCAGATGAATGATTCGATAAGAAGTCCGTGTTCGCCTCGTCCACGATATCCGCGCGTCCTGGGCGGCGGACGGGGGAGTGGAAAGACGAAGATGCCCCCGAGGTGAACCTCGGGGGCATCTCTACGGGCGGTCTAGGCGACCACCGAACTTACTTGTCGAGCTGGGCCTGGTGGGACCCTGCGCCGACGACCTCGCGAGCGTGGTCCTCGTGGTGGCCGTGTGCTGCATCGAGCTCCTTGGGAGTCACGGGCGCAACTCGGTCCTCGAAGTACCAGCTGCTCAGACGACCGCGAAGCTTCTCGGTTCCGGTGACCTTGCCCTTCGCGTTGGCACGGGCGGGCTGAACTTCCATGTCTTCGAAGTTCACGAGGCGGTAACGCTTGTACTCGTCCAGCGGTTCGTGGACCTCTACGAACTCACCGTGCGGGAGCGCCTGGATCCGGCCCGACTCGCGGCCGTGCAGGACGATCTCCCGGTCCTTGCGCTGCAGTGCAAGGCACATGCGACGAGCAATGATGAAGGCCAGGATCGGCCCCAGGAAGTACGTGGCGCGCAGCCAATACGTGACATCGTTCAAGCCCACGTGGAAGTGGGTGGCGATGAGGTCGGAGCTGGCTGCCATCATCTGGACTGCGTAGAACGCGACGGCGGCGGCACCGATTCCGGTACGGAACGGGGCGTTACGCGGGCGGTCCAGCACGTTGTGCACGCGGTTGTCCTTGGTCACCCAGCGCTCGATCCACGGGTAAGCAAACATCGCCACGAACAGCAGACCAATGGGGAGCAGCGGCAGCAGAATGGCGAGCGGCACTGCCCAACCGAATATCGAGACCTCCCATGAGAACGGCCACGAACCGGGCATCAGGCGTAGTGCGCCGTCCGGGAAGCCCATGTAGAAGTCGGGCTGCGAACCGGCCTGCACGGGGGACGGGTCGTACGGTCCGTAGTTCCACACCGCGTTGATCGTGGTGGTCGCCGCCAAGGTGGCCAGGAGACCGAACACAATGAAGAAGAAACCGCCGGCCTTTGCTGCGTAGACCGGGCCCACGGGGAAACCGACCACGTTGTTCTCGGTGCGGCCGGGGCCGGGGTACTGGGTGTGCTTGTGGACGACCACCATGAAGAGGTGAACCACAATCATCACCAGAATCAACGCGGGGATGATCAACACGTGTGCGATGTACAACCGGCCAATGATGGCCAGACCGGGGAATTCGCCACCGAACATGAACATCGACATGTAGGTACCGACCACGGGGATTGCCTTCAGCATGGCATCCGCGATGCGCAGACCGTTACCGGAGAGAACATCGTCCGGGAGGGAGTAGCCGGAGAAGCCGGCCACAATGGCCAGGAGGAACAGCACACAGCCAACAACCCAGTTGAGCTCACGCGGGCGGCGGAATGCGCCGGTGAAAAACACGCGGAGCATGTGCACGGAAAGGGCCATGACGAACATCAGGGCCGACCAGTGGTGGAGCTGACGCAGGAACAGACCACCACGGATATCGAACGAGATATGCAGGGTGGAGGCGTATGCGCCGGACATTTCCACGCCCTGCATGGGCACGTAACTGCCGTCGTACTCCAGGGAGGTCATGGTGGGGTCGAACCAGAACGCGAGGAACGTGCCCGACAGCAGGAGGATGACGAAGCTGTACAGCGCCACCTCACCGAACATAAAGGTCCAGTGGTCGGGGAAGATCTTGCGACCGAATTCCTTGACCATGGGGGACACCCCCGCTCGGGTGTCCACGAAGTTGGCGATCCGCCCGGAACTGGTGCGGGGCCGATACTCGTAATCAGTAGTAGATGACATTAGCTTGCCTCACCCTGCATATCTCGGACTGCGAAATCGCGTTGCGAATAGGTGGGTCCCACCGGCTCGTGGAAGTCACTACGGGCAACGAGGTATCCTTCGGAATCAACTGTAATGGGCAACTGCGGCAACGGGCGAGATGCCGGGCCGAAAATTACTTCACATTCGTTCGTGAGGTCGAAGGTTGACTGGTGGCACGGGCACAACAAGTGGTGCGTGTGCTGCTCGTACAGTGCAATGGGGCAACCGACGTGGGTGCACACCTTTGAGTAGGCAAAGATGCCTTCCACGTTCCAGTCTTCACGTTCCGCAGAGACATTCACCGTGTCCGGGTCAAGACGCATGAGCAGCACCACGGACTTTGCCTTCTCGTCGAGGTAGCCCTCGTGGTGTCCCAGCTCGGAGAGGTTCTCGGGAATCACGTGGAACGCGGAACCCAGCGTCACGTCCGACGCCTTGATCGGGGTACCGGAAGGATCGCGTACCAGGCGGACACCCTCTTCCCACATGCTGTGACGCAATACCGAAAGATCGGTGGGTCCCAGGTCGCGGAGCAGGCCCACGAAGGGGAGCGGTGCCAACACCGCGGCGCCGATCAGGGTGTTCCGCAGCAACGGACGGCGCTTGATGCCCGACTCGTCGTAGATGGTGGTCAGGATTTCCTGAGCCTCCGCGCGCTGTTCTTCGGTGCGGACCTCGTGGCGTTCCTCCACCAATTCGTGGTCCGGCATGAGGGTGCGTGCCCACTGGACAACACCAATACCGATGCCGAACATTCCGAGGGCGATTCCCAGTCCGAGCAGCAGATTCTGCAGACGCAACTGGCTGGTGGGTTCGGTATTGACTACGTCGTAAATCGGCCCCTCGACCCGGATGCCGAAGTACGCGATGAAGAACAGAATCGATCCGAGGACCGAGATGATGAACAGCAGCACTACCTGCCGTTCGGCACGCTTCGCGGCCTTGGGGTCAACGTCTGTCACACGAGGACGGTGCGGCGGAAGTCCCGGGTCGGGGAACTGATTCCTAGCCGCTCCGTCCGAGGTGACAACCGCCCCGCTGTGCTGGGGAGTGCCGTCACGATGGTCGCCCATGTGGTCCCTCATTCTTCTCTTGATGCTTTGAATAATACTGTGTCAGGTTGCCGGCCGTACCGGCTGTTGCTCTCAGGCGGAGCGCGAAGTGAGCCAAACGGTGAAACCAATGACGACGGCCAAACCGAGGCTCCAGATCAAAAGACCTTCGGACACCGGGCCGAGCGATCCGAGACCGAATCCACCCGGGTTGGTGTTGTTATCCAACGCCTTGAGGTAAGTGATCACGTCACGCTTTTCCTCAGGAGTGATGTTGGCGTCGTTGAACACCGGCATGTTTTGGGGGCCGGTCTGCATAGCCTCGTAAATGTGGGCCTCGTCGACGCCCATCAGGGACGGAGCGTACTTGCCGCGTGTCAGTGCGCCACCGGCGCCAGCAGCGTTGTGGCACATGGCGCAGTTGGCCAGGAAAACTTTGGCGCCGTTCGCGGAATCGCCCTCGGTGACATCCAAGTACTCTTCCTCGGGAACGGCGGGACCCGCACCGAGCGAAGCGACATAGCCGGCAAGCTGCTTGGTTTGTTCGTCATTGAACTGAGCCGGCTTGACCTGCGCCTGGGGACCGTGCATCTGCATAGGCATGCGGCCAGTGCCAACCTGGAAGTCGACCGATGCAGCGCCCACGCCAATGAGGCTGGGGCCGGCCTCGGAGCCTGCGGCGTTCACGCCGTGGCAGGTCGAGCAGTTGGCCATGAACAACTTCTGGCCTTCTTCAATGTCTTGTGCCGAGTAGGTTGTGGTCTCGGCCTTTGCTTCGTTGGTGGTTGTGGCAACTGCATAGAGTCCACCGGTGAGAAGCAAAGCCATGACGAGCAGTGCGAGGACTGCCAGTGGATGGCGGCGCTTTTGTGAGAGTGCCTTCACGTCAAACGTTCCTTTTACTCGGTACTAAAGACTGGATGTGATGAATCGTTGTGGCCGGCTACTGAATGAAGTAGACCAGGATGAACAGGACGATCCAGACGACGTCCACGAAGTGCCAGTAGTAGGAGACCACGATGGCCGAAGTGGCCTCGTAATGTCCGAACCGCTTGGCAACGTAGGCGCGGCCCATGATGAACAGGAATGCGATCAAACCGCCCGTCACGTGGAGCGCGTGGAAGCCCGTGGTGATGTAGAAGGCGGACCCATATGCGTTGGCCGCAATGGTGACGCCTTCGGAGACCAACACGGAGTACTCGTACACCTGGACGGAGACGAATACGGCACCCATCAGGAAGGTGAGGGCGAACCATTCGGTCAGACCCCACTTCGTGAACTGGAAGATGCTACCGGTGCGGCGCGGCTGGAGACGCTCAGCCGCGAACACGCCGAACTGGCAGGTCACGGAGCTGAGCACCAGGACAATGGTGTTGATCAATGCCAACGGAACGTTGAGCATCGAAGTCATTTCTCCCCACAACTCCGGAGAAGTTGCGCGGAGGGTGAAGTACATGGCGAAAAGACCGGCAAAGAACATCACTTCGGAGGAGAGCCACACGATGGTGCCCACGGAAGTGAGGTTGGGGCGATTGATGTTCGCGCCTACCGATTTGGCTGGGGTATGGGTTGCAGTTGTCACAGAGACATTATGTCGCCAAAACTCTCCCTGAACCAACCACCGAGCCCTCCGGCGGTGCCGTGTCGTAACCCAAAGGCTTCTGTCGCGCCAGATTTCAGTCCCGGTCCAGTACTGGAGCGGGATTGGAGGCCCGTTTGTGGCTTCGTGCACGCCGCAAGTCTGGCGGTAGAGTCGAACGGTGACTACTTCAACTGGCTCTCCATCAAGCATGCATTGGCCGAACCTTCTGACGTCGCTTTCGCGCGGTCAGGACCTCACGTGGCGCGAGTCATATTGGGCCATGGACACCATCATGAATGGTGAAGTGCCTGACGCGGTCATCGCGGGGTTCCTCATGGGTTTGCGCACCAAGGGGGAGACGGTCGATGAGCTCAACGGTCTCGCGGACGCCATGGTCGAGCACGCACGTGCCGTACACGTTCCCGCGCCCGCTCTGGACATCGTGGGCACCGGGGGAGACCGATTGTCGAGCGTCAACATCTCCACCATGTCGGCGCTGGTGTGCGCCGGCGCCGGGGTGCGCGTCGTGAAGCACGGCAACAGGGCGTCGTCGTCGAAATCTGGGTCCGCCGATGTCCTCGAGGCCCTGGGAGTACATCTGGATATGCCCGTGGAGAAGGTGGAGCAGGCGGCGTCGGAGGTGGGCATCACGTTCCTGTTCGCGCAGACCTTCCACCCCTCGATGCGTTTCGCCGCGATCGCGCGCAAGGCACTGGGCGTGGCCACCGCCTTCAACTTTCTGGGGCCGATCACGAACCCCGCCAAGGTCAAGGCCTCCGCGATCGGCGTGGCCGACGCCGCCCTCGCACCTCTGATGGCCGGTGTCTTCCAGAATCGTGGCGATCGGGCGCTGGTTTTCCGTGGCGGAGACGGCTTGGACGAGCTCACCGTCACGGCGCCGTCGGACGTGTGGGAAGTTCGTGACGGCCAGATCACGCAGCACGCACTCGAACCGCTGGACTTCGACATGCCACGGGCGACGATCGAGGATCTGCGGGGTCAGGACGCTCAATACAACGCGGGGGTCGTGCGCGAGATCCTCGCTGGCACTCAGGGCCACATTCGCAATGCGGTGCTGCTGAACTCCGCCGCCGGTCTGATGGCCGTGGACGAAACCGCCCACGGTGGGTTCCAGGAACGTTTCGGTACGGCAATTGCACGCGCGGCCCAGTCCATCGATTCCGGCGCGGCCCAGGACGTGCTGGATCGCTGGGTCCGGTACGCGGCGGCGGCCTAGCCGCATCGCTCCATTCACCAACGACGACGCCGCTCGCCCGGATTCGTTTCGGGGGAGCGGCGTCCGTCGGGGCCGGGAGGGTATCGGCTAGTCGATGCCCAGTGAAAAGGCCGCGTCCAGATCGTGCTCGCTGTAGGCGCGGAAGGCGATATTCGTGTTGGTCGAGACCACGCCCTTCACCTTGGACATCTGGTCTGCAATAACGTCCGCCAAGCGCTCGTGTTCGCGCACCCGCACCATAGCGATCAGGTCCCAATCTCCGGTCACCGAGTAGACCTCGGTGATGCCCTTGATGTTGGAGATCTCTTGGGCCACCTCCGGGATGCGGTCCGCGGTGGTCTTGATCAACACAATTGCAGTGAGCATGTGAATCCTTTCTCGACGTCTCTCGTCAGCCTAGCGAGTCCGGCGGGCCCGGCTGATCAGTCGGACGATCAGGCGGTATCCCAGCAGGAACAGGCCAAGCACCCCCAGGCTCACGAGCACGAAGGCCAAGGCTGTGCCCTGGCCCGTGAGCATGCGCAGGAGCATGCCGGTGATCTCGGTAGACAGCCAAATGACCACTCCGGTGGGGAAGAGTGCGCCGGGCCTGCGCTGCGCTCGGATCGCGACCCATCCGAAAAGGGTGCCCACCAGGAATGGCCAGGCCGTCTCCAGGGCGCCCCAGGGGCTTTGTTCGTGGGCGTTACGCCCGAGCGCGGCGAAGATGGTCACCAGAACGAGATCCGCGAACAGGTACCAGTGCCACCGGGTAGGAGTGGTAATCCGATTCGGTGGCGAGGTTCTGTCGGTCGACGCGGGGGATAGGGGGTCGGAGGACGTTGCAGGTCGGGACATGTCTCCAGTCTAGGCCCAGGCATTTTCTAAAGTGTAAAGTGAAAGTTTGAAAATATGTCTAAACTATCTCCTGAAACATGATGTCGGGGGAGGTACCTTCATATGGCGGTTGACGACTTCGACAACCGTGGGTGTTCTAAATATCCCGGGCGCGGTAGGCTGCCGTGCGCCGTCGTCCTTCGAACGGCACCTCTTCAACCCTTGGAGACACGGTGAGCACAACCGATGCCGCCCGCGGCCACGCGGCCGACAGCCACGATCTGATTCGAGTACGGGGTGCCCGCGAGAACAATCTCCGGGACGTGAGTCTGGATATCCCCAAACGCCGACTTACCGTGTTCACGGGCGTTTCCGGGTCGGGGAAGAGTTCTTTGGTCTTCGGAACCGTGGCCGCGGAGTCGCAACGGCTAATCAATGAAACCTACAGCGCGTTCCTGCAGGGCATGATGCCCACGGTTGGTCGCCCCGAGGTCGACATGCTGGAGGGCATCACCACCGCCATCGTGGTGGATCAGGAACCCATGGGCGCGAACCCGCGTTCCACCGTGGGAACCGCCACCGACGTCAATGCGTTGCTGCGTATTGTCTTCTCGCGGTTGGCGCAGCCGCACATCGGAGGCCCCAAGGCGTTTGCGTTCAACATTCCATCGGTGAGCGGTGCCGGCGCGATCACCGTGGAACGCGGGAACAAGAAGAGGGAGAAGAAAACCTTCTCCATCACCGGAGGCATGTGCCCGCGCTGCGAGGGCATGGGCAAGGTCTCGGATCTGGATCTCACCGAGCTCTACAACGAGAATCTGTCCATCAGGGACGGCGCCATCACCGTTCCCGGCTACAACAAGGGCGGCTGGAACGTTCGCTTGTACGGTGGCCTTGAGTTCTTCCCGGGAGACAAACCCATTAAGGAGTTCACGGACAAGCAGCTTCTGGACTTCCTCCACATGGAACCCGTGAGGGTCAAGGTCGAGGGCATCAACATGACCTTCGAGGGCCTCATCCCGCGGATCCAGAAATCCCTGCTCACCAAGGATCGCGAGGCCATGCAGTCTCACGTGCGCGAGTTCGTGGACCGCGCCGTCACGTTCCAGGCTTGCCCGCAGTGCCATGGCACTCGGCTGGCCGAGGGTGCCCGCACCGCCACGATCGATGGCGTGAGCATCGCCGATGCATGCACCATGCAGATCACCGACCTCGCCCAGTGGATCCGCAGCCTGAATTACCCGTCCGTCCAGCCATTGCTGGACAGCCTGACCGAAACCCTGGACTCTTTCGTGAGGATCGGTCTGGGCTACTTGTCCCTGGATCGGCCCACCAGCACGCTGTCCGGGGGTGAGTCGCAGCGCGCCAAGATGATTCGGCATCTGGGCTCACCGCTGACCGATGTCACGTACGTGTTCGACGAACCCACCATCGGCCTGCATCCGCATGACATCCGTCACATGAACGAGCTCTTGTTGGAATTGCGCGACAAGGGCAATACCGTGCTGGTGGTCGAGCACAAGCCGGAAACCATAGCGATTGCCGACCATGTGGTGGATCTAGGACCCGGCGCGGGTGCGGACGGCGGCACCATTTGCTTCGAAGGAACCGTGGCTGAGCTGCGGGGGAGTACCACCAACACCGGGCGCCATTTCGATGACCAGATGACGCTCAAGGAATCCTTCCGCACGCCCACGGGGCAGCTGGAAATCCGCGGAGCCGGCTCACACAACCTGGACAACGTGGACGTGGACATTCCGCTGGGCGTGCTCACGGTCATCACGGGCGTGGCCGGCTCGGGTAAGAGTTCACTGGTGCACGATTCGCTTCCGGCCAACCCGGACATCGTGTCCATCGACCAGAGCCCGATCCGCGGCTCCCGCCGCAGTAACCCCGCCACCTACACGGGCCTGCTGGATTCCGTGCGAAAGACGTTCGCCAAGGTCAACGGCGAGAAACCCGCCCTGTTCAGCCCGAACTCGGAAGGTGCGTGCCCCACGTGCAAGGGCGCCGGAGTGATTTACACGGACCTGGGCATGATGGAAGGCGTCACCTCCACGTGCGACGACTGCGAGGGCAAGCGATTCCAGCCGGCCGTGCTCGAGTACACGGTGGACGGTCAGAACATCAGCGACGTCTTCTCGATGTCCGTGGCCGAGGCACTGGACTACTTCGCCCACGGCGACGCCCGCACACCCGCCGCGCTCGAAATCCTGGAGCGCCTTTCCGATGTGGGGCTGGGATACGTGAAGGTGGGCCAGCCGCTCACCACGCTGTCGGGTGGTGAACGCCAGCGCCTCAAATTGGCCGCGCGCATGGGGGAGAAGGCTGGTATCTACATCCTGGATGAGCCCACCACGGGTCTTCACCTGGCCGACATCGAACGTCTTCTGGGCATGCTGGACCGCCTGATTAACTCCGGGAAGTCCGTCATTGTCGTTGAGCACCATCAGGCCGTGATGGCGCACGCGGACTGGATCATCGATCTGGGCCCCGGTGCTGGTCACGACGGCGGACGGATCGTTTTCGAGGGCACTCCCGCACAGCTCGTGGCTGGGAAATCCACGCTCACGGGCCAGTTCCTCGCGGAGTATGTGGGCGCCTGAACCGAATTCAGCCCGCCTGGACGGGGCGCAATTCCACCTTCTGGCCGCAGGCCGCGGACGCGCGGGTTGCCAGGTCCAGTGCGAGATTTTCGTCGAGGGCTTCAACGATCCAGAGACCACCCAGGGATGCGGCGGCAACAGAAAACGGTCCGGACTGAATGGCCGGCGCGGTACCGGTGGCATCCACGGTGTGACCGGCTTCGGGTGGCATGAGTCCGCACGCGAACACGAAGTTGCCGGAGGCCTGAATGGCCGCGTTGAACTCGGCGACCGCCGCGAATGCGGACTGCGCAGCGGCGTCGTCCTGGTAAGAGGTGCCGGCGTCTTGGACGCCGGGTTGGTGAAAGACGGAGATCATGTACTGGGCCACGGGTGAACCTTTCGCGGGTCTGTTGCGCACGCCTGGGGCGTGACGACGAGTACTCTCACGGACGATTCACCATCGACCGCAGCGCACGTATATAGAGGCGTAGAACCCCGATTCCGCCTTCGCCCATCGTTGTCCGATAATGTACATTATGTAAAGTACGTCGTTCGACAGCGGGCGGTCCGATGTCTCAACCCCCGGCCACCCGCTGTACTCTATCCTCTGCCCACTATCCTCTGCCCACTGCTCCCTGGTTCCGGTAGTGACCCACCATGATCAGAATGGAACCGAAGACCACCCATGCCGCCAGCGCCAAGATCTGCCACGTGAGATCCGCGTGCGGGAAGTACGACAGATCTCGCAACACCGTGCCGGACAACCCCGGAACCAGCCACTGACCGATCTCGCCCCACGGCTGCACAATGAATTCCTTCGGTTGCGTCAACCCGGACAGCGGGTTACCGATGAACACGGTGATGATGGCACCAATTGCAATGCCGGCGCGGCCCATCACCGAGTTCAATCCCACGATGAGGGCGGCTGTCGCAACCAGGCCCAAACCGGTAGCCCCGGCGTTGGCCCAGAAATTGCCTGCGAGAATGTCCAGCCACGGCTGCAGGATGAGCGTGAGCGCCAAGCCGCCCATCACGCCGTAGGCCGCGATCGCGGTCAACCGTCGCCAGGTGCCCGAGACCAGCAGGGAAATCAACGAACCACCGATCATGCCGCCCATGGCCAACGGCAGGCCCGCAATAGCCAAGCCGCTGCCCCTGGGGTCGCTCTCGGACAACGGCACGACATCCGTGATCTTCACGCTCGGCGGGGCCTCCTGGCGCGCTTGCGAACCGTCTGGGACCGACGGCACCGCGCCAGTTCCTGGGCGACTCCCCTGCGCCATGGCCTGCTGCATCTTCTCAATTCCTTGACTCATGGACTCGATCACTTGTTGATCGATTGCTCGCTGCATGGAATTGCCGGCCTGAGTCAGCATCTGTGCGGCAACCGGGCTGGCCGCACCGGCCACCAGAATCTCCGGCTGCTCCCCCAGCACAATGGCCCCGTAGACTTCGCGGGTTTCGATCTGATGGATTGTGTCGTCCCGATCCGTCGCGTCATGCATGTCCAAAAGGTTCTCGGGCAGCTTCTCCTTCATGGCGGTGATCTGCTCGGGTGAGCCGACCGCCGCGACCGGCAAGTGTTCCGGCGATGAGGTGACCGTAGGCCAGGCGAAAGCGAGTAACACGATGCACACGGCCAGGGTGGCAATGATTGATGTCCTGAGGCTTCTAACCCACGGGGTGTGTGGGGCGTTAGCGACTTCCCCGGATGGTTGACGGACATGTGACATGGACATTCCTCTCAAAACGAATAATCATTCGTTTATATTGCTGCCCGATACACTAGCTGTCAAGAATGTTCATTCGTTTTTAACGCCGATGGAGGATCGCCGTGCCCAAGGTCACCGACGAGCACCGGGAAGCCATGAAGCTCCGTATCCAGGACGCAGCCCTCGTTTGCCTTTCTCGCAAGGGGTTTTCAGCGGTGTCCATGGCGGACATCATCGCCCAGGCGCAACTGTCCGCCGGTGCCGTCTACCTGTACTACAGGAGCAAAGAACAACTGATCCTGGACGTGGGCCAGCGAGTCATGGCCGACCGGCTGAGCTTCCTGAAAGACTTGCGGGAGCGGACACCACTGCCCTCCCCCGCGGAGGCCATGGCCATGATTTTCACCGAGGTTTCGCAAGGGCCGCTCACTCCGGGTCTCCCCGTCCAGGTATGGGGCGAGTCGGTGGGTCATCCAGATTTGCGTCGTACCGCGGGCGAGCTCTTGAGCCTGGCTCGCGCGTACATCGCGGACTACGTTGCAGCGTGGTTGTCGCAAGAGCGTCACGCGTCCGATCACCTCGCTCGCAAGCGCGCAGAGGAACTTGCGCCGGCGCTCCTTGGGTTGGTTCAGGGCTTCATGATTCAACTGAGCCTGAGTGACGCACCCGGCGAGGCTGCCGCGCAGTATTCCACTGCAGTCTCCTCCCTCTTGGGCGACCTTTAGAGGCGCTCACGCACCCGTACCGACGCCGCCGCGCCAGAGCGAGCACGGCGGCGCGGGCCGTTTGCCGGCCCTATTCAATGTTGCTCAGCAGCCTTAGAGTAAGGTCACGGCCGATGAAGAGACCCAAGACACCGCGCGCTCGTAGCGACCCGGCCCCGCGGTGTCGAGTGAGAACCGCCCAGGAGGCATCCCGTGATCACAGCATTGCAGCAGCTCACCGAGCGGATCGAACACGCTAGGTCGTTGGACTCCATCATCGGCTTCGCCAAAAAGAATATTGGCCCCATTACACAAAAGCCGGTGGTCAAAGATGTCCTCAGCGGGGAATTCATGGGTCATCCGCTGCACCCCTTGATGACAGATATTCCCATTGGCGCGTGGAGCATGTCCGCGCTGCTGGATGTTCTGGGCGGCGAGGAGTTGGAGGACGCCTCGACCATTCTTGTGGGCGCCGGCGTACTCTGCGCGATCCCCACGGCCGTCACTGGTTTGCATGATTGGCAGGACACCACGGGCGAGTCTTCTCGAGTGGGATTCGTGCACGCGGCGGTCATGGATATGACCGTGCTGGTGTACGCCGGCTCCCTCGTTGCTCGTCTCACGGGACACCACACCGTGGGCAAACTGTTGGGGCTGAAGGGCCTGGGTGTGATGTCGATTGGCGGTTTCCTGGGTGGGCATCTCACCTACGCCCTGGGTGCCAACGTGGAGCAGGAAACCCCCGCACTGGGGCCGGTTTCGTAAGTACGCCCCGCACAAGTGCCCACTGAACGACGACGCCGGGTGGTCACCTTCGTGAGGTGACAACCCGGCGTCGTGATGTCTGGGCGTGGGGCTGGTGAATCAGCGGCCGAGCACGCTCATCGCCTCATTGGCGCGGGAGGCCTGGACCTGAACCAGATAGGTGTCGGCGGCCATGGTCTTCAGGGACTTGAAGTCGCGCTTATCGCCGGTGGCCCAGTGGGCGACAAAGCCGAAGATCGCGCCCCACACGGCACCGATGACCACGGACCACAAGATGATGGACAGCAGTCCGAAGCGAGCCTGTGCCTCGGCGTAGTCGGGAAATCGGGCGATCGTCTCATACTTCACGTCGGCGCTGGGACGCCTCACCAGTCGGTCCCGGATGCGGCAGGAGCTGGGCAGTCGGAACGCCAAGCTCTCCCCCTCGGATCTGTGGCTCGTGGACCGAGTCAGCGAGTTCGGGCCGGCGCGAATGTCAGAGCTGGCCACGTGGCAATCCGTGGACCGGTCCACCATGACCGCCCAGGTCGGCAAGCTGGAGAAACTGGGCCTGGTGCAGCGGGCACCGGACCCGCAGGATCGCCGGGCCATCGTGGTATCCGTCACCGACGCGGGCCGGCGGCTGCATGAAGAAAGCCGCGCAGCGGCCTGCGCGGCTTTCGACACTATGTTGGGCGACTGGACCGATCAGCAACGTCAGCAGTTGAGCGAGTCAATGGCTCACCTGGTGGAGAGTCTGGAAAAGCACTTGTCCGCCAGGCCGCAGGATCACAGCACGGAGCGGTAGACCTCCAGGGTCCGCTCGGCAATGGTTTCCCAGGCGAAGTGTTCCTGGGCGCGCTTGCGACCGGCCGTGCCCATCCGACGAGCGCGTTCGGGGTCCGATACGACGTCGATCAGGGCCGCGGCAAAGTCGTCCACGAACTTCTGGGGATCCAGCGGGGTCCCGGTGCCGTCGGTGACCTGCTCAATGGGAACCAATCGGCCGGTTTCACCGTCCACGACCACCTCGGGAATGCCACCGGTCGCGGAGGCCACTACGGCGGAACCGCAGGCCATGGCCTCGAGGTTCACGATGCCCAGGGGTTCGTACACGGACGGGCACGCGAAGGCGGTGGCGTGGGAGAGGATCTGGATGATCTCGCGGCGCGGCAGCATCTTGTCGATGAGGACCACACCGGTGCGCTGGGCCGTGAGCTCGGCAATGAGGCCGTTGACCTCTTCGGCGAGCGCGGGGGTGTCCGCTGCGCCGGCACACAGGACGAGCTGGACCTCGGGCGGCAGCTGCAGGGCCGCGCGTAGCAGGTAGGGCACACCTTTTTGGCGGGTCACGCGGCCGACGAACACCACGGAGGGGCGCTCGGGGTCGATGCCGTACTCGGCCAGAACATCGGTGTTCGGGTCGTGGTCCCACTGGGAGACGTCGATGCCGTTGTGCACGGTGCGCACGCGGGCGGGGTCCACGTTGGGGTAGGAGCGCAGGATGTCCTCGCGCATGCCGTCGGACACGGCGATGATGGCGGCGGCCGCCTCGTAGGCGGTCTTCTCGGCATAGGAGGACACGCGGTAGCCGCCGCCGAGCTGTTCGGCCTTCCACGGGCGCAACGGTTCCAGGGAGTGGGCGGAGAGCACGTGGGGAATGTCGTACATCAGGGAGGAGAGGTGCCCGCCCATGTTGGCGTACCAGGTGTGGGAGTGCACGAGATCCGCACCGGACACGTCACCCACCATTCCCAGGTCCACGCCCAGTGTCTGGATCGCGGCGTTCGCGGAGGACAACTCGTCCGGCACCGGATACGCCTTGACGGTTGCTCCGTGGAAGTCGGGCTCACGCGGGGCGCCGAAGCACCGCACGTTCAGGTCCACCAGCGGCGCGAGCACTCGGGAGAGTTCGGCCACGTGCACCCCCGCTCCCCCGTAGATCTCGGGCGGGAACTCTTTGCTCAAAATGTCTACTCGCACATTGCGAGCCTAGACCACATGCACCGCTCATCACAGGGTTACGGCGAGCGCCGCGCACGGGTGACCGGGCGGCGCGGTACCCCTGAGGAAAATTCTGCAAAGTTTGCGGCGACACGATGGTCAGGTGCAGGAAGTGGGACACAATAGCAGTGAAGGCCAGTCGTGGGGGATTGCGCGTTGTTGCCCAACGGCTATGACTCGAACGGGAAGTGAGAGCTACATATGTCACGCAAGAAGAAGGTTTTGGCCATTGTGCTGGCCGGCGGTGAGGGCAAACGTTTGATGCCGCTCACGGAGGATCGGGCCAAGCCCGCGGTTCCCTTTGGTGGCGGTTACCGTTTGATCGACTTCGCTTTGTCCAACCTGGTCAACTCGGGGTACCTGCAGATCGTGGTGCTCACGCAGTACAAGTCGCACTCCCTGGACCGACACCTGTCCGAGACGTGGCGCTTGTCCACCCAGTTGGGCAACTATGTGGCCTCGGTGCCGGCGCAGCAGCGCCGCGGTAAGGACTGGTTCCTGGGGTCGGCCAACGCGATCTTCCAGTCCATGAACCTCATCGATGACGCGGATCCGGACATCGTGGTGGTGGTGGGCGCGGACCACGTGTACCGGATGGACTTCTCGGACATGGTGGAATTCCACATCAACTCCGGTGCGAAGGCCACGGTGGCCGGTGTGCGCCAGAGCATGGACATGGTGACCTCCTTCGGTGTGATCGAGACGGACCCCCAGGACGTCACCAAGATCAGCCGGTTCGTGGAGAAGCCCCAGTCCACCGCTCCCCTGCCCGATGATCCCAACGCGTTCCTGGCGTCCATGGGCAACTACGTGTTCGACCGTGATGCCCTGGTCGATGCGCTGCGCTACGACGAGCAGCAGGAAGGCACCAAGCACGACATGGGCGGGGACATCATGCCGTACTTCTCCGATCGCGGAGAAGCAGCGGTCTACGACTTCACCCACAACAACGTGCCCGGTTCTACCGACCGGGACCGCCAGTACTGGCGGGACGTGGGGACCTTGGACTCCTATTACGATTCCCACATGGATCTGATCCGTCCGCTGCCGGTGTTCAACCTGTACAACTACTCGTGGCCGCTGTACACCCACCAGATCATGGCCCCGCCGGCCAAGACCGTGCGCGGTCCCAACGGGCAGCCGGGTGTGGCGCTGGATTCCATCGTGTCCCCGGGGGTGCTGATCACCGGCGGTCGCGTGGAGTCCTCGGTGCTCTCCCCCAAGGTGGTTGTGGAACACGACGCCCGGGTGTCCGAGTCCGTGATCATGCAGAGCGCGCGCGTGGGCGCCGGTGCGCAGGTGCACCGGGCGATCATCGACAAGAACGTGGTGATCCCCCCGGGGGCCACCATTGGTGTGAACAGGGATGAGGATCTGGCCCGCGGTTTCACGGTCACGGAATCAGGTTTGACCGTGGCGCCCAAGAACTTCATCTTCGACAGCTGACACCGGGTTGCACATGAGTCACGTGCCCGGGGCGGAAACGTCCCGGGCACGTCGCTGTCCCCGGCGGCCAGTGCCGACCTCGTTCTGGGTTCCCCACCGCGGGTCCGGGACTCCCGGGGACGCAGGCTTCCGGTCGGGTGTGCGCGGTATCTGGTCCCTCGTCTGTGAGCTGCGGAGTCCTTTGCTTTCTGATCGACGGTAGGACCGCCCACTGACCGCCCCGCGATCTGATCGACGTTAGAGCCGGAATTCGCCGAACCGCGGGTCGTACCGTCGATGGAGCTTCCAGCCGGGTCATCGGATGGTCGTACCGTCGGTCATCGCCACCAGTCGCACTGAAACCCCGGTGACCAGCGCCGTCACATCCACATCGACCCCTTAAACGTCTGGCCATCGCCCAGGCGGGGCTGCCTAGAATGATGCATATGGTGCAAAGTTCCCTGACCCGAGCCGAAGCAACGACCCGTGCCGAGCAAATCAGGGTGGCCTCCTACGACGTCACGGTGGATCTGTCCGGGGCTGAGGACCCCCAGCAGAAAACCTTCGGCTCCCAGGTGACGGTGCGTTTCACCGCGGAGGACGGCGCGGAAACCTTTATCGATTTCATCCACGACTCGATCTCCCTGGTCGAACTCAACGGCGATGAGCTGGACGTGGACGATGTGGTCGAGGGTTCCCGGATCCGCCTGCCGGAGCTGGAGGGCGCCAACGAACTCACCGTGGTGGGCCGGGCGCTCTACTCGCGCTCCGGGGAGGGCCTGCACCGCTACGTGGATCCGCAGGACGGCAACGTATACATCTACACCCAGTACGAACCGGCCGATTGCCACCGGGTGTTCCCGGTGTTCGAGCAGCCCGACCTCAAGGCCTCGTTCACGGTCACGCTCATCACCCCGCCGGAATGGGTTGCCGCATCCAATGGTGAGCACCTCACCACCGAGCCGGCCGGCACCAGCGACGTTCCCGGCGCGGTATCCCACGAGTTCGCCCCCACCGAGCGGATCTCCACCTACATCACCACCATCCTGGCCGGGCCCTACACCCGGGTCACGGACGTGTGGCAGGGCGTGGACGTCCAGGGCGAAACCCAATCCGTTCCCCTGGCCCTGTACTGCCGGCGAGCGCTCGCCGAGCACTTGGATTCGGAGGAGCTGTTTGCCGTGACCAAGCAGGGCCTGGATTTCTTCACGGAGCTTTTCGCCTTCGATTACCCTTTCGGCAAGTACGAGCAGGCGTTCGTCCCGGAGTACAACCTGGGCGCCATGGAGAATCCCGGCCTGGTGACGCTCACGGAGGATTACCTGTTCCCGTCCGGGGCCACGCGCACGCAGCTGGCCGGTCGGGCGAACACCATGCTCCACGAGATGTGCCACATGTGGTTCGGGGACCTGGTGACCATGACGTGGTGGGATGACCTGTGGCTGAAGGAATCCTTTGCGGAGTTCATGGGCGCGTATGCGTCCGTGCGGGCCACCGAGTACGACGACGCCTGGGTCGCCTTTGCGCTGGGCCGCAAGGAATGGGCCTACCGCCAGGATCAACTGCCCACCACGCACCCGATTGTTGCGGACATCGTGGACCTGGAAGCGGCCCGGCAAAATTTTGACGGCATTACCTACGCCAAGGGCGCCTCCGTGCTGAAGCAGCTGGTCGCGTTCGTGGGCGAGGAGGCGTTCATTGATGCCTGCCGCGCCTACTTCCGCCGCTTCGCCTACGGCAACACGAGTCTGGATGATTTCCTCACCGTGCTGGACGAGGCGTGCGAGGCCGATGTCCGCTCCTGGGCCAACGACTGGTTGCTCACCACCGGTGTCCCCCACTTGGACCTTGCCGTGGAACGCGATGACAGCGGCGCCATCGCGGCCGCCACGCTGACCCAGACCTCGGACGCGCCCCGCCCGCACGTGGTGGCCGTGGCCACCTACGCCCCCGGCGCCTCCGGCAACTCCGACAACACCGAGGACACCGGGCAGCTGGTCCTCCAGCGCAGCACCGACGTGCGCGTGGACCCGCAGCAACCGGCCACCGACCTGCCCGAGCTGCTGGGAGACACGTCCCCGGTGATCCTGGCCAATGATCGCGACCTCACCTACTGCCTGGCCTCCCCCGGCGCGGACGGCCTGTCCGCGCTTGCCGACGGCGTTCACCTCCTGGCCGATCCCCTCGCCCGGGCTCTGGCCCACTCCCAGGTGTGGGCGGCCGTCCGCGATGCCCGCTACGATCCCCGCGCCTACGTTCACCTGGTGGCCCACCGCGGTGTGGGGGAACAGCACAGCAGTATTCTCACCACCATCCTGGACCGGGCGCAGGAGGCCCTGGAAAGTTTTGTGCCACCCCGGCTCCGGCCGCCCCTGCGCACCGAGTTCCTCGACTGCCTGCACTCGGCGGTGACCGGCGCGCATGCCGGGTCCGACGCCCAACTCGTGCTCATGCGCGCCTTTGCGCGCGTAGCCGCCAGGGACGCCTCCCACGCCACGACCGTCGCGAAACTTCTCAGCGGCGAGCAGCACCTGCCCGGCCTGGAGCTGGGCTCACAACTCACCTGGGCCCTGTGGAGCGCCCAGACCGCCACGAGCCACGCCACACGGCCGCAGCTGGAGCGCGCCCACGCCGCCGATCCCTCCCGCGAGGGCCGCCTGGGCTACCTGCGGGCGCTCGCGGCGATCCCCGCCGAGGAAGCCAAGGCGGAAGCCTGGCAGGCCATCACGTCCGGTTCGCTGTCCAACGACGAGCTCTCCGCCACGATGTCCGGCTTCCAGCTGGCCACCCCCGACCTGCTGGGCACCTACCACGGCGCGTACTTCGAGAGCATTACCCCGTGGTGGAGCGAGCATTCCATGGAGATCGCCACCCGCATGATCCGGGGACTGTACCCGCGGGCGCTGGATGCGCAAGCGGCGTCGTCGGCGCAGGAGAACCCCACGGTGGTGGCCACGCAATCCTGGTTGGACGAGAACACCACGGCGCCCGGGGCGCTGCGTCGTATCATGACGGAACTACTGGATGACGCGCGCCGGGCCGTGAAACTGCAAGCCGCAGTGCTGTCCCATCTGAACCAATAGGCACTCACCGGGACCCAAGTGTTGCCGGTGAAACGAAAGCATTCCGTGAGAAGGTGGGAGCGATAGGCGCTGCCGCTACAGCGAGGGAGACCATGACCGATTACGCGCTCAACGACCGAGGGTCCTTGGACGTTGTCACCGAGAACTTTTACGACACCGAGATCATGCGAGTGTTCGGAGGGTTGTCACTTGGTCGTTCGCAGACGTGGACGGGACTGGCCGCGCTGGTACCGGAACCGGACCATCCGTTCGATCCACGCACCATTTCGGTGCGGATCGGTGAGAACAAGGTGGCTCACCTGCCCGCTCAGGACGCCCACCGCTACTGGGACCCGATTGCGCGCGTGGTGGCCTCCGGCTACATCCCGGTGGTGCCGCTGAAACTGGACGCACGACTGGAACGCAACGACGGCCTGGCGGAAGTGGACGCGAGTGCCGTGATCTCGATTGCTCCCCCGGACATGCTGTTCCCCATCAACACCGCGCCCATCCAGGCCGCCGTGCTGCCCCAGGGATCATCTATCAAGGTGCTGGACGAGCAGGACTTTGCCGAGTACCTGCATTCGATCGTGCCCGCCGGCGGTGAGGGCCGCGTGATCGTCACCCTGGAGACGAACAAGGTCCGCAACTCCCACGGGATGACCGTGGACACCGTGGACGTGCTCTACGAACGCAAGCAGGTGGGCCGGTTGTCCACGCAGATGTCGCAGCAGTTCATCCCCATCATCAAACACGCCTTCGACCACAACCTGCTCACCGCCGCGTGGGGCACCATTCGCGGCTCCGCGTTCGAGGTGTCCATGACGCTGCAGGCCGCCCGCGCCACGGAAGTACCGGAGCAGTGGTACGAGGAACTGCCCAACGACGTTCCGGAGCTCGTGGCGGAGGCCGAAACCTACGAGGTGCCCCCGGCCTACATTCCGGTCGAGACCGACCGCGGCCGCAATTCCAAGAAATGGCGCAAGGGCTACACCGCCGCCCACCCCAACGGGCCCGCCGACGCCGCCGCTTCGCGCCCCGCCGCGGGCAGCTCTCGGGTTGACGCCGATCCCCTAGCCATCGGTGACCGGCCGCCGGCCGAGGGGCGCCGGAACGCCCCCAAGGGCGCCAGGACCACCGTCCTGGCACTGGCGCTATTGACCGTGATCCTGGTGGTGGGCGCCGTGATCCTGATCCCGTTCGAACCGCTGGCGACCACCCTGTTCATCATTGTGGCCGTGGCCACCGGGTTCATGGCTTTCTACCTCAACCGGACCTTGTAAGGGACAGTTACCTCTCCATGATTTCTCGCCGCGAACGGTTCATCCAGATCATCGAGGTGCTCTCGAGGCATGGTTTTGGGTTTGCCGTGGGGGGTATCAAACCCGAATGGCGCGCTCCGCTGGCTCGCGCTCGCCTGTTCAAGACCCAAAGCTTCCACTCCCAACCCGAACACCTGCGCATGGCGTTGGAGGAACTGGGGCCCACGTTCATCAAGCTGGGTCAGTTGGTGTCCACGCGCCCGGATCTGCTGCCACCCGGCTACGAGGATGAACTGCACAAGCTCCAGGACAACACCCCTCCGGTGCCCGTGGACCAGATCAGGGCGCTGATCGAGGCCGAACCGGATTCTCAGGCGGAAGAAATCCTGGCCGATATCGACCCCACACCCATTGCCACCGGCTCCATCGGGCAAGCACACGCCGCGACCTACCGCGGTCACGAGGTCATCGTGAAGGTCCGCCGCCCCGGCGTGATGGACGAGGTCAACCGCGACCTGGAAATCATGAGCGATCTGGCCAAGCTGGCCTCACGCTACTGGGCCGCCGCCCGCGACTACGACCTGGAAGGGCTGGTCCACGAGTTCAACGACTCACTGCGCGGGGAACTGGACTACCTTCAGGAGGCCCGCAACGCCCAGCGGATGTCCGAGAACTTCACCGGCCACCCGCGCATCCACATCCCGGAGATTTACTGGGAGGCCACCTCGTCCCGTGTGCTGACCATGGAACGGATGTTCGGCGTCAAGATCAACAACTACCCGGCCCTGGAGGACGCCGGCGTGGATCGCCACCTGCTGGCGCGGGAGGCCACGGACGCCATTTGCAAAATGGTGTTCGAGGACGGTTTCTTCCACGCGGACCCGCACCCGGGCAACCTGTTCGTGGAACCGGACGGGCGCATCGCCATCATCGACTTCGGCATGGTCGGCCACCTTAGCGAGGAATTCCGCGATCACCTGATCACCCTGATGCTGGGGGTGGTCCAGAGCAATGCCCGCCGTGCCACCACGGGCCTGTTGGGCCTGACCGCCACCGGTGAGCACGATGTCTCCAAGCGGGACCTCGAACGGGACGTGGCCGTGATGATGCGCCGCTACGCCAACAAGCCACTGGAAGAAGTACGCGTGGGCGAGCTCATGGGCGACCTGGTGCACGTGCTGCGCTATCACAAGTTGCAACTGCCCCGGCAGTCCGCGCTGCTGCTGCGCATGCTGGTCACCGCGGAGTCCATGGGCACCGGCCTGGACCCGCACTTCGACCTGGTGTCCGTGCTGCAGCCCTACGCGGAACGCTTCATCCTGCACCGGCTGTCACCGGATGCGTTGCTGGCCCGGCTGCGCAGTTCACTGGAGGATGCCATGCAAATGAGCGTGGACATCCCCGAGTACGTGCGCCGGCTCATCGTGGTGCTCGAACGCGGCGGCTTTGACGTTCACCTGCGCACCGACGAGTTGGAGCCGGTCATGAAGAGCGGCGCCAAGATCGGCCACCACGTGGTGGCCGGTGGCATCATCGCCGCGTCCATCAACGGCACCGCTCACATCCTGGCCTCGGATCCGGAGCGGTGGAAGAAGTACCACACGCCCATGATCGTGGGTGGCATGTCCACGGTGGGTGTGCTGGGTGGCTACTTGGCCGTGTCCTCCAACGTGGACCGCGCCCGCAAGATTGTGCGCACCCTCCGGGGTCAGCGGCCGCGCGGCCTGTCCTGACTCGGCGGACTATTCGGGTGGGGTTCCCCACTCCTGCTCTGCCTGGCTCAAAGCGGGGATGGTGGGTTCAAAGGACATGGGTTGGAGCGGGTCTCCGCTGATGAAGTCGCGCAAATGCTCGTTACAGATGATGACCTGGTTGGCCAGGCCTTGAACTTTGTGGATCTCACCGCGCGCGGTCACGTAGGCGAAGTTCGGGTTGCTCAGGGGGCTGAGTCCCGCGCGCCACGCGGCTTGAATGGCAGGGTCCCGCACCAGGTCCAGGAACTGGGCGGGAAAAATGAGCCGAGGCTTACTGTCAACCAGGACTTCGACATCCGGGCCGTAGTGGGTCTCAACCCGCCGCAGCTCGCACCCGGGATGCGCGGCGATGAGCATGGTCGCCTCGCCGATCGTACCGATCACGGTCATGGCCCGGGCCAACATCGGGTAGGCCTCTCGGAGCGCGCCAGAAGCGCCCAAGAGGGCCATTTTGCCCAGGTCCGGGCGGCGAATATCGAACCGGAAGTCGAAGGAGGACGGGCCCACCTGCATGAATGTGACATCGAGCAGGTCCAGATCGAATTCTTCCGGCCCGGAGCCGAAAATCCCCCGGGACATGTGCTGGAACCCCGTGAAGGCCACGCTGAGAACGGATGAGGGGACGGGAACCTGCTGCCCTCGATCGTTGTAGCACGTGAGGAGGGTGGAATGCTGCACGGCAGTGGGCTTACGCCAGCCGTTTTTCTTGAAAGGCACGCTACTTTTCGCTGCTTTCTATTGTCTCCTAAGCGCTGCGCCCGCAGCTAGATGATCTCCCCAAATTGAACCGGCCACGGATAATGCCGATCCACTCCTAGAACCCGTGGCACGCTTTGTCTCATCGCCGTGGGACTTCCGTGTGCCCAGCGAGTGAGGTGTTACATGGATTCGCAACAACATTACATCACCACGGCGGGTGGTGTGAGCCTCCGCGCCATGATCTTCAGATCCGGCGTGACAAGAGTATTTGTCCTAGACTGACAACGAATCTCGCGTCCCCGACAGCGGTGTTGCTGTGGTCCACCCCCCTCGGGCCAGTCCCCCCAGTGCGCCGCCGAGGTCACGTATGCGCCTGGAAGAGGATTATTCATGCACACGATCATGCCGATCTACGGCACTCGTCCTGAAGCCATCAAGATGGCCCCCATCGTGAAAGCACTTCAGGAAAACCCCCTGTTCAATTGTGTGGTGACCGTGACCGGCCAGCACCGCGAAATGCTGGATCAAGTCAACGACATTTTCGATATCACCCCGGATCACGATCTCAACATCATCCAGCCCCGTCAGACCCTCAACGGCGTGTTGACCCGCACCGTGGACGGCCTGGACAAGATTTTCGCGGAGAACGCCCCGGACGCCGTGGTGGTCCAGGGTGACACCACCACCTCCACCGCCGGCGCCATTGCCGCGTTCTACCGCGGCATCCCGGTCATCCACGCCGAGGCAGGTCTGCGTTCCTTCGACCTGTTCTCCCCCTTCCCGGAGGAAGCCAACCGCAAGCTGACCTCGCAGATTGCCTCCCTGCACCTGGCGCCCACCTCCACCTCCCAGGACAACCTGCTGCGTGAGGCCATCACTCCCGAGGACATCGTGGTCTCCGGCAACACCGTGATCGACGCCCTGCTGCACACCGTGGACAAGCAGCTGCCCTTCTCAGATCCCCAGTTGGAGGAGATCGCCCAGTCCGGCAAGCGCGTGCTGTTGGTAACCACCCACCGCCGGGAGAACCAGGGTGAGGCCATGCGCGGCGTCGGACGCGCACTGGCACGCATTGCCGCGGCCGAACCGGACCTCACCATTGTGTTGCCCGTCCACCGCAACCCGGCCGTGCGCGAGGCCGTGCTACCCGCGATTGAGAACCTGCCCAACGTGGTGGTCACCGAGCCCATGGCCTACGGCGAATTCACGCGCATGCTCTCCGTGGCGCACCTGGTGCTCACCGACTCCGGCGGAGTCCAGGAGGAAGCCCCGTCCCTGGGTAAGCCCGTTCTGGTGATGCGCGAGAACACCGAGCGCCCGGAGGCCGTCACCGCCGGCACCGTGAAACTGATCGGCACGGACGAGGAACGCATTGTCGAAGAGGTGGACAGCCTGCTCAACAACCAGGCCATTTATGACGCCATGGCCAACGCCGTGAACCCTTACGGTGACGGCAAGGCCGGCGCCCGCACGGTGGCCGCGATCGCGCAGATGTTCGGCGTGGGCGAGCGGATCCCGGATTTCGATTCTCAGGTCTAACCAGTTCACCGGTACGTCTCGTTAAAAGGGGGCATGCATGAAACTGACGGTCATTGGCACGGGGTACCTGGGTGCAACTCACGCGGTCTCCATGGCGGAGTTGGGTCACGAGGTGATCGGTCTGGACGTGGATCAGGCCAAGATCGATGCCCTGTCATCCGGTGAAGTACCGTTTCATGAGCCCGGTCTCCCGGAGCTGCTGACCCAGCACATTGGCACGGGCAAGCTGCGTTTCACCACCTCTTACGAGCAGGCCGTCCCGTTCGGTGACGTCCACTTCATTGGGGTGGGCACCCCGCAGAAGGCCGAGAGCCACGCGGCGGACATGCGCTACGTGGATGCGGCGGTCACTCAGATCGCTCGCGCCGCGGATCGCGACTGCATCATTGTGGGCAAGTCCACGGTTCCGGTGGGTTCGGCCGCTCGCCTGCAAGAGCTCGCCCGCGAGAATGCCGCCGACGGCGTTCGGGTCACCCTGGTCTGGAACCCCGAGTTCCTGCGCGAGGGCCACGCCGTGGAGGACACGCTGACCCCGGATCGCATGGTGCTGGGCCTGGAAACCGATGCCAACGGCCAGTACACGGAGGAAGCGCTCGCGGCCGAAAAAGTGTTGCGGGAGGTCTACGCCTCACAGCTTGCGGCGGACATTCCGCTGATCGTCACCGATTACCAGACCGCTGAGCTGGTCAAGGTGGCCGCCAACAGCTTCCTGGCGACCAAGATCTCGTTCATCAACGCGCTGTCCGAAATCACCGAGACCGTGGGGGGCGACATCCGCACCCTGGCAGATGCCATTGGCCTGGACGAGCGTATCGGGCGGAAATTTCTCAACGCCGGCGTGGGCTTTGGTGGCGGTTGCCTCCCCAAGGACATCCGTGCGCTTCGCGCTCGTGCTGCCGAGTTGGGCGTGGACCAGTCCGTCCGGTTCCTGGCCGAGGTGGACGACATCAACCTGCGACGCCGCGAGCACACCGTGCAGCTGGCCGTTCAGCAGCTCGGCGGTTCCGTGCACGGCCGAGACATTGCCGTGCTCGGCGCCGCGTTCAAGCCCGAATCAGACGATGTCCGCGACTCCCCCGCGCTGGACATCGCCGCGCGCCTGCACTCCATGGGCGCCGAGGTCCACGTCTACGACCCCAAGGCCAATGCCAACGCGGCCAAGCGTTACCCCCGCCTGGACTATGTGGACCGGATCGAACAGGCCGTGGCACGCGCCGAAATGGTGCTGCTACTGACCGAGTGGAAGGAGTTCCGCGAGCTGACCCCCGAACAGCTGGAGCCCCTGGTGCGTGAGCGCACCATTGTGGACGGACGCAACGTGTTGGATCCGGACCAGTGGACCAACGCGGGTTGGAAGTACATGGCGTCCGGGCGGTCGATTAAGAAATAGAATTCGAGGCGGTGGTACGCGCTCCCCCAACCGTGTGCCACGGCTAGCACCCTCCCCCCTATCCCCGATCGGAAGGTTTTCCGTGGTCGCACTTCACCCCTACCCCCGGGGGTTCGTGATTTTCCGCAGGGACTCATCTCTCGCACTGCCGGAAGATTGGACCACTGTGTCTCTCGGAGACTCCAAGTGGGCCTTTGCGCATGATCATCTGGAGACGCCGGAGCTGCTGCCCGTTGAAGACGACAATCGGTGGGTACTGGTACACGGGATGTGCCTGTACGCCGGACCCGATCAGCGGAAAATGAGCCCCGCCGAGCGACTGGCGGAAGCCGCGGCACTCGGCGACCCCGAGTTCCTGGACATGCTGGACGTGCTGGGTGGCCGGCATATTGTCCTCCTGGGAAACAAAGACGGCTTCTCGCTCTATCAGGATGCAATAGGTATGCGATCGGTGTATTTCTCCACGAGCGCAGAAATTTTAACTTCGCACGCCAATTTGTTGAATGAATTGTCATCTCATCAAAAGAGAACACCGGAGCAAGGGCTGAACGCCTTCATGCGGGCCTGGGAGCGAACTCCTTATTTGGGCATCGATGCCCTTCTTCCCAATCATTCCCTCACCGTGCCGCGGTTCGACATCAAGCGCTTCTTTCCCCGTGAGATCAACAGATTCCGTCGCTTAAGTATCCAAGAACGAATCGACGCTTTACGAACATTATGGGACCGGCAGTGGGAATCGCTCATGGAAATCGGCCCAGACCTTGTCATGTCCGTGACCGGGGGTAACGACAGCCGTACAACCCTGGCCTTGCTAGCTGAGCATGTGCACTCGATAGAGACGTTCACCTACACGACAGCTAAACCAGCAAACTCCCCAAGGGAAGCAAGTCTCAAGCTCGACAAAAAAATTGTTGACCAAATTAAAAGCTGCATTGCTCTCAACCACAAATACATTGTGGAGCCGGAAAAGAGAGCAGATCTTGACGAACACCTCAAGTCGACTCTCGCGAAAAACACCATTGGCACACATGGCCGTTGGTTGTTGCCATACTATTTGCAGTCTTCCGGTCACGAGAACTCACTACACATACGGGGTAACGCATACGGAGTATATAAGTTGGCTTGGCTGCCGCTTAATAACAAAGATACGTTGGATGATCTAAGAAAACAATATTTTAGATTGACCAAGAACGACCAGCCACACGAAACCCCAGCATCACGAGAAAAACAATTTTTCGATGGGATAGAACTCTGGGAATACTCTGGCCGCCAGTTCGATTACCACCGTTCCGAACTCCTTTTCTGGGAACTGCGGCTAGGTAGATGGGCAAGCGAAATCTACAACGAAACCGACATTGCGTTCAACTCGCTGGAGCCAACCAATGTGCGTAAAATTCTTGAGATCGCTACATCATTTACCTACGCCGAAAAAAGAAACAAACTATTTCAATCTGAGTTAGTAAACGACGCGTATCCCCTTCTAAACTTCCCCGGCAAGAACGATCTCCGAAACCTTTATGAACAAATTCGTGATCGAGATGCCGGCGTGTCGAACACGGAACGCGACAAACTTCACGACTCAGAGACCGTACACGGGCTCCAACCTGACGCGGTTCTAACTCTTGAGGATGGAACACAGACGGAGATGAAACTACCGGCTGGAGAAATCAAAATCCCGGCTGAGCACTTCCGCCCCGGGTGTTCCGTGGCCAGGTCGTTCGTACCCTCAGAAATTGAAGGGGACCTCACTTTCACGGTCACTAACCCCTACTCAAACCCCCAAGCCCAGGGCACCTGGGCGTTCGAAGTTCTCGTGGATGACGAGTCGAAATTTCGGTGGGACGGAGCAGATCGGCACAGACCGGTGCACGTGTCCGTGCAGAATCTCCGAGTGGGCATGGGCGTAACCGTTCGGGAGGTTGCACTTCGAGACCAGCAGGGCAAAACTTCGTGGGAACGAGCCAGCCGAGCGACCATTACATCGTCCATAGCTCAACAGAGACCGGTACAGGGCCAAGTAACGGTTATAGCTGACATCGTCAGTGAAAGGGTCCCCTAATCGGCCCCAACCAAACCGCGCCTACAAATCCTTCAATTTGGAACTAGTACAGGTAACGCATCACCATGAATTGGCTCGAAGAAGAAAACACGGCTCTCCGGACATCCTTGGACGGCCTACGCACCATGACCGCTGAGGATTTTCCGGTAGAACAACCTCTTCGAGTAGACGTCGCAACCCCTGACGTCACGATCCCGCTTCTTGTTGTAAAACGAGAGCATGCAGACAGACTCACGGTGCTCAACAACGGGGCGATGGACCTGAAGCGGTCACAAGGGAATCCCATCTTTCAACGCTCGAGCTGGTGGCAAGACATCGACAGTCACCAGATTTACGTGTGTGATCCTGGCACGGTGGGACACGAAGCGCTGTCGTTGAACTGGATGCAGTCCACTCCACCGTCATGGATAGGCCATACGCTGGCAAAGGCCATTAGACCAATTTCGCACCTGTTGGGCGTAAAGAGCGGAAGCGCCAGAATCTATTACGGCTCGTCAGCAGGTGGCTTCGGCGCGCTCAGTTGTCTCGTATACGACCCTAAGGCAATCGCCATCGTGAACAACGCTCAGTTTGACTGGACGCGTTGGTATGCACCGCAAGTTCGAGAAGTGCTAGACAAAAGGTTCTCGGGTCGGACAGCCGCGGAGGTTCGAAACAAGTGGCCCCACCGAGCAAATGCACTATACGCCTTGACCCGTAGGGACTCCGCGCGCACCGTACAATACTGGCTCAACTTGGCCAGCGAATACGACCGCACTGTCCAACTACCAGTGTGGATTGATATGTTGAACAGGCACCCCACTATTGCTGCCAATTTCTCATTGCATTGTTATCACGATGAAAATCTTGGCCATAACCCATTATCGCGGGAACGCACAGTGGATATACTCAACGCACGATAATCTGAATTTGTAGAGACGATTACTGGGTAACCGCCAAGCGTGACGTCTGCAAGTGCTAATTCAAGGAGCCTCTACACGGACCTTACCGGCTGAAAGGGTTCTCTAATCGCAATTAATCCGACAGTGACTAAAGTGCACTATTCCAGCTCGAACGCGCAAGCGCAGAGGTCACAGGCGCTTCTGCGCGGGTGACCCCTTGCGACTGAGAGGCGCCTGGTCTCTGCCCGGCCAGCTGATTTGGACTGGGTATCCCGCTTTTGAGGCTGCGGAGGTTAGTATTCGCACGTTCAGCCCGTTGCATTGTTTAATTCGAAGTGTGGCTCGACCTAGGCAACAACATCAAGCTTGCATCGTCGCAGGAATCCACCAGCCAGGAGGACTCCCCTGGCATGCATATCCTGTGGACCCCATCTGTTTTCAACGTCCAAAGCACCACGGAATCCGTAAAGGTTGCGCACGCCGCCGCTTGCCTGGGAAGGGTCAAATCGCCAGAAGTCGTTATTAATAGCACGTGAGTACAAGTGTGCCGCACCCGCAAAATTATGGAGCGGTATCTTGCCAGCCATTGAGCGCAGTGACGGATCGCAATCCATAACGTGCTTTCTTGGCTGTCTCACATCGGACGCTGCGATTGATCAGAATAACTCAGTTCGAAATCATCACCTGGCCGCGGAGGTTCAATCGGTTGATAGCTGCTAAAATATGGCCGTTGACTAGACTGATGCCGCCCAGGTCAGCCGAAAAATGGTTGGCCTAGGAACTGTTGCGGACTTCTTGACTGTCAGACTTGACACTTATTCTTCATGAGCAGGCGAGACCAGTATGGCTATTGTCACACTGCGCCGGACCTCCAGGAAACTCCTGCAAACTCGATCGCCTACGGCCTGTGAAACCAATGTAATGCCTGTAGACTTACTGACATTCAGCTAGGTCAATCCGCATCCAAGGAAGTTTCGTTTTATCGTGATTTTGTACTCATCATTCACCCACGCGCCGATGCATGACTTCCAAGGTTACTGTTTCGTAAATGCCGACTATGTCTATGGGCCTCGGGGGGCTCATGCACGGTACGACAATACTGGTGAGGCTATCGGCCCAGGTCACGACGGCTGCTATGTGACGGTTCGCCCAGTGGGAAATACGTGGGAATTTGGCGTAGATGCGCTAGGCATGGCTAAACTTTTTGTATATGAGGAGGGGGGTGTTTGGGCTATTTCAAGCTCTCTAGCTACACTTGTAGACCATCTCAGAGAGCACGGCGTGCGGCTTCGCCCCAATTATCCGCAATTGGCGGGGCTGGCCGTAAATAAACGCCTCACTTCCCAGATGTCATCTTTTCGCACAATTTTCGAAGGTGTGCGTCTCGTTTCCTCCAGCGATGTAGTGTTACTACACCGAGATAAAATTCAAACTCGTCCAGTTCAACGCGCGGCTCGTCCTCAAACCTACAAAGCGGGCCTGTCATCATTCCTCGAATTATGGCTGTCTAGACTGGTGGGGATACTAAAAGACGGGCGCGCCCACCTCGAGTGCGATCTGTCCGGCGGCATCGATTCGAGAACCGTATTTGCAATCGTTATGGCTTCTGCACTTCGGGTGGATGGCGCCTGGGATAGGATTGACTTTCGTAGCAACGCCAATAATGAAGCCGACTTCAACGTTGCACAGGAAATCGCGAAAACTTACCACGTCTCCCTGAATTCACCCGGACCGAGAGAGAATGCCAGATTACGCAAAGGACGACGCCCGGTTTCATGGCGGGACACGTGCATGGGGAATTACCTCTTGCCGTACTTTCACAAGGTGGGATCCCACCCGTTCGCTATGCATTGCCACGGCTCGGGCGGGGAGGTCCACCGTAGTGCTTATGCAGGTGCAAGCGCTGAAAAACTCGCGAAGGAAAACGAATCAGCCATGCCCGCGCATCTTTACGGCGTTTGGCACGACGATTTCTTAGAGACAATCGACGCCTTAACCGCTCAAGATCCTTCTATGGATCCAATGCAACTTCATTTTCGAGAATTCAGAAATCGACTCCATTTTGGCCATAGACCTCATGGCTCGGTGGTTTTATCCATGTTGAATAGTGCAGCCCTTAATTTCATGGCAGATTACCCGGAGGCTATGAACACGAGACAATTGTACTTCGACATTATGGAAAACCTCATGCCGGGTCTGGCCAATATCCGTTATGATCTTGATAAAAAAAGCCCCAGTTCTGAAAACCTGCAGAATGTTACCCACGTGGACAGTTCATGCCTATCAAATATTGGCAACGTTTACGCGCAGGCTGAATGGGAATCCGGGATGTCTGTTAACAGCAGACCGTATTTATTGGCCGACTTTTTAATAGATGCGCGTTCCGCATTGGCTCACAAAGGTGTCCGCAGTTTCGTCTTGCCAGAGGACCTAATTAGCGCGCGTGCCGCGCTTGAGCAATGCGAAGTCTCCGGGAAACTCGGGCACCCGAATTCGATAGAAACCAAGAAATTGGTGTACTGCGTATTTGTGCACTGGGTCTTGGAGGCCTAAATGTTTGCTCACAGATTTTGAATTTGGTGCGGTATGCCATAAGAGAGATTTTTGATTCATGCTTGGCGAAAGGTCACTAAACAGCATTCAGCCGGGGGTCTCACTCGTTTTGGATAATAAATAATTCTTCGTAGGGGGGGGCAGGTCGATGCCTTGGATAAGCAGTGCCCGTCTGGGCAGAGTCGGCAACGACATATGGATTTGTACATAGATCCACGATGCTTGCGGTACTCTCCTGGATTCCCCCCCATGGGCCACTAGGAATCCAAGGGTCCTTGAATGAACGGGTGGCCAGAACTCCTGACTTCCGACTAGTTGGGTTCTTCGCACCATCTCTCGATATGACAGGAGTGACTTGGCGACCCAGGATTGCGACTCGATTCAAGTTACCACTTGGAAAATCATAAGTCTGCGGAGCTCAAGGTTCTACTCAACCTGGGCAACCGCGGCCAGCGTACTCATTTCTATGGCTTACTCCGAACGCAAATGTTCTGGTAATTAGCCTTACGATGTTATTGCGATCGACCTATCCGCGATCATTCCGGCATCTTCTAAGCAATTGACCTAACATCACCTGATGCCAAACTTCTGTCAGGGCATGCCGCTGAAGCGACTACACTCCCGATTTTTGGAAAAGCGAGTGATGGAAACAGTTGATGGGCGAATTATGCTTTCGAGTACGTGACCGCAAGTTTCGTCGGCCTCGACCCGGCATCATCCGTGGACGACTGGACACCCTTAGACTTAAGACTACACGCAACGATTACCAATCCCCAGCCGCCTCGGTTAGAACTGATGGCGCGTCTAGGTCAAGAGGCGTGCAGCCTGGCCAAGGACTTAGGAAGACAGTGTGCATGCCGTTTTCCAATTTGCCCATCACCGCTCGGTTTGCTTGAACGCAAACACTGTTTGCGTCTCTACGGAACCACTAAACTCTAAGCAGAATTCGAGCGACCATGCGGGTTCCACTGTTCGATCTCGGCGGGATCGTACACCTCGAATAACTCCATCCGTTTGGTTATATGCGACTTCTAACGTCTCCGTAGGGCGTCCATTCCGCTGGATGGTCATGGGAACGTCCCACGCTTCGCTGTTGAGGGTTATTTGACCACCATCTTGATGGAGTCGAAGCGATCCATCTAGGAGGAACCATGTATGCAATGTGTGCTTTAGCTCGTCTTCCACGTCTATCCGGTCATCAATTGTTAGAGATCGACCCGGTATGTAAGTTACGACTCGGCGAGAAACCCAGCCGGTCTGTGGAACCTCGGATTTTATGACGTATGCACCGTTGTCATTGGCAACTAGATCCGAGATTCCTGAACCATACGGGTCGCGCCGTCTATCCTGCATTGTTCCGTCGACACTCAATGTTGAATGAGCAGCACTGGACTCCATATACTGTCGCATGGGATCGGCATAATAGAAGCCTAATGAGCGGAGTTCTGAATCTCGAGGAAGAAGATCACCGTACCGGTATCGACCGCCATCAACGAGTATTTCTTGACCCTTCTCGAACCACACTAGGCTCTGATCGTCGCAATGTTTATGTGCCCGGGAGTGGAAACCTGCCGTCATAGCCAAATAGGATGAACGACTCTCAGAGTTTTCGCCTGTCGCTAGCTTTCTTACAAAGGCGTAGCCGCTTTCGGGTAGCAGCAGGCTGTCGTTCTCTGGTCGCTGTCCGCTTTTTCCTTTGCTGAGCACCCATTCAGTAGTACGCGAAATGGTGCTAAGATCGCCGCACATGAATACCTCGGGGGAATCACCCATCTGGAGAATTTTGTTGGTCGGCAGAATCATCCACCCAAGAACGTCGGCGGCCCTACGGATCCGGGTCAGTACTTCCGGATCATCAATTGCTTCAGCCTTGATCGCTCCTTCGAAAGATAGAAGCAATAGCCGGTGATAATCTGGTGAGTGTTCCGCGTGTCCACCGTCACTCAGGAACTGGCTGTCGGTCATGAGTCGCAGTCTTTCGTTCCCTTGTGCATGAAGAGCCCTCATGCCGGGGAGGACGACTAACGAATTGGCTAAAACCACCTGACTTACCGCAGAATAATAGCCGTGGTTATTCCGAGCGTTGAAGGATTCCTCCTGCCAATGCGCGTCTCGGTGAAGCATCGCTAAACGTACTAGTTGTTCGAATTGCTGGTCTGTGACTGAAGAGCATGCGGCGGAGCTACGCACCAAGGCTTGAAGAGCCACTGAGCGATAGGACAAAGCCATGTCGTACCAGGCCATACTGGTGAAGTTGATGGTGGGAAAGGCCTCGAACCACGTCAGGGCTCGATGCACAGCCCATTTGACAAATCGTTCCTCGCCAGTGTCCGCCCAGGCTTCAAGGATCGGAGTCATGAACTCCCAGCCGTGCAAGTGCATTTGCCATGTCCGGTCTTCCTGGTCAAATGCGTGCCAGTCAAGGTTATCGGGGAATGACACTGGGTCGAACCCATACCCGCCCCAACCTTTAACCATGACCTCCGTGGCCTGTGGTACAGGGTCACTATTTCCCGGGCCAGAGTGGACTCTTAAGTACCGAATGGACTCATCGCGAGTAAGATTCTGCAATTCCGATCGGATTGCTTTCAGGTCGATGTCCATCATTGCTTGGTTCGATTCCATGTCATCGAAGAATTTGACGCCGAGCTTTTCGTAGGGCACATCGTAACGAGCAGCGATAGCTGCCCACGACCGTTGCTCGCGTGCCCAAGTGGATCCGCGCTCAGAGAATTCTTGACGGCGCGAGGGATTGGCAAGAAGGCGGCGGAGCACGGTGGTGAGTGATTCGGCGTCACCGGCCTCGAAGGTGGCCGCGGCCTGCGACTGGTCAGCAATTTCTTGGAGAGCATCCACGTTGGAGACTACAACTGTCCGTCCGCTACATAGTGCCTCGAAAGGCTTAAGCGGCGTGACCAACCGGCACACGGCTCGATTCTTTCGTGGAACTACGAACAAATCGATCAGGCTGTAGTAGCCCAGGATCTTCTCGTGCGGAACTCGTCCCGTGAAAACCACACGATCAGAAATTCCAAGGCTCTTAGCGAGCTGTTGAAGAGACCGCCTCACTGGGCCGTCGCCAACCAGGAGCAGCCACGCGTCTTCCCCAAGCTGCTTCATCCGGGAGAAGGCTGTAATCAGAGTGTCAATTCCCTCGTACTCAACGACGGATGTGATGTATCCGATGACCCGTGCTTCCAGTGGAATCCCCAGGTCGGCTTTTAGCTGCAAATCGGGATCCACGATCGGGAAGTCTTCGGGCTGGACGCCATTGGGCGTCACGGAAATTCTATCGGGGTCTTCACCGCGGTCGACAATGTGTTGCTTCATCACCTCAGCAAGAGTCGTGACGTGGTCACTGGACCGGCGAGCCTGGTCTTCCCGTTCGCGTCGCAACGTGTACGCCTCGGGGAGACCATAACGCTTATAGTCTCTATCGAGGGACCGGCCGACTTGCGTCTCGACCCGGGACAACCAGGACTCTTCCCAGAACCCTCGACTTTCGTATACCAACGGAATATTGAAGGCTTCAGCCACCGGTTTTGCGATTAATTGATTGATGAAGTCTGAGTGGCAATGCAACAAACTTGGTCTAACGCGTTCCACCAAATCAAAGAGCTCCATAGCATTGAATTGAAGCCACTTGTCCCACGCAACGGATCCCCTAGCTGGGCCTTCCGGCAAATGGTAGGCGACGTCGTCTAGCACCACTTCATTCTGGTCGAGCGGCTCCGGCGTTCCCCCGGCCTGCCTCATCACATGAACGTCGTAGCCCTTGGAGGTCTGTGCCTGCGCGAGATAGTGAGTCCGCAAGGTGTAGCCCGTTTGCGTTTCGGGAATTGCTTTACCGACAACGTGCAGAATACGCCCAGTCACGGCTGTGTAGGATTCGGGAATGGGTACGGCGAGGTCTACATCACCGCGCATCATAGCGAGCTCAGATGCACGTACCAACGAAGTCAGCTTGTCCTTCTCACGCTGGGTGGTCACAGCGATTCCCTCTATGACCTCGTAACTTCGGGCCAGATAGCCGCGTCGGTAGAGGTCTTTGGCCAGCTTGCGTCGGTCGGAAAGATTCAGAGATACGCGATCGCCCCGTGCGATCCATAGATCATGCAGGTACAGCGGGTCTTTGATGTGAGGAATGACGTCCGCTACGTCGAGACCACCCAGAATGGCACGAGTATCGATGTCCCAAGGTAGAGACGTAAGTAAGGCAGCGACGCGTTGGCTTTCTCGCTCGGTGGCAGCGTTCTGATGCCTCGAAAGTGACTTCATAGTCGTTTCAAGTTCTAGCAACCGGTGAGAAGCAACTGGACTCCCAGTGGCTTTTTCAGCGAACTGAGCTCTGAAGGATACTAGTTCTCGTTCGAGTTCAGAAATGCGGCGATTCAGTAGAGCCGCCTCCATGCGGGCACCGACGGTATCGGCTACCTCGCTCTGAGGGCTCGACTGGTCGAACTGTGTATCTTCTTTCACTGAGACCTCTTCTGGTGTGATCTCCACGTTCCATACGCGCCCGAATCTCAGAATTCGGATCCACGTATTCTCTGATTTGGCACGGCTGGATGAGATCGACCATGCGTCGCGCGTGGAGTCTCCAAGAACCGTGGCGAAGAACGCGGACGATGCGGTTCGACTCACTTCGAAGCCGGCGGCAGGGGTCTTGTCGCCCCATTTGCGGGATACCCATTCCTTTACCGAGGATTCATTGCCATACGTGACTTTCGGACGTTCGCCATTTCCCAGCCAGCGAACCGTGAATTTGGAGCCATCGTTCTTCTGTAGTTCCAGCGCACTATCTCGGTACCGCGGCTTGATGCCCGGTTCGGTATGCCAAACCTGCCGCGACGTGACTTTCGAGTCGCCGGCCACGTGATCCAGGACCACCATGAGATCCAACAGGGGAAGGTACACGACCCTCCTCGTGAGCTCGACACCCGAATAGTTGGTGTCCACTACCGTGTAGTCGTGGCCCACCTCGTCCATGTGGCAAGCCTTCAACCACACTCGATCCGATTGGCCATACTCAACGTCATCCACGAGAACCACGTTGTGGGACTCTCGGGACCTCAAATACTTTCTGAACGGGTCTTTCGGTTCGTAGAGATATGATCCCGGATCAGTGATCCAGTCCTGCCCACCGGAAAAAAGAGTGATGCTTCCTCTGTCTTCATGTTGATGGGATGACTTGTGATCTCCGTAGCGCAAGCTGTAGTGGGTCTGGTCAGAGAATGGGTCCGCCGTGGTCCCCCAGCCTGACCGTCCTAATACGTATCCATTGGGAGCAGCAACAACAGTTGTGGTTGGCGGCTGACCGAACTCACCGCGTGATGCGACGTACTCAAGTTCGGGCCAATCATTTGCTTGAACCTGGCGCAAATGAGTGTCCCCTATGGGGACCAGTGTTCCATCCGGTCGAGTGGCGTGGGCAAGGAACGTAGCCGCTTTCGACAGCGTTTCGCTCACGTGAGCAGGAACCTCCACGCCTTCTGCAGAAACCCTGTCCCATGTACCTCGCCACCACGACAAGTTCATGCGGTGATAATCAATGGACCCTTCGTCGTTCGCACCGGAGGTGTCGAAGGATGACTCGAATAGGGCTCCTATCCGGTGGATCGCCAGTTGTTGCCAGTCCTCATGTTTCAAGAAGCTCGCTAGGACGAACAGCCCCACATTCTGGTGAAGCGCATGGTTACCTGTCGCCTGGTGTGCCTCGTCCGCAAGCCACTGACCATGTGTGTGCAGCGCATCCAGGAGCAGCTGCTGTTCGGCCTCCGAAGTTGCGAGGGGCCACCCGAAAACCATTTCTTGGGCTCGCAACCCATCAGCCATGTCCACCCACGAGAACCGTGATGGGGGGTTTTCCGTCGGATTGTTCTCAATCCAAGAACGGACTGTGTCCATCCAATACTCTCGGGCGTTTTCTCGCCCTTCCGACGCTAAGTGGCGAACAGGCGACAACCACCGCAACGCGTGATGCTGAAACTGCCAGTTACGGGAGCCGAATGGATCGGCATCCCATGTGGCCAAGTCAGCGGATTCCCATTTCGGATGCGGCGCCAGCCGGAGAACACCGGACATGACCTGTTCCGCGCGTTTCTCAAAATCTTCGGTACGAACGAATCCCGCGCCCACACATTGTCGTGAGACGACACCAATGTCCAGTGATGACGCACCATTCGACTCGGTCATGTTCGTCGAATCCTTGAGTGGAGGCCGAGAATCGTCGTTCACTTCAGTCCTGTTCCTGGTTGCCATCTACGCGACGACCACCGAGGTCTTCGTAAATATTGGAAACTATCTGTGCCATGTCCGACCATTGCCGGTTTTCCCGAACCCAGCGGCGGCCCTTCTCGGCCAGCTCTTCTCGCAGGCCCGGATCGTCCAAAAGGACTTCCAGTTGACGAGTGAGATCCTCGACATCGCCCTTGCGGTGAAGCAGACCATTGACTCCTGGCTGGATGATCTCGGCCAGGGCAGCTACGTCGGAGGCGACTACCGCCTTACCCATGGCCAACGCTTCGAAGGGCTTCAGCGGGGAGACCATTTCGCAAACCGGCAAGGGCAGGCGCGGGAAGGGAGCGATATCCACGAGCGAGTAATACCGTTCGACGTCCTCATGCGGCACACGTCCCGTGAAGCGTACGAAATCCTCCAGATTGCGCTCCCGCACGAGGTCCTGGAATTTTTCGAGTTCGGCGCCGTCGCCCACGATTAGAACTGCGAAATCCTGGCGGCGCGTGCGCATGACGTCTGCCGCATCGACCAACATGCCGAGGCCCTCGTAATCAAGTACCGAACCGATGTAGCCGATGACGGTTCTTCCGGCCAGCTCGAGCGAATTCTCGAGTTCGGTGTCGCGCGACTGGGGAGTGAACCGTTCTGCGTCAACAGCATTGGGGACCACGGTGATTTTGTCCGGGTCCACTCCCCTGTTCACCAACTCCTCCTTGAGGGCGTTGGTAATCGCGAGCACACGCGTCGCTTCGGCCGCCGCGTCTGCTTCCATGCGGGCCATGAAGCGATACATGCCGCCCTTGGCCCATTCGGGGTCGCGCGAGCCGCGAGTGACTTCCCACAGTCCTCGAACTTCGTAGATGGACGGAAGTCCAAGCCTGTTGGCTGCTGTCACGGCGGCAAGACCGTTCCAATGGTTCGAGGCTCCGTGGATGACGAATGGGCGTTCCTGCTCGGTGAGGGGAGCCAGCGCGCCATAGTATCGCTCCACGTAGTCCGTGATCGGGCTCTTCTTCTCGATGCCCGGTGTGGTACTCAAGCGGTGATACGGAACCCCGTCCACCACATCAGTGGTATCTATGGCGCCGAGATCCGCCATCTTCGGCATGTCGTACGGGTATCCAAGGCGGGTAACCCCGCGCACATCCCATCCCAGCCGGCGAAGTCCCGTCAGCAGCCCGTGGGTACGGGTGCTGTAGCCGGCCGAGTGATACGGAAGCGAGTTATGCAGCAGATAGAAGATTCGATCTGGTACAGGCTCGAAGGCCGCGGATTTCCGCCGATGCGGGAAGGGGAATCCCTGGCGGGCAAGCTGATAATTGGTGGGCGCTGTGGATTTACTGAGCTTCATTTCCTGCGACTTGGCCCAACCATCCTCGGGCTCCAAACGGCGGTACTCCGTGAGCAACCTTTGGGCCCCCTTAAGACGATTTGTCTTCAGGTCCCGTCGAATCGCCAGACGCAAACTCCACCGGGAGATCGCCTGGTCCGGCAGCATTCGCATCAGTGCTATTGCGCGGCTCCGTCGCCCCCGTTGGAGACTGTACAAAAGCTGCGCCACCAAATATTCGTCATGGTTCAGCCACGAGGGTTGCGGGTAGTACGGGGAGCGATCTGCCTCGACGGATGACTCCGCCTCCGCATCGAGATCCCATTGTTGGACGACAGCACGCGTTACCGCATCCGGGCTGGCCCTGAGAATGTTCAAGCACTCCGCCAAGCGGGAGGGAATCGTGAAATCAAGTGCCCGACGGTGCAACTCCGGTCGCTGCTTCAGCGCATCAGCTAGCCCAGCGAACACCTGATCCATAGACACCCAACGCTGCCGGTCCACCCTCGATGAGCTACTCAACAGCTCGAGAGCATCGAGGTTGCCCGGATTAACCGTCAAAGTATTCTTGAGGGCTTCGATCGCCGCATCGTAATTGCGGCTCTCCAACAAACGCAGCGCATAGAGATGCCAGCCGCGAGAGTTCTGCGCATCCGCAAGCAGAAGTTGGCGAAGATGCTCCGCTGCGCCGGCGGTATCACCCTGCGACCGTCGCTCCTCGGCCGCGGCGAATTGCTCATTCACCTCGTCGCGCAGTCGCTGCGCCTCAGCGTCCAGTTCGGACTGGTGTGCAGCGCGCGCGGCGGTGTAAGCGTCCCGTAGTTCCGACTCTGTCACCGCGCGACCCTTCCCCGGCGGAAGTGCGCCTTGGGCGACGGTTAGGCCATGAGGAGCTACCAACGCTGCCGCGTTGACACGCGCACGCCAAAGTTGACGTCGCAGATCGGACATTGAGGGGGGTGTCATCTATATTTCCTCATGGTGTAGGGGGATGGTGATCGCCATGGGTGCAACTGGTTGCTTGCTTATGCAGTTCCTCGCGTGCCCACGGGTTCGGGGGTCCCTCGTGGGCACGCGGTAGTCATCCGGTCAGCGCCAGAGACCCTTGGTATCGACCACGGTCTTACCCTTAAGCGCGGTGGCCGGGATGGACTTGAACTCGTCGTGGTCCACCAGCAGCAGAACCACGTCCGCACGATCGATGGCATCCGCGTACTCGGCGAACTTCACGTTGGACATGCCTTGCAGTGCCTTGGGCAACTCGCTCACGTTGGGCTCGACGGCCAACACGGTCGCGTGGTCCACGTGCTCGGCCAAATCCTTGGTGATGTTGAGCGCGGGCGACTCTCGAAGATCGTCGATGTTCGGCTTGAACGCCAGGCCCAGGGCGGCGATGACCGGGGAATCAATGGTCTTGACGGCCTCGTCGACCTTGTTGATGACCCACTTGGGCTTGCCGTCGTTGACTTCACGAGCGGTGCGAATGATGTTGGAGTTCTCACGGTCGGAGGACACGATGAACCAGGGGTCCACGGCAATGCAGTGACCGCCCACGCCAGGTCCGGGCTGGAGGATGTTGACGCGCGGGTGATGGTTGGCCAGCTCGATGAGCTCCCACACATTGATTCCGAGGTTGTCGGAGATCAACGACAGCTCATTGGCGAAGGCGATATTGACATCGCGGAACGAGTTCTCGGTGAGCTTAGCCATCTCGGCGGTCACGTCATCCGTGGCCAGCAACTCGCCCTCGCAGAAGGACGCGTAAACCTCGGTGGCGCGGCGGGCAGCCTCAGGGGTGCGGCCGCCGATGATGCGGTCGTTGGTGATCAGCTCCTCCATGGCCTTGCCGGGGAGGATACGTTCGGGGCAGTAGGCGAAGTGGATCACGGGCTTGCCGTCTGCGCCGTCGATGGACAGATCAGGACGAAGCTCCAAAATCTTGTCCGCAAGCTTCTGGGTGGTCTTGGGCGGGGAGGTGGATTCCAAGATGACTACTTCGTCGCCGCGCAGCTGGGGAGCAATCGACTCAGCGGCGGACATGATGTACGAGAGATCGCCCTCGTAGTTCTCCTTGAACGGAGTGGGAACGGCGATGACAAATGCGTTGCCCTGCTGCATCTCCGTCGATGCAGTCAGCTGGCCGCTGTCAACAGCCTTTTTCAGCTGCTCCTCCAAGCCCGGTTCCACAATGGTGACCTCACCGCGCTGAATCCGCTCAACCGCGGATGCATTGACGTCTACGCCGTGAACTCGCACACCGTGATTGGCCATGACCACCGCGGTGGGCAGGCCAATGTAACCGAGTCCGACAAAGACAACTTCCAAAGAATTACTCATTACCTCACCTTACTGAGACGACCACTCACCACCCGGCAATGTAAGCCCGGTCAGGGGTTTTCCGCGCCTCGCACGTTTTGATCCATTGAAATCATACCGTCACATGGTTTGAGTTGTCCCCGAACATGACGACGCTGCCCGTGGCCAGCACGTTGGCGTCCGACACCTGCCACGTGTGACCGTGGGCGCCCCGGTGCTGGACGAAATTGAAACGGTCGGCCGAATAAATAGCGAATCCCGCTTCTATGGCGGCCGCCAAGAAGGACGAATCTTCACCGGTACTTCGCCGTTGAAACGGTATTTGGTCAAAGACACGGCGGTAGCCCGTGATGGTGGGACCCATCACGAAGTCCGTGTAGCGGTGCTCACGGTGGGCAAATCGGTGCAGGGTCGCGTTCTGGGACTCCACGTACATGTAATGGGCTTGCTTGCCCACGATGTCCGCGCCCGAGTACACCAAGGCGTCGAGCAGGTCCGCCAGATACCGCGGCGCGTAGAAGTCGTCATCGTCCATCTTGGCCAGCACTTCGCCCGTGGACGCCTCAACCGCCAAGTTCAAGCACTCCCCGAGCGTCAACGTGGCATCTGCGGCAATGGTCGAGACGCGGTCGATTCCGCTGGTCGCAATCGCATCTTGGATCTCGTCCGCGTTCGGATCGAATCCGTGCGCCACCATCACCACGTCCAGGTCTACGCCTACCTGGGTAGCGAACCCGCGCAGAGCTGACCCGACCCGGTGCGGACGGTTGGTGCACAACAAGATCGTGACCGTTGGCCGGGTTCGCGGATGAACCTTGTCGGGGAGAACACGTTGCAGAATCTGCTCCACGCGGTGTCCGTAGGTGTGCTTGTTCCACACTTCTCGCTGCGCGCGATGGACCATACGATCGGCAAGTTCCGGGCTCCGCACGAATGCCCGCACAACATCCGCCGCATGTTCCCGATCCGCCACCACGGCCAGCTGGTCCTCAGTGAAATACTCACGAATTGCGCGAGACGGCGTGCTGACAACGGGCGTGCCACTTGCGGTGATCTCAAAAATGCGCCGAGCACACATGGAGGGTGAATCCACCACGGAGTTCACATTGAGGAAGACACGGTAGGCCTTGTAAGCGGTCAACATCTGCTCGTAGGTCAACGAACCAACCACGCGCTCATCGAGCGGTGCGGGGAACTGGTAGCGCTCGTCCTCGCCCAAATACCGGGAGAAAATTTCGAGCCCGGTCTCGAGCCTGGGGCTCACATCGTCTGCGCCGCCCAGAAGCACATCCATTTGTTCCCGTCTTTCGGGGAACTTGTGCGCAAAGTACATGCCACCGAAGGCGACATCTCGCTCATGGAACCCGTTTTTGGGGCGCGACGGGTTGTGGACAGCCGGCTGCGCCGCGAACGGCAGGACCGAGACGCGATCATGCCCCAGATCCCGGTGGTAGTCGGGGATCTTGTTCACGTCAGTGGTGAAAACGTGGTCGAAGAGCCGCGCGCACTCCAGAAAGTCGTGGTAGTGGGGTGGATCTTCCTTGTTCCAGAACACGGTGGGTATGCCGTGTTCCTGGCAGTGCGCGAGGAGCTCCTTGAAGGGTTCTTTGACCCCGCTCGTTCCCGTGAGCTGGTACTGCCACTCGTCACCGTTGCCGTGCCAGGCCGACTCCACGAACAGGAGGTCCACCGGCTGCGCCGCAAGCTCCGACTTCCAACCGTCACGGGACAGCGCAATCTGGTTCCACTCGTAATGGAATGCCCGAGCAGAGAAGTCATCGAGGATCACAGCAACCGTGACATCCGGTCGAACCGGCGCACGATCGGGCCATACCTGGGGTTCGAAACTAATGCTCTTCTGCAGACCCTGGACCGGCTCCGCAGAGGGGCCGGCGGGCAGGGACGCCCGCCTACGGTACTTGCGCCACTGTGACACTCCCCCGTTTCGAAGGTGCCAGATTTCGGTCCTGAGATCTCGTCGCGATCGTGTGGGGGTCACCATTGCACCTCGCGGAGTTCGGTTCGGACAAAGTCGGATTGCAGTTGTTCCTTGCGGGCCTTCGCGGCCAGGTTGTTGCCCGCGGCGAGGTCCTTCATGAAGGTCTCGTACTCTGCGGTCACGGTTTCCGCGTCACCGTCCATCAAAAGGTCACCCTGATCAAGCCACACCACCCTGGTGCACATGTCCCGGATTTCGGCCATGGAGTGAGAAACAAACATGACGCAGCCGGCTTGCTCCCGGATCTCGGCCATGCGCTTTTGGCCTCGTTCCCGGAACTGGGCGTCACCGGTGGACAGCGCTTCGTCCAGGATGAGGATGTGAGGGTCGGTGGCCGTAGCCACGGCGAAACGCAGACGTGCTGCCATGCCGGAGGAGTAGGCCTTCATGGGCCAGTGAATGGCCTTACCCAGTGCGGCCACCTCCACCAGGTCCGGGAGAATTTCATCCACCCGATCCGGGTGCATACCCTGCGCCAGACAACCCAGCCGAATGTTTTTTTCTCCCGACAGCGCGGGCACCAGCGACACATTGACGCCGAGCTTGACGGGGGTGTCCACCGAGTAGACACGGCCCACCGTGGGGTTCATTTGGCCGGCCACGATATTCATGAGGGTCGATTTCCCGGAGCCGTTGCGTCCGATGAAGCCCACGAACTCTCCCTGGTGAATGGCCAGCGAGATATCGGTCAGGGCTTGATTCTTGACCACCGGCGGGCGGCCAAGGGCCTTCCGGGCCCACCTCACGGGTGCCGCCACGGGCACTTCTTCACCTCCGCCGGTGGAAGTGACGTTGTAGACCATGGTCACGTTGTCGATGACCACGGCGGGGTTGCGCGGGGAACGCCCATGACGGCCGGACGTGCCCGCGGACGGCGCATGACGGTTAACGCTCATCGGCGTAGCTTTCTTCGTTGAACCAGAAAACGAGCATCCCAATGATCACGAGCACACATGTTGCGGTCACCAGGACAGCCCATGACTGCCAGCCGGGCACGGTGTTGTCCAGGATCAGGGAACGGCTGATGGATAGCACTTGATACAACGGGTTGAAGTGGAAGACCGCCAAGACCCGTGGGTCGTCGATAAATCGGGAGGGGTCGTAGAAGATCCCGGACGAATACATCCACAAGCGCATGAAGAACGACAGAAGGTTTGCGATGTCGGGCACTTTATTCACCGCCGGTGCCAGCAGCATGCCCAGCCCCCAGTTGAACAGGGTTTGCAGGACGAACACGGGTATGACGAGCAACCATGTCCAGCTCACCGGCTCGGACGGCGGAATGAGGATCACCATGATGACCATGGCCGTCAGAGCGTAGACCTGCGTCATGGCATCTTTCATCACAATGGACAAGGGCAGCGCCGCTCGCGGGAACATGAAACCTCGCACGAGCGCCTTCCCCGAATACATGGACTTGGACACGGACACCACGGATCGGCTGCTGTACTGGAACATGATCAGGCCGATCAGCAGGAACGCGAGGAAGTTTTCGATGCCCCGCCCCGTCCTGAGCAACAGGCCGAACACCACGAAGAATGTCAGGCCCAGGAGAACGGGATTGAGGATGATCCACGCCTTGCCCAGGAAGGTGTGATCCTGGCTGACCGCCAACCGCACCTTGGCGTCGTACCGGATGAAGTGCCGTGAGCCCCACAGATCTCGCAGGTACTCCCCCAACGGCGGCCGGGCGCCGACTGCCTGGAGCTGGTTCGGGTTGAACGTCTCCACCTTGGCCCCGTGCGCGGGCTCGTGACTCGGTGCAGTCTCCGGTGTCGCCCCGTCCACGCTCACACGAGTGCTCCCGTTCTCGGGGGAACGGTCCCACGGAGCGGGTGATGCAGAGGCATCGGACGGCACGTTAGTCATGCACTTGGCTCCTCGAGTCTGCGACATCGTCGACTGGTTGGGGGACATTTTTAGTCAATTCACCGTACCGCTTCACGGTCTCTTTTGCGGTCACCGCCCACGTGCGATTTTCCAGCGCCCAGTTCCGACCTGCGGCAGCAAGCCGTTCCCGGGTGTCCGGGTCACGCGCCAACTTGATCAACGCGTCCGCGAGGGACTCCGGGTCGTCCGGCGGGGTCAGCAGTCCCGTCACACCGTGCTGAAGCACTTCACGCAATGCCGGCAGGTCACTGGCCACCACGGTGGTCCGTGAGGCCAACGCCTCGATAGGCTTCAGCGGCGTCACCGCGCGCGTCACCGTGCGGTCCTTACGTGGCACCGCGAAGACATCGAGTGACCTGAAATACTCGACCGCTGCGGATCGATCAACGCGTCCACACAACCGCACATGCTCCTGTAACCCCAGGTCGGAGACCAATTGTTGCAGTCCCGGACGGGCCACCCCGTCCCCCACGATCACCGCGAGGACGGACGGCACGCTCTCGCGAGCGATGTCCACGGCACGCAGCAGATCATCCAGGCCCTCGTAGTCCACCACCGAGGTCACGGTTCCCACCAGGAACCTGTCCGCCGGCAACCCGGTACGACGCCGCGCGGTCGCCTTCTCCCCCGGCTCCTCCGTGAAGGACCCGCCCACGCCGTTGGGCGCCAGCCGCACCGGCAAGGAGGGGTTTCCGCTGAGGGAACGAACACGATCGGCCATGTGCGCCCCCAGGGTGACCACGTCGTCAGCGGAGTTCAGCGCCTGGGCTTCCCGCGCTTGGAACCGCTCGTAACGGGTGGATGTCAGGGCCGCGGGCGATCGCGTGGACGCCCACGTATCCGCCAGCAGTCCGCGCACCTCGTAGACCCACGGAATCCCCAGCGCCTCCGCCACGGCCCGCACGGCCAACGCGTTCACGTAATGCGTGGTGGTGTGCAGCACGGCCGGGCGCACCTTGAGCGCGAGGGCCAAGAGGGAATCCGCGTGCTGCTGCACGCGTCCCGTGGCCGTGGGCGCCAGGTGGAACGGCATGATGCGGTGATACGGGATCCCGTCCACCACGTCCGTACCGCGAGCCAGGATCTTGCCCACCTGCACGGGATACCCGGGCCGCGTGGCGGCATGAACATCCCAGCCCTCGTCCCGGATGGCAGACAGCATTGAATGCGTGCGCTGCGCGTAACCACTGGCCGTGTGGGGCAGGGAGTTGGTCACCGCGTACAGCACGGTGGCCGGTCGCGGATCATAGTTGCTGATCCGCGGCAGCACCGGTGCGAACGAGCCCAGCAGATCCCGCTCGGCGGCCAGTCGTTTCAAGAGTGCACGCTCGCCAGGGGTGGCAGTTCCGCCCGCGCGGGCGGACTCGAGCCCGCCGACGGCGCCGTCCACGTCCCCGTTGTACCAGGCCACCCGCGCCCGGGTCGCCGCAGCGCCCCGCGTGGCGGCCGGTAACTCGGCCAGTAAAGCCTCCGCCAGGGGCACCTCCCCCATGGTCAGCGCCACCTCCGCGCACCGGCGCCGAACGGATGCGGCCGCGGACCGCGGGGCGGCTCGTAAGGTGTCGGCAGCGGCGTCGTCGTTACCCAGAATGTGCAGTCCGGTGCCGCGGGCGGCCGGGAATGTGCCCGCGGGCAAGCGACACAGACCGGAGGCGATGGGCCGCACCACCCGCGGGGGTAAGCGCCGTGACACCTGCAGGCAGAACACCACGGGATCATCCGTCACGTGGTGCGCGACTGTTGCGGCGGTGACCCAGGCGTTGGTGGTGAGCTCCCGCGCGCGGCGCAGGGTGCGTCCCGCCATCAGGCGTGCCTCCTGGCCCGGCGGGCGCTACGGGCCACCTTCACGGCGGCCCGGCCCACGCGTGCAATGCGGCGACCGAGGGATTGCGGGGGGTGGGTCCGGTGCTCGTGAATGGTCTCGCGTAACAGCTCGCTGTACTGGCACGCGAGATCCGAGTATTCGGCGTTTCGCTGGACCCAAGCCCGGCCGGATCCGGCGGGTTGTAACCGGCCACGATCGGCGGCCAGTGCCCGCCACAACTCGGCAATCTCCCGGGGCTTGCACTCCACGATGTCTCCCTCACCCGCCTCGGTGAGGACATGGGCCGCTTCACCGCGCACAATCCCGGTGATGTGCCTGCCAATGGCCAGCACCTCGTACGTCTTGGACGGAATGGTGTCCTCGAAGGACTTCCAGTCATCGCGGAGTGAGATCACCAAGGAATCCGCTTCCCGGTAGCGCTCGAACACGGCCTCCCGGTATTCCGGGGGCAGGAACCGAACGTTGACGCCCAGCTCCACGGCCAGGCGGCGTAGGGCCGGCTTCTGACTTCCGTGGCCCACGAGCGTGAGGCGCATGTCGTCACCCACCAGCGCCGCGGCGCGAATGAGCACGTCCAGGGCCTGGGACTCGCCGTGGTTACCCAAGTACAGGACTTCCAGCCGCTTCCTGTCGACCGGGGGTGCGTCCAAGTGCGGTGTGCGGTCCATGAGAATTCCGTTGCGCACGGTCACCACGTTGGTGACCCCGCGCTCGCGTAACGTGCGGGCGAAACCCTCGGTCACGGTGACCACCAGATCCGCACGATTCTGCACGTATTCCACGGCACCGTTAATCACGGATTTGGAACCGCCGCGCACCAGAGAGGCGTCCTCGGCCAAATTGGGCCACGCGTCCCGCATCTCCACCACCAGCGGCAGTCCCTTGAACCGGGCCACCAACAACGCCGATCCCAGCAACGGCAACGACGGCGCCGTGACCACCACCGCGTCCTGGCGGCCGGTGGCCACGCCCCGCAGCACCGAGCCGGCGGCGCCGACGAATTGGTTGGCCAGTTTGAAGATCCTGTTGTCTCCCAGCAGCAGGTGCGGCACGCGGTAGATCCGCTCCCCCAGATGGCCGTGCTGCAGCCGCCAGGCGTGGCCTTTGGTGTCCGCATTGTAGTCCGGCCCCGGGCCGTAATGCGCCACCGGTGCCACCACGGACACCGCCCACCCCTGATCACACAGCGTGGTGATCAGGGACATCCAGCGGCGTTGCGGTGGGGAGTGCTCCGGCCAGTAGGAACTGGTGAGGAGCAGGAGGCGTAGTTCGGTGTCAGGGGGCTGCATGGGCCTCTCGCGGGGTCAAGAGGAAGGAGGGAGGGCGTGGCTCGAGGGGTACGAGCGTGCCGGGGGGTCAGAACAGGACGTCGGTCATTGATCTCCTGCGGGGAGGTTGTCCACGTACTCGTCCAACGTGCCGTTGGCCATTGCTTCGCCGATCTCCTGCATGGCCTGGGTATCGGCCACCACGATCGACTGTCCGTCGGCGGAGGTTCCGGTGCCCTGGGTGGGCACCGTGAACATCCGGATGTCGCTGTTACTCAGCCCCACCAGGTCAGGGGCTTGCCGGATGATCCAGGTGGCGGTCAAACCGTCGCTCACGGTCAGGTAGGGAGAAATCTGCTTGACCACCTCGTTGATCTTCACCGGGTTGGTCAGGGTCTCGGAACTGACGAGCTTGTTGATCATGGCCTGCAGGTAGGCACGCTGATTGCGCACACGCTGGTAATCGCCGTCCTGGAACGCGTAGCGCTCGCGGACGAAGGCCAGGGCGGTTGCGCCGTCCATGTTCTGGGGGCCTTGCTGGAAGGTCTGACCCTCACGGGTGGTGAAGGACTGCGGCACGTTGACCGTCACTCCGCCCAGCGCGTCGGTGAGGCCTTCGAAGCCGGCGAAGTCCACCTGAGCGACCTCGTCAATGCGGGTGTCGAAGTGCTCCTCGACCGTTTGCACCATCAGCGGCATACCGCCCTGGTCCAACGCGGCGTTGATCTTGGCTTCACCCACGCCGGGGATGTCCACCCAGGTGTCACGCATGATGGACATGATGAACATCTCACCACCGTCAGCGGGGATGTGCAGCAGCATGATGGAGTCCGCGCGGGAGCCCGTGACATTCGGGTCCTCGCCCTCCGGGCGTTTGTCCGAACCCAGCAGCATGACCGTGGTGCCGGCATCCTGAGCGGAGTCCTTTTCGGGGCGGTCCGACTCCGCGGGGAACGCGGACTCGATGGCGCTGGACCCGCGGTCGAAGTTGCGGCCCAGGTTCCACACGAACAAACCGGCCACCACGGCGACCGTCAGAACCAGAGCCAAGAACACCAGAAGAACATTGCGGCCGGTGTGTTTCTTGCGGGGGCTGCGCTCTTCTTCGTGGTAGTCGAAGTCATTCAGGGACATATGGGGGCTCCGAGGTGTGGGGGGTCATTCGGTCGTGCGGTGTCCGCCGTATCAGGGCAGTAACTTTTGCACATCTTACGGTACGCGGTGGATCCATTCCGGCGTGGCGAACTTGGACCGCACCAAGTCACGGGCCGCCGCCAGTTCCTCGGCGGTGATTTCACCGGCCGCCGCGTCATATCGATCGGTGAACGACTTGCTCAGGGTGGAAATGACATCGGCGCGGCTCATGCCGGTTTGCCGCCGCAGCGGGTCCACGCGTTTCTTGGCCGAGCGGGTGCCTTTGTCGGAGAGTTTTTCCTTGCCGATCCTCAGCACATCGGTCATTTTGTCCGCATCGATGTCGTAACTCATGGTGACGTGGTGGACCATCCCGCCGTGGCCAAAGCGCTTTTGCGCCGCTCCCCCGATCTTGCCGTACTGCGTGGCGATGTCATTGAGCGGCACGTAATGCGCATCCAGGCCCATGGACTGGAACGCCTGCATGACCCACGCGTCCAAGAACGGATAGGAATCGGCGAAGCTCAACCCGTCCACCAGCGACTGCGGCACGTACAGCGAATACGTGATGCAGTTACCGGCCTCCATGAACATCGCCCCGCCGCCGGACACACGGCGCACCACGTCGATGCCGTGGCGCTCGGCGCCCTCCGGGTTCACCTCGTTGCGCACGGACTGGAACGAGCCGATCACCACGGCGGGGTCCTGCCAGTCCCACAGTCGCAGCGTGGGATTGCGCCGCCCCTCGCCCACTTCCCGGGCGAGCACTTCGTCCAAGGCGAGGTTCTCCAGGGTGGGGCGCACCTGCGGGGCGATGACCTCCCATTCGTGGTCGGCCCAGCCGGTGGCCTTGCTCAGGGCTCGCCGCACCGCGATCGCGACCGCGCGGGCGTCGAAACCGAACAGCACGGCGTCGGCGGGAAGGGCCGCCTCGATGGCCGCGACCATCTCGTCCGCAGCGGCCGACTCCGGCAGCCCGTTCAGCGCGGCGTTGATCTCACCGAGCGCCTCGTCCGGTTCCAGGAAGAAATCCCCGTTGATCGAGATCTCCGCCAGGTGCCCGTCCACGACCGACAGGTCCGCGACCACTAATTTGCCGCCCATCACCTTGTATTCGCCATGTCTGCGGGTACTGGTCATCGGCTCTCCTGGGGGCTCGGGGACGGCTGGGTCTTCTTCAGGGTAAGCACAGTGGTGGACCCGGCGGGAAGCGTCACCGAGACATTTCTGCTGCCGGCCTTCACACCACCCACGCGGGGTCGCTCCCCCACCGGGGTGATCGGCAGGCCGTAGCCGTCCACGCTCACCGCGTTACGGGGCGCGGTCTGCAGGGCGCGTTCCACGCTCAGGGCCACGTTCGGATCCGCGGGGTATTCGGGCGCCGACGACGCCGCGCCGCTTGCGCTCGCACCACCCGTTGCCGTGGCGCTGGGACCACCGCCCTCGTGGTCTTCGAACAGGCTGGCTACGGGGTACTCGGCCGTCCAGGACGGTCCGCGCAGCTGGGACTGCGTTGCGTAGTCCACCCGGAAGGGCAGCCTGAGGTTGGTGGTGCGGTCCTTGGCGCGTGCGGGATTGCGGTAGTCGGTGAGCACCACGGACACCGTGCCGTTACCGTGCTCCACGGCGTAGCTCGTGAGGTTCTCCGTGGAGGTCGAGGTCTCCACCATGTTGCCCTCGGGGATGCTCGCAATCAGTGCCAAGGCCAGGCCGTTGGCGCGCACGGAGAACGCGTCCCCCGGATTGGCCAGGGTTCCGCTCGAGCACAACACGGACATGGGCGCCCCGCCCCGGCACGGCGCCAAGGACGAGTGCGCGGCCACGCGTTCGGCACCGTGCTCCTGGACCCGCATGGAGTACTCGGCCTGGTGCACCGCGGCCACCTGGGTTTCGGTGATCTCATTGGACCCAGAACACGCCGACAGCGAGGTCTCCGTGATCCACAGCGGGAGGTCGTGGTCCGCGGCATCCCGGGCGGCCTCATCCATGAGCCGGTCGATATTGTTCCGGGTCGCGGGATCCACGGCGTTGGCCACGGTCGGTTGCTGGTGCTCCCACTGGGCGCCGCACTCGGACAGCGGGTACTGGTGGACCGCCATGGCCATGGGATCGGTGTTCGGGGCGTCCGCGGCCGCGTTCCACCAATCGGCCGAATACGCAGCCGGAGCCACGATGCGCAGGGTGGGCACCTTGTCGTGAATGGCTTTCGCATAAGCCGTCAGTTGTTTGGCGTAGGTCGCCTGATCCCAGTCCGGGCCCTTGATCGTGAGGTCGTTGCCCTCGCCCTGGTAGAACCCGTTGGGCTCGTTACCGACCATCAGGCCCACCAGGCGCTCGCCGAACGCTTTCTTGGCGTGGTGGGCCAGCTCGCCCGCTCGCTTGGGGTCGTAGCGGGCCAGGTTGGCGCTGAGGATCACCGATGAATCGGTGCGTTCGGCCAACTCCGCCACGCGCTTGAGGTCATCGGGTGTGACCTTGGTGATTTCCTCGCCCTCGTTGAGCGGCCAGTCGGTGGGGACGGGTTCGTCCGAGGCCGTGAAGAAGAAGCGGCGGTCCGTGGAATTACCGCCAAAGCGCACCGTGGGCTCGTTCAGCGAATCCAGGATGCTTACCAGGTCCGGGTTGTCCCGGTTCAAGCGTTGATCCGCGAGATCCGTGGCCTCCAGGGACAGTCCCACGGAACCGTGCCGGTAGTCCTCGCCCCGCTCGCCGCCGCGCAGGGTGACCGTGGCTTCCTGCCCGCCGGTGTCGTTGGAACTACCGGGGTAGGTCTCCGGGAGGTCTCGCGCCTGGGCCACCTTGGCGGGATCCACGGAGTGCAGCGGGGCATTGCGCTCCACCCCCGCAATGGGTCCGGTGGGCGTGGGGTCCGGGGTGGGATCCGGTTCGGGTTGGTCCGAGCAAGCCGTGAGCAACAGGAGGGCGGTGCCCAGGACGGCGACCGAGCGGCGTCGTCGGAAGGAACCGGACGGGCGGGCGGGGGTAGACAGGGGGGCGGCAACCACCCGTCCATCCTAGCCGGGGCAATCGACCGCACGCGGACCGTGGGTGTAGACTGGCCGATTGGTGCGTGGCGCGTTTGCGCCTAAAAGCACCACCATCCGAGCAACGCCGTGCCTGGCAAAATCCAGGCACCTACAGAAGGTTGACACCATGAAGACCGAAATTCACCCGGATTACCACCCGGTGCTGTTCCGTGACCTCGCTTCCGGCAAGGTCATCCTGACTCGTTCCACCGCCACCTCCTCCAAGACGGAGACCTGGGAAGACGGCAACGAGTACCCCATCATCGAGGTTGAAATTTCCTCCGAGTCCCACCCGTTCTACACGGGCAAACAGCGCATCATGGACTCCGCCGGCCGCGTGGAGCGCTTCAACCAGCGTTTCAAGAACTTCGGCAAGTCCTCCAGCTGATTCTGGAACTGCCACCAACGCCCGGTTCGATGTTGTCGAACCGGGCGTTGTGCTGTCCCGGGCGTTTTCGCGGGGCGTGTCCCATCTGATCGGGCGCGACACGTAACACTCGTACCTGAGTATTCCGCGAGAGGTTCCTTATGATGGGCCTGCCCCCCACCATCACCCGGGACTGTTGACGATCGAGTTCTCCCACTCGAGCCCGGGCCCTCGAAAGGTCCCCGCCCTATGACGGTACGTAGACCGCGCCTGCGCGCAGTTACTCTCCCCCTGGCCGTGACGGCCACTTTAGCTTTCTCCCTCCAGCCCGCCGCGGCGGCCCCCACGGACGGTCCGGAATCCCCGGCCACCACCTCGGCGGCTCAACCGCCCACGGACACCGATCGCGTGATCGTCAAGTTCCGGGAACCGGCCGCCGCCGAGACCGTGAAGGACCAGGTGGTCGAGTCCGCCGCCGATGAGGCCCTCGCCACCGAACCGGGCGCCACCCCGGAGGTCACCGAGCACGTCAAGAAGACCGCGGCGGACGCGGACGTGGTCCGCTTGGACCGCGAACTCGATGAGACCGAACAGGACAAGGTCGTGGAAGAGCTCCGCGCGGACCCGGCCGTGGAGTACGCCGAACCGGACCGCCTGGCCGCCGCCAGCTGGATGCCCAATGACGTGTACATGCAGTCCGCTCAGTGGGCCAACACGAGGAGCCGGGGAATCGACTTCCCCGGCGCATGGGACCTCGCCCGCGGGAACGGCCAGACGATCGGCATCCTGGACACCGGCATCACCTCGCACCCGGATCTCAACTCCAAGGTGGTCACCGGGCGCGACTTCATCACCCCCACGGACCTGTCCGTGGACGGCAACGGCCGCGACGCCAACCCCCGCGACGAGGGTGACCGGTCCGCCGCCGGCCACTGCGGCACGGGCAGCCCCGCGCGCAATTCGTCCTGGCACGGTACCCACGTGGCCGGGCTGGCCGCGGCGGCCACCAACAACAACCGCGTGGGCATTGCCGGGGCAGCCCCCGGCGCCAGGATCCAACCGGTCCGTGTGCTGGGCAAGTGCACTTTCGGGTGGGTTTCGGACATCGCCGACGCCGTGTCCTGGGCTTCCGGTGCGACCGTTGCCGGTCAGCCCCGCAACCCCAATCCCTCCACCGTGATCAACATGTCCCTCAATTATCCGGGACAGTGCGGCACCACGCTGCAGGCCGCGATCAACACGGCCGTGGGCCGCAAGGTCCCCGTGGTGGTCGCGGCGGGTAACAGTGGCGTGAATGCCGCGGGCACCGCCCCGGCCAATTGCGCTAACACCATTGTGGTGGGCGCGGCCGGCCCTAATGGGGTTCCCGCTGGGTACTCGAACATCGGTGCGGTCGTTGATGTCCTGGCCCCCGGTGGCACGGCTCAGTACCCGCTGCTCTCCACCGTGAACAGCGGTACAGCCGGTCCCGCCGCTGGCACGTACGGCAACCAGTACGGCACCTCCATGGCCACCCCTCTGGTGTCCGGGACAGTGGCTCTCATGAAGCAGGCCAACCCCGGGCTGACTCCGGCCCGGATCGAGCAGGTGCTCAAGTCCACCTCCACCGGCCCCCTGGGATCCCTGCAGATCAACCCCGCCGCGGCCGTTCGCGCCGTGGCTCTGACCGGGCAGGTGCAGTCCACGAACTTCTCCGCCAAGGGCGGGATCGGAAGCAAGTGGCGCGCCACCGGTGGTGCCGGTAAGTGGGGTAACCCCGTGATGAACGAGGCCAACGCCGCCAACGGCGGTCGCTACCAGGAGTTCGTGAAGAACGGTCGCAAGACCACCATTTACTGGCACTCCTCCACCGGCGCCCAGATCGTGGAGAACCCCACCGCGATCGGCAAGCGCTTCATTACCGGCGGACGTGAGCGCGGACTGGGCTTCCCCTCCAGCGACGAACGCCGCGTCTCCGGCGGCGCCTACCAGCTGTTCCGCAACGGCACCAAGCAGAACAAGGTGCTGTGGACCTCCCGCACCGGCGCTCATGCCGTTCAAGAAAACGGTGCCATCGGGCAGCGATGGAAGGCCGCGGACATGGAGCGCGGCTGGGGCTGGCCCGCCACCTCCGAGTACAGGGCCTCCAACGGAGAGGTGCAGCAGCGCTTCTCCAAGGGCGTCACCGCCCACTGGACCTCCAAGCGCGGGGTGTGGATCACGCGGTAACGCCTGACCGGGTCCGAATACGCCTCATCGGCGCGTGACCCGTTCGATCTCATGACGACCACCTCATGAACAGGGGCCGCTCCCATCCGGGAGCGGCCCCTGCGACGTCTCACGGTCCGGGAGGCCCTCTTTGCCCACCGGCTGTGACATCTGAGGCCGAGAATCGTAAGCGTAAACATTTAGGGAAGAGGTTCGTCGCATATCGGCCGGTTTGGCCGCGAACCTCTGCCAGGAATGTTTGCGGGGCACCGGAGGTGCGAACCTCTACCTCAAATGTCACCGAGTGCGCGAGAGCAGGGTCTCCGGGGGCACAATTTACTGCTTTACCTCGGTACTAGGACGATGGCGCAACGTACTCTTGGCGAAGGTCGCTGACCTTGGCGATGTGATCAAAATCCCGGTCGGCAGCGAGTACGGTCGCGCTGTTCACGATTGCGTACCCGGCGATCAGGATGTCCAGGGAGCCAGCCGCTCGTACGAGCCCCGAGTTCCAGAGTGCATTCTGGATATCCAACACGAGCGACTCGTCGGGAGCTTGTTCTAGCGGGAATCCAAGGGAAATCTGCTGGCGGTAGCGTTTGTATTGCTCCGGTGTGCGAGCACTATGGCAGAATTCCAGCACCTGAGGCGGGCAGGTCACCAGAAGATCCGACGGCGTACGTTCAATCTCGCGCAGCCGAGCTGTGATTTTCTGATCACCCGATGCCAACCTTGCCCACACCGAGTTGTCCACCAGGTAGTCGGTCACGACATCGCGCGCTCTGAACTGGGCACGTTGCTGGTGGGGGCGCCGAGTTCAGATTCAAGGTCCGTCAACTCAGCAATTCCATCGATCATCGCACCCTTCTGTTTCGACGCTATGAGACGGCGGAGAGCTAAATCGAGGACTGCGCGGTTCGACCTCTCGCCCGTGAGTGTTCTGGCTCGTTCAATGAGCCCAGGGTCCAAATCAACGCTTGTCATGGCCATGGTCCCACCCCCTTTGTTATATAACTCATTATATAACCGTGGAGATCCGGATGTACATGCTAGCCATCGCACCCGGACTACACGGGTCAGCGCGGTCGGGTTTCCCAGAACGCGACCGCACTGGCGGCGGCGACGTTGAGGGAGTCCACCCCGTGGCTCATGGGGATGATCACGTGGCGATCCGCATGGTAGAGAGTGGCATCTCCGAGCCCTTGCCCCTCGGTGCCGAGAATCAGGGCAAGCTTGTCCGGGCGCTCCGCCGCGAGCTCGTCAATGGTCACCGCCTCTTCCGACAGGGCGAGTGCCGCGGTGAGGAAGCCCGCGTCCTTGAGCACCTGCAGGTCCGCGGTCCAGTGCTCGAGGCGCACCCAGGGAACTTGGAACACGGTGCCCATCGACACCCGCACGGCCCGGCGGTACAAGGGGTCGGCGCAGCGCGGGGTGACCAGAACGGCGTCGACGTCCAAGGCCGCCGCGGAACGGAAGATGGCGCCCACGTTGGTGTGGTCCACGATGTCCTCGAGAATGGCCACGCGCCGGGCCGAGGCCAGTACGTCGGTCAAGGACAACGGGGCCGGGCGATGCATGGCGGCAATGGCCCCGCGGTGCAGGTGGAAACCGGTGATGTGCTCGAGCACGTCGTCCGAACCGACGAACACCGGGACGTCGTAGGCGTCCAAGATGTCGCGCATGTCGTCGAGCCATTTCTCGGCCATGAAGAACGAGCGGGGCTGGTGACCGGCGTCGAGGGCGCGGCGCAGCACCTTGGAGGATTCGGCCAGGTAGAGCCCGCGCTCGGGTTCGATCTTCCGGCGCAGCGCCACGTCCGTGAGGCTCGTGTAATCGGCCACGCGGGGATCCTTGGGATCGGTCAGCCGGATAATGCGCTCGTCGAGGGGTGAATGCGTCATGGCCGATCTCCTAGAACAGCTGGGAGACCATGTTGATGAGCGCCACCACACCCAGGATCACGATCACCGTGCGCAACGCAATGGGCGAGAGCCGTTTGCCGATCTTGGCGCCCAACCATGAACCCAACGTGGAACTCAGGGCGATGAACAGCACGACCCACCAATTGATGCGGTCGAAGGCCAAAATGATGTAGGACAGTGCCGCCACAATGTTCACCGCGGCCACCAGCACGTTCTTCACCGCGTTGGCTGCCTGCATGGACGCGAGCAGGAACACACCCAGGATGCCCACGAGCAGCACGCCCTGGGCCGCCACGAAATAACCGCCGTAGATGCCGGCGAAGAACACCAGGAAGTACAGTGGGAGCGGCTGCTTGGAACGGTCGGGGTCCACTACCCCGCCGCTGGTCTCGGTGTCCGTGTCCGCGGCGGCCGCGGCCTCTTGCTGGGCCTTACGACGCCGCACCACGGCTTGCAGGCGCGGCTGGAAGATCACGAACAGCAGCGCCACCACGATGAGGATGGGCGCCGCCACGCCGAAGACTTCCTCGGGAAGGGTCAACAGCAACGCGGCGCCGATCACGCCGCCCGCCAGGGAACACGGAATGAGCTTCTTGAGGGTGTGTTTCACTCCCCCGAGTTCGCTGCGGTAACTCCACGCGCCCGTCAGGTTGCCGGCGATCAAGCCCATGGCGTTGGACATGGACGCCGTCACGGGTGGCACACCCATGGTCACCAGAACCGGGAAGGTCACCAGCGTGCCGGAGCCCACGATCGTGTTGATCAGGCCGGCCCATACACCGGCCACCAGAATCAGGGCGACCTGCCACCACTCGAACGGAATGGTCCCGGATTCTCCGAACAGCTGCATGGGGGCAGCCGCGGACAAGGAAAGGTTCAACACCGTGAGTCCCGATTACCGCGCGAAGGCGGCGTAACGGTTGCCGACCTTCACGAGCTTCAACGGAATGTTGAAGGTCTCGGACAGGTTCTTCTGGGTCATGACGCGCGCGACCGGTCCGGCGGCAACCACCTTGCCCTCGCGCAGCAACATGGCGTGGGTGAAACCGTCCGGGACTTCCTCGAGGTGGTGGGTGACCATCACGACCGCCGGTGACGCGGGATCCTTGGCCAGCTCGTCCAAGCGGGCGACGAGCTTTTCGCGCCCGCCCACGTCCAGGCCGGCGGCCGGCTCGTCCAGCAACAGCAGTTCGGGGTCGGTCATCAAGGCACGGGCAATGAGGACCCGTTTGCGTTCGCCCTCGGACAGGGTGCCGAAGCGGCGTTCGGCGAGCTCATCCAGGCCCCAGGCCTCGAGAAGTTCCACGGCGCGAGCGTCGTCGAACTCGTCGTATTCCTCGCGCCAGCGACCCGTCACGCCGTAGGCGGCGGTGACAATGACATTGCGGACGGTCTCCGCGTTCGGGATCTGGGTGGCCAGGGTGGCGGAGCTGACGCCGATGCGCGGGCGCAGCTCGAACACGTCCACCGCGCCCAGAATTTCGTCCAGGATGTCGACCATGCCGGTCGTGGGGTGCAGTCGAGCGGCGGCAATCGACAACAGCGTGGATTTGCCGGCGCCGTTGGGGCCGAGAATGACCCAGCGTTCACCGTCTTGAACGGTCCAGTTCACCGAATCCAACAGGGTTTTCTCGCCGCGGACGACACTGACGTCCACCAATTCCAGGACAGCATTCATGCTCGCAACTCTAACGTGAGCGGGAGGTGACAGGCGGTCGGGCACACCGGGAACACGGCCACGACCGGTTACAGATCCACGAAGAAGCGCAGCGCGTCCAGATTGGGAATGTTCAATTGCGTGTCGGCCACCTCACGCAGAGCGGGTTTGGCGCGGTAGGCCACGGACAAACCCGCGGCGCGGCACATCTCGACGTCGTTGGCACCGTCACCCACGGCCATCACGTTCTCCGGAGCGATGTCGAGTTCTTCCGCCCACTGCCTCAGGAAACGGGCCTTGGCCTCGCGGTCGACCACGGGCCCGGTCATGCGACCGGTCAGCACGCCGTTTTCGATCTCAAGGGTGTTGGCCGCGGCCCTCGTGAGGCCCAAATCCTCCGCCAAGGGGTCCAGGATCTGATGGAAGCCACCGGAGACCGCGGCGACGGCGTGACCGGAACCCAGCAGTGTCTTCACAAGAACCGTGGCCCCCGGGGACAAGCGCACCGCGGACGAGACCTCATGGATGACCGAGGCCGTCAGTCCCTTCAAAACGGCCACACGATCGCGCAGCGATTGCTCGAAATCGATCTCCCCGCGCATGGCCCGTTCGGTGACCGCGGCGACCTCTGCCTCGAGCCCCACGTGTACGGCCAGCATTTCAATGACCTCTTGGCGGATGAGCGTGGAGTCCACGTCCGTCACCACCAACTTGCGCACGGAGTTGTCGAACCAGCGAGCATCAACGACGTTGAGGTCCACACCGGGCAACGCCTGGTCGAGACGGTCCGGCTGCAGTGCTTCACGCAGTGTTTCCGGGGACGAGGCAGTCACGTGCACGGTCAGGGCGTTGTATCCCTCCACGTCCGTGGCTTGCCCGTCGGACGCGGAGTCCGTTACGCGCACCCAGTTGTGCGACTCGACCGCGCCACCGGAACGTTCGATCCGTTCCAGCACGGACTCGGTGGCACCGTCCTCGGGAGACACGGCGAACGCAACGACAATCAGCTTTTGGGGCATGAGATGCAGTCTATCCTCGCGGGGTAAGGGCCTGAAATTACCCGTCCGTAGCCATTTCCATTTTGCGATGCTTGCCGGGAGTCCCAATTCGTGAGGGCCACCAGGACTTGGGGCCGATATCAAGCGCCAGTGCCGGGACCAATAGCGAGCGAACAATCACGGTGTCCATCAGCACACCGATGGCCACGACCACGGCCAACTGCACCAGGAACAGAATGGGCAGCACGGCCAGGGCGGCGAACGTTGCCGCGAGTACCACGCCCGCGGCGGTGATGACGCCGCCGGTGGTCACCAGTCCGACCAGAACTCCCTTGCGGTGGCCGATCTGCACGACTTCTTCGCGCACGCGGCTCATCAGGAAGATGTTGTAGTCGATGCCCAGCGCGACCAGGAACACGAACCCGAACAGGGGCACCGTGGGGTCGGCCTGGTTGATGTCGAACAGGACGAATATTCCGGTGGCCACGCCAAGTGCGGACAAGTAGGACACTACCGTGGTGACCACCAGGAGCAGCGGCATGAGGAAGCTGCGCAGCAACAGGATCAGGATCACCAGGATCACGGCCAACACGATGGGAATGATCAGTGCGCGGTCACGCTCGGCAGCCGCAATGGTGTCCACCTGCACGGCAGTGGTGCCGCCCACCAGCACGTCGGGGTCCGCTCCGGCGAGATCGTCTCGCAGGCGCTGAACGGTTTCCTGTGCCGCGGCCGAGTCCGTGTTGTCCGCCAGGGTGGCCTGGATCAGAACCTGACCGTCATCAACGGTCGGTTGCGCATCGGCCAGCGGGCCGGCCGGGGGCGCGGGGTACGGCAGAGTGCCGCTCGGTGAGTCCTGGGCGTTGAACGCCACGGAGGCAACACCGTCGTCGTCCGCGAGCTGCTGGGCTACGTCCTGGGCCTTGTCCTTGGAGGCGAGCACGTACGCGGGGTCGCCGGCGCCGCCCGGGAAGTGACGATCGATGATGGCCAGCCCGTCGCGGGCCTCGGACTCCCCCAGCACGAATTCGGACTCGGGGACGCCACCGGCGTCGAGCTGCGACGCACCCACCGCAGCGATGCCCAGGGCAACCGCGCACACGATCCACACGGCGCGGGACTTGCGGTCGACCAAGCGGGCGACGGCGGGCCACAGGCCCTTCTTGTGCTCGAGGTCATTGGCCTGCTGGTGGGCCGGGGGCATGTTCTCCACCTTGGGAATGCGCGGCCACATGGCCACGCGGCCGAAGATGGTCAACAGCGCGGGCAGCAGAGTGAGGCCCGCGAGGATCGCGAAGACCACGCCGATAGCGGTGACGGGGCCCAGCGCGCGATTGGATTCGAGCATCGAGAGCAGCAGGCACAGCAAACCGGCAATCACGGTGGTGCCGGAGGCCAGGACCGCGGGGAACGTACCCTTCCAGGCCACACGGGTGGCGTGCCAGCGAGATGTGGTGTGATGCAGGGCTTCGCGGAATCGGGCGGTGTACAACAAGCCGTAGTCCGTGGCGGCGCCGATCACGATGATTGAGAGGATGCCCTGGGTTTGGCCGCTCAGGGTAATAAACTCTTCCTTGGCCATCCAGTACACGGTGAGGATTGCGCCGCACAGGGCCGCCAAGGACGTGAGCAGCACCAGGATGGGCAGGATCGGTGACCGGTAGACCAGAACCAGGATCACGAGGACCGCAATCAACGCAACGAGCAAGAGGAGCCCGTCAATACCCGCGAACGCTCCGCTGAGGTCGGCCACCAGGCCCGCGGGGCCGGTGACGGCCACGTCGAGGCCCGCCACGGCGTCGCTAGCCAGCTCGGCGCGAATCTCCTCCACGACCGTGGCGGTGTCCGATTCCGCGTCCACCAGGGCAATGATTTCCACGGCCTGGCCGTCCTCGGACGGGATGGGTGGGGACACCTGGGTGACCTGATCGATATCGGTCAGACCCTGGGTGGCTTCGCCCACATCACGCAGCTGGGCGTCCGAGATCTCGGCCTCGGATTCGGCCACGATGATGGCGGGGATGCCTTCCGAGTCGCTGAAAGCACCGATCCGATCCTGAACCTCGGTGGCCTGCGCGTCAACGGGAAGGAAGTCCGCCTGCGAGTTGCTGACCACATCGGAGATCTTGCCGAAGACCGGCCCACCAACACCCATGACACCCAGCCACGCCAGAACCAGCACAATGGGAATGATCCACCGAACGGCGCCGGGCTTCCTGCCGCTGGGCGACTGCGTGTCTGGGAACCGGGTTTCAGTGGAGGGCATTGTTCACCTGTCATCTGTTGCCACTGAGCGTCCCGTTCCGGAGAGTCGGGCGCTCGGCACCGTGGGCGTACGCGCCACGAATGCGGCGGCCACCTGGGAGTCTATGTGGTGTGCGCCCCGATCAGCGAGGATGAGAAGGGGAAATCAACCTATCAGTTGATCGGTTCAAAGCAGGGGTGGGCCTTCATGAAGGACGATGCCAAGCCAAGCCGCAAGAAGGCCTGGCGATGGGCACTGACCTTCGGGGTCTACTTTTTCGTCTCTGCGTTCCTCAACGACTGGATCGCCGACCAGTTCACAGCGTCCATGCGCGCGCTCGTGGCCATTGGCGGACACTGGTTGTCCAACGTGGCGCTGGGGCTGCTGACCGGCACGGGTTGCTATGTCGTCTACACGATTATCAGCCGGAGGCGCACGGACCAAGTGGTCAACGGCGATCCCGAGCCCCTTCCGGCCCATTTCGATTATGTGACCCAGGCTCAACCCAGTCTCTGGTTCGGCTGGTTCGGCGGTTTGCTCTTTTGGGCGGTGGGGCTGGTCATGTTGATCGTCTGGTACCCGGCGGCGTGGATTGTCGGACCGATCATTGGCACCACGATCATCGCCGGTGGGCTCAGATCCATGACCCACGCACGCGCCATGGATGCTCAGCGCGGAGGGAATCCCGGCGGCGCGTAGAGCCCTTCGGGTTACTAGCTGTATGACGCGATGTCGTTGTCGACACGGTTCGGGACGCGCGCACGATCGGGGAGGCGGGCGGCGTTGTTGACTCGCACGTCGCGCAGATTGCCGGCGGGACAATGCGCGCCGGCAATACCCTTCACCGCCGCCCGTGCACGGTCAGTCCTGTTCTTCTCGCGCCTTGGCCAGTTGGCGCCGCACGTGTTCTCTGCGGGTGTAGGTGGCTTCACTGATGGCATTTTCGCTGTCGAAGTTGGAGCCCAGGGCCCCTCCCATCATCCCCAGCGCTGAAGCCAGCCAGGCGATGTCCACGTAATTCGTGAAATTGACTGAATGCCCCACGTCACCGGTCAAGTATTCGATGTCCACCACGGCAATGGTGGCGGCGAGCAAGAGCGCCCAAATCACCAGGTACATCACGGTGACACCCACGCCCACGGTGATCACCGTGGCAACGTTGTCGAGCCCGCTCCGCATGTGGCTGTGCGCGCCTTTGAGGGGGTTCCACAGCCCATTGTGGCCAATGAGCCAAATGCTGAAGGCGATAACCACGAAAACGCTGATCATGGCCAGGCGCAGTGGGGGCAGCGCGTCGGACATGTTCCAGATGGAGGCGTAGAAAATACCGAAACCACCGGTGGCCACCGCCGCCGCCATACAACTGGACAGTGCCGGCAAGAGCCCCAGGGGGCGATTACAGCGAACCATACCAGCGAGCAGCCTGGGCCGACTCATGGGCCCGGCCAGGACTAAGTCGTAGTTGTTCCGGTCGTTTTCGTGCTGAATCCGTCGCCACCTCTTGCGGCCGAGCCCTCCGGGACTTGCCGCCGTACTCGAGCGCCCAGAACCATCTATGTCCATGGACCTTAGGAGCCTGGTCAGCAGGTGCCGAGTCTTGGATCTGATCCGGAGGGCTCCGAAGGCCGGCAGGGAAATCAAGGCCGTGCCACCCGTAGCGTCCGCCTCGCACACCAATGAATTGTTGTCCAGGGAACGGGGCAAATCGGTCAGGTACACGATGTAGTCCCAGCCGTTTTTGCGTTTCAACCTTGGAGCGTGTGTAAGGAGGGGAATCTCGTTCTCGGCTGTCAACGGAAAAGTTTCGCGACTGACATCCATGCGCCACTCAACGGATTCAGAATCGTCGAGCCGGTTCAGATCACGCGCCACGGAGCTGGCTACGGATCGAGCAACCACCTCGGGAAGACCTGGGTCGGCCATGAGGCCGATGGTCACTGTCTGTTGAGCCATGAGATCAGTATGGGCGAACCCCCATTCGACGTGTAATTCCCCATGTCGCCGGGTTATTGGACGGTCCTAATTATTTCCACAAAGCGGATCAGCTCCGCGGCCAGCGGTCCTGCACCGGCGCCCAGACTGTGCCGCCATATGGACGCCGTGGAGAAGTACCAGCAACCGGCCATCTCCACCGGTGTCCCCGTACTCGATCAGTCCGGCGGTCAGTTGCACAGTTGCCACGAGGTCCCTCGTACCCGGTTCCGCTTGGTGCACAAGGTGCGCCAGCCTTGCCTTCGCAGCCCCAGCCCGTGGTGGCAGAACCCGCTCACACACGTGGTGTGCCGTTAGGTCCCTTTTCTAGGCGGCCAGGGGTTATAACGGCACCCGGCGTGTCAAACCGAACCGGGGCCCCGCTCCCCTACGATGACGCGCGGCGAGGTCGCGGGGGCACAAGGCCGTCTCTTTCGTAGCGATCGAAAAGTTCGAGGAATGCCCGTTCGGTGCTGATGTAGGTGTCGAACCCCGCAAGGCGGCTCTTGGTCATGTCGGCAATGACCTCGACTTTCACGCCCAGGTCGCCGTCGGTGTGCCAGAAGGACGCGACATGATCTAGGCGGTTCTCCGCGAGTCCGTACTTGGCGGCGACGTAGGCCCAGAGCTGCTCCATTCCGGCCATCTGCTCGACCAGTGGACGTGTCTCGGACGTGGGAGCCTCCCATTCGACGCCGAGAGCGTCGGCGAGGCGGGGCCACAGCCACCGCCAGCGGAAGACCTCGCCGTTGATCACGTTCCACGCCTCGTTACCGATGCCAGGGGTTGTGGCTGCCCAGATCATTTGATCGGCAACGACTCGCGAGTCGGACATGTCGGTGAGGCAGTTCCACACCACCTCCGTGCCGGGGAAGATCAGCGGAGTGCCCGTCTCGCGGGCAATGGCCCCGTGCACGGCTAGGGTGAGGGCGAAGTTCATGGCGTTACCCACGGCGTGTCCGGTCATCGTGTGTGCTCGGTGCACGCTCCAGGTGAAGGCATCGCGCTCGGCGGCCGAGAACAACTCGTCCTCCTGCGCGTAGTAGAAGTTCGGAGTATTCAGGCGCTCGGAATCCTCCCGGAACGGGGTCTCGCTCATCTCCCCCGTTCCGTAGGCCTCGAAGGGGCCCATGTAGTGCTTCAGCCCCGTCATCCGCGCGGCGTGCTTCACCGATCCGGCCGGGGCGAGTGCGTCGAAAAGGTTGCGCACCATCGCACCGTTGACACGAATGTTCTCGGCCTCGGTCTCCTGCGGGGACCACGCGGTGAAGAAGACGTGCGTGGGTCGAAGGTCTTTCAGCGCCTGGGAGGCACTGTTCGCATCCTGCAGGTCCGCGAGCACGGGGCGCACACCCACCGGGAGTTCATGGGCCGAGCGCGACAACCCGTAGACGTCCCAATCACCTCGGATGGCGAGCTGGCGGGTGATCTGGGAACCGACGATGCCGTTAACACCGACAACGAGCGCGGTCGAGCGTTAGTTTTCCATGTGTCATCCTCCAGACGAATCAATGAAGCCCCGCCCATCGACGGCCGGGCGAGGCTGGTAATCAGTCTCAATGCTATTCACGACGGCAGCCAGTCACCCCCTGATCGTGCGACCGGGGTTCCTACCACTGTCGGGGATACGTTAGAAACAACGGGCCTGCGTACCCTGGTTGCATGAGCAACACACCCCAGTCAGGCGGCCTCGGCGAGTTCTTGAAGTCTCGTCGCAATGCTGTGACCTCGGCCGTGGCCGGTATTTCCAACTGGGGCAAACGCCGCCGGGTGCCCGGGCTACGCCACGACGAGGTCGTCCAGCGCGCTGGAGTCTCCGTGGGCTACAGCGAAGTGCGCTTGAATGATCGACGTCGCTTCGGAGGATAACGAGACCACGGCGGTCCGGGAACGTCTTCTCAGACAGCGGTCGAGGCGAGGTCAAGATGGCGAAAAGAGTTTGTTGATATGTCATTGACTTGGGTGCCCAAGGACAATGATGTTGCGATTGCAACCAACTCCGGCACGGCCTCATCAGGTGGACGTTTTCCCAAATCTCATCCCCTGGGCGTCCGTCACGCTGCGTTGCCACTGGGGCTGTCGCCCTACCCAGAGGTGCTGCGGACTGGCTATCGCTTAACCATCCCCCCGTTTTCAATGAATAGGTGTATTTCGTCATGCGCGCTCCCTCCCCCCCCCGTACCCGGAAGATCGCCGGCCTCAGTGCTGGCCCCATCGCCGTGGTCCTGGCCGGCCCGCTGGTCTGGCAAGGCTCGACGGCGGCCTTCACGGCCACCACCCGTAACTCCGGCAACTCCTGGGCCACCGGTCAGGTCGCTTTGACCGACGACGACCGCGGAGCGGCTGGCTTCACTGTGGAGAACCTGGTGCCGGGTTCCACCGACACCAAGTGCATCGTGGTGACCTCTTCTTCCAGGTGCCCGGGGAGGTGCGTTCCTACGCGCAGAACCTCTCCAGTTCCGCCAACGGTCTGGAGGACCACCTCATGTTGCAGATCGAGCGCGGCAGCGGGGGCACCTTCAACGACTGCACCGGATTCACCCCCGACCCCGGGACGCTGCCGGCCCAGTCCCTGTCCACCCTGGCCAAAGCCAACCGCGACTACGCCACCGGCGCATCGCCCTGGGACACCACCGGCACCCGGGGGGAGCAGAAAACCTACCGGGGCACCTGGACCTTCGACACCACCGGCATGACCCAACAGCAGGTCGACGCCCTCCAGGGCTCTCGCGTCAGTGTCGACCTGGTCTGGGAGCTGCAAAGTGACGAGGGCCCCGCAGCTTGAGTACCGCCTCTGCCGTGACAGCCCCCCTCGACCGGACCCCGCCAGCCCGCACCGACGGCGGCCAGCACGCACCGCACCCAGCCCTGTGGTCACCACAGGGCTGGGGAGGGTTCGTGGCCGGAATCATCGCGCAGGTCTATCTGGGATTGCTGCTGACCCTGGTGGCCATCGCCATTGTGCCCGCCGCACGCGGCTGGCATGCCACCGTGATCCAAACCGGGTCCATGCAACCGCACATCGACCCCGGGGACGTGGTCGTCTCCTCTGCGCTGTCCGACGACGCACCGGTGCCGGTCGGCGGGGTGGTCCAGTACCGCAGCCCCGCCACCGCTGAACCCGACCACGTGGCACGGCTGCGCATGCACCGGATCGTGACCGCCAACGACGACGGGACCTATGTCACCGCCGGCGACGCCAACGCAGAGGTCGACTCCACCCCCCCTGACCAGGGAGCAAATCACCGGCCAGACCCGGCTGCTGGTTCCCTTCATCGGGCTGCCCTCCCTATGGATCGGCCATGGCAACTTCCTGTCGCTGGCCCTGTGGGTGGCCGGAACTCTGCTGGCCCTGGTGGCATTGCTTCGCACCCTCCCGCCCCGGTCTTCGAACCCGACTCCGGAGACAGGACAGGTTCCGGCCGACACTGCTGATCAGGAGCTGGGGGCTCAGCTCGTGCCCGCCGGCCGCACTGAACCCGGCCGACGCTCGGCCCTGGCCCTGGCAGGGCTCGCCACCGTCGGCGCACTGGTGGCCTATCGGGTTCCGGCCAGCACCGCCGGCTTCACCGGCCGCACGACCACCGTGGGTAACACCTGGACCGTGGCCGCCCTGCCCACCTTGTCCCTGGGCCGGGCTGCGGGTTACACGCTGCTGGCGGCCACCGGTATCCGCAACTCTTCATTCCTCGGAACCGGTTCCTCCGTCAACGGCAGCGTGGCCACCAGCCCCGGCACCTCCATCGACGGTTTCTGGCCCTGGGACATCACCGGGGCCACCGACCGCAACACCACAAACGCCCGTAACGCCCGCAGCGACGCCCTCACCTTGTACACCGCTCTGGACGCCTACCCCGCCACCAAAGTGATTCCACCCACGCTGACCGGAACCCTGAGTCCCGGGGTCTACACCAGCACCACCGGGGCCTTCACTATCAGCGGCACCCTGACCCTCGACGGCGGCGGAGACCCCAGTGCCCGCTTCATCTTCCGCGCCACCTCCATCACTGCTGCCCCGCGCAGCACCGTGACCCTCACAAACGACGCCTTCCCCAACCGCGTGTATTGGAAAAGCACCACCACCATCACCCTGGGCGAATCCAGCACCGGCCGAGGAACCTACCTCGCCAGCGGAGACGCCACAGCCTCCCGGAACACCAGCCTCTACGGCCGACTCATCTCCCTCAACGGCGCCATTGCCATCAGCCGCTCCACTATCACCAACCCCTGATGCCAGCACCACCCTGCCGGAACTGAGCGCGCCGTCGGGCCCGTCGTTGACCGTGCAGCTGAATGACCTGCCGTCCCGCGGGGTGTCCTGTGGTTCATCACTGCGGGGTTATTGGTATTCGACTGCATATACTGGCGGTTCCCTCACTCCCCCAGATGAATAGGGCTTTCGTTATGGCGCAGCGTTTGAAACCTTGGCAGATTACTCGGTATTTGAAGTCTGGACCGTTAGGGGAGGGCCCTGTTCCCTCGACGCAGCAAATCGTTGAGCACGCTCGGGAGTTCCCGGATAAGTATGATTATGCGCTGATTGTCCTGTATTACCAGTTCGCGGAGACGATGTTTAAGCGGTCGCCGGCTGGTTACTGCAAACGATTTCGGCGGTTTGTTGAGCCGTGGATTGACCAGGTGGATCGAGATACATCCCGGTTCGTGCGTGGCGCCTTGGAAGCGTATGAGGCTGCCTGGGATGCTGGCATGGGGACCCTGTCGGTAGATGCTACCGCCGAGTCGGCCAAAGCGGTCTCTGATGCCCTGGCGGAGTTTAAGACTATTCCCGACAGTATCGAGGAACTGTCTGTGTTGACGTTGCGTGGTCAGGCGGAGAGCCTGTGGTCGCGGGACGTGGCGGGTGAGACCTTTGCTGCCGTGCGCGCTAACCCGCACAATGACCTCGTGCGTGTCTTCACATGGGACCAGGGTGCGCTGAGCTACTTCAACGATGTCCAACTGGCCGGCGGAGCCGCGACCGGGGACTCACTGGACCTCGATATCTCCTGGGCTCAGCCAGCCTATACAGGGAACAAGAACGCCTTTGTGATTTCCGTTGACCCGGTGTTCTTCCGAATCTACGGGCCCATGATCTTGTTCAATGCCCAGCAGATCCACGAAACCGACTTGGTCCTCCTATTGTGCGCAGACGAGGACGTTGCGCGCGAGCTTGTTGATACCGCCGAGGAATATCTCGCGGTGCTTTCCAAATTCAACAAGCAACCCAAGCCTTCCGCCGTCTCGTACTACGCCGTGGACACACCCACGTGGGTCACTGAAATGCATACCTACTACGCGTGCGCCAGGTTCCTGGCCCTGCCCAGCCTGCTCGAACATTACGAGAGTGTGTACTGCATTGACGCGGACCTGCTGATGCGCGATGACCCTGCGGGGTTCATAAAAAAGACTGCGAATCTCAGGCTGTCAGTTCCGCGCAATGAGGGGACCATAGGCATCGTCCCCTGGCGTCGCTACATGGCCGGTAACCTCGTTGCCAACAAGACGTTGCTCGATACTGACCTGCTGGAGAAGCTGAACTCGTACATTAACGTCGGTCTCAAGACGCCGTTCGCCTGGACCCTCGACCAGAACGCTCTGTCATATGTTGCCGAGCAAGAATCACACAGTGGCATCGAACCCCTCAACAGGTACCCCCGTCCGACCAAAGTATCCAAATTCATGGCCCGGTGGGAACGCAACTATAAGAAGCATGCGTGAGCTAACGCGGACGTTTGAATTCCAGCTCAGCTAGTCCGGTGTGGCCGTAGCGGCCACACCAGGCATCCGCGACAAGGTGAGCCGAGCGGGTTTGATGCCGTATCCCTCCGAGTTGGAGGGATGGTCTCACGCCGAAAAATTGACCGGGCGCTCAGGGGTGCAGCTATCAGGCTTGTGCTCGACCGCCGGGCCGATTACCCCTCGACCGCTAAACCAACCGCGGTCGAGGGGTAATGAGCAGGGCGTGGAGATCGCCGCGCGATGGACCTGGCACGCTGACCATGTCTCGGCCCGGGCTGTCACCGATGCGTTGGTGCTCGACGCAGTGGGTGGCGCTGAACCGCCCCTGACCACACTGGTAGAACCCAATACCGACCCCGCCGGCTTTCAACGCATCAACACCACCGGACGAACCCACGCCCGAACCCCCGTCGTGATCATCGTCAAAGACCGGCACATCACCATCGCCAACAAAACCACCGGCGAGATCATCACAGACTTCACCCTCAACACCACACGCAACTACCAAGGACAACAAAAAAGACCCTGAACCAAGGGTTCAGGGTCTTTCCAACGTCCTGAGACAAGACAATTGTGCGCGAGGGGGGACTTGAACCCCCACCCTCTAATACGAGGACTAGCACCTCAAGCTAGCGCGTCTGCCTATTCCGCCACCCGCGCAGGTGTCACAACCATGAATCGAAGCCTTGAAGAACCTCGTGTGGCCGTTGGCAACGAGAAGTAACTTACCACATTTGAGGGCCGGACTCGAAAACATCCGATCGGCCCAGAACGCAGTGTGCCGCCCGCCCGCTCTAACGGACCGGCGGCACAACTCCAGTGCAGGTAAATTACTTGCCCGCCTGGGCCAGGAAGTCTTCGGCGCCGCCCACGAGCTCCACGTGGCCGGTCTCCACGTCAGCGGAAACCATCTTGGCGATCTCCTGGGCGAACTCGTTGACCGAGTAGAGCTTGCCCGCGGATTCACGGCGTTCCTCGAGCGCACCGGGGCGGGCACGGTTGAGCAGAGTAGCGGTCACGGTGCCCTCGATCATGTCCGCGGAGACCACCACGAAACTCACACCCTGCTTGGACATCTCCGGCACGCGGGCGGTCAGGGTGTCTTCACCGGCGCGCTTGGACTTGGCCACGGCCTCGTACTCCGGCATGGTCTCCACGTCATTGATGAAGTGCGCCTGGTGGCTGGTCACGAACACCACGCGGCCGCCCTCGGGCAGCACCTTGAGTCCCTCGGTTAGGGCATCGTTCTGGGCATCACGGTTCAGACGCAGCGCGTAGTCCTCGCCCATGCCCGATTCCATGCCGCCGGAGGCGTTGAGGATCAAGATGTCCACCCCGCCGAACTCGTCCACACCGGCCTGCAACAGACCACGCAGGGACTCCACGTCCGTCATGTCGGCCTGGACCGCAATTGCTGCGCCGCCGGCCTCGGTGATTTCCTTGACCACTTTGTTGGCGCGGGGCGCCTTCTGGCGGTAATTGACGACGACGTTCGCGCCCTCCCCCGCCAAAATCTTGGCGGTGTCTGCGCCCACCCCTCGCGAGGAACCCGTAATCACTACGGTTTTACCTGCCACTGGACTCATGCGGTTCTCCTTTGTCGCGCTGCACTGTTCAAGATTGTTTTGAGAGTCAGTGTCCCATGACCAGGCCGCCGTCCACGGGGATGACGGCGCCGGAAATGTAGGCGGCGTCATCGGAGGCGATCCACCGAACGGTCTTGGCGATCTCCTCGGGCTCGCCGAAACGGCCGGCCGGGATCATGGCGAGGTATTCGGCCTTGAGCTCGTCGCTCAGGGCGTCCGTCATGGCGGTGTCGATGTACCCGGGCGCCACCACATTGGCGGTCACGCCGCGGGAACCCAACTCCCGGGTGATGGCGCGGGCCATGCCCACCATTCCCGCCTTGGACGATGCGTAGTTGACCTGGCCGGGCGAGCCGATGAAGCCGACCACGGAGGAGATCAAAACGATCCGGCCCTTCTTCAAGCGCATGAAGCCCTTGGTCGCACGCTGCACCACGCGGAATGCACCGGTGAGGTTGGTGTCGATGACGTCCTGGAAGTCGGCTTCCTTCATGCGCAGCAGCAGGGTGTCCTTGGTGACGCCGGCGTTGGCCACCAGCACCTCCACGGGGCCGAACTTCTCTTCGATCTGCTTGAACGCGGTGTCCACGGACGCGGAATCGGTGACGTCCGCCTGGACGGTGAACGCGCCGTCGGGCCCGTCGTCGCCCGAACGCGAGGTGACCACCACGTTGTCCCCGGCGGCCACGAACGCCTCGGCAATGGCGCGGCCAATGCCGCGGTTGCCTCCCGTAACCAGTACGGTGCGGGCGCCTTCGGCGGTGGGCTGATCAGCCATGGTGAACCTTTCATCGAGACGACGGCGCGGCAAGGGTCAACGCCGCATAACACGCTAATAGTGAACTAAGACGCAATCCTATTCGGACACCCACAGAACTGGGCCCCCCGGGTTGGGGAGTCAGCACAACGGTGAGACAATTAAAGGAAGTGCTCAGCGCGCTCCCCGGAACCCATGACACCATAATGCGTCTGCGATTTTCCGGCCATTGACTTCCAAGGATCTGTTCAGCATGCCACGCACGCACACGCCTTCGCGAGACGCCACCGGAGTTCACTCGATTACTTCGGCGGCTGGCCCGCACACGCAGGACATGTCTCATCGCATGAAGGTGTATGCCCTCCAACAGGGTCTGCGCATCGTGTGCATCGTGGGCGTGGTGTTCATCGACATCCTGTGGGTTCGCATTCTGCTGTGCATTGGTGCGGCGGTACTGCCCTGGATCGCGGTGATGATGGCCAATCGCGGCGCGGACCGGTCCGAGCGCACCAGCACGTACTACCGGCCGCCCCAGCGCATTGAACTGCCCACGGTCGCCGAGACCCAGGCCAAACCCGAGGATCCGGAGACGGTGATCGTGGACGGCGAGTTCCGCACGCATGAACCGCCCAAGGCGATCACGTATAACCGAATGGGCACATCGCGCAACTGAGCCCGGGCCGTCACCCGGGCACCGAACATCTGTCACACCGAGGAGTAGTTGAACCGTGGAATTTGATCTGCTGGGTTCCCTGAGTCCCCACGAGGCCTCCCCGAAACCGGACACGAACTCCACGGACCACCCCGAGGTTCCCCAGTGCTCACGTCGCGGGTGCGGTCGCAACGCCGCGTGGCAACTGCTGTGGAACAACCCCAAGGTGCACACCCCCGAGCGCCGCAAGGTGTGGCTCGCCTGTGACGAGCACCGTGATTATCTCGGTGAGTTCCTGAACCAGCGTGGCTTCCTCAAGGCCGTCGAACCCTTCAACGGTGCGGAGGACCAGGCCTGATGCGCAAGTATTCCTTCCTCTTCTCCGGCACCTGGATCGCGTGGTTCATGATGTGCGTGGTCGCCGCGATCGTGTGCGCGTTCCTGGCCCAGTGGCAAATGTCCCGCAACGATCATCTGGTGGCGGAGAACGCCAAGATCGAGAACAACTACGACGCCCCCGCGCTCAGCCCCGCCGAGGGCCTGCCCTTGTTCGCGGACTACGACGACACCCAGACCTGGCAGCCGGTGACCCTGGAGGGTCAGTACCTGCCCCAGGACACCACGCTCGTACGCAACCGCCCCCAGGACGGCCGCGTGGGCTACGAGGTGCTCGTTCCGTTCCGCACGGTCGACGGCCGCACCGTGGTCATCAACCGCGGCTGGATCCCGACCGGCGACGGCGCGGGCGGCCTTCCCGGGGTGGTTCCCCAGCCTCCGTCGGGCGAGGTCACCGCAACGGTACGGCTACGCCCGGGAGAGGTTGCCGTGGACCGTGGCGCGCCCGAGGGTCAGATCGCGTCGATCGACCTCGAGCAACTCAATGAGCGCCTGACATACCCCATAGCCACCGCTGGCTACGGTCTGCTCGCCTCGGAGGACCCGCCCGCGGCCGATCGTCCCGCGGCTGCCGCCAAGCCCGAGATCAACTACGGCCCGCACCTGTCGTATTCGCTGCAGTGGTTCGCGTTCGCGTTCCTGGTCTTCGTGGCGTTCGGCTATGCCGCCCGCCAGCACGTGCGCAACGAGGAATGGGACCGCGCCTACGCCGCCGAGGTCGAACGCAAACTCGCCCAGTACTACGATGCGGACGGCAACTACACCGGTGACGTGGACGAAGAATTGATCATTCGCGAACTCCAAATGGCGGACGACATGCCCGCTCACCTCAAGTCCCTGTACCGGCCCAAGACCTCCCGCCGATCCAATGCGGTGACCAATGAGGACGAAGAGGACGCCCTGTTGGACGCCCTCGAGTCGCAGCGCAGCTGAGCCTCAGGCCAGCGAGATCAGGTCCTGGTACTCCTGGCTCCACAGGTCCTCAACGCCGTCCGGCAGCATGACCACGCGCTCGGGTTCGAGTGCTTCCACCGCGCCCTCGTCGTGAGACACCAGAACCACGGCGCCTTCGTAGTTGTGCAGGGCGTTGAGGATCTCGCGGCGTGAGGCCGGGTCCAAGTTGTTGGTGGGCTCATCGAGCAGCAGCACATTCGCCGACGACGCCACCAGCGTTGCCAACGCCAGTCGCGTCTTCTCACCGCCGGAGAGCACCCCGGCGGGCTTGTCGACGTCGTCGCCCTGGAACAGGAACGATCCCAGAATGGTGCGCACCTGCGTGTCCTGAAGCTCCGGTGCGGCGGACTTCATGTTTTCCAGCACCGTGCGGTTAGTGTCCAGGGTGTCGTGCTCCTGGGCGAAGTAACCCAGCTTGAGCCCGTGGCCGGCAATGACCTCGCCGGTGTCCGGTTCGGACTGCCCGGCCAGCATGCGCAGCAGCGTGGTCTTGCCGGCGCCGTTGAGGCCGAGCACCACCACGCGGGAACCGCGGTCGATCGCGAGATCCACGTCCGTGAAGATTTCCAGGGAGCCGTAGGACTTGGACAATCCCTCCGCGGTGAGCGGGGTCTTGCCGCAATCGGCGGGCTTGGGGAAGCGGATCGCGGCAACCTTGTCCTGCTGGCGTTCGCCCTCGAGTCCGGCCATGAGGCGTTCGGCGCGGCGAATCATTTGCTGAGCGGCCACGGCCTTGGTGGCCTTGGCGCGCATCTTGTTGGCCTGGTCCATGAGGGCCCCGGCCTTCTTCTCCGCGTTCTGACGCTCGCGCTTGCGGCGGGCCTCGTCCTGTTCGCGCTGCAGCAGGTAGTTCTTCCACGACATGTTGTACACGTCGATCACGCAGCGGTTGGCGTCCAGGTAAAGCACCTTGTTGACCACCATGTTCATGAGTTCCACGTCGTGGGAGATCATGAGCACCCCGCCCTGGTAGTTCTTCAAGAACTCCCGCAGCCACACGATGGAATCGTGGTCCAGGTGGTTGGTGGGCTCGTCCAGGAGCATGATGTCCGCGTCCGAGAAGAGGATCCGGGCCAGCTCCACACGGCGGCGCTGACCACCGGAGAGCGTGTGCAGCGGCTGTTCGAGCACGCGCCCGGGCAGGTCCAGGTTGCTCGTAATGGTGGCGGCCTCGGACTCGGCGGCGTAACCTCCGCCGGCGAGGAACTCGGTCTCGAGGCGGTCGTACCGTCGCATGGCCTTGGACCGCACGGCGTCGTCCTCGGAAGCCATGTCCTGCTCGGCCTGACGAAGCTTGGCCGTCACCCCGGCAAGATCGCGGGCGGAGAGAATCCGGTCGCGCGCGAGCTGGTTCATGTCCTCGACCTTGGGGTCCTGGGGCAGGTAGCCGATGGTGCCCGAACGGGTCACCTCACCGGCGGCCGGCAGGGCCTGGCCCGCGAGGACCTTGGTCATGGTGGTCTTGCCCGCCCCGTTGCGGCCCACCAGGCCCACCTTGTCCCCGCGATCCACCCGGAAATTCACTTCGTCCATGAGCAGGCGAGCTCCGGCGCGCAATTCGAGGTTCGTCACGGTGATCAAGAGGCAGAGGCCTTTCCGAAGAGATGAGGGGGCAAACGAGATGCCCCGAACCTGCGGGGCACCGACCCAGTCTAGCCGCGGTGCAGCGCTGGCTGAACTAGACTTCGTGAACATGAGTGAAACCTCACGTTCCCACCTCACAATCAACTCCTTCGACCTGGCCAACATCGCGGTTTTTGCCGCGCTGACCTGTGTTCTGGCGTTGGCCCCGGCCATTCCCGTGGGAGCGCTCGGGGTGCCCCTCACCCTGCAGACGCTCGCCGTGTTCCTGACCGGCATGATCCTGGGTGGCTGGCGCGCGTTCCTGGCCATTGCCTTGTACGTGGTGGTCGGGCTGTTGGGCGTGCCGATCTTCGCCGGTTTCGTGGGCGGGCCGGGCGTGCTGGCCGGTCCCTCGGTCGGGTACCTGCTCGCGTTCCCGTTCACCGCCGCCCTGGTGGGGTTCCTGGCCCACCGGTCCGTGCGCGAGGAACACGTACGACGCCGCGCCGGCTCCACCTCCGCCACGACCGACAAGCGCCGCGGGCTGGGTCTCAAACTCTTCCTGGCCGGTGTGGCCGGTTTGGTGCTGTCCCACGTGCTGGGCATCATCGGCATGATGCTGGTGGGCGGTCTGAGCCTCAACGCCGCGGTGATCGCTGACCTGGTGTTCATCCCCGGTGACCTGATCAAAGCCGGTGCCGCCGCGCTGATCGCCGTGGCCGTGCACCGTGCTTTCCCGCGCATGGCCGGAGCCGTTCTCTAGTACATGGCTCATACGTCCGGATCTTCTTCCTACGACCCCCTGGTGCCCGAGTCCTCTTCTGGGTCGCTGTCCTGCGCCGACGTGAGCCTCACCGTGGACTCCCCCGCGGGCCCGTTCACCGTGTTGGATCATGTCAGCTGTGAGTTCGACCAACCCCGAACCGCGGTGATCGGTCTCAATGGCTCCGGCAAATCCACGTTGCTGCGCTTGTTCAATGCCCTGGTGGTGCCGCAGTCGGGGGTGGTGCGGGTCAACAGCATTGATCCGGTGGCCTTCCCCCGCGAAGCCCGCGCGGCCGTGGGATTCGTGTTCACCGATCCCGCATCCCAGATCTTGATGCCCACCCCGATCGAGGACATTGAACTGTCCCTGCGCCGTCACGTGCACGACCGGCACGAACGCACCGAGAGAGCGCGCGACTGGTTGGTCCGGATGGGGTTGGAGCACCGAGCCCACCACAGCGTGTTCGATCTCTCTGGGGGCGAACGGCAGCTCGTGGCCCTGGCGGCCGTGCTCGCCGCCCAACCGCAGGTGTTGATCCTGGACGAACCCACCACGCTGTTGGATCTGCGCAACCAGCTCAAGCTCATCGACATACTCGACGATTTGGGGCAACAGCAACTCATCAGCACCCACGACCTGGACCTCGCCGCGACCGCTCACCACGTGGCCGTGGTGCACGAAAGTCGCATCATCGCTCAGGGCCCGCCGGCCGAGCTGATTCCCCAGTACAAGAGCTGGTGCGCCCACGGCTTCCCGCAGTGGGAGTCCCTGTGAGGCGGAAGGTGCGCCGCGACGATCTCCTGGGAACCTACGTCCCCGGGCGCTCACTGCTGCACCGCTGTCCCCTGGCATTGAAGGCCACACTGCTTCTGGGGTTGTGTATCACCGTGATGGTAATCCGGGACTGGCAATTCTCACTGGCCGTCCTGTCGCTCACGGCGCTCAGCTCCGCGGTATGTGGGCTGGGTCTGCGGCGCTGGGCGGCGTCGTTGCGGCCGCTGTTGTTCCTGGTGATCCTGCTGGGCGGCTATCACCTGATCTTCAACGGGCCGGCTCGGGCTGCGTCGATCGTGCTGTCCCTGCTGGCGGTCGTCAGTCTCTCGCGGCTGCTCATCAGCACCACGCCACTGCCCCGGCTCATCGACGGTCTGGTGTGGCTGTGCACTCCGCTGTCATGGTGCGGGGTCAACACCGAACGCATCGGGCTGGCCGTCTCGCTCATGATCCGATCCGTGCCGTGGCTCTTCGGGTGCCTGGGCGAACTGCGCGACGCCGCCACCGCCCGCACCATTCGGGCCAACCCCGTGCGCCTGGTCACCCCGGCAACCATCGCCACGGTGAATTACGCCCACCACACCGGCGAGGCGCTCGCCGCCCGCGGGTTGGATTAATCCGCGCCGCACGGCCTCAAACGCACGGGTGCGCCTTATGCTTCGCTCATGAGCTTCAATGACAATGCGCGGCTGGACACGTCGCAGGTAGGGTCCGGCGGCGGGCGCGGTGGTCGTGGTGTGGCGGTCGGCGGTGGCCTGGGCGGCATCATCCTTCTGGTCGTGGCCGGTTTGCTGTTCGGCCAGGACGGCATCGACATGGTGACCGGCGGAGGCCAGCAGCAACAGCGGCAGGGCTCAATCACCAGCGTGGCGGAACAGGACCGGGAGCTGGCCGAGCGCTGCCAGACGGGCGCCGATGCCGACCGCTACGACGACTGCCGCCAGATCGCGACCGTCAACTCCCTCAATGAATTCTGGGGCTCCTACTACCCGCAGGCCACCGGTGAACGTTACGAGCAACCCGGCGTGATGCTCTACAACGGTGTGGAGCAGTCCGGCTGCGGTCAGGCATCGGCGGCCGTGGGGCCGTTCTACTGCCCGGTCGACACGTCCGTGTACCTGGACGTGGGATTCTTCGACCAAATGCGCGAGAGCTTCGGGGCCAGCGCCAATGCCCTGGCACAGGAGTACGTGATGGCACACGAGGTCGGCCACCACATCCAGAACCTGCAGGGCAACCTAGGGATTGCCCAGCAGGACCCGCAGGGTGCCGATTCAGGCGCCGTGCGTGTGGAACTGCAGGCTGACTGCTACGCCGGGATGTGGGCTCACCACGCATCTCAGCCCGGCGGCAGCGTGAGCTTGGAACCGATCACCAACGATCAGCTGGCCGATGCGTTGAACGCTGCCCAGGCGATTGGTGATGACCGGATCCAGGAAACCACCCAGGGCCGCGCTAACCCGGAGTCCTTCACCCACGGTTCCTCCGCTCAGCGTCAGGCCTGGTTCCTCTCCGGCTACCAGACCGGTGACATCAACCAGTGCGACACCTTCAGCTCCCGCAACCTGGACCGGCCGGCGGGGCTGCGGGGTTAGGTCCTTCCGGGCAGGCGATCATGGGCCGCGCCATCTCATGTGAGGAAAATGCAGTGTCGCAATCTCAGGGGAGGTACATGCCGGATTGGTGCTGATTTTGCGCAAATTTCTCACCTCACCCTTGGCGGCCGCATTTTCCTCCCCTGAAACTTCACTGCCACCGATGCAGCCGTGGTGCCCGCATGTCATCGAGGCCGAGGTCCGCATAAGAACCGGCACCCATGAGCAGCATGGTGGTGCGAATCCGCGCCGCCAGCAACTCGAACGCCGTCGTCGGCAGAGGAAGTCGACCGTGCGGGCACGCGAAAGGGCGCGAGGTCACAGACCCCGCGCCCTTTCGCCGGCGAGAACCGGACTAAATGTTGAAGCCCAGGGCGCGCATCTGATCGCGCCCGTCCTCGGTGATCCGCTCCGGACCCCACGGGGGCATCCAGACCCAGTTCACGTGCCACTCGTCAACGATGGTTCCCAAGTTCTGCGTGACCTGTTCCTCGATCACGTCCTGCAGCGGGCACGCCGCCGTGGTCAGGGTCATGTCCAGGCGCAACGAGTTGTCTTCCTGGTAGACCAGTCCGTACAGCAGGCCCAGGTCCACAATGTTGACACCCAGTTCGGGGTCGATCACGTTCTCCAACGCGGTTTTGACCTCGGCCAGGGACGGCTGCCCATTGGGGCCCGGGGCCTCGGCGGACAGTGTTTCTTCGGTGGTTTCGCTCATCTGGAACCCTCCTCAAGCGACGTGGATAAAGACAGGTTACTTGGACACGCTCATGTAGCGGTCGTAACCCTCTTCTTCAAGGCGATCGGCCAACTCCGGCCCACCCTCATCCACAATGCGACCGTCCGCGAAAACGTGCACGAACTGCGGCTTGATGTAGCGCAGGATGCGGGTGTAGTGGGTGATCAGCATGATGCCGGTGTTCTGCTCGGTGAGCGCACGGTTGACGCCGTCCGAGACGACCTTGAGCGCATCCACGTCAAGACCCGAGTCGGTCTCGTCCAGCAGAGCGATCTTGGGGCGCAGCAGTTCCAGCTGGAGGATCTCATGGCGCTTCTTCTCTCCGCCGGAGAAGCCCTCGTTGACGTTGCGCTGGATCATGGCCGGGTCGATCTTCAGCTTCTCCATGGAAGCCTTCATGTCCTTGGTCCAGGTGCGCAGCGAGGGTGCCTCGCCGTCGATCGCGGTCTTGGCCGAACGCAGGAAGTTCGAGGTGGTCACGCCGGGGATCTCGACCGGATACTGCATGGCCAGGAACAGGCCGGCGCGGGCACGCTCGTCCACGGACATCTCCAGGACGTTCTGACCGTCCAGGGTCACGGACCCGGAATCGACCTGGAACTTGGGGTGACCGGCGATGGTCGAGGCCAGGGTGGACTTACCGGAACCGTTGGGGCCCATGATTGCGTGCACTTCACCGGAATTGATGGTGAGGTTCACGCCCTTGAGGATCGGCTTGGTGGTCTCGTCGTCCAGGATGACGGACGCGTGGAGGTCCTTGATCTCCAGTACAGACATGTGGTGATTCTCCTTGGGTAAAAGTGTGTAGGGGCGGGGCTACGAGTCAGTTCTCGTGTCGCGCGAGCTCTTCTTCAACGCTGTGACGCAGCTGTTCCTCGATGGACTCCACGCCGATCTGCTGGATGATCTCGAACAGGAAGCCACGAACCACCAAACGGCGGGCGTCCTCCTCCGGGATACCGCGGGACATCAGGTAGTAGAGGTGCTCATCGTCCAGCTGACCCGTGGTGGACGCGTGACCGGCACCGGTAATCAGACCGGTCTCGATCTCCAGGTTGGGAACGGAGTCCATGCGGGGTCCGTCGTTGAGGATCAGGTTGCGGTTGAGCTCGTAGGTGTCGGTGCCCTCGGCCTCGGCGCGGATCAGGACGTCGCCCACCCACACGCCGTGCGCGTTCTCGCCCTGCAGTGCGGACTTGTAGGTCACACGGGAGCGGCAGCGCGGCTGGGAGTGGTCCACGAACAACCGCGATTCCAGGTGCTGGCCCTCGTCCACGAAGGTCAGGCCATACATCTCCACGTTGCCGCCCTGGGCGGCAAAGCGGGTCGACGGTGTGACGCGCACCAGATCCCCACCCAGGGAGATCAGCACGTGCTTCAGGGAGCCATCACGCTGGATCTTCGCCTGCTGCGAGGAGGCGTGCACCGAGGTGTCGTCCCATTCCTGGATTGAGACCACGGTCAGTTTGGAGCCCTCGCCCACCTGGAACTCGATGTTCTGGGACAGCACGGCCTGACCGCGGTGGCGCAGCACCACCAGAGCGGCCGAGTTGGCACCGGTCTCGATCACGATGTGCTGGGCGGCCGGGTCCATGGACGAGCCGTTGATGTCGACCAGCAGGGGCTGATCGGCCTCCACGTCGGCCGGAACGGAAATGACGGTGGCCTCGGTGAAAGCGTTCCACGCGTTGGCGGAGACGCGGTCCTCGGGGATGCCCGCCCGACCGATGCGGGCGTCGTCGCGTCCCACGGTGGTCACGGTGACCTGGCCCTCACCCGAGACGACCTCCACGGCGGGTGCGGCACCGGTCAGTTCGGCCTCGTCCAAGCCCTTGAGGCGCTTGATCGGGGTGAACCGCCAGTCCTCGAGCTTGGTGCTCAGCTTGGGGAACTCTTCCACCTTGTAGGAGGTGAAACGGCCCGCGCGCGAGGAATCGGGAACACCGGAGATGTCACCGTGCTGGGTGTGCTTGATCTCCGGCTCCCCGGCCTGGTTACGGCCCTCCTGGAGGACCTCGCCTTCCTGGCTCATGCCCGGAATGGCCACGCGATCCTCACCCGTGGGGACACCCTCCACCCTGTCGGCGGTTTCTTTGCCGTGTCGTACGGTCTGGTCGGTTGCGGACATATCAGCCAACGGATCCTTCCATCTGCAATTCGATCAAGCGGTTGAGTTCAAGGGCGTACTCCATGGGCAGTTCGCGGGCGATCGGCTCCACGAAACCGCGCACGATCATGGCCATGGCCTCTTCTTCGGCCATACCGCGCTGCATCAGGTAGAACAGCTGCTCCTCCGAGACGCGGGACACCGTGGCCTCGTGGCCCATGGTGACGTCGTCCTCGCGAATGTCCACGTACGGGTAGGTGTCCGAACGGGAAATTGTGTCCACCAGCAGGGCGTCACACACCACATTGGACTTGGAATGCTTGGCACCCTCGCGCACCTGGACCAAACCGCGGTAGGCGGAACGGCCACCGTTACGGGCCACCGACTTGGAAACGATGGAAGATGAGGTGTTCGGAGCAATGTGCACCATCTTGGAACCGGTGTCCTGGTGCTGGCCCTCGCCAGCGAACGCAATGGACAGGGTCTCACCGCGAGCGTGCTCACCGGTCATGTACACGGCCGGGTACTTCTGGGTGACCTTGGAACCAATGTTGCCGTCAACCCATTCCATGGTGGCGCCCTCGTGGGCAATGGCGCGCTTGGTCACCAGGTTGTACACGTTGTTGGACCAGTTCTGGATGGTCGTGTACCGAACGCGGGCGTTCTTCTTGCAAATGATCTCCACCACGGCGGAGTGCAGCGAGTCGGTCTTGTAGATCGGCGCGGTGCAACCCTCGATGTAGTGAACGTAGGAGTCCTCATCCGCAATGATCAAGGTGCGCTCGAACTGGCCCATGTTCTCCGTGTTGATGCGGAAGTAGGCCTGCAGAGGGATGTCCACGTGAACACCCTTGGGCACGTACACGAAGGAACCACCGGACCACACGGCCGTGTTCAGCGCGGCGAACTTGTTGTCACCCACCGGGATCACGGTGCCGAAGTACTCCTCGAAGAACTCCGGGTGCTCCTTCAGGGCGGTGTCCGTGTCCATGAAGATGACGCCCTGACGCTCCAGGTCCTCACGGATCTGGTGGTAGACGACCTCGGACTCGTACTGGGCCGCCACACCGGCCACCAAGCGGTTGCGCTCGGCCTCCGGGATGCCCAACTTCTCGTAGGTGTTGCGGATGTCCTCGGGCAGCTCCTCCCACGAACCGGCCTGCTGCTCGGTGGAACGCACGAAGTACTTGATGTTGTCGAAATCGATCCCGGACAGGTCCGCGCCCCACGTGGGCATGGGCTTGCGGTCGAAGAACTTCAAGCCCTTCAGCCGCAGGTTGAGCATCCATTCGGGTTCGCTCTTCTTGTCCGAGATGTCACGGACCACATCGGCGTCCACGCCGCGACGCGCCGAGGCGCCGGCGTCGTTCTTGTCCGCCCAGCCGTACTGGTACTGGCCGATCCCCTCGAGTTCCGGGTTCATTTCCAGGATCTCGGAGATCACGGTGTCTTCTGGCTTGTTACCCGCGGTGTCTGCGGGAACGGTGCGCTCAGTCATGACAACCCTCCTTTGTCGTGCGGTTGTTGATTAGTTTGGGTGGTCGGTGCCGTTGAGCGGCGCTGCAACGGTACGTGTGTGGTGCAAACGTGGGCGCCGGCGGCCATGGTCGACAGCCTGCGCACGTCCACGCCCAACAGCTGGGCGATCATGGATGTTTCCAGTTCGCAGAAATCGGGGTATTCCGTGGCTATCTCGCGCACGGGGCAGTGGCCCTGGCACAGCTGGGCGGAACGCATGCTCACGCCCTTGGGGCCTCGGGGGGTCACTACGGTGTGGGAGGCGGCAAAACCGTCGCGGCTCATCTCGGCGGTCAAGGCATTGAGGCGATCTTCGACGTCGGGCCCGGCCGCGTTGATCACGGGACGGTACCTTTCCGACATCTCCTGGATGCGTTCGGCCACGAAGTCGTGAACGAGCTCTTCTCCGCCGGCGGCTTCAAGGGTGTGCATCGCCTTGCGGGCCAGGGTGAGGTAGTCGTTACCGAGCAGGTCGTGACCTTCCGCGGCCACCACGTAGCGCCGCGCGGGGCGACCCGCACCCCCCTGGGTGCTGCGGACCGGCGAGACTTCAATGATTTGTTCGGCCTCGAGGGCGTCCAGGTGCCGGCGCACGGCAGCCGGGGTGAGACCCAGGTCCTTGGCGATCTGCGCCGCGGAGACCGGGCCGTGAGCAAGCACCAGAGACAGCACCCGCGAACGAGTGGTCTCGTCGTGGTCTGCGCGCACCGAAGTGGCGTGTTCCATAGCTTGGGAACTCATGCTGTGTGGGACATCCTCTGGATTGCCTGCGTTGCGGGCCGGATTTCGCTGATCGGCCTCTGGTCACGATCCACTTCGCGGTGGACCTGCAATACACAACAAGGGTATGCGCTAATCCATTCCCATTCCACTAAGGGTGACCTTCTGTCGGTGGGATCCGCCTCACACGAGAGGTCCAGGTGTCTCCGCGTAGACTGTCGTGGTGCTGAACCACCCTGCTCCCACACAGTCTGCTCCGGATTTCGACGCCGGGTCCGAGGTTCCGGCTCTCCACATCACGGACCTGTCCAAGACGTTTGAGCGCAGGGGTGCTCGGGTGCACGCGGTGCGTGGGCTCAGCATGGCCGCCCACCGCGGCCGGGTGACGGCCCTGTTGGGAGCCAATGGCGCCGGCAAAACCACTACATTGCAGTGCGCGCAGGGTTTGCTACGCCCCACCTCGGGCGCCGTTCGTCTGCTCAACGAGGACCCGTGGCGGGCCTCGCCCGAGGTCAGGGCCCGCGTTGGAGTCATGCTTCAGGACGGCGGTCTCCCCCAGGCCGTGCGGCCCATGGAGCTGCTGCGCCACGTGAGTCGGTTGTACAAGGATCCCCGCCCGGTCACGGAACTCGTTGATCTGCTCGGCATCGAACCGTTCGCCACCACGTCCATTCGACGGTTGTCCGGCGGTCAGCGCCAGCGAGTGGGTCTGGCCGCGGCGCTCATTGGTCGGCCGGAGGTCTTGTTCCTGGATGAACCGTCCGCCGGGTTGGATCCCCAATCACGACACATTGTTTTCGACCTGATTGCCCGGTTGCGCGACGCGGGCACCTGCATCATTCTCACCACCCATCTCATGGACGACGCCGCCCGGTTGGCCGACTACGTCTACATCGTGCACCACGGTTCCGTGGCCGCCCAGGGCACGGTTGCGGATCTTGTGAGCGCGGAGCAGCACGCCCCCGTGGTGATGTCCGTGACCTTGCCCGAGAGCCGGGCGGTCGATCTGCGCGAGGCGCCACCCTGGCACACCGAACCCTTCCGAGAGATCGCGTGGACCGTGAAGGACCGCACGGTGACGCTCACCGGAGAGCTCACGGCACCTCTCATCCGCGAGATCACCCAGTGGGCGACCCGCAATGACGGCGTGCCCGAGGCGCTCAGTGTGCAACCCCGATCCCTGGAGGACGTGTTCTTGGAAGTTTCAGGAAGTGATCCCCGATGAGCGATCTCATGACCGCCGACCGGCAGCAACCCCGCGCCGCGAGCCTTCCGGCGCGAGTGCTGGCGCAGTCCCGGTACGAAACCATCACCATGGTGCGTAACGGCGAGCAATTCCTGCTGCTGATCATCCTGCCGATCCTCGCCCTGGTGGGTCTCACCGTCACCGACCTGCTCGATTCGTTCCGGCCCGACGGCGCCACCCGCCTCGACGTGGCCGTCCCCGGCGTGCTCGTGCTGTGCGTGATCTCGAGCGCCTTTTCCGGACAGGGCATTCAGACAGGTTTCGACCGCCGCTACGGGGTGCTGCGGTACCTCTCCACCACTCCCCTGGGCCGCGGCGGCCTGATCGCCGGGAAGTTGCTGGCCATCGTGGCCGTCCTGGTGCTGCAGTACATCCTGATTAGCGGTACGGCGGTGCTGATGGGATGGCGGCCGGAGCCGCTGGCCGTTCTTGCGTCCCTGCCCCTGCTCCTGCTCGTGGCCGTGGCCTTCACGGGGGTGGGCATGCTCATTGCCGGCACCCTCCGAGCCGAAGCCACGTTGGCGATCCTCAATCTCGTGTGGGTCGCACTGGCCGCGGGTGGGGGCGTGCTGTTCCCCACCTCGGCGCTGCCGGGGTGGATTTCATGGCTGGTCGACCTCTTGCCCTCGGCGGCGGCCGGCGAGCTGCTCCGCAGCTGCTTCCTGGCCGGTCGGTTCACCGTGGTCCCCGCGCTCGTTCTCGCTGCCTGGGCCGTTCTCAGCTGGGCGGCGACCGTTAAATGGTTCAAGTGGGTCTAGGCTCACCCGTGGAGCCGATTCCCCGGCCGGGCCGATACACTTTCCCTACCTCATTCATCAGCATCTGGAAGCAACGCCATGTCTGCCACCGTGTCCCCATCCGTCACCGATAACTTTTGGTGGCCCACCACCGTGACCCCCTGGGTCCGCGCCATGGCCATCGCCTCACTGGTGGCCAACAGTCTCCTGATCCTTACCGGCGGCCTGGTCCGGCTAACCGGTTCCGGCCTGGGCTGCCCCACCTGGCCGCGGTGCACCGACGAGTCGTGGACCAACACCGCGGAAATGGGAATCCACGGACTCATCGAGTTCGGCAACCGCCTGCTGACGTTCGTGCTCACGGTGGTTGCCGTTCTGACGTTCCTGGCGGTCCTTCGGTTGCGCCACCAGTTCCCCCGCATGTTTTTGTTCGCCCTGCTCCTGGGTCTCGGCATCCCCGTGCAGGCGCTGATCGGTGGCATCACCGTGCTGGTGCAGCTGCACCCGCTGGTGGTGGGTGCCCACTACCTGGTCTCGGCCACCATGATCATGTTGTCCACACTGCTCGTTCTGGACACCCGCCGCGCCGGCCTGGCCACCGTGGCGTACGCTCAGCGACCCGGTCAGCTCCCCGGTCGCGAAGTACCGGTTCGGCTCTTCGCCACGGCCGTGGGCGTTCTGTCCGCGATGATCCTCTATGTGGGCACCCTCGTGACCGGAACGGGTCCTCACGCCGGCGACGAGGACTCCGCTCGTCTCGCCTTCGAGCCCCGCTTGATCACGTTCACCCACGTGGTGCCGGTGTACCTGATCGTGGCAGTGGTGATCATTGCGTTGCTGCTGAGCAAGAAGCAGAACTGGCCCAGGGTGCTTGTGCGCGCCTACATGCTTTTCGCCGGCATTCTGGCGATGCAGGCCCTGGTCGGTTACTACCAATACCTCAACAACGTCCCGGTCCTGGCCGTGGCCATCCACATGGTGCTCTCGGCCCTCATGATCTGGACCGCAACCCGCGTGTGCTCCATGAGTTTCCAGATCACCAAGGATCCCACCGAGGCCCACGCCGATCGCGCCCTGGCCCGCGACAGCGACGTTACCGAGCCGGTCCTCTGAGTCAGTGCGCGATGCGCGGGCGGGTGGCGCGCAATTGCGCCACGGCGTCCGCGAGCACTTGCTTACTGCGGGAGGGAATCGGCAACAAGGGCCGGCGCGGAGCTCCCGTGCGCACCCCGCACACCTCGGCCAAAGCGTAAAGCACTGACAGCGGTCTCTCCTGCGCCATGAGGTGCATGAGCGGCGCCAGGGTGGCGCTCCACAGGGCCGCCTCGCTGTCGCGGTGATCGATGACCGCTCGGTGGAAGGCCACGAATTCGGGAGCCAGCAGGGCCGCCATACCGGTGTGCCATGGGGCCATGGGGTAATCGGCCACAATGATCTGATCCCCGCTGATTCCGTGCACGGTACTCGGATCCGCGCGCTGGGCGTAGAGCAGCTGACGCGAGTGGAAGAGCTTGCCGGATGACACGGTGTCCTTGAAGGCCACCACGTTGTCCAACCAGGACAGTTCCGCGGCCAGTTCCACGGGGTAGTTGAAGCCCGTGGTTTCCGGGTTGTTGTACAAACACAGCGGCAGCGCCAGCGATGACGCCACGGTCTCCACCTGGTCGGCGATCTCCTGCGAGACCAGCGGGATGTAGCTGAGCGGATTCAGAACCAGCCCGTCCGCACCGTTGTTCTCGGCCGCGTAGGCCATGGTCATGACCTCTCGGGTGGTCATTGCAGAAATACCCACGCCCACGGGGGTTTCCGACCCCGACGCCGCGTTCACGGCCACCTTGACCACGCGGGCACGTTCCTCGGCGCTCAGATACGCGAAGCTGCCGGAGGTTCCCAGAACGACCACGCCGTCCACTCCGCTGCGTGCCAGCTTGGCCACGTTAAGTTCCAAGGACTCCAGGTCCAACCCTCCGCCCGGCAAGAAGGGCGTTATGGGGTAGGCGATGACACCGGAGAAAGTCATGGACTGCATGAGCCTAGTTTAGGTGAGCCTTACACGAATCCGTGGGCACGGCGGGAGTCACCGCGCGTCAGGGGTGCCACGAGTGAGGCACGCTCGGAACCGGATCAGAAAATCGGTCCGCCGATGAACGGGTCCAGGGCCACACCCACGAACACGAAGGTGATGTAGGCAATGGAACCGTGGAACACGAGCATCGCCTGCTTGAGCGTGGGCTTCCCGGACTGTGCCATGGAATGCAGGGTGTGGCAGTGGTACAGGAACCAGCCGCCGGACGCCAGAGCAATGAGCGCGTACACCCAGCCCGCACCGCCCACCGGAACCAGCAGCAGGGAGCAGATCACGGTGGCCCACGCGTAGAGCACCACCTGGGCTCCCACGGAGCGGGCGGTGTCCACGGCGCCCAGCATGGGCACGCCGGCGCGGGAATAGTCCTCCGCGTACTTCATGGACAGCGGCCAGTAGTGAGGCGGGGTCCACAGGAAGATGAACATGAATAACACCAGCGCCGGCCACTCGATGGTGCCGCGCACGGCGGCCCAGCCGATCAGGACGGGCATGCAGCCGGCGATGCCGCCCCACACAATGTTCTGCGCGGTGCGGCGCTTCAAAATAATGGAGTAGAACACGGCGTACAGGGCAATGGCCACCACACCGAGCACGCCGCACAGCACGCTGACCCCCAAGGTCAACCAGGCCACGGCCACCGCGGACAGCACCCACGCGAAGATCAGGGCCTCCCGGTCACCCACTTCGCCGGTGACCAACGGACGACGCGCGGTGCGCTTCATCAGACGGTCTTCGTTGCGGTCGATGTAGCAGTTGAACGCACCCGCGGCGCCGGCTGCCAAACTGCCGCCGATCAAGGTGTTCAGGATGAGCCAGAAATTGGGCATGCCCTGCTGGGCGAAAATCATGGTCGGAACGGTGGCCACCAGCAAAAGTTCAATGATGCGGGGCTTGGTGAGCGCCACGTACGCCTTGATCTTGCGCCCCGCCGTCATGGGCCCCTCGTAACCCACCGGCGCTACCGAGCCGATGGAAGAGCCGGTGACACCGTGACCGCGAGAGGCCTGCGATGCACTTCGACCCGACTGTGCCGCGGTATCAAGGGGGTTCACAGAATCAATGCTCCAAATAATCGAATCCGGCGTCGTGGTGTTCCGAGCCGCACGGGGCAAGTACCGCCCTCCGGACGCGTACCTATACCCACACAGCAGTATAGCCGCCACACTGCGTAAATTCCGGGTGATGAGTGGCACGTCCGGGCGCATGATTCACCAACAGCACAAGACACTGACGTTGCCTCGGCCGCGGGACTAAGGTTGATGCTGAAACCCGTGTGGCCTACCCGGCGCAGCGTCGTCGAACCTCGTGGGCCGCCGTGGAGTACCCCACCGACGAAAGGGACTAGCTACCGTGCCGAACCTTGAGCAACCGCTGAACTGGACCGAACAGGACGCTCGTGCCGTGGATACCGCGCGCGTGCTCGCAGCCGACGCCGTGCAGAAGGTGGGCAACGGTCACCCCGGCACCGCCATGTCCCTGGCGCCCGTTGCGTACATGCTGTTCCAGAAGATCATGCGTCACGATCCCAGTGATGACCGCTGGACCGGCCGCGACCGATTCATCCTCTCCCCCGGCCACACGTCGCTCACGCTGTACCTGCAGTTGTTCTTCTCCGGTTACGGCCTGGAAATGGACGACCTGAAGTCCCTCCGCACGTGGGGCTCCAAGGTTCCCGGCCACCCCGAGTACCGCCACACCACCGGCGTGGAGATCACCACCGGCCCGCTCGGTCAGGGCCTGGCGTCCTCCGTGGGCTTCGCCTACGGCCAGCGCTACACCCGCGGGCTCTTCGACGCCGACGCCGCTGCCGGCACCTCACCGTTCGACCACAACGTCTTTGTGATCGCCTCCGACGGTGACCTTCAGGAAGGCATCACCTCCGAGGCCTCGTCGCTGGCGGGCACCCAGGAACTGGGTAACCTGGTGGTGATTTACGACGACAACAACATCTCCATCGAGGACGACACCAACGTGGCGTTCAACGAGGACGTTCTGAGCCGCTACGAGGCCTACGGCTGGGATGTCGCCCGCGTCGACTGGCGCCAGGGTGGCGAGTACAAGGAAGACTTGGACGCGCTGTACAACGCGATCGTTGCCGCCACCAAGGTCACGGACAAGCCCTCCATCATTGCGCTGAACACCATCATCGGCTGGCCCGCCCCCAATAAGCAGAACACCGGTGCCGTCCACGGTTCCGCGCTGGGCGAGGACGAGGTCGCCGCGACCAAGGAGATCCTCGGTTTCGACAAGAACGAGTCGTTCGTGATCGAACCCGAAATCTTCAAGCACGTGCGCTCCGTGGGTGAGCGCGGCAAGCAGGAGCGCGCCGAATGGGAGAAGTCCTTCGCCGCCTGGCGCGAGGCCAACCCGGACAAGGCCGCCCTGTACGACCGGATTCGTGACGAGAAGCTGCCCGAGAATTACCAGGCGGCCTTCCCCACGTTCGAGGCCGGCAAGGACGTCGCCACGCGCAAGGCCTCGGGGCAGGTCATTAACGCAATTGCGGACACGTTCCCCGAGCTGTGGGGCGGCTCCGCGGACCTCGCCGGCTCCAACAACACCACGATCGACAACGCCAAGTCCTTCATCCCGGCCAAGCGCTCCACGGACATGTGGGACGGTTCGCCCTACGGTCGCGTGCTGCACTTCGGGATCCGCGAGCATGCCGCGGCGGCCATCGTCAACGGCATTGTCATGAGTACGCAGACCCGCGCGTTCTCCGGGACGTTCCTGATCTTCTCGGACTACCAGCGCCCCGCGGTGCGCCTCGGCGCACTCATGCGGGTGCCCTCGATTTACGTGTGGACCCACGACTCCATCGGCCTGGGCGAGGACGGCCCCACCCACCAACCGGTCGAACAGTTGTCCTCCCTGCGCGCCATTCCCGGCCTGGACGTGGTCCGCCCGGCCGATGCCAACGAGACCGCCGTTGCCTGGCGCACGATCCTCGAGCATCACGACCGCCCGGCCGGTATCGCGCTGACCCGCCAGAACCTGCCCACGTTCGCTCGCGTGGACCTGCACCCGGACGCCGAGGGTGAGAAGTTCGCCTCCGCGGAGGGTGTGGCCCGCGGCGCGTACGTGCTCGCGGACACGGACACCACACCGGACGTCGTTCTGATCGCGACCGGCTCCGAGGTGGAGTTGGCCGTGGCGGCTCGCCGGCAGCTTGCCGAGCAGGGCGTTGCCGCCCGCGTGGTGTCCATGCCCTGCCGCGAGTGGTTCGACGCCCAGGACGAGGACTACCGCGAATCGGTGATCCCCTCGGGTGTCAAGGCCCGCGTGTCCGTCGAGGCCGGTGTCAAGATGTCCTGGAACGACATTCTGGGAGACGCCGGCCGCGCGGTGTCCCTGGAACACTTCGGCGAATCGGCCGACTACAAGACCCTGTACCGCGAATTCGGCATCACCGCCGAGGACGTGGTCAGCAAGGCTCAGGAGTCCATCGCCGCCGCGCGCTGATCCTCCCCATCGCCGGGCGGGGCGCACGCTGCGTCCCGCCCGGCCTCAACAGAATTTCCGGCACGAAGTTAGGAAGTCACAGTGAGCACTCCCACCAAGAAGCTGTCCGACGCGGGCGTTTCCATCTGGCTCGACGATTTGTCCCGCGAACGTTTGACCAGCGGTAACCTGCAGGAACTGATCGACACCAAGAATGTCGTGGGCGTTACGACCAACCCCACTATTTTCGCTGCGGCCCTGGCCAACGGTGAGTCCTACGCGGAACAGGTCTCCGAACTCGCCCGGTCCGGCGCGGACGTGGACGAGGCCGTCCTCGCGATCACCACCGACGACGTCCGGGACGCGTGCGACGTGTTCGCGCCGGTCGCCGAGGCCACCCAGGGAGTCGACGGGCGGGTGTCGATCGAGGTCGACCCCCGCCTGGCACAGGATGCCGACGCCACCTCTACCATGGCACAGCGGCTCTCCCAGACCATTGACCGCCCCAACGCCCTCATCAAGATCCCGGCCACCGAAGCCGGGCTGCCCTCCATCAGCGCAACGATCGCGGAAGGCATTTCGGTCAACGTGACCCTGATCTTCTCGCTCGAACGCTACCGCGCGGTAATCAACGCCTTCATGGTGGGTCTCGAGGAGGCCCTGGAGAACGGCAAGGATCTGTCCACCATCCACTCCGTGGCGTCGTTCTTCGTCTCCCGCGTGGACACCGAGATCGACAAGCGATTGGACGCGGTGGGCACGGACGAGGCCAAGGCGCTCAAGGGCAAGGCGGGTCTGGCCAACGCACGGCTGGCGTACCAGATCTACCAGGAACAGTTCTCCACCGAACGCTGGCGCCGACTGGAATCGGCCGGCGCCAACGCGCAGCGCCCATTGTGGGCCTCCACCGGTGTCAAGGACCCGTCCCTCCCGGACACCCTGTACGTCACCGAACTGGCGGCTCCTCACACGGTCAACACCATGCCCGAGAAGACCTTGGACGCCACCTACGACCACGGTGAGGTCACCGGGGACACGATTACCGGCACCTACCGGGAGTCCAACGAGATTCTGGATGCGATTGCCGAGCAGGGTGTCTCCTATCAGGACGTGGTCGACCAGCTCGAAACCGAGGGCTTGGACAAGTTCGTCGCGTCCTGGGACGAACTGCTGGAAACGGTGCGTACCGCCCTGGACAACGCCCGCTAACACACCGACCGCCCACCCACCAGCACCCATCGCACCCACGAGGAGGCTCCATATGAGCTCACTGTCATTGTCTGCGGCAGGCGCCGCACGTCAGGCCATTGAATCCGCGGTCCCCGGCCTGGTCGAGGAACGCTTCGCATCCAGACTCTTCGCCAAGGACCCCACCCTGTGGGGACCCGCGGCCCAGGAAGAGGCCGAGATTCGTCTGGGATGGACCGAGGCCGCCACGGTGTCGCGTCCGCTCGTGGCCGAGATCGTGCAGCTGCGCGATGACTTCGCCTCCGAAGGGGTCACGCGGTTCGTGCTGGCGGGCATGGGGGGCTCGTCCCTGGCGCCAGAGGTCATCACCCGCACCGAGGGCGTGGACCTCTTCGTGTTGGACTCCACCGACCCCGACATGGTGCAGCTGGCATTGCAGGATCTCGACAAGACCGCCCTGGTGGTTTCCTCGAAGTCCGGATCCACTGTCGAGACGGACTCGGCGCGCCGTGCGTTCGTAGCGGCCTTCGAGAACGCCGGTATCAATGCGCCGCAGCGCATCGTGGTGGTGACCGATCCGGGCTCGCCCATGGACGGCTCCGCCCGCGAGGCCGGGTACCGCAAGGTCTTCAACGCGGATCCCAATGTGGGCGGTCGTTTCTCCGCCCTCACCGCGTTCGGCCTGGTGCCCTCCGGACTGGCGGGCGTGGACATCGAGCAGCTGTTGGACGACGCCGAGGAAGCGGCCGAGTTCCTGCGCGACGATGACGAGGACAATATCGGCCTGCGCCTGGGCGCGGCACTGGGCGGGACCAAACCGTTGCGCGACAAGATCGTGATCGTCAACAACGGCGCGCCTGTGGTGGGTTTCGCGGACTGGGCCGAGCAGCTCATTGCGGAGTCCACAGGTAAGTCCGGCACGGGTGTGCTGCCGGTGGTGGTTTCCGAATCCGCTCCCGAGCTGACCGGCGGAGCGGACGACATCCTGGTGATCTCCCTCGTCGCCGACGACGCCGAACCCGCGGATCAGGAAGATAGCGTCGCGATCTCCGGCTCCCTGGCCGCCATGATGATGGCGTTCGAGGTGGCCACCGCCGTGGCCGGACGGCTCCTGGGAATTGATCCCTACAATCAGCCGGACGTTGAATCCGCCAAGAACGCGACGCGGGCGCTGCTGGCCTCGTCCCCGGAGCCCAGCCCCGCGGAAGCCACCGACGGTGCCATTGAAATCCGCGGTGCCGAGCAAGTGCTTCAGGGTGCGACCACGGTGACCGAGGCACTCAAGGCCCTGCTGGGTCAGCTGCCCGAGGATGGTTACGTGAGCGTGCAGGCGTACTTCGACCGTCTGGGCTGGGCGGAACTCGAGAAGATCCGTCCGCTACTGGCCGAGAAGACCGGCCGCCCCGTGACATTCGGGTGGGGTCCGCGGTTCTTACACTCGACCGGTCAGTACCACAAGGGCGGACCGGCCCAGGGTGTGTACCTTCAGATCACGGCCGCGACGGACACGGACGTGGACATTCCCGGGATCCCGTTCTCGTTCGGCGAGTTGATTTCAGCCCAGGCCCACGGGGATGCGCAGGTGCTCAAGGATCACCACCGCCCGGTGTTGCGCTTGCGCCTCACGGATCGCGCCGCGGGCGTGAAGCAGCTGCTGGAAGCCACCACCGAGCTCTAACATTATTACTATTCATATTTTCCGGTCACCGCGGGCCGGGGTGTCACGCCCACGTCGCTGCACCCCGGTCCGTTGACCCGGATGAGTCAGGGAGCATTGTGCCTCACCACACCAACAGCAACCCGCTGCGAGATCCACGCGACCGGCGCCTGACGCGCGTCGCGGCGCCGTCGTCCCTCGTGCTTTTCGGCGTGACCGGCGACCTCGCCAAGAAGAAGCTGCTACCGGCCATGTACGATCTGGCCAACCGCGGTTTGCTGCCCCCCTCGTTCTCCTTGGTGGGCTTCGGTCGGCGCGACTGGAACGACACGCAGTTCGCCGACTACGTGAAGAAGTCCATTGCGGGCAATGCCCGCACGCCGTTCAACGAGGACATGTGGGCGCAGTTCGCCTCCGGCTTGCGTTTCGTCCACGGCAATTTTGACGACGACGCCGCCTACGGACGTCTCGCCGAGACGCTCGCGGAACTCGACGCATCCCGTGGCACCCGTGGTAACCACGCGTTCTACCTGTCGATCCCGCCCAAGGCCTTCGACGTGGTGTGCCAGAAACTCGCCGACCACGACCTCGCGGACAGCAACGGCAGTCAGGGGTGGCGGCGCGTGGTCATTGAGAAACCCTTCGGTCACGACCTCGAATCGGCCCGCGAACTCAACGCGATCGTGGAACGGGTGTTCCCCGCGGACAGTGTGTTCCGCATCGACCACTACCTGGGTAAGGAAACGGTTCAGAACATCCTGGCCCTGCGTTTCGCGAACCAGATGTTCGAACCGTTGTGGGACACCCGTTACGTGGACCACGTGCAGATCACCATGGCCGAGGACATCGGTATCGGGTCGCGCGCCGGGTACTACGACGGCGTGGGCGCCGCCCGCGACGTCATCCAGAATCACCTGCTGCAGTTGCTCGCCTTCACGGCTATGGAGGAACCGCCGGCGTTCTCCGCGCATCACCTGCGTCGCGAGAAGGCGAAGGTCCTGGAATCGGTGATCCTCCCGGATGACCTGGGCGCCTACTCCGCCCTGGGGCAGTATTCGGCGGGTCTGCAAGGCGGTGCCGAAGTCAAGGGATTCCTTCAGGAACAGGACATTCCCGCCGATTCCCGCACGGAGACGTACGCGGCCCTGCGCCTCGGGATCAACAACCGCCGCTGGGCGGGAGTGCCGTTTTACCTGCGGGCCGGCAAACGCCTGGGCCGACGGGTGACCGAGATCGCCGTGGTGTTCAAGAAGTCGCCCAATCTGCTGTTCCGCTCCCCCGATAAGGACGATTTCGGTCAGAACGCCATTGTGATCCGCATTCAGCCGGACGAGGGCGTGACCATCCGGTTCGGTTCCAAGGTTCCCGGCACCCAGTCGGAGATCCGGGATGTGACCATGGACTTCGGGTACGGCCACGCATTCACCGAATCAAGCCCGGAGGCGTACGAACGACTGATCTTGGACGTGCTTCTGGGCGAGCCACCACTGTTCCCCGACCACTCGGAGGTCGAGCTGTCCTGGAAGATCCTGGACCCCTTCGAGCAGTACTGGGCGGGACACCACATCATGCCTGACGCTTACGCACCCGGATCCTGGGGTCCGGACTCGGCGGATCAGCTCATGGCTCGCGACGGACGTGTCTGGAGGCGACCGTGATCGTACAAATGGAAAACACCACCACCTCGCTCATCGAGAAGAAGCTGCACGCGCTGCGGGACGAGAACGGGGTGGTGACCCTGGGCCGGGTGCTCACGCTGGTGATCCTGGCGCGCGCCGGTCACTCGGAAATGGCCATAGAAGCCGCCAATTTTGCCAGCCACGAACACCCGTGCCGCATCATCGTGCACGTGGCGCACTCCGCGAACGAGGCTACCCGGCTGGATGCTCAGTTGCGCATGGGCGGGGACGCCGGCGCCTCGGAAGTGATCATTCTGCACGGCTACGGTGAACTCGCCGAACCCACGGAAACGCTGATCTCCGCGTTGTTGCTGCCGGATGCACCCATTGTGGCGTGGTGGCCCCACGACTTCCCGGACTCCCCCGGTGAGTCGTCCATCGGGAAGATCGCTCACCGGCGCATCACCGATTCCTCCCGCGCCGACGACCCGTTCACGTCACTGCGGCAGCTGTCCCAGCAGTACCGGCCGGGTGACACCGATCTGGCGTGGACCCGCATTACCAGCTGGCGGATCCAACTTGCCGCGGTGTTCGATCAGATCGGTTCCGTACCCGTGCGTGAAGTCATTGTGGAGGGCGCGGAACGCTCCCCCTCGGTGGTGCTCATGGGCGTGTGGTTGGCCGGCGCGTTGGGTTGCGAGGCGAAGTTCATCACCCAGTCGGAGTGCTCCGGGATGGAACGGGTCACTCTGGTCACGGATGAGGGCCCTATCGAACTGCACCGCCCCGGCAGCACCGTGGCCGTCCTCAGGCAACCCGGCCAGCCGGATCAGCAGATCGCCATGCCGGTGCGTGACCTCAATGTGTGTCTGGCCGAAGAACTACGACGGCTCGATCCGGACGAGGTCTACGGCGATGTCATCACCAAGGCGCTGCAAAGCGCACGGCTGGAAGAGGCCGTTGGAGAGGTCACGGACGGAGAGGTGTCCCAGTGAACCACGCCCGCATTGTCCCCCACGGTAGTCAGGAGCAACTCGCCCAGGAGACGTCCCGGCGGGTCATCTCCGTGTTGGAGCAGGCCCAGGACGAACGCGGTGAGGCCACGCTGGTGCTGACCGGCGGCAGCATGGGAAACGCGGTGATCCAGGCGGTCGCCAACGATCCGGATTCCGCACTGGTCGACTGGTCCCGCGTGAACGTGTGGTGGTCGGACGAGCGATTCGTACCCGGCTCGGATTCCGAACGCAACGGTGTGCAAGCCGCCGACGCCGCCCAGGGGCAGTTGGATCTGGAATGGGACCGTATTCACCCCATTGCGGCATCGGATGAGATGAGCACCGCCGAGGAAGCCGCCGCCGATTACCGCGAAGAGCTCGCCACCGCCGCTCAGCAGGAGGGCGAGGACGGTGAATTGCCCCGTTTCGACCTGCTGCTGCTCAGTCTGGGCCCGGACACCCATGTGGCGTCGCTGTTTCCGGGACGTCACGAGGTGACCGTGACGAACACCCCGGTGATGGCCGTGCACGACTCCCCCAAACCACCGCCCACGCGGGTGACCATGAGCCTGCCCGCGATCAATTCGGCGGACCGGGTGTGGTTGCTGGTGGCCGGCGGCGCCAAGGCGGAGGCACTCGCGGCCATCCGCGATCCGGAAGCGACCGCACAGTCCGCACCCGGTAGCGCAGTGCGAGGCACCCAGGAAACCCTGCTGCTCGTCACGGAGGACGCCCTCCCCGGTCTCCCCCAGGATCCCGAGGGCTAACCAGAACCCCAACAGACACCTGAGGTGCCGGTGGAACCCCTGGCATGGGTCAGAAGGGCCCCACCGGCACCTCAGGTGTGTCGCGGGGTTCTTACGATCCTTGACCGTCTAGGGATGCCGACGGCGCTGCCAGTACCTCACGTGTGGCCACCTGCCGACGGCGCTGCCGCCACCTCACCTGTGGCCGCCTGCGGCCGGGGGTGCCACGGACTTTTAGCCGAAAAATGCGCAAGGCCCGCAGACCGAAGTCTCCGGGCCTTGCGCGATGCCGTCGGCGCTCACACCACGGGGGGCGCGAACCGCAGGGAGAGCGCGTAGCCCACGATGGCCAGGACCCACACGATCGCCAGTACGGTGGTCATGCGGACCACGTTCCTCTGGGCTGCTCCCGAGGTGTTCAAGGACTGGGTCATGCCGCCGCCGAACATGTCGGACAGGCCGCCGCCCTTGCCCTTGTTGAGCAGCACGAACATCACGCACAGAATGCTGGTGACCACAATGATCACTTGCAGGGCAAGCTGCAGGATCTCCACGTAAAGCCTCAATTCCTGGGGAGTCGCTGATCGAGCGTGGGAGCGACACGGAGTCTCTCCGTGAACCGCTCGTTGGAACGCTTAGTTGTTGAGCAGATGCTGCTCGAACCGTGCAATCTTAGCAAACTCCTCGGCATCCAAGCTGGCCCCGCCCACCAGGGCACCGTCCACGTCGGAGCCGGCCAGAATGTTCGCCACGTTGGAGGACTTGACCGAGCCACCGTAAAGAACACGGGTGGCCCGCGCGAAGTCTTCACTGTACAGCGTGCCGAGTTCCTTGCGAATGGCCGCGGCCATCTCCTGCGCGTCCTCCGGCCCGGCCACTTCGCCGGTGCCGATGGCCCACACGGGTTCGTAGGCGACCACGAGGCCTTCGAGTTCCTTCTCGTTCAAATCCGCCAGGCTGCCGCGCAACTGCTCGAGGGTGAAGGCCACGTGATTGCCGGACTGGCGCTCGTTCAGGCCCTCCCCAATGCACAGCACGGGGGTCAGGTTGTGACGAATGGCCGCCCGGATCTTGTCCCGGCACAACTCATCCGATTCCTGGTGCACGGTACGGCGCTCGGAGTGGCCCACCAGTGCGTAGCTGCACCCCAGCTTGGCCAGGAACTCGCCGGAAATGTCACCGGTGTAGGCTCCGGAATCCTGATCGGAAAGATCCTGGGCGCCGTACCCGATTTGCAATCCGTCGCCCTCGACCAGTGACTGCACCGAACGCAGGTCCGTGAACGGCGGGAAAACGGCCACCTCGACGCGCTGGAAATCATGCTTGGCGTCCTTGAGGGTCCACGCGAGCTTCTGCAGCAGGGCGATCCCTTGCGCGTGGTCCATGTTCATCTTCCAGTTGCCCGCAATCAGGGGTGTGCGGTCGAAGTTTCCATCGGTCTTGCTGGTCATAGCTTCTCCTTTGAATCAAACCGCGCGGAGCCCCTGTCGTAACACGGGCCCCGCGCGGCACTCATGATCGGTTCGGGGCGGGTATCAGGCGCCCAGTGCCACCACACCCGGAAGTTGCTTGCCCTCGATGAACTCCAGGGAAGCGCCGCCACCGGTGGAGATGTGCCCGAACTGCTCGTCGCTGTAGCCCAGGTTGCGGACGGCCGAGGCGGAGTCGCCGCCGCCGATCACGCTCATGGCCTCCGAGGTGACCAGTGCGTCCGCCACGGCCTTGGTGCCATTGGCGAAAGCGTCCATTTCGAACACGCCCACGGGGCCGTTCCAGAAGACGGTCTTGGCGGAGCCGATCCGGTCCGCGAAGATTCGGGCGGAGTCGGGTCCGATGTCCAGGCCGAGACCCGAATCGCCGATCTCGCCTCCCTCGATGTCCTCCACGGGGCGCACTTCGTGCTGGGCGTCCTTGTCGAAAGCGGCCGCGTAGACGACGTCCACCGGCAGCACGATCTCGGTTCCAGCGGCCGAGGCTTTGTCCAGGTACCCCTTCACGACGTCGATCTGGTCCTTCTCCAGCAGGGAGCCACCCACGGAGTAGCCCTGGGCGGCCAGGAAGGTGAAGACCATGCCGCCGCCGATGAGCAGCGAATCCGCCTTGCCGATCAGGTTGTCGATCACGGCCAGCTTGTCCGAGACCTTGGAACCACCCATGACCACCACGAAGGGTCGCTCGGGATCGGAAATGACTTTCTTGAGCACGTCCACTTCCGTCTTGACGAGGTCCCCCAGGTACCCCGGAAGCTGCTGGGCAATATCGAACACGGAGGCGTGCCTGCGGTGGACCGCTCCGAAGGCGTCGTCCACGTAGGCGCCGTTGTCTCCGGTCAGCGCGGCAAGCTCGGCCGCGAATTCCTGCCGCTCGCCGTCGTCCTTGGACGTTTCACGCGGATCGTAACGAACGTTTTCGAGCACGAGGATTTCGCCGTCCCGGAGCGCCTCGGCCTTGGCCCGGGCGTCCTCGCCGACCACGTCGGTGGCGACCTTGACGGGCGCGTCCGCCAGCTCAGCGAGCTTCTGCGCGGCCGGGGCGATCGAGTACTTGGGGTCCACCTGGCCCTTGGGTCGCCCCAGGTGGGCCATGACGATCACGCGGGCGCCGGCCGCGGTCAGCTTGGTGAGCACGGGTAGCGAGGCGCGCACGCGACCGTCGTCGGTCACGGTGGTGCCGTCCAGGGGCACGTTGAGGTCCGAGCGGACGAGCACGCGTCGGCCGGAGACCCCCTCAGAAATCAGTTCATCCAGCGATTTGGCCATGTCCGGTTCATCCCTTTCAGTGAGACAGCAGATCCTTATGACAGCGGCGCCGGTACCCCCCCAGGGGCACCGGCGCCGCTCATAGGTCTAACTTAGAGCTTATCTGCCACGTGGGACACAAAGTCGACCAAACGAATGGTGTAACCCCATTCGTTGTCGTACCAGGCAATGACCTTGACCTGGTTGTCCACGACCTTGGTCAGCGGAGCGTCGAACACGGTGGAGACGTCGTAACCTTCGATGTCCGTGGACACCAGGGCCTCCTCGGAGTACTCGATGATGCCCTTGAACGGACCCTCGGCGGCCTTCTTGACGGCCGCGTTGACCGACTCCACGGTGACGTCCTTCTCGACGTCCACGGTGAGGTCCACGATGGACCCGGTGGGGGTGGGAACACGAACGGCAAAGCCGTCCAGCTTACCCTTGAGCTCCGGGAGCACCAGCCCGACCGCTGCGGCCGCACCGGTGGTGGTGGGAACCAGGTTCAGAGCCGCAGCGCGGGCCCGACGCAGATCCTTGTGCGGGGCGTCGTGCAGGCGCTGGTCACCGGTGTAGGCGTGAATCGTGGTCATCAGACCGCGCTGGATGCCGAACTCGTCATTGATGACCTTGGCCAGCGGGGCCAGGCAGTTGGTGGTGCATGACGCGGCCGAGATCAGGTTCATGGTCTCGGGGTCGTAATCCTCATGGTTGACGCCGTACACGAACGTGCCGTCAACTTCCTTGCCCGGAGCGGAAAGGACGACCTTCTTGGCGCCGGCGTCGATGTGAGCCTGCATTTGCGGGCCCTTGGTGAACTTACCGGTGCATTCCACCACGATGTCCACGCCGAGCTCGCCCCACGGCAGTTTGGCGGGGTCCTTCTCGGCCAGGAACTTGATTTCGTGATCGTCGACCTTCATGACGTCGCCCTCGAGGGAGATGTCGGCGTCCACGCGGCCCATGACCGAGTCGAACTCGAACAAATGCTTCAGCGTCTCCGGATCGGTCAGGTCGTTGACGGCCACGAGCTCGATGTTGTGTCCGTGCTGCGTCTGCAGGGCGCGTGCGAAGTTGCGGCCGATGCGTCCGAAGCCGTTGATGCCAACCTTGATGCTCACTGCGATCTCCTCTTGTCATTGACAATGTCGGTCAGCGGGCCCGTCCCTAAGTCGATGTTGGATCGGTCACAAACGGTAAAGATCCAACATCCTCTGGTCTTTACGTTGCCAGGCCCGATGTGTTCTACCACGACCATTCTATCGAGATACCGGGATGTTTGACAGTGCATCCCCGGATTTTTGAACGCTGAGCGCGATCAATTCCCACATAAACCCACAATAACGTGCCGTTCTCGACCGTGTGCTACGGTCACCGCCGCTGCGGCAGCCCCGCGGTCGCTGCGAATTCGCTCGTATTGGGGACTCCCAGGTCCTCGGCGCGGCGGTCCGCCATGGCAAGCAGACGCCTGATCCGCCCGGCAATCGCGTCCTTGGTGAGCGGGGGGTCCGACAACCGGCCCAGTTCGTCAAGACTCGCCTGCTTATTGGCCACCCGCAGCTTTCCCGCCGCGCGCAGGTGTTCGGGAGCCTCTTCACCGAGGAGTTCGAGAGCTCGCTCCACCTTGGCACCGGCGGTCACTGCGGCCTGTGCGGAGCGGCGCAGGTTCGCGTCGTCGAAATTCGCGAGCCGGTTCGCGGTCGCGCGAACCTCCTTGCGCATGCGGCGATCCTCCCACTGCAGGAGGTTCTGATGCGCGCCCATGCGGGTCAACAGCGCGGCAATCGTGTCACCGTCCCGGACGACCACGCGGTCGATTCCGCGCACCTGCCGGGCCTTGGCCAGGACATCCAGACGGCGCGCCGCCCCTACCAGGGCAAGGGCCGCTTCGGTTCCGGGGCACGTGAATTCCATGGCTGCTGCTCTGCCCGGTTCGGTCAGCGACCCGTGGGCGAGGAACGCGCCGCGAATCACTGCCGCGGCGTCCTCCACGGTCCCGTTCACGACCGAGGGTGGCAGGCCCCGCACGGGCCGGCCATGAGCGTCCAACAGGCCGGTCCTGCGGGCCAGGGCCTCACCGTCCCGGGCGACCCGCACGATCCAGGTCCTGTCCCGACGCAGCCCGTTGCCGGTCATCACACCCAGTTCCGTGCTGTGGCCGTAGACCTCAGTGATGGCGTGCGCTGTACGGCGCGCGGCGGCCTCGGTATCCAGCTCCGCCTCGATCACGATTCTGCCGCCCACAATATGCAGCCCACTCGCGAAACGCAGTAGCGCGGAGAGCTCCGCGCCGCGAACCGAGGACTTCTTGACCTGCAAGTGTGCAAGCTCGTCTTTGACCGATGCGGTCAATGCCATGGGGGACGTCTCCTTCGAGTGATCGATGAACGGGGCTCCGATGTGAGCGGGGCTCAGCCGTCCGCCTTCATAATTTTTTGGTAGGCCGCAGCCAGCTTGAAGTGGTTGTGGACCGCCGAGCCGTCGTTGTCCCGCAGATCCGCCCAGTGCACCGTGGCACCCAACTGGGCCGCGGCGAATTCGACGTCGTGCGGGGACTCGGCCGCGGTGGGATCCGCGAGTACGGCATCCAGGCGCAGCTCGGGCGCGTAACGGGCGAGCACCCGCAAGTGGTCCGCGGCGCTCATCCCGAGAGTCTCGGAATCACGGGACAGGTTCAGGGTGACCAAGCGCTTGGCCGGGGACTTGCAGATCGCGTCACGCAACCCGGGCAGGAGCAGGTGCGGCAACACGGAGGTGTGCCACGAGCCCGGACCCAGCACCACCCACGCCGCCTGGTTGATGGCCGAGACCGCCTCGGGGCAGGCCTGGGCATCGTGCGGGTGGATCCTTACGTTGCACACGTCCGCTTGCTTGGCGAGAAGCGACTGCCCCGTGATGGTTCGGGTAATCATCTCCGGTGGGCAAGGTTTGGTCGGATCCGAGTTGGGTGCGATGTCGCCCTCGATCACGAGCGGCTCGCGGGACATCGGGAGCACCTGTCCCCTGGCGCCCAGCAGGGCTCCGGCCCAGCGCAGCCCGTCAACGGGGTCGTCCAACAGCTCCCACAGGGTCACGATCAGAAGGTTCCCCAGCGCGTGATTGTCCAGGCCCTCATGGGGGTGGCTGGCATTGCTGAAGCGATGCTGCATCACGTCGCGCCAGGTGCGGCCCCATTGCGAGTCATCGCACAGCGCGGCAAGTGCCATGCGGAGATCACCGGGAGGCAGCACGTTCATTTCATTGCGCAACCGGCCAGACGATCCGCCATCGTCCGCGACCGTGACCACGGCCGTGACAGCTGGGGCGAGCAGGCGGAGCGCGGACAGACTCGCGGACAGCCCGTGCCCGCCGCCCAGGGCGACCACCGAATCGGCGTCGGAAATACCTTCACGCGCCGCGGGGTCCAGCGAATGATACGGGTCGACGTCGCGCCGGGTGCTCAAGGGCAGCCTGGGCAACGCGCCGGTCGAGGGAAAGTTACTCATAGTGGTCCGTTGGGGTCTAGGACTCCGGGTCTGCGGCTACTCGCGCCCCAGGTCTCGGTGTTGGATGTTGACGGTAACGCGCGGGAATTTGCTGAGTCGCTTGGCAATGTCCTCGGTGACCGCCACGGAGCGATGCTTACCTCCCGTGCAGCCGATCGCGACGGTTGCGTAGTGCTTGTTCTCCGTGCGATAGCCGGCCAACACCGGCTCGAGCATGGCCACGAAGCGGTCCACGAATGTGGCGGTGTCCGCGTGTCCGAACACGTAGTCCCGCACTTCGGGATCTTTGCCGGTGCGCGGACGTAGCGCCGGGACCCAGTGCGGGTTGGGAATGAAACGCACGTCGGACACGAAGTTCGCATCCGCGGGTACGCCGTATTTGAAGCCGAAACTCATCACGGTCAGGCGCAGCACCACGGGACCGTTGGTGGAGAACATGTCGGCCACCGCACGCGTGAGGGCGTGCACGTTGAACGAGGACGTGTCCAACACGGAATCGGAGGACTCTCGAAGATCCCGGAGCAAGGATCGCTCTGCCTTGATGCCGTCCAGGATCCGACCACCGGCTTGCAGCGGGTGGGGCCTGCGCTGATGTTCGTAGCGGGAGACCAGCACCTCGTCCGAGGCGTCCAGGAACAGGACGGAGAACTCCACGCCGGAGTTCTCCAGTGCCGCGAGCGTCTCGCGCATGTCGTTGAACAGGGCCTTGCCGCGCACGTCGATGACCACGGCCAGTTTGGGCAGGGTCTCCGGGGTGCGTGCCACCAGATCCGCCAATGTGCTGAGCATTTGCGGTGGCAGATTGTCCACCACGTACCAGCCCAGGTCCTCCAGCGCATTGGCCGCCGTGGAGCGGCCCGCACCGGACATGCCGGTGACGATCAGAAGTTCGGAGGTGGGGGGTTTAACCGGTTGCAGTTGGGGGGTGGGGGAATCCGACTCGGGAGTTGGATTACTCATGTCCGTCTGCGCCGCCTGACTGTTTGCCTGCAATGGGTCCGCTTCCAGGGTAGTCCAGTTTCAATCGAGCAGTTCCCCCGTCCCCACGTCCAGGCCCGCCGACGGCGCTTGCCCGCCTCCCAATGCGGCCACCACGCGTTCGGCGAGACCGGGCCCGAAACCCTTGACGTGTGCGATCTCCTCCACGGTTGCCGCGCGGATTTTCTTGACGGAACCGAAGTGTTTCATGAGGGCCTTGTGCTTGGCGGGGCCCAGCCCCGGCACGGCATCCAGGGCGGAGACGGTCATGGACTTGGAGCGCTTCTCGCGGTGGAACGTGATCGCGAACCGGTGGGCTTCATCGCGTACCCGCTGCAACAGGTACAGGCCCTCGGACGCGCGGGGCAGGATGAGCGGGAACTCGTCGTCCGGCAGCCACACTTCTTCAAGTCGCTTGGCCAGGCCCACCACGTACACGTCCGTGACTCCCAGATCGCCCAGGGCGCGCTGGGCGGCCGCCACCTGGGGCGGCCCGCCGTCCACGATCACCAGGTTGGGCGGGTACGCGAAGACCCGGCCGTTGTCCTCTTCGGCCTGTTCCGCGGTGACTTCGCCGGTGGTTACGCCGCGTTCGGCTGCCTTGCGCTGCTGTTCGAGGTGGCGGGTGAAACGGCGGTGGATCACGTCGTACATCGAGGCGGTGTCATCCCGGGCGGCATCACCGGTAATGGCGAACTTCCGGTACTCCCCCTTGCGCGGCAGACCGTCCTCGAAGACGACCATGGATGCCACCACGTTGGTGCCCTGCACATGGGAGATGTCATAGCACTCGATGCGCATGAGGGCATCGGGGAGATCCAGAGCTTCCTGGAGTTGTTGCAGTGAGGCGGAGCGTGTGGTGAGATCTCCCGCTCGGCGGGACTTGTGCAGTGCCAGCGCCTGACGGGCGTTTTCCCCCACCGTTTCCAACAATTGCGCCTTGTCACCGCGCTGCGGCACGGAAATGGTGACCCGGGACCCGCGGAGCTCGCTGAGCCAGTTCTCCAGATCGCCGGCTTGTTCCGGTTGTGTGGAGACGTAGACCGTGCGGGGAACGGTGTCCTGCCGGTAGGCCAATTCTGCCGTTCGGCGATGTTTGGCCACGGTGTCCTGGCTGCCCTGCTGCGTGGCCTTCCTCCCCCGTCGCTGAGTGGGATTCAGCTCCGCGGTTGCCTCACCGTAGGCCTGTTGCAGGAGGTGTTCGACCAGTTCCGCGGTGGAGACTTCTTCCACCTTTTCGGTGATCCACCCGCGTTGGCCGCGGATCCTTCCGCCGCGCACGTAGAACACCTGCACGGCGGCTTCGAGTTCATCCTCTGCGAGGGCGAAGAAGTCCGCGTCCGTGCTGTCGGCGAGCACCACGGTGTTGCGTTCAAAGGCCTTCTCCAGCGCCACCACGTCATCACGGCGGGCCGCCGCCGTCTCGAAATCCATCCGCTCCGACGCTTCTTGCATTTGACGGCCGAGTTCCCGAATGTAGGGTTTGGCGTGTCCTGACATGAAACGGCACAGGTCCTCGGCCAGCGCCCGGTGGTCCTCCCGGGAAATGGTGCCCACGCACGGCGCCGAGCACTTGTCGATGTGGGCGAGCAGGCACGGCCGCCCCGTGCGCTCGGCACGCTGGAACACACCCTTGGTGCACGTGCGCACGGGGAACACCCGCAACAGGGCGTCGAGGGTTTCTCGAATGGCCCACGCTTGCGAATACGGGCCGAAGTACCGGTTGCCCGGTTTCTTGTCGCCTCGCATGACCATGGCGCGGGGAACAGCCTCGACCATGGTGATCGCCAGGTAAGGGTAGGACTTGTCGTCCCGGTAGGCGATGTTGAAACGCGGGGAGAACTCCTTGATCCACGTGTATTCGAGCTGCAGGGATTCGAATTCGGATCCCACCACGGTCCATTGCACGGCCGCCGCCGTGGTCACCATGGCTCGAGTTTTGGGTGAGAGTTGATGCAGCGGAGCGAAGTACGACGACACCCGGTTCCGCAGGTTCTTGGCCTTGCCCACGTAAATCACACGGCCGTGCTCGTCCCGAAAGCGGTACACCCCGGGATTGGTGGGGATGTCCTGACGAGCCGGCTTGTAGCTCACCGGATCAGCCATGACCGGAATCCTTCTCCGCGGACGGCGACTGGTTATAGGTGTCCTTGCGCGGTTGGCCGGACAATTCCGCGATGGCGTCCATGACCTGCTCCGTGAGTTCTTTGCGCATGCGCCCGTTGTGCTGGGGTCCCGTCCTGGGTACCTCGATCGGTTGTCCCATGTGCAGTTCGAAACGCGCGGGACGGATCATGGTGGAACCAGGCGGCTGCAATCGTTGGGTTCCCACGAGGCCCACGGGTACCACGGGAGCTCCTGTCATGTAAGCGAGGTAGGCCACCCCGTTGCGGCCCCGGTACAGGTAACCGTCACGGGACCGGGTGCCCTCGGGATAAATGCCGAAGATGTTGCCCTGCTCCAGGTGCTCGAGGGCGGGGGCCAGCGCCGCGACCGAGTCGCCCTGTTGTCCGCGCTCCACGGGGATGATGTCGATCATTTCGAAGAGCTCGCGCATGATACGTCCCTTGATGCCCGGGGTCTTGAGGTACTCGGCCTTGGCAATGAACTTCACCCGGCGGGGCATCATGACGGAGAGAATGACGGAATCAAGGAACGAAAGGTGATTGGACGCGATGATCACGGGCCCGTGATCCGGTATATTCTCCGTGCCCGTCACGATGGGCCGGCACAGTGCCTTGAAGACGGTGGTCACCGATGTTTGCAACAATCGATAGTTATCCATGCTCCGACTGCCCCTCCGCGGAATCGTTGTACCGATCAGTCCATGCTGCCAGCCCGGCGGGAGCACCGACCACCGCCACACACAGTGCGTCGAGTTCACCCGGTTGACCGAAACCCCAGCCGGCACCAATGCAGTCCAGGCCGTGCGCGTGAGCGCCCTCGGCATCATAACTGCGGTCACCGATCATGACCGTGCGTCCGGAATCGGGGGTGGACAGGCCGAGTCGACGCAGCGCCTCTCCGATGATCTCGGGCTTGTCGTGCAGGGACACACGGCCGTCCTTGGGTCGAGCGAGATCATCCGCGGCACCGCTCACGGTGTCGAAGTACTCGCCCAGGCCGAATCGTTCGACCACCTCAACGGCAATCCGTTCGGGCTTCTGGGTGGCCACGACCTGGCGAACACCCAGGGTACGCAACCGGCCCAGTTCCTTCTCGATACCCGGATAGACGCGCGTTCGCTGCAGCCCTTCCGTGAGGTAGCCCGCTCGGTACACCGAGATCACCTGCGGAATCTGATCCTCCGGAACGTCCGTGAAGTGCCGCAGCGACTCACCGATCGGCGGACCCACAAAACGCTCCAGATTCTCCGGTGCCGAAAATCCGCAGGTCCACAGGGCGTCTGCTATGCCGTCGGTGATGGCACCCGCCGGATCCAGGATGGTTCCGTCCAGGTCCCACAACACCACGGGAGTTTGAGTGATCACGGGTGCCTTCTCTCGGTTGTCGCTGGGCTACCGCTGGGCTGCGGCCCGGCGGGTCGCGGACGTTTCGAGAACCTCGGCCAGGAACTGGCCGGTGAAGCTGTCCTTGTTCTTGGCGATGTCCTCGGGGGTGCCCTCGGCGACGACCGTGCCACCGCCGGAACCGCCGTTGGGTCCCAGGTCCACCACCCAGTCCGCGGATTTCACCACGTCCAGGTTGTGTTCAATGGTCATCACGCTGTTGCCCTTGTCCACCAGCGATTGCAGCACCATGAGCAGTTTGCGGATGTCCTCGAAATGCAGGCCCGTGGTGGGTTCGTCCAACACGTAAATGGTGCGGCCGTTGGAGCGCTTCTGCAGTTCCGCGGCCAGCTTCACGCGCTGGGCCTCACCACCTGACAGTGTGGTGGCCGGTTGTCCCAACCGGACGTAACCGAGCCCCACCTCGACCAGGGTGTTGAGATAGCGGGCGATGGCCGTGAACGGTGCGAAGAACTCCGCGGCCTCCTCGATGGGCATGTCCAGGACTTCCGCAATATTCTTGCCCTTGTAGTGGACCTCCAGGGTTTCGCGGTTGTAGCGGGCGCCCTTGCAGACCTCGCACGGGACGTAGACGTCCGGCAAGAAGTTCATCTCGATCTTGAGCGTCCCGTCGCCGGAGCACGCCTCGCAGCGACCACCCTTGACGTTGAACGAGAACCGGCCCTGCTGGTAGCCGCGGATCTTGGCTTCCTGGGTGTCCGCGAACAGCTTGCGGATCCGGTCGAACACGCCCGTGTAGGTCGCCGGGTTGGAGCGCGGGGTGCGTCCGATGGGGCTCTGATCCACGTGGACCACCTTGTCCAGGTGATCCACGCCGTCGATCCGCTTGTGGCGGCCCGGAACCTGTTTGGCGCCGTTGAGCTTATTGGCCAGCGTGGTGTACAAGATGTCGTTGACAAGTGTGGACTTACCCGAACCGGAGACACCGGTCACCGAGACGAACACGCCCAGTGGGAAGTCCACGGTGAGATTCTGCAGATTGTTCTCACGCGCGCCCACCACGGTCAGCCGGCGGTTCTTGTCGATCGGACGACGCCGCTCGGGCACCTCAATCGCGCGGCGCCCGGCCAGGTAGTCCGCGGTGATGGAGTTCTTGTTCTCGAGCAGTTTCTCGTAGGTGCCCGAGTGCACCACGTGACCGCCGTGCACACCCGCGCCCGGGCCCACGTCCACGATCCAGTCGGCCTCACGAATGGTGTCCTCGTCATGTTCGACCACGATGAGCGTGTTGCCCATGTCGCGCAGCCGGGCAAGCGTTTCAATGAGTCGCCGGTTGTCGCGCTGATGCAGACCAATGGACGGCTCATCCAGCACATACAGCACACCCACCAGTCCCGCGCCGATCTGCGTGGCCAGGCGGATACGCTGGGCCTCACCGCCGGACAGGGTGGCCGCAGCGCGTTCGAGGTTGAGGTAGTCCAGGCCCACGTCGATCAAAAACGTCAGGCGAGCCACGATCTCCTTGAGCACCTGGTCACCGATCTGGGCTTCCCTGTCGGACAACTCCAGGGTCTCGAAGAACGTCAACGAGTCGCGCATGGGGAGATGAGTGGCCTGGGAAATGTTGAGCCCACCCACGGTCACACCGAGAACGGTGGGGTTCAGACGCGCGCCGTCGCACGTGGGACACGCAACCTGCCGCATGTACTGCTCATAGCGGTCCTTGGCGTGATCGGACTCGGTTTCCTCGTGCTTGCGTTTGATGTACCCGAACACACCCTCGAAACCCTGCGTGTAACGGCGTTCCCTGCCCCAACGGTTCTTGTAGGCAACCGTGACCTTATAGTCCTTGCCGTTGAGCACGGCTTTCTTCGCCTTGGCCGGGAGCTCCTGCCAGGGGGTCAGTAAATCGAAGCCGACCTCTTCGGCCAGTCCCGCCAGCAGGCGATTCCAGTAGTCGCTGGTGGCTTTGCCCAGCGACCACGGTGCGATGGCTCCCTCGATGATGGACAAATCCGGGTCCGGCACCACCAGGCTCTCGTCCACCTCCAGGCGTGAGCCGATGCCGTCACATTCGGGGCATGCGCCGAAGGGGGCATTGAAGGAAAACGACCGGGGTTCGATCTCGTCCGTCTGTAGCGTGTGCTCATTGGGGCACGCCAGGTGTTCGGAGAACATGCGGCTGTTACCGGCCCACGGAGTGTCCTCACCCTCGCGCGGCACCACCTCGATGACCACGCGGCCCTCGGCCAGGTTCAGAGCGGTTTCCACCGAATCGGTGAGCCGCTGCCGGGCCTCGGCCTTGACCGTGAGACGGTCCACCACCACATCAATGGTGTGTTTGTACTGCTTCTTGAGCTTGGGGGGATCATCCAGCGTCACGGTGTCCCCGTCCACGACAGCGCGGGAGAAACCCTGGGTGCTGAGCTGCTGGAACAGGTCCACGAACTCACCCTTGCGGCCCTTGACCACGGGCGCGAGCACCATGAATCGGGTCCGCTCGGGCAGTTCGAGCAGCTGGTCCACGATCTGCTGGGGGGTCTGCTTGGTGATGGGCTCACCGCACACGGGACAGTGCGGGTGCCCGATGCGGGCCCACAACAACCGCATGTAGTCGTAGATCTCGGTAATGGTGCCCACGGTGGATCGCGGGTTACGCGAGGTCGATTTCTGGTCAATGGACACCGCGGGTGAGAGACCCTCGATGAAATCGACGTCGGGTTTGTCCACGCGCCCCAGGAACATGCGGGCATAGGAGGACAGCGATTCCACGTAGCGGCGCTGGCCCTCGGCAAAAATGGTGTCGAACGCGAGCGACGACTTACCGGAACCGGACAGGCCCGTGAACACCACCATGGAGTCACGGGGGATGGTCAGGTCAACGTTCTTGAGGTTGTGCTCGCGGGCGCCCTGGACCACGATCTCGGTCAGGTCGGACGCCCCGGAGGCCCTCAGCGTGGGTGCGTGATCGGACGCGACCTGCTGGGCAAGAACGGAGGAGGAGTAGTTTTTTGCGGGGGCTTCGCGGGTTTGCTCGGACACGGCAGTCACTCTATTACTCACCTCAGACATGCAGCGCTGAGCGAGGGGGAATCCTCGCTCAGCGCAACGATCGACGAACTTCTATTCTCTCAGGACATCATTTCGCGTGCCGACCCCGGCCCGCCCGGCGGGAGCCCGAGGGGCCACCCTCTCGGGTGGCGGAGGCGGCGTCGTCGGCCGCGGCGTCCTCGACGGGCGTGCGGCGCAAACCCGAGGCGCGCGGGTCCACGACCGGCAGTGAACCCGTCTGGGCACTCTGCATGCGCAGGCCGGCGGCCTCCACCCGGTCCACACGCTTGGAGACCACGGACAGCTCGCCCGTTTCAGGATCGACCTCCACGACGTCCACGGTGGTGCGCAGCGGGATCTCCTTCATGAGCAGCACGCACGCCAGCGTGACGACGGAGGCAATGGCCGCGATCAGGAACAGCAGTCCCGTGCCCGAGCCGTAGGCCGAGCGCAGGGCCTCCTCCGCGGCCGGGGGCAGACCGGACATGTCGATCGAGGCGGCGTCGCCCATTTGGGACGGGTCCACATTGTGTTCGCGAGCGAACGACTCCATGGAGCTGGTCAGGTGGCGCGTGAGTACGGCACCGAACAGCGACACCGCCAAGGCGCCGCCCACGGTGCGGAAGAAGGCGACGCCGGACGAGGCCGCGCCCATGTCTTTGAGACCCACCGTGTTCTGAACCGCCAGGATCAGGTTCTGGTTGAGCGTTCCCACGCCCAGGCCCACCAGGCAGATGAAGATGCCCACGAGCCATACCGGGGTCGTGTGGGTGAGTGTGGCGGCGGAGAACAGACCGGCTCCCAGGATCACGGTGCCCACAACGAGGATCCGCTTCCACCTGCCGAACTTCGTGATCAGTTGACCCGCCACCATGGACCCGACGAACGAGCCGAGCACCTGCGGCAGCATGAGCAGACCGGACTCGGTGGGCGTGAACCCCTGACCCAGCTGGAAATACTGGCCGAGGTACGTGGTGGAGGCGAACATGGCAGCGCCGGTGGCAATGGCGGCAATGGTGGCCAGCACGGTGGTGCGTTCGGTCATGACGTTCAGCGGCATCACGGGTTCGGGAACGCGGCGCTCCACGAGCACGAACAGCGCGGCCGCCACCAGGGTGAGCGCCACCAGGCCCAGGGACTGCCATGACGCCCAGTCGAAGAGCTTGCCGGCGAAGGACACCCAGAGCACGAGCGCCGAGGTCCCGATGGCCAGCAGCGCCATGCCACCCAGGTCGATGAGGGGCTTGCGTTCCTGTTCACGCGGGGGGATGTGCAGGGTCTTGATGATCAGCCCGGCGGCCAGGATGGACAGCGGCACGGGAATCAGGAAGCACCAGCGCCAGCCGAAGAGGTCCACGATCAAACCGCCCAGCAGCGGGCCGAGGGAGGTGGCCACGGCCATGACCGCGCCCATGTAACCGGCGTAGCGACCGCGCTCTCGCGGCGGGATGATGGTGCCCAGAATCGTCTGGGCGAGCGCCATGAGACCGCCCATCCCGATGCCCTGGATGACGCGGGCCATCACCAACATGCTGATCGAGGTGGACAAACCGGCGGCCCCCGAGCCGAGCACGAAGATCAGGATGGCCAGGAGCAACAGCTTTTTCTTGTCGAAGAGGTCCGCCAACTTGCCGAAAATGGGGGTGAAAACGGCGTTGGCCAGCAGGGTTCCCGTCACGGTCCACGACAGTGCGGTTTGATCGCCACCCAGATCCGCCATGATCACGGGCAGGGCGGTTCCGATGATGGTCAGCGTGACCATGGCCATGAAGAATGCGGCCAGGATGCCCGTGAGTGCCCGCAGGACGTTGCGGTGTTCCGCGTCCCGGGTCTCTTGGTCCCTTCGGTCCGCAGACGATGCGTCGACTGCTGTCATTGAACGGAGTCCTCCAGACGGTGTGCCGTCTCAGTAGTAGTGATCTGTGATGTTGTCTCGCGTGGACCTTCCGGGTCGACCCGGGGCATGCACGTGGTCATGCGTTCCAGGCCCAGAGAGGTCAGAAAAATCTCGGTCAGGCGATTCAGGTCTTCTCGGGTGCGAGCGGCGTCGGCTTCGCTCAGGGCGCCGAGGCGCTCAATGAGTCGTTGCGTGTCCGACTCCAGGTAGTCGGCCACCGCAGTGCGGCCCGGCTCGGTGATCTGCACCAGTTGTGCCCGGCCGTCTTCCGGATCCGGGGTTCGTTCGACGAAGCCGAGTTTCTCCAAATGGCTCAGCTGCCGGCTCATGACCGAGGCACCCAGCCCGGACTCCGCACCGATGTCCTTGGCGCGCCGGGCGGGCACGGACGCCAAGTGGCTCAGCAGGCTCAACTGCACCACCGACAACTCCCGCTCGGCAATGGATACCTTGAGGACCCTTCGCATGACGCGCTGTAGCTCGAACAGTTCTCGAACCAGCGCTGAGGCGGTCTCTTGAGAAACGCTCATGGTCTCCCCCGGGTGAAAATTGGTCGGTGGTGTCAGTGCAAAAGCCGACTGCGGCGGGGTCGCTCAGCCCACGGCGCCACCTGGAACAGTTGCTTGCAACATGCAACTATATGACGCGATTTGTAGGCTGTCTAACTATTTTGAGGTGCGTTCCGTCACGGTGACTGAATACGGTGCTTGCAACGGAGGGGCGCCATTGGATCCGCCGCCGGAAGTGGGCCTACACTCGTGGCATGATCGCCACCCAGACCGAGGTAATCGAGCTTTCTGAGATCACCATCCGACGCATCTCAGTCAGCGACATGGACAACAATGTCTACCTCCTGACATCGAAGGAACACGGCACCCAGGTGCTCATCGACGCCGCGGACGACGCCCGCGCCATCGCGGGTATGGTCGCCGCCGGCTCCACCGACTGCACCGATTGGGCCAACCTCCAGCTCATCATCACCACGCACTCGCACTGGGATCATGTGCGAGCCCTCGGCAGCGTGGCCTCGCACTCCGAAGCCATGACCGCATGCGGCGCCGCCGATGAGGACGACATCGACGTCCCCATGGACCTCACGTTCAGTGACGGGGACACCGCCGAACTGGACGGTTTCGAACTCGAGGTCATTGAACTGCGCGGGCACACCCCCGGTTCCATTGCCCTGGCATACCGGGACCCCAAGGGGCCGGACCATATTTTCTCCGGTGATTCCTTGTTCCCGGGCGGCCTGGGTAAGACCAACTCCCCGGAGGACTTCCAACAGCTCTACCAGGACGTCACCGAGCGGATTTTCGATCGCTTCCAGGACGACACCATCGTGCACCCCGGTCACGGTAAGTCCACGACCCTCGGGGCCGAACGTCCGCACCTTGAGGAGTGGAGGCAGCGCGGTTGGTGAGTTCCCCGCAGCCGCCAGGTGATCCCGCGCCCGCCGCCGCAGACCGCGCCGCCTACACGGCGGTTCTGGTCTTCCCCGTACTGATTCTTGCCGGTGGCGCCGCGGGATACTTCTTTGCCCCCACCGTGCAGTTGGCCTCCGGGTGGGTCAACACCCTGTTGGGTCTGGTCATGTTCGGTATGGGTCTGACCCTGCGCCCCGTGGATTTCGCGCTCGTTGCCAAGCGCCCGGTGCCCATTATCGTGGGCGTGGCCGCGCAGTACATCGTGATGCCGCTCTTGGCGTTGTTCGTGTCCTGGATGCTGCACTTGCCACCGGAACTGGCGGCGGGTGTGATCCTGGTCGGCTGCGCACCGGGCGGCACCGCGTCCAACGTGGTGTCCTACCTCGCTCGGGGAGACGTGGCGGTGTCGGTCACCATGACATCCATATCCACGCTGCTCGCACCGCTACTCACTCCCCTGCTCACCCTCTGGTTGGCTGGTCAGTACATGCCCCTGGACGGTCCCGCCATGGCCATGTCCATTGTGACCATCGTGTTGGTCCCGGTGCTGGCGGGACTCCTGGTGCGGTGGGCGCTGTCCCGTCTGGTGGAGCGGCTGCTTCCCGTTCTGCCGTGGGTGTCGGTCCTGGGGATCGCCACGATCGTGGCCATCGTGGTGTCCGGCTCCGCGGACCGCATTGTGCAGGCGGGCCTCCTGGTGCTGCTCGCGGTGGCCATCCACAATGTGCTCGGTTATACCCTGGGTTACCTCATCGGCCGAGCCACCGGCCAGCCCGTTCCCGTGCGCCGCACCACCGCGGTGGAGGTGGGCATGCAGAACTCGGGTCTCGCAGCCGGTTTGGCCGCGCAGTACATGTCGCCGCTGGCGGCGCTGCCCGGTGCCGTGTTCTCCGTGTGGCACAACATGTCCGGAGCGGTCCTCGCGCTGCTGTGCCGCCGCGCCGATGCGCGCGCCGCCGCACGGTCGACCCACCCCGACGACGCCGCTCGCCTCCGTTCCTGACCGGGCGGCCTATGCCTGTCGGCGCGTGCCGATAGGCTTGCGATGATGAAACTTCTGGACGCCCTGGCCCCCGAACTCTCCGCACCCGGTCACCATTACCTGCGCGGGGACTTCGCCTCCAATCCGCTCAGCGATGACGAGATCTACGAGGGGTTCCTCGGCTGGATCTCCTCGCGGGACATGGAACTCTACCCCGCCCAGGACGAGGCCGTTCTCGAAGTGGCCGGTGGTGCCAATGTCATCCTGGCCACGCCCACCGGATCCGGTAAATCCACGGTGGCGGTGGCGGCCCACTATGCGGGGCTCGCGCGGGGCCAGCGTTCCTACTACACCGCGCCCATCAAGGCGCTCGTGTCCGAGAAATTCTTTGACCTGTGCGAGATCTTCGGGGCCGAGAATGTGGGCATGGTAACTGGTGATTCCTCGGTCAATCAGGATGCCCCCATTGTGTGCTGCACAGCGGAGATCCTGGCCAACGTGGCGCTGCGTGAAGGTTCCGACGCTGACCTCGGCGTGGTCATCATGGACGAGTTCCACTTTTACTCCGACCCGCAGCGCGGGTGGGCGTGGCAGGCCCCGCTGATCGAACTCCCCCAGGCCCAGTTCGTGCTCATGAGCGCAACCCTGGGAGACGTCACCCGGATCGAGGAACGTCTCAGCGAGGTCACCGGGCGGGACACCAAACTGGTCACGTCCGCGGATCGGCCCATCCCGCTGCATTATTACTACTCCGAACGACCCATTCATGAGGAACTAGAAGAGCTGCTGAGTACACACCAGGCTCCCGTGTACGTGGTGCACTTCTCGCAGCTGCAGGCCGCGGAACAAGCCCAGAACCTGATGTCCGTGGATGTCCTCAGCAAGGAGGAAAAACAACGCATCTCGGAGCTGATCGGACAGTTCCGGTTCTCCGCGGGTTTCGGCAAGACCCTCAATCGCCTGGTCCGCCACGGCATTGGAGTCCACCACGCGGGCATGTTGCCCAAGTACCGGCGGCTGGTCGAGCAACTCGCCCAGACCGGACTGCTCAAGGTCATTTGTGGTACGGACACCCTGGGCGTGGGCATCAACGTGCCCATTCGCACGGTGCTGATCACCGCACTGTCAAAATTCGACGGCGAACGCACACGTCGGTTGAGCGCTCGGGAGTTCCACCAGATCGCAGGCCGCGCCGGCCGCGCCGGATACGACACCGCGGGCACGGTGGTGGTTCAAGCACCCGAGCACGTGATCGAGAACGAACGGGCCATGGCCAAGGCCCGGGCCAAACACGGTGACGATCAGAAGAAACTGCGCCAGGTCACCAAGAAGAAGCCACCGCAGGGGTTCGTCTCGTGGAGCAACAAGACCTTCGACGGCCTGGTCGCCGCACAGCCGGAGCAACTGACCTCATCCTTCACCGTGACGCATTCCATGGTGTTGAACCTGCTGCAGCGACCCGGCAACAATGTGGCCGCCGGTTATCACCTGCTCAGCAACATCGATGAGACCCACGCCAGGAAGCGGACCTTGTTGAAGCAGGCTCTTGCGATTCTTCGGGAGCTGCTCCGCGCCGAGGTGGTGGTTCGGCTTCCCGAACCGGACGAGACCGGGCGCCGCTACAAGGTCACGGTGGAATTGCAGGAGAATTTCGCGCTGAACCAGCCGTTGTCCCCGTTCGCCCTGGCCGCGCTCACGATCCTGGACCCCGAATCCGAGACGTACGCGCTCGACGTCGTATCCGTGATCGAGGCGACCCTCGAGAAGCCGCGGCAGGTGCTCAACCTGCAGGAGAAAAAGGTCAAGGGCGAGGCGTTGGCCGTCATGAAAGCGGACGGCGTGGAGTACATCGAGCGGATGCGCGAACTCGATGAGATCACCTACCCCCAGCCGTTGCGTGAACTCCTGGAACAGGCCTTCGAGACCTACTCCAGTTCTTCACCGTGGGTGACCCAGTTCGAACTGTCCCCCAAGTCCGTGGTGCGCGACATGTTCGAACGCGCCATGACCTTTGGCGACTACATCCAGTTCTACGGGCTGGCCCGCTCCGAAGGCATCCTGCTGCGCTACCTCTCCGACGCGTACAAGGCGTTGCGACAGACCGTTCCCGTGGACGCCACGACCGAGACGCTGACCGATCTGATCGAGTGGCTCGGCGAAAGCATCCGTCAGACGGACAACTCCCTGCTCGACGAGTGGGAGAAGCTGGCCTCCGGGCAGGAATCTCCCATGGGCACCAGCGCGGACTCCCTGGAAGAACTTGTCGAGGAACAGCCGGAGGGCGTCACCAGGAACCCCCGGGCCTTCCGCGTGATGGTGCGCAACGCCTTGTTCCAGCGCGTGGAGCTGTTTGCCCAGGAGAAGGACAAGGTCCTGGGTGCCTTGGACGAGGCCACCGGCTGGGATCGGGACCGCTGGGCGGACGCCATGGATGCGTATTTCGACGAATACGACGACATCTACACAGATGCCCAGTCCCGTGGGCCCGCGCTGATCCGGATCAACGACAAGCCCGAGGGCCTGTCCGGTTATTGGACCGTGGCTCAGGTCTTCGACGACCCCGACGGCAATCACGACTGGGGTATCAACGCTCGCATCGATCTGGCAGCCTCCGACGAGGACGGGTTCCCCGCGGTACTCGTCGACAATGTCGGCGACATTGCGCACACGGGCCGATCCTGAAACTATGCATCTACTACTGCATAACACTTTCTTATGCAGTGTGACCCGCATCAGGTGCACGGTCGTCCGTCCGACACAGAGGAGGTATTGATGTACGCCCTGACCGTCGATCGACGCGGTTCTCGCACGGCCCCCGGCGCCCTGGCCATGAGCGAGCATCGCAATCGGTTTGATTCCGATCTCCCTCGACCCGTCCTGGGGTGGCAGATCAGCGCGGGAGACGAGCTGCAGGCTCTGTACGACACTGCGCAGGACGCCCTGACCGCAGTGCTCGCCCTGGTGGATGACCAGGACTGGCACGTGGGTCTGGGAATCGGAGCCGTGAACATGCCGCTGCCCAACAACGTCAACGAGGCCACGGGGCCGGCCTTCGTGGCCGCGCGGGAGGCCGTGACGGCGTCGAAGGACACCGGTTATCCCGCTGTGCGCGGCACAGCCTGGGCATCCCATGCCCAGGCCGTATTGACCCTGGCCAGTGCCGTACGCCAACGCCGCACGCGGGCCGCACGCGAGGCAACCGACCTGGCCGAGCAGGGACTCACGCAGCAGCAGATCGCGTCGACGCTGGGCATCGCGCAGTCGTCCGTGTCGCGGAGGTTGTCATCCGCGCTCTGGAGCCAGGAGCAAGCCACCCACCCCGCGGTGCTGACCCTCCTGCAACTGGCCGACGGCACTGCGGAGGCCTCGTGAAAATCTCCCGTATCCTCCTGGACGCCGCGCTACCGGCGTCCCTGGTGATCGTGACCGCCGTGTGGACCGTCCTGGCCGGTACCGCGCCGCGTGAATGGGCTTATCCGGCGCTGCTGATCGCCGGCACACTGTCCGGGGACCTGGCGGTCCGGTGCGTCTTCAACCTGGCGGACGTCTCCCATGAGCGGCCGACCCCCGCCCCCGACCCCTGGGACGGCGCCGAGCCACCCCCGGAGCCGGTCACACCACCGTTGCGAGGCGGTTTGGTGATCGGTTTCCTGGAACGGTCGGCCACCATTGCGTCCCTGCTGACCGGTCACGTGGCCGGTATCGGGGTGGTCGTAGCCGTAAAGGGTCTGGCCCGGTACGGGGAATTCACCAACGCGCGACAGCGCGAGCAATTCATCATCGGCACCCTGGCCTCCCTGTTGTGGGCCGGGCTGTTTGCCGCGGCAGCCCTGTGGTTCACCACCGAACCTGGCCCCTTCGCTGCCTGGCGCTAGGAACGACCGGGTACGACGTCGCCCGCGCACCTCACAGGTGCGCGGGCGACGTCGTGAGTTCCAGGGCCTGTTCAGGCCATCGAACGGTAATTAGCGCAGGGAGGTGGAACCTCCGGTCGAGTGACCTTCGGGTCCGCTGCCGTCCGCGGCCTTACCGGTGGGCTGCACCGTGGCCGTGGGAGCTGCTGATTCCACGTCGTCCTGATCGAGGTCCGGGGACGGGGTCTTGACCTCGCCCGTGGATTCGAATTCGCTCTGCTGCCCGTGCACCGTGTCGACCATCTTGCGGAACCTGGCGCGGGAATCGATGAGCTCTTCCTTGTGCTTTTCCGAGATCTTGGGGAACTGCTGTGTGAGTTCGGCGATCTTGGAAGAAATGCGGTTGCGTTCCTCCGCGGGCGCGTCCTTGGGCAGGGCCAGGTACTTCTCGGAGAGGTCCTGGGTCTTTTGAATGATCCGCAGGGCACGACCCTTGGGGCTGAACAACGAGGCCAGCACGGTGATGACCAGGATGGAGATGATCACGGTCAGCGACGTGCCGATACCGATTTCTGCCACGGGGACATGCTGACCATCGTTGATGAAGGACAGCGTGTTCTCGTGCAGAGCGTGCAGCATCAACTTGATACCAATGAACAGCAGGATGAGCGAGAGACCCCACGACAGGTAGATCAGGCGATCCAGCAGGCCGTCGATCAAGAAGTACAGCTGGCGCAGACCCATGAGCGAGAACGCCGTGGCCGTGAACACGATGTACGGCTCCTGGGTCAGACCGAAGATCGCGGGGATGGAGTCGAGCGCGAACAAGATGTCGGTGCCGCCAATGGCCACCATGACCAGCAGCATGGGGGTCATGACCTTCTTGCCGTTCTCAATGGTGAACAGCTTGTCGCGGTCGTAGTAGTCGGTGGTCGGCAGAACTCTCTTGGCCAGTCGCACCACAAAATTGTCGGCCTCGTCCGACTCCGAATCGGTGACCTCGCCCTTGATGAGCTTGCCCGCGGTGTAAATGAGGATCAGGCCGAACAGGTAGAACACCCACGAGAAGGTGTTGATCGCGGCGGCACCGATGAAGATGAACACCGTGCGCGCGATCAGCGCGAACACGATGCCGAAGAGTAGTACCTTCTGCTGATCAGCCCGCGGCACCTTGAAGGAGGCAATAATGATCAGGAAGACGAACAGGTTGTCGACCGACAGCGCCTTCTCGGTGATGTAACCGCCGTAGTATTCCGCCGTTAGTTGCGGGCCATCCATCCATAGGATGACCAGACCGAAGAGCAGAGCAATACCCACGTACACGGCCGACCAAATGGCGGCCTCTTTGATCGTGGGCTCGTGCGGCTTGCGCACGTGGAAGAAGAAGTCATAAGCCAGCAGGCCCAGAATCAATGCAAGGGTGATGCCCCATTGCAGGCCGGTGATTTCCATGTGTCAGCACTTTCCGTTGAGAGACGGTGGAGACCGTGGGTCTCTCCACCGATCGGCACTCGGTCGACGCACCGGTAACGGTGGCCTTCTCGCCGTGAGCGATCGGTTGCTGCGCCCGGAGCGGCATCAATGCCGCTCGTGCTGACGTTCACAGCTCTTCGGGATACTCCCCCACGTTGTGGTCTGACCCAGTTTACACAGCTCGCAGGACTGTCTAGGCGTGACCCGCGTCCTTCATGCGGCGCAGTTCCTTCTTGAGATCCGCCAATTCATCACGCAGCCGTGCCGCGAGTTCGAACTGCAGTTCGGCGGCGGCGTTGCGCATTTGCTCACTCAACTGCTCGATGAGCTCCACGAGATCCTCCGCCGGGGCAGCCTGCACGCCGTCACGCAACAGCTTGGATTCAGCCCTGGATGCTGCCTCACGCTGGGTCTCGGACGCGCTCTTCTTCTTGCCGCCCTTGACGGGTGCGGTGTGATCATTGGCGGCGGCTCGCTGGGCCAAGAGGGTTCGTGTGTCCTCGTCCTCGCGGGCCAGTTGGTCCGTGATGTCCGCAATGCGCTTGCGCAGCGGCTGAGGATCGATCCCGTGCTCCTTGTTGTACGCCACCTGGATCGCGCGGCGACGATTGGTCTCATCAATGGCGGTCGCCATGGAATCCGTGATTTTGTCCGCGTACATGTGCACTTCACCGGAGACGTTACGCGCGGCACGGCCAATGGTCTGAATGAGCGACGTGGTGGAGCGCAGGAAGCCCTCCTTGTCCGCGTCGAGGATGGCCACGAGCGAGACCTCGGGCAGGTCCAGGCCCTCGCGCAGCAGGTTGATGCCCACGAGCACGTCGAAGGTGCCCATGCGCAGGTCCCGCAGCAGCTCCACGCGCTTGAGGGTGTCCACGTCCGAGTGCAGGTACTGCACGCGCACCCCGTGTTCCATGAGGTACTCGGTGAGATCCTCGGCCATGCGTTTGGTCAGTGTGGTCACCAGGACGCGTTCATTGCGCTCCACACGCAGCTCGATCTGCTCCAGCAGATCGTCGATCTGTCCCTTGGTGGGCTTGACGACTACCTGGGGGTCCACCAGACCGGTGGGACGGATGATCTGCTCGACCACGGAGTCCACCTTGGCCAGTTCATACTTGCCCGGGGTCGCGGACATATACATGGTCTGGCCGATGCGTTCCAGGAACTCGTCGAATTTCAGGGGCCGGTTGTCCATGGCGGATGGCAACCGGAAGCCGTGCTCCACCAGGGTGCGTTTGCGGGACATATCGCCCTCGTACATGCCGCCGATCTGCGGCACGGTGACGTGAGACTCGTCAATGATGAGCATGAAGTCGTCCGGGAAGTAGTCCAGCAGGCAGTGGGGCGCGGAACCGCGGGGCCGGCCGTCAATGTGCAGCGAGTAGTTCTCGATGCCGTTGCAGTAGCCCATCTGCTCCATCATCTCGAGGTCGTACGTGGTGCGCATGCGCAGTCGCTGGGCCTCGACCAGTTTGTTCTGGGATTCCAGTTCTTGGAGGCGGTTCTGCAGCTCGTCCTGAATGGATTCCACCGCTCGCGCCATTCGTTCCGCGCCCGCCACGTAGTGGGAGGCCGGGAAGACGTACATTTCCTGTTCCTCGTTGACGATCTCCCCGGTGAGCGGATGCAGGGTGTAAATCGCTTCGATCTCGTCCCCGAAGAACTCGATGCGGATCGCGAGTTCCTCGTACATGGGGATGATTTCCACGGTGTCACCGCGCACCCGGAACGTGCCGCGGTGGAAATCGATGTCGTTGCGGGCGTACTGCATATTCACGAATTGGCGGAGCAGATCGTCGCGGTCCATTTCTTGGCCCACGGCGAGCGTGACCATTTGTTTGACGTACTCCTCCGGGGTGCCCAAACCGTAAATGCAGGACACCGTGGAGACCACCACCGTGTCACGGCGGGTCAGGAGCGCGTTGGTTGCCGAGTGCCGGAGCCGCTCGACTTCCTCATTGATGGAGGAGTCCTTCTCGATAAAGGTATCCGTCTGCGGAACGTACGCCTCCGGCTGGTAGTAGTCGTAGTAGGAGACGAAGTATTCGACCGCGTTGTTGGGCAGCAGTTCCCGCAGTTCGTTGGCCAACTGAGCGGCCAGGGTCTTGTTCTGGACCAACAGCAGGGTGGGGCGTTGTATGGCCTCGATCAGCCACGCCGCGGTGGCTGATTTACCGGTGCCCGTAGCGCCCATCAGGACAACGTCTTGTTCGCCGCCCTGGATCCGTTCCGTGAGTTCCGCAATGGCCTTGGGCTGATCACCCGCGGGCTGAAACTCGGAGACCACCTCGAACGGGGCGACAACGCGATTGATTTTCTGGGCCAGCGACATGCCACTAGACTACGCGTCACCTCCGACACGCTATTCGCCTTGCTGACGCCACCAAGTATCGACCTGACTCAGGAGGTCCTCGACCGAGCCCGAGTTGTCGAACACGGTGGTTGCCGCGGCCAGCCGCTGCTCGTCGGTGGCCTGGGCCGCAATGCGCCGACGAGCGTGCTCGGGGTCCATGCCCCGGTCGGTGACCATGCGACGAACCCGTTCCTCGAGTGGTGCCTCGACCACCAGGACCTGGTCCATGTCCGCGTGCTGGCCGGTCTCCACGAGGAGCGGCATGTCGAAGACAATGACCGATCCGGGCGCGGCCTGCTCGATCAGCCGAGCGGTTTCCTCCCGAACCATCGGGTGGATCATGCCGTTCAAAGTTTCGAGTTGTAGTTCATCATTGAACACAACGCGTGCCAGTTCCTCTCGTAACAGCTCACCGGTGGTCGGATCTATCACCGATTCACCGAAGTGTCCGCGGATCGCGGTGAGCCCCCGTTGCCCCGGTTTCTGGAGGTCCCTGGCAATGGCATCGGCGTCGATCACCACGGCTCCCAGCTCCGCCAGGCGTCGAGAGACGGTGGACTTACCGGAGGCAATCCCCCCGGTGAGACCCACCGTCTCCACGGGTCGAGTGTTGGCCCGCGACACACCGTCACCCACGAGCGACCTCCCTTGAGCAGCGTTCTGAGGTTGGCTTTCGATCCACCACTGTACCGGTCAGTTCCGACCGTCCGGACATCTGCTCATTCTCGCCGGAGGTCACCGCGCGTTCCGAACATTTCGTCGCTCCCTCGCCACTGCGTGACCCGGGATCAGCCGAGCCCTTCGCGCACTCCCGGGCGGAATGCAATGAACAGCCAGATCCCGTTGACCACCACCAAGGCAATTCCGGGGAGGCCGAGGAGGAGGTTTCCCGGTGCAACTACCGCGGACAAGGCCGCGTGAATCAGCCCCACGGTCGCGAACACCGCGCCCGCATACCAACCCTCACGCAGCCGCTTGCGCAGCGGAATGTACACGGCCATGTACATCCCCACGAGCAGGATGAGGCCCACCACCGCGCCAACCCAGTACAAACCCTCGGGTGGCGCTCCGAACGGCGCATCCTCGAAGGCCTTGTGCGTGATCTGCCCGGTGATGATGTTGGTGATGATGGTCGTGAGGTACAGAACGCCGGACACAATGGTCAGCGTCAGCAATTTCCTGACGTGATTGTCAACCTCTGGGTCGATTTCTCGATTCCGTGCCGACGAACCCTGGGATTCGTCACGCCGCGTTGTCATGCTCATAATGGGTACCGCTTTCTCCATGTGCCAGTGCAGCCATGTTCCTCCCAGCACAGGTGTGACGCAAGACTCCCCGCGGGCATTTCCTGGGAATTTGCTTAGTCTGCCTATCTGAGCTGAGAGACCGCACCCTAGACTGGAGGCCATGCCCACCGACCCGAATGTCTCCTACACGGTGCTGGGCACGACCTCGGTGCACACCCACGAAATCGAGATCAAGAAATCTCGCTTCCTCGCGCTCTTGAAACGGGTTGACTCCGAAACATCGGCCCGCGGCTTCATCGCCGAGACCAAGGCTCAGTACCGCGATGCCCGCCACCATTGTTCGGCCTTCATCATCGGACCCGCCCGCGAGACGGCCCGCAGTTCCGACGACGGCGAACCGTCCGGAACCGCAGGTATGCCCATGATGCAGGCCCTGAGCACTCATAAGGTGCCCTCCCAGCGCGACCAACGGCTCCACAGCGATCTCTCCGACATCTGCGCCGTGGTGGTTCGCTGGTTCGGCGGGGTCAAACTCGGTGCCGGTGGCCTGATACGTGCATACTCCGGGAGCGTGACCGCAGCGCTCGAGACCGCCCCTCTCAAGACACGCATGCGCTCCCGCTCCCTCACGGTCCGCTTGGCCCACGCGGACGCAGGCCGTGTGGAGGCCGACGTGCGCGCGGCCGGCTTCGCAGTGCTGCCCACCCGCTACGCCGCCGACGCCGCTGTGCTCACTCTCGCGGTTCCCGATCGGGAGTTCGATGTCCGCGCTGCCCTGGACACCGTGACCTCGCTGACCGCGGGACAGTACACTCCGCACCTCGGGGGCGTCGACTGGCACGACATTGCCCTGCTTTGAAACCCACTCCCCCGGGCACTGAACACCGTGGCTCATCCCGGTTGTTGTCGCGCTCGGTTACACACGTGCGCCGGATACGACAGAACCCCGCACGGAGTCCGTGCGGGGTTCTGCTAGTCAGGAGGCCCGTACCGCCGGAGCGGTGCGAGCTATCCGTGCATCAGTGGCCGGTCAGCTTCTCGCGCAGAGCAGCGAGGGCTTCGTCCGAAGCCAAGGTGCCTGCGTCCTCGGCCGGAGCCTCGGAGGAGTAGCTGGTCGGAGCGGCGGGGCCGCTGGTGCTGCTGCTGGAGTTGGAGGAGGAAACCGCGGCTTCCTGATCCTCGGCCAGGTGCTTCTGCACCTGCTCCTTGTGGGCTTCCCAGCGAGCCTGAGCGTCCGCGTACTGCTGCTCCCACGCTGCGCGCTGTTCCTCGTAGCCTTCGATCCACTCGTTGGTCTCGGGATCGAAGCCCTCGGGGTACTTGTAGTTGCCCTGCTCGTCGTACTCGGCAGCCATGCCGTACTGAGCGGGATCGAACTCGGTGGACTCGGGGTCCACACCCTCATTGGCCTGCTTCAGGGACAGCGAGATGCGGCGGCGGTCCAGGTCGATGTCAATAACCTTGACGAACAGCTCTTCGTTGACGGAGACGACCTGCTCGGCCATGTCAACGTGGCGCTGCGCCAGCTCGGAGATGTGCACCAGGCCCTCGATGCCGTCTTCCACGCGCACGAACGCGCCGAAGGGAACCAGCTTGGTGACCTTGCCCGGGACAACCTGGCCCAGGGCGTGGGTGCGTGCGAACAGCTGCCAGGGATCTTCCTGGGTTGCCTTCAGCGACAGCGAAACACGCTCGCGGTCCATGTCCACGTCGAGGACCTCGACGGTGACTTCCTGGCCAACCTCGACGACCTCGGAGGGGTGGTCGATGTGCTTCCAGGACAGCTCGGACACGTGCACCAGGCCGTCCACGCCACCGAGGTCCACGAAGGCACCGAAGTTAACGATGGAGGAGACGGTGCCGGTGCGAACCTGGCCCTTCTGCAGCTGTTGCAGGAAGTTGGCGCGAACCTCGGACTGGGTCTGCTCGAGCCACGCGCGGCGCGACAGCACCACGTTGTTGCGGTTCTTGTCCAGCTCGATGATCTTGGCTTCGAGCTGCTGGCCGATGTAGGGGGCCAGATCGCGGACGCGACGCATCTCGACCAGGGAGGCGGGCAAGAAGCCGCGCAGGCCGATGTCCAGGATGAGGCCACCCTTGACGACCTCGATGACGGTGCCGGTGACGACGCCGTCTTCTTCCTTGACCTTCTCGATGTCGCCCCAGGCACGCTCGTACTGAGCGCGCTTCTTGGAGAGGATCAGGCGACCTTCTTTGTCCTCTTTGGTGAGAACCAGAGCCTCGACCTCATCACCCACGGCAACAACATCGTCAGGGTTGATGTCGTGCTTGATGGACAGCTCGCGAGAGGGAATGACGCCTTCGGTCTTGTAGCCGATGTCCAAGAGGACCTCGTCGCGGTCGACCTTGACGACGGTGCCTTCCACGAGGTCGCCGTCGTTGAAGTACTTAATGGTCGCGTCGACAGCGGCGAGGAAATCCTCCTCAGTTCCGATGTCGTTGACGGCAACCTGCGGGGTGGTGGTGGTCATGTAGTAGGGACTCCGATGGATTAGTTTGAATGGTCAATGCCCACTGCTGGGACCTTGTAAGGCCCGGGATGCGGTGAACGAAACGTGCTTTGGGCGCGCAAATGAAGACGCACTGCTCTATCTTAGGCTTGAAGGGCAAGCGGTTCAAGCAGCTTAGAACGGGGAGATGCAGTACGGGTGTTCGGAGGTGGACATCAGCGATTGCAGGTCATCCAGTGCCGCCAGATCCCGTACCTTGATCAGTCCCGCGTAATACAGCGTGGACGCCTTGACGGCCCCCAAGTACAACGAACCCAGGGAGTCGATGTTCATGGCGACGTCCGCCTCGTCCGGCAACTCGACGCGCGGCATGGACTTACCGGCGGCGTCGTCGTCCGTGCGTGGCCGGTCTCCCGTCCGCTCCACGACCGGCCGCTGGCCGGTCGTGTCGATGGTGTACACGCCGTCCGCGAAACCCAGCGAATCCACCAGTGAAATCGTCAACGCCCGGTGCGAACGGTAGGGGCGCGCAGACAGCGCGGCGACCGGGTCCAGGATGCGCAACCACAGCCGCTCGTACCGCTTGCGCACCTCGTAGTCGGCCATGTCGACCATGCCCCACATCAAGGGGTCCTCCATTTGGGCATTGGGGTGACGCACCTCGGTGACCAGGTCCAAGCCGCACAGGTACTCCCACAGCGCGATGCGCACCTGGGCGCTGGGTGAGACCAGGTCCACCACTTCTAGGGTGCCCTTAAAGCCACTCCCGCGCACGAACTTGTAGCTGACGTAGCCGTCCGCCCGGTCGTTCTCGTCGTAGTGGACCGCCGTGCGAATCTCGGGATCGGCCTTACCTGCATGCCAGTCGTACTGGCCGCTGACATAATCCCACCACTTGCCGGTGCGCCTCAGCGAACCGGGGGTGAGCTGGTGGAACTTCTCGAAGATGTCCGGCGCCAGCTGCGCGAGCGCCTTGTTGTCGGCCATTTCCACACGACCCACGGACGGGGCCTTGAGCTTTAAGCCGGATTCCGCGGCCACCGCGACCTCGGTGTTGAACGTGCCCGCCCCGAACCCGAACCGGCCGTAAATGGTCGCTTCGGAGGCCGTAAGCGCGGCGATCGGGAACCCTGCCCGGTGCGCTTCCGTGAGATCGGTGGTCATCATGCGGCGCAGGATCCCGCGGCGGGCATGCGTGGGCCGCACCGTCACCTCGGACACCAACCACGCGGGCAGCTGCGTTTCCGCGCCCAGGGTGAGGCTCGAATCCCACGAGCAGTATGTGGCCACGGGTCGCTGCTCACCCAGAGCCGCGGTCGGCACCGGGTCCTGGCTGTGGACGGCGCGCAGGCGGACGCGTTCGCCGTGCAGCCACTTGAGATCCCTTTCGAGGGACTGTTCGGAGGGCTCCGGGCCGTGGAAACCCTGGTTGACCGCGCGCAGCCACTCGACTGCTTCCGGGTTCTCGGCGATTCCGCCCGACCCCGCGCCGAAAGTCTTCACCTGGTAGGTGTTGCCCTTGGCGCTGTACTGCTCGGAGCGGGATTCGTGGGCCGGGTGCGTGTTCATGCGGGAATGACTCCTGGGTGACGTTGACTGGTTCTAGTGCGCGGCCTGTTGCCACGTGCGGCCGGTGCCCACGTTGACGTCCAGTGGAACCGTTAATTCTGCTGCACCCGCCATTTCGTCGCGCAGGATCTTCTCCACGGCGTCGGCCTCTCCGGGTGCGACCTCCACGATCAGTTCGTCATGGACCTGCAGCAGCACGCGGGAACGCAGCTCTTGCTCGGCCAGGGCGCGATCCACCCCGATCATCGCCTTCTTGATGATGTCCGCGGCGGAGCCTTGAATGGGAGCGTTGAGGGCCGCGCGCTCGGCGGACTGGCGAGCCAGCCGATTGTCGCTCGTGAGGTCCGGGAGATAGCGGCGTCTGCCGTCAATGGTCTCGGTGTAGCCCTTCTCGCGGGCTTCGTCCACGACACCGCGTAGGAAGTCGCGCACCCCACCGAAGCGCTCGAAATATTCGCTCATCATGGTCCGCGCCTCATCCACGGGAATGTTGAGCTGCTGGGACAGTCCGTAGGAGCTGAGCCCGTACACCAGTCCGTAGCTCATGGCCTTGACCTTGGAGCGCATCTGCGGGGTGACCTCTTCGGGTGTCACGTTGAACACGCGCGAGCCCACAAAACGGTGTAGGTCCTCCCCCGCCCGGAACGCCTCGATGAGGGCCTCGTCCCCGGACAAATGCGCCATGATGCGCATTTCGATTTGCGAGTAATCCGCGGTCATGAGGGTCTCGAACGGGCCTTCCTCATCCGATCCGACCACGAACACGTTGCGAATGCGTTGACCCTGTTCGGTGCGCACCGGGATGTTCTGCAGGTTGGGGTCGGTCGAGGACAACCGCCCGGTGGCTGCCACGGTCTGCATGTAGGTCGTGTGGACCCGGCCGTCCTCGGCAATGGCCTTGCGCAATCCCTCCACGATCTGCTTGAGCTTGGAGTACTCGCGCCAGTTCATGAGCGCCACCAGGAACCGGGAGCCCTGCGTCTCGGGATCCACCCGGCCCAGCAGATCCGCCACCGCCGCGGCGTCCGTGGTGTAACCGGTCTTGGTCTTCTTGGTCTTGGGCAGGCCCAGTTCCTCGAACATCACGGTCTGCAACTGCTTGGGCGAACCCAGGTTGACCGTGCCCTCGATCTGCGCCTGCGCCTGCTCCTTGTTCTGGTCGATGGGCTGCTGCAGGTCCTTGTACAACTGGTCGATCCCGGGGCGGTCGATGGCTACACCCAGGTTCTCCATGCGCGCCAGGATCACCGCCAGCGGCATTTCCAGATCCAGCAGCATCGGCAGTTGGCCGTCCGCCTCGAGCAGTGCCCGCAAATGACGGCTCAGCTGGGCGCAGGCCGCGCCCAGGCTCGCCTCACGCTGCAGGACCTCGTCCGGGATCGCTTCGAGGCCTCGGTCCCCGCCCAGGTCCAGCTCCGTCTGCGCGGCCTTGCCCTTGCCCGACGACGCCGCTGGGTCGCCCGCCCGCGGCACCTCGAGTTCCAGGTGCTGGGCGAGCTGAGCCTCGAGGTCGTAGCTGCGCAGCGCGGGACGCACGAGGTAACCGGACAGCTGAACGTCGTCGTGCACGCCGTCCAGGGTCACACCGCGGTCCACGAGGCCGTGGAACAGATCCTTGAGGCCGTCCACGATCTTCGGTTCGCTGCGGTCCTCGAGCCACTGGTCCACGGCGCCGGCCAGGTCCTGGTCCGCGGCGATCACATCCACCACGGCGGTGGTGTTTGCGGTGAACACGAGTACCGTGACTTCCCCGCCCGACGCCGCCTTGGGATCCGGCAGCAGACGCCGCACCACGGCGGGCGATTGGGTGTCCTTGTTCTCGTCCAGCCACTGCTGCCAGTCTTCCGCCGTGCTCACGCGATGGACCTCGCTCACCGCCGGAGCGTTTGAGGTGGGTCCGCTCTCACCGGCATTGCCGAAGGCATCCAGTAGCCGGCCGCGCAGACCGGCGCCGAATTCGAGGTCGTCGAAGACCTCGTCCACCTTGTCCGTGTCCGGGACCGGGAGCGCGGCGTTGGCGAAGTCGAGGTCGAGGTCGAGGTCGGTTTCCAACCGGTTCAGCTTGCGATTGCGGCGCACGAGCTCAACGTTCTCGCGCAACGCCTCGCCCTTTTTGCCGGTAATTTTGTCGGCGTGCTCGAGCACGGATTCCACGGGCCCGTAGGATGCGATCCACTTGGCCGCGAAACCGGGGCCCACACCGGGCACGCCCGGTAGGTTGTCCGCCTGCTCACCCGTGAGGGCGGCGAGATCCGGATAGTTCTGCGGCGCCACCTTGTACTTCTCGTACACGGCCTGGGCGTCCATGCGGCGCAGATCGGACGGGGTGCGGCCCGGATACACGATATTGACGTGGTCGTTGACCATTTGGAACGCGTCACGGTCTCCGGAGAAGACGAGCACTTCGAAGTCCTCCGAGGCGCCGCGCGTGGCCAAGGTGGCCAGAACGTCGTCGGCCTCATAGCCCTCGAGAGTGACCACGGGGACGCCGAGTGCTTTGAGGATGCGTTCGATGTTCGGCACTTGGCCGTGGAACTCCTCGGGGGTCTCGTCTCGACCGCCCTTGTAGTCCCCGTATTCCTGGGAACGCAGGGTGGGGCCTTCGAGGTCGAAGGACACCACCAGGTGGGTCGGCTGATAATCGCGGATCAGCTTGACCATGGTGTTCAGGAACCCGTAAACACCTTCGGTGTGGACTCCCTCTGATGTGACGAAACCCGGGCCGCCGCCGTACTCCGCGGCGCGGGACAGTGCGAAGAACGCACGAAACGCCAGGGAATGCCCGTCAATCAGGAGCAGGCGTCGTTCCGGGTGGCTCACCGTGCCGGGCAGCGTGATCGATTGGGGGGACTCGGTTTTCTCCCCGATCACCACCACGGGATCGGCGGGGGTGTCCTGGCTCGGGTTGTTCTGGGCGTCGCTCGTCTCACTCACGCGTCCATCCTAGGCGTTCATCCGGGGCGCTCGGAGAAGTCCGCCCTCAGGTCACCTGGTTGATGATCGCGTCGGCCACTTCACGCATGGACAGCCTGCGATCCATGGAGGTCTTTTGAATCCAGCGGAACGCCTCGGGTTCGGACAGGCCCATTTTGGTCTGCAGGAGGGACTTGGCGCGCTCCACGAGTTTGCGCGTGGCGAACTGTTCCTTCATGTCCGCCACCTCATTCTCCAGCGCGGAGATTTCCTCGAAGCGGGACATCGCGATCTCAATGGCCGGGACCACATCGTCCACGGTGAACGGCTTGACCACGTACGCCATGGCGCCGGCCTCACGCGCCCGCTCCACGAGTTCGCGCTGGCTGAAGGCCGTCAGCAGCACCACCGGAGCGATGCGCTCCTCCGCAATGTGTTCAGCCGCGGTGATGCCGTCCATGACGGGCATTTTCACGTCCATGAGCACCAGGTCCGGTGTATGCTCTCGGGCCAGATCCACGGCACGCTGCCCGTTCTCGGCCTCCGCCACCACGTTGTAACCGGCTTCGCGCAGCATCTCCACGATGTCCATGCGGATCAAGGCCTCGTCCTCGGCGACCACAACGGTCTTGGCGGGCTCATTCGAGGGAGCGGGAGTGGACGCTTCGGGCGATTCCGTCACGGGGGAACTCCTTGGTTAACTGGGAAACAAACTGGATACCGCATCAAACCACGCCATCGCGGCGGGTTGGGCATGAGACACGCCACACGAGAAGCCGTGCGTGGCGCATTGGTCTCTAGCCTACCGCTCATCGTGTAAGCTGTTACCCGCTGCTCACGGCCTCGTGCTGTGATTGTGTACGGCACTTGCCCAAGTGGCGGAATTGGCAGACGCGCTGCACTCAAAATGCAGTATGGAAACATGTGTGGGTTCGAGTCCCACCTTGGGCACCATGAACCGTTCGGTGAGAGCGGTAGCGAAACGGCCCCGGTGACGCGGGGCCGTTTTTTGTTGGCGCGGTCGGATCGCCAACGGGCCCCCTGCGTCTGAGGCGCGGCTAGAACCTTCGACGGCGCCTCAGGTGGCACGAGAACCTCTTGTGCTCCCCTCAGGGGTTCCAACGACGCTTAAGGTGCAAGGCTGGGCTCTCACGACGCCTGGAACGTGAAGCGTTTACCACTGAAACATGCCGTGGCGGCGGCGTCGGCGTCGGGCAAGAACCGGACTGAGGCGTGAGCTGAGTCCGGGACGCGAGGGGCAACAAGGACCGCCGTATCTGATGGCCGCGAATGTCCGGGCGAAGAAACGCGCCCCTGACATCTGGGGACGATGTTCGCAGCCCGGGCCCCGTCGACGCGACGAACCTCTGCCAAGAATGTTCGGCCGGAGCTGGGGCGACACTCCACGCGTTGATAGAACCCTTTCGGACTCGGCAAGAGGTCCTCACGGCGCTTCAGGTGCCGGACACGGCTTTCACGCGGCACAGCCGGGACGGTCCACCCGAAAGGCCCCCGCACGCCGACGGCGACCCACGCACCGAAGTGCCCGGATCGCCGTCGTTGATCGCGCTGGAAAACTAGCGGATCACGATTCGCGCCAGGGAGCCGAAGCCGGCAGGGTCTCGCGCCACGGACCAACGCGTTCGTGCTGTTCACGCACGGGTGCCTCACCGGCATCGTCCAGGTCTCCCACGCGGTGGACCTTGACCAGGTTGGTGGAACCTGCCACGCCCGGAGGTGATCCTGCGCAGATGATCACCAGGTCATCCGAACCGGCCAGGCCCTTCTCGAGCATGTAGTGGTCCACCTGCTTGGTCATTTCATCCGTGTGGTGCACCTGCTCGACCAGGATGGGTTTCACACCCCACAGCAAGGACAGCAGAGCCATCACGTTCTGCACCGGAGTGAAGGCCAGGATCGGGCGGTCGGGCCGCAACCGGGACAGGCGGCGGGCGGAATCACCCGATTGGGTGAACGTGCAGATGTAGTTGACGTCCAACTGCCGCGACATGGTCACAGCGGCCCGGGTCACGGCACCACCGCGGGTGCGGGGCTCGGTGCCCAGCGGCGGCATGCGATCCATGCCCTGGGTCTCGGTGGCCTCGATGATCCTGGCCATCGTCTCGATGGTCTGCACCGGGTATTTGCCCACGGAGGTCTCACCGGAGAGCATGACCGCATCCGCACCGTCGAGCACGGCGTTGGCGCAGTCGGAGGCCTCTGCTCGGGTGGGGCGCGGATTGTCGATCATGGACTCGAGGACTTGGGTGGCCACGATCACGGGCTTGGCCCAGCGGCGAGCCAGTTCAATGGCGCGTTTCTGCACGATCGGCACGGCCTCGAGAGGCAGCTCCACGCCCAGGTCACCGCGGGCCACCATGATGCCGTCGAAGGCGTCAATGATTTCGTGGAGGCTGTCCACGGCCTGCGGCTTCTCGATCTTGGCGATGACCGGGATCTTCCGGCCTTCTTCCGCCATGATTTCATGCACGCGGGTAATGTCCTTGGCGTCGCGCACGAAGGACAGCGCAATGATGTCCACGCCGCATTGCAGTGCCCAGCGCAGGTCATCCTCGTCCTTGTCGCTGAGCGCGGGAACGTTCACGGCCACACCGGGAAGGTTAATGCCCTTGTGGTTGGAGACGGGGCCGCCCACGATCACCTCGGTCTCCACCGTAGTGTCCGTGACCTTGGTGGCTTTCAGGGCCACCTTACCGTCGTCGATCAGCAGTGGGTCGCCCACGTTGACGTCACCGGGTAGACCTTTGTGCGTGGTGGAAGACAGCTCCTGGGACCCCTCGACATCCTCGATGGTGATGGTGAACGGGTCCCCCACCTCCAGGTTATACGGGCCGTTCGCGAAGGCGCCCAGTCGAATCTTGGGGCCCTGCAGGTCGGCGAGGATGGCCACCGTGGTTTCGAGTTCTTCGCTGGCCCGTCTCAGGTTCTCGTAGGAGGCGTTGTGAACGTTGTGATCACCGTGACTCATGTTCAGGCGAGCCACATTCATCCCGGCCCTGATGGCCTGAGTGAGGTGCTCGTACGAGGAAATAGCCGGGCCAATGGTGGCCACGATCTTCGCTCGACGCATGGGTGATTCCCTTTCGGTCGGAGACTAGAGGGCGAAAACAGAAAAATGGCCGCGATGAAACAGCGTATTGCTGCTCCAGCACGGCCACTTTGCCGGAATTCGGTTCTCAGTTTAGCAACGGGGGCCACGGATTGATACGGCTGGGTATCGCGTGAACCCCGCTTTAGCTAAAGGCTCAAATCGATGGCGCGTTCCGACGGCGTCACGGGCTGCGGGAGGCGCGTTTGTCCGGTCAGGTGCCGTTCCACCTCGGCCGCGCACGCGCGCCCCTCGGCGATGGCCCACACCACGAGCGACTGGCCGCGGCCCGCGTCACCGCACGAGAACACGCCATCCACGGCGGTCATGTACTGCTCGTCGCGGGCCACGTTGGTGCGGCGGTCCAGTTCCACGGACAGCTGGGACGTGAGGTCATCGGACTCGTTCCCGGTGAAACCCAGCGCCAAGAACACGAGGTCAGCCGGAATGACCTTCTCCGTGCCCTCCTTCGGAACACGCCGGCCATTGTCCAGGTACTCGGTTTCGGCAACCTTCAGACCCGTCACGTGGCCGTTCTCGTCCCCCACGAATTCCACGGTGGACGCCAAGTAGGTCCGCTCGCCGCCCTCCTCATGAGAGGACGACACCTCGAAAACCTTGGGCATCATGGGCCAGGGTTCCTCATCGGCGCGGTCCACCGGTGGCTTCCGACCGATGGCCAAAGACGTCACCGACGCCGCTCCCTGCCGGTGGGCGGTACCAATGCAGTCCGAGCCGGTGTCACCGCCACCGAGCACGATCACGTTCTTGCCGCGAGCGTCAATGAGATCCGTGACCTCGTCCCCCGCGGACAACCGGTTGGATCGCACCAGGTAGTCCATGGCGTGGTGGATCCCCTGCAGCTCGCGGCCGGGAATATCCAGTTCACGGGGGCGGGTGGCCCCGGTGGCGACGATCACGGCGTCGTAGCGGCGGCGAAGAACGTCCCAGGTGATGTCCTTGCCGATCTCGATGCCGGTGCGGAACCGCGTACCCTCGGCGGCCATGACATCCAGGCGACGGTCCACCACGGACTTCTCAAGCTTGAAATCGGGGATCCCGTAGCGCAGCAAGCCACCGATGCGGTCATCGCGCTCGTACACCGCCACCGTGAACCCGGCCTGTGTCAGTTGCTGGGCCGCCGCCAGTCCGGCCGGCCCCGAACCGACCACGGCCACGGTTTTTCCCACCAGGCGCGCCGGGATGAACGGTTTGACGTAACCCTCGTCGAAGGCCATCTCGCCGATCTCGTACTCGATCTGCTTGATGGTCACGGCCGGTTGGTTGATGCTCAGCACGCACGAGGACTCGCACGGAGCAGGACACACGCGACCCGTGAACTCGGGGAAGTTGTTGGTCGCGTGCATGCGCTCCGCGGCCTCATCCTTCTTACCGCGCCACACCAGGTCATTCCATTCGGGAATCAGGTTGCCCAGCGGGCAGCCCTGGTGGCAGAACGGCACGCCGCAGTCCATGCAGCGGCCGGCCTGCTCATGCAGGGTCTGCGCGTTCTGCCGCTCCTGAACTTCGTTCCAGTCCATGATGCGCACGGGAACCGGGCGCTTGGGGCGGTCTTCGCGGTACCGAACTTTCAGAAAACCACGGGGATCAGCCACGCGTGGTCACCTCCAAAATCTTGTGCCAGGTGCCGTCACCGTCCGGGTCGTCTCCGGCGGCCTCGGCCTGATTGCGCAGTGCGAGCACCGCTGAATAATCTCGCGGCAGCAATTTGGTCATGCGCGCGATGATGTCCTCGGGGTTCTGGAGCAACTCGGCCGCCCATTCGGACTCGGTTTCCTCGCCGTGGCGCTTGATGAGCGCCAGGACCAGTTCGCGGTCCTGCTCGTCGAGCGTTGCCAAGAGCAGTTCCCCGGAGTCCCGTGCCTGCTTGTTGATGTCCGACTCGTCCAGATCCAGCACGTAGGCCACACCACCGGACATGCCCGCGCCGAAGTTGCGGCCGGTCTCGCCCAGCACGAGTGCCACCCCGCCGGTCATGTACTCGCAGCCGTGGTCGCCGATTCCCTCGACCACCGCGGTGGCGCCCGAGTTGCGCACCAGGAACCGCTCGCCCACCGTGCCGCTGAAGAACATTTCACCGCTCGTGGCGCCGTAGCCGATCACGTTGCCCGCGATCACGTTCTCGTGGGAGGCGAAACCCGCTCCGCGCGGCGGGCGCACCACGATGCGGCCACCGGACAGGCCCTTACCCGTGTAGTCGTTGGCGTCGCCTTCCAACCGCAGCGTGATACCGCGGGGAATGAACGCGCCCATGGATTGTCCCGCCTCACCGGTCAGGGTCACATCAATGGTGTCGTCGGCCAACTCCTTCAGGCCCAGGGCGCTGGTCACCGTGTAGCCCAGCATGGTGCCCACCGTGCGGTCGGTGTTGATGACGCGCTCCATGACCCGCACCGGTTCCCCGTTCTCGATGGCCGGGGCGGCCAGCGGGATCAGCTTGTTGTCGAAGTGGTCCTCCAACTCGTGATCCTGTTCGCGCGTGTTGCGTAGTCCGTCCTTGAGACCCGGAGACTGAAACGAGTCCAGCACGGGGCTCAGATCCAGGCCCTTGGCCTTCCAATGCTCGATGGCCTCGCGGGTGCGCAGCACCTCGGCGTGGCCCACGGCCTCCTCGATGCTGCGGAAGCCCAATTGAGCCAGGTATTCGCGCACTTCCTCCGCAATGAACTCGAAGAAGTTCACCACGTGCTCGGCCTTGCCCGTGAAGCGCTTGCGCAGTTCCGGGTTCTGGGTGGCCACGCCCACGGGGCAGGTGTCCAAGTGGCACTTGCGCATCATGATGCAGCCCTCGACCACCAGGGGTGCGGTGGCGAAACCGAATTCCTCGGCACCCAAGAGCGCGGCAACCACCACGTCACGGCCGGTCTTGAGCTGACCGTCCGCCTGCACGACCACGCGTTCACGCAACCCGTTCAGCCGCAGGGTCTGCTGCGCCTCCGCCAGGCCAAGCTCCCACGGCATCCCCGCGTGCTTGAGCGAGTTCAGCGGCGCGGCGCCGGTGCCGCCGTCGTGACCGGAAATGAGCACGACGTCGGCCTTGGCCTTGGTCACGCCCGCCGCGACCGTGCCGATCCCCCGTTCGGAAACGAGCTTCACGTGCACCCGGGACCGGGGGTTGGAGCGCTTGAGGTCGTAAATCAGCTGCGCCAGATCCTCGATCGAATAAATGTCGTGATGCGGCGGGGGCGAGATCAGGGAGACGCCCGGGGTCGAATGACGTGTGCGCGCGATCCAGGGGTAAACCTTCTGCGCCATCAACTGGCCGCCCTCACCGGGTTTGGCGCCCTGGGCCATCTTGATCTGCAAATCGTCCGCGGTGGCCAAGTACAAGCTGGTCACACCGAAGCGACCCGAGGCGATCTGCTTGACGGCCGAACGGCGTTCGGGATCCACTAACCGTTCGGGATCCTCGCCGCCCTCGCCGGTGTTGGACTTACCTCCCAACCGGTTCATGGCGATCGCCAGGGTCTCGTGGGCCTCCTGGGAAATGGAGCCGTAGCTCATGGCACCGGTCGAGAACCGCTTGACGATCGAACTCACGGGCTCCACCTGTTCGATCGGGATGGGTTCCCGCTCCGAGGTGAAGCTCATGAGACCGCGCAGAGTGGCGAGCTCACGTGACTGATCGTCCACGCGCGCGGTGTAGGACTTGAAGATGTCGTAACGGCCCGTCTGCGTGGCGTGCTGAAGCCGGAACACGGTCTGCGGGTCGAACAGGTGCCGCGGTCCTTCTCGGCGCCAGTCGTACTCGCCGCCGATGACCAGGTCTCGGTGGGGTTCGGTGACACCGTCCTCCGGGTAGGCCAGACGGTGGCGGGACGCGGTTTCCTCCGCAATCACGTCCAGGCCCACGCCCTGGATCTGGGTGCGCGTTCCGTAGAAGTACGCGTTGACCAGCTCGCCCGACAACCCCAGCGCCTCGAAAGTCTGGGCACCGCAGTAGGACTGCACCGTGGAGATGCCCATCTTGGACATGATCTTCTGAACGCCCTTGCCGAGCGCCTTGATCAGGTTGTAGACGGCATCTTCCTCACTCACCCCGGTGATCTCACCGCGGCGCACGAGCTCCTCCGCAGATTCCATGGCCAGATAGGGGTTCACGGCGGATGCCCCGTAGCCCAGCAGCAGAGCCACGTGATGGACCTCGCGCACGTCGCCGGATTCCACGATCAGCGCAACCTTGGTGCGGGTTGCCGAACGCAGCAAGTGATGGTGGACGGCAGAGGTCAACAGCAAGGACGGAATGGGTGCCCAGCCGCCGTTGGAATCGCGGTCGGAAATGATCACGAACTGCACGCCGCGGTTGACCGCGGTGGACACCTTCTCGCAGATTTCTGCAATGCGCGCGCGCAGTGATTCTTCCCCGCCGTCCGGGCGGTACAGGCCGCGCACCTTGAGGGTGAGTGCGGCGCCGTCCTCGTCGTCCAGGTGCAGGAACTGGTCCAACTGGTCGTTGTTGATGACCGGGAAGTCCACCTTGATCAGGCGGGTCTTGGCCTGCTGGGTGGCCAACAGGTTGGCCATGGGGCCCACCGAACCGATCAGTGAGGTCACCAGTTCCTCACGAATCGCGTCCAGGGGCGGATTGGTCACCTGCGCGAAGGACTGCACGAAGTAGTCGTAGAGCAACCGGGACCGATCGGAGAGCACCGCCACCGGGGTGTCGGTGCCCATGGCGTAAATCGGTTCGGCACCGGCCACTGCCATGGGGCCGATGATCTTTTTCAGATCTTCCTCGGTGTAACCAAAGGTCTTCTGACGCAGCCGCACGGACTGCGCGGGGTGGACCATGTGCTCGCGTTCGGGAAGTTCGCTGATCGGCACGATGGAGTCCTGGACCCAGTTGCGCCACGGCTTGGCCGCGGCCAACTCGGCCTTGATCTCGTCGTTGTCGACAATCCGGCCCGCTTCGGTGTCGACCAGGAACATGGTTCCCGGGGACACGCGACCCTTGCGCACCACCGTGCGGTCGCCGATGTCGATGACACCGACCTCCGACGCGAAAATGACCAGACCGTCCTCGGTCTCCCAGAAACGCCCCGGGCGCAGACCATTGCGGTCCAACACGGATCCCACCCGCGTGCCGTCCGTGAAGGACACGCACGCCGGACCGTCCCACGGTTCCATGAGCGTCGAGTGGTACTGGTAGAACGCCCTGAGGTCCGGGTCCATGCTCTCGTGGTTCTCCCAGGCCTCCGGGATGAGCATGAGCATGGTCTCGGTGACCGGGCGCCCGGCCAGTTGCAACAGCTCGGCCACCTCGTCCAGGGACTGGGAATCCGAGGCGCCTTCCGAGCAGATCGGGAACAGCTCCTCGGGGTTGCGGCCCAGCACGGCACCGGACATCGAAGACTGGCGGGCGCGCATCCAGTTGCGGTTGCCCATGACCGTGTTGATCTCGCCGTTGTGCGCCAGGGTACGCATGGGCTGAGCCAGCGGCCACGACGGGAACGTGTTGGTCGAAAAGCGCGAGTGCACCACGGCCAGCTTGGTGGTGAACCGCTCATCGGAGAGGTCCGGGTAGAAGGGCTGCAACTGCGCGGTGGTCAGCATGCCCTTGTACACCAAGGTGCGTGAGGAGAAGCTCGGGAAGTACACACCGAACTTGTTCTGCGCGCGTTTGCGCACGCGGAAGACCTTCTGGTCCAGTTCCAGCTGCAGGTGCGCGGGGTCGAACGACGCCGCCGCGCCGGGTTCGAACAGGCTCGCTCCCCTGGCGTTGTGGCGTTCGTCCGCCACGAAGAACTGCACGAACGTGGGCATGACCGCGCGCGCGGAGGCGCCCACGGCATCATCCACCACGGGGACGTCACGCCAACCCAGCACGCGCAGACCCTCCATGACGGCGAGATCCTCGAGTGCGCGCTGCAGCGGCTCCAAGTGCTGGCCGCCGGTGGGCATGAACGCGGTGCCCACCGCGTAGGCGCCCGCGGGGGGCAGTTGGAAGTTCACCGTGTCCCGGAAGAAGGCGTCGGGAATCTGAGTGAGAATGCCGGCGCCGTCGCCGGTGCCTTCGTCACCGCCCACGGCACCGCGGTGCTCGAGATTGCGCAGGGCCGTCAGCGCGGCTTCCACGATCTCGTGGGTGGAGTTGCCGTCGAGGGTGGCGACTACCGCCAGACCGCACGCGTCTTTTTCGTCCTCGCCACGGTAGAGGCCCTGGTCCTCGGGCTGGGTGGAAAAGGCCCGGAACGGGGATTGCGCGGGGGTCAGTTCGCTGCGCGAGTCAGGCTGGCCCGTGTCGCGGTTGACCGCGTCGGTGACCATACTGGTCACGGGGGCTGCGTGGTTGACTTGGCTCATAGGGAGCTCCTCACCGGGTTGGTGGGCAGGTCTGAAGTGTCAACAATGCCCGGGCCACTGGGGTGAAGTGCGTACGGACATCATCTGATCCAGATGACATAAGCGTCCGCGGCGCTGCGAACTACGGGTCGAACCTCGATGGGCCGACGGATCACCACCGAACGCGGAACCCGCGTGATGACGAATTCCCGGTGCGGCGCACGGGTAATTTACCACGATCCGAAATGAGTGTGTGAGGGCCAACACCCCAGCACAATGCCCCCGGGGTCACCGGGGGCATGGCGTGGCGCTCAGCGCTCAGCGGCGTGCGGAGTGCGCGGCACCGCTCGCGGGCATGTCGGGGCTTTTGCGCATCCTCGCGGATATTGCCACGAATAATGCGATACCGAACAGCACCAGGGCCAATGACGTCCACACGTGGACCCTTTGACCAGCGATCAGCAACGCCGGGTCCATCCGCAGGAACAGCTCGATCATGAGCCGCCCGAAGCCGTAGTACACCAGGTACAGGGCGAACACGCGGCCGTGAGTGAGTTGGAATCGTCTACCGAGTGTGATCAAAATCACCACACCGGCGAGGTTCCACAGGCTCTCGTAGAGGAACGTGGGATGGAACAGGGTGTCCGCGGGGAACCCGGCCGGGAAGTTCGCGGAGTTCGGATCGATCTCCAGTCCCCAGGGCAGGTCGGTGGGCTTACCGAAGAGTTCTTGGTTGAACCAGTTGCCCCACCGGCCGATGCCCTGCGCCAACAGGAGCGAGGGCGCCACGGCATCCGCGAAATACCACAAAGGTACGTTGTTCCTGCGTGACACGAGCCAGGCGGCTCCGGCACCGAAGAGCACGGCGCCCATGATGCCCAGGCCGCCCTCCCAGATCTTGAGCGCGTCCAGGGGATCGGCACCGGGTCCGAAGTATCCGGCGGGGTCCGTGATGAGCACGTGGTAGGCGCGGGAACCAATGATGCCCGCGATCACGGCCCAGAACACGATGTCCCACAGGACATCCGGGTCCTGGCCCCGGTCCTTCCAGCGGCGCATGGTGAGCCATACGGCCGCGGCCATGCCCAGTAGGATGCACAGGGCGTAGAAGTGGATGGTCAGGGGCCCGAGGGAGAGGCTACTGATGTCCGGGGACGGGATGGCTGCGGCAACGACCGGCGGCATCAGCGGCGCCCGGACAGTTCGGAGGCCAGGAGACCCACAGCGTCGGCTCCGCCCTTACCCAGGGCGCGCACGAGCGCGGTTCCCACGATGACACCGTCCGCGTACGCGCCGATTTCCTCGACGTGGCCGCGGTTGGAGACACCCAGACCCACGCACACGTTCTGGGCGCCGGCTTCGCGGGCGCGCGCCACGACGTCCTCGGCGGCCGATGACACCTGGTCCCGCGCGCCGGTGACGCCCATGATGGATACCGCGTACACGAATCCGGAGGACGCCTTGACGGTCATGTCCATGCGCTCCCGGGTAGTGGACGGGGCCACCAGGAAAATCCGGTCCAGGCCGTATTTCTGGGAGGCCTCGAACCAGTCGCCGGCTTCATCGGGGATGAGATCGGGGGTGATGATGCCCGCTCCCCCGGCCTCGAGCAGTCTGCGGGAAAATTCGTCCACGCCGGTTTGCAGCACGGGGTTCCAATAGGTCATCACCACGGGCACGGCGTCCGTGCGTTCGGAGACGGCCCTCACGACCGTGAAGGCATCCGCCACACGAACGCCGTTGGCTAGTGCCAGGGTGGTGGCGTTCTGGATGACGGTGCCGTCCATGACGGGATCCGAATACGGGATCCCGATCTCAATGATGTCCGCGCCGTTCTGACCCAGTGCTACCGCGGCGTCAACGGATTCCGCCACGGTCGGGTAGCCGGCCGGGAGGTAGCCGACGAGCGCGGGGCGCCCCTCGGCCTTGCACTGGGCAATGCGTGCGGCCAGTTTCGAGTCCGGGTTACGGGTGAGATCCCGGGGAAGAATACGTTCTGCCAGACCGCCCACTCCGGGACGGACGGATTCGGGGGCGCTCACAGTTCTTCACCTTTCTGACCGACCTGCTCCTCGTGGCTGTTCTCGGGAAGCAGGTCGAACCACTCTGCGGCCGTCGCCACGTCTTTGTCGCCGCGCCCGGACAGGGACACCACGATGATTTTTTCCGCCGCGGTCTCGGGACCGAGTTCCTGGACCCAACGGGCGGCCAGCTCCCGCGCCCCGGCCAGAGCGTGCGATGACTCGATCGCGGGGATGATGCCCTCGGTGCGCGAGAGCAACTTGAAGGCGTCCATTGCCTGGGTGTCCGTAATGGCCTCGTACTTCACGCGACCGATGGCGTGCAGGTGCGAGTGTTCGGGCCCCACGGCCGGGTAGTCCAGACCGGCGGAAATGGAATGCGATTCAATGGTCTGTCCGTCCGTGTCCTGCATGAGGAACGTCTTGGCGCCGTGCAGCACACCCGGGCGACCCAGCGTGATGGTGGCCGCGTGACGTCCGGTGCCCACACCATCGCCGCCGGCCTCGTTGCCGTAGAGCTCGACCTCGGGGTCGTCCAGGAAACCGTGGAAGATACCGATCGCGTTGGACCCGCCGCCCACGCATGCCGTGACGGCGTCGGGCAAGCGTCCGGCCTGCTCCAGGATCTGCGCCCGAGCCTCCTCACCGATCTGCTCGTGGAAGTAGCGGACCATGGCGGGGAACGGGTGCGGGCCTGCTGCGGTGCCCAGCAAGTAGTGCGTGGTGTCCACGGAGGCCACCCAGTCGCGCAGGGCCTCGTTGATGGCGTCCTTCAAGGTGGCGGAACCGTGGGAGACGGGCACGACCTCGGCGCCGAGCAGTTGCATGCGGGCGACGTTCAGGGCCTGGCGCCGCGTGTCCTCCTCCCCCATGTACACGCAACATTCCATGCCGAACAGGGCCGCGGCGGTCGCGGTGGCCACGCCGTGTTGGCCGGCACCGGTTTCGGCGATCAGGCGGTTCTTGCCCATGCGCTTGGCGAGCAGGGCCTGGCCCAGAACGTTGTTGATCTTGTGCGAACCGGTGTGATTGAGGTCCTCACGCTTCAGGAACACGCGGGCGCCGATGGCCTCGCCGAAGCGCTTGGCCTCGGTGAGCAAGGAGGGCCTGCCGGAGTAGTCGCGGGACAACCGCTGGAATTCCTCGGCGAACTCGTCATCGGTACGTGCCTTGTCGAAGACCTCGGTCAGCTCGTCCAGGGCGGCCACCAGGGATTCCGGCATCCACCGGCCCCCGAAGTCACCGAAGTACGGGCCCGGTGCGTTTTTGAGGGAACGGCCCCCGGAGGCCGGCGCGGCGGCGTCGTCGGCGAGCCGCTCCGCGGCGAACTCGGCCTGGGCGGCCGGTGGCTTTTTCCCCGCCAGGAAGTCGACGCGTGCCGCCGCGCCCACCTCCCGGAACCGGGCAATGGTGCGGGACGGGTCGTCGGAGGTGACCAGCACCTCACCGGTCAGCACCGCGTTGGCACCGTGGCCCGCGTAGAGCTTGATCTGGTCCTCGCCGGACACACCGGATTCGGCAATGATCACGGCGTCTGCGGGAATCTGCTCGGCCAGTCGGCCGAAGGTGTCCACGTCCACGTCCAGGGTCTTGAGATTGCGGGTGTTCACCCCGATGATGCGCGCACCGACCGCCACGGCCCGCTGGATTTCCTCGGGGGTGTGCGTCTCGACGAGCGCGTGCATACCCAGCTCGTGGGTCAGGTCCAGGAACCGGCGCAGGGTGGGATCGTCGAGGGCCGCCACGATCAGCAGCACCATGTCCGCACCGTGGGCCCGGGCTTCCCAGATCTGATACTCGTCCACGGTGAAGTCCTTGCGCAGCACCGGGATGGTCACGGCTTGGCGTACGGCGTCCAGATCGGTGAGCGAACCTCCGAAGCGACGCTTCTCCGTGAGCACGGAAATTGCGCTGGCACCGCCTCGTTCGTAGGCCGCTGCCAGTTCGGCGGGATCCGCGATGTCCGCCAGGGCGCCCTTGGACGGGCTCGAACGCTTGACCTCGGACAGCACCTGAACCGAGCTGGGTTCGCTACCGCGCAGGGCACGTTCGGCGTCCAAGGCGGGCGCCTGGGCCCGGGCGGTGCGTTGTAGTTGCTGCAGACTGACCACCGCGCGGCGGGCTTCGAGGTCCTCGCGTACTCCCTCGATGATCTGGTCCAGCACCGTGCCGGTGCGTTGCTGCGTCATTGGATTCCTCACTTACGTTCGTTGCGCCATCGGGACGGCGACAACCCGCCCGTATGACGATGACCAGTTCCGTGCCGCGTGGAACTGGTCATGGTCTGGTGAACCGGTGGCGTGGGAGACACGCACCGGCGCTAAGAGCACGTGGCTCAGTGGTTGAGCTTCTCGCTGCCCTTGCCGTGACCCATGGACTTGAGAACCGCGCCCACGATGAGCCCCACGATGATCAAACCAATTCCCACCACGGTGACCGCGGTCGAGGCAATGGTGAAGCCCACGCAACCGACGATCACGCCGACCGCCATGATGCCCACGCAGGCCCACGCGGCAACGGTGTTGCCGTGACCCACGGCGCTCGTGTGGTCCAGGATGACTTGGTTGGTGTTCGACATATGTGTCAATTCTCCCGTGCCGGTTGAGCCGCAGGGCTCAGACAGTGATGGGCGCGCGTTGCAGCGCACCGGTGATTTTCTTGCTCCCATTGTGCCATTACCGCGGTCCGTGATGGTTCAGCACCACGCGCAGGTTACTTGAAGGGTCACGGGCCCCGCGTGGGGTCCTCACCGCGCGTGAAGGCATCCCAGGCGTCGATGTCGCTGGAATGCGCCGTGGTCACCCTCTGGTTCTTCGACGCCGCCTTGTTGCCGGCCAGGGCGTCGCGATCGTAACGTCGACCCGCCCTCCGGCCCGCATGACGCGCCACCAGCATGAGCCAGATGCCGCACAGGATCAGGGCGACGGCGGCCGTCAGGGCCAACCACGGGAAGGCGGTGAGGACGTACTCGCCGCCGGTGCCTACGGCCCCGGTCTGGGTTCCCACCGCCCCGCGGGAGGCATTCTCGGGGTTCGCCGTGACCGACAGCACGGCGAATATCGCGCCGACTCCCGCCAATGCCACCACCGCGCCCACCATGGTGCGCAGCACCCGGCCCGCCAAGGTCGAAGCCACTGCGGCCGCGCCGGCCACGAGACCCAGGGCCGTGACTGCGGGGGCGGCGTCGGAACCGGGAACGTCCACGGTGAGCGGCTGCAGGGTGGTCTCGACCGTGGCATGGATCCACGTGGCGGCGGAGGCTGCGAACAGCCCGATCGCGCACACGAGGGTGGCCAGAACCGCGGGGGCCGTACGACGCAACACGGGAGTCCTTTCTACTGCTGTCGGTGGCGGAAACTCAGCGCGAAAGATCGCGCAGGGACTCGGCCACCAGGGCTGCGCGCAGGGGCGCCGTAGCCTTGTTGAGTGACTCGAGGGCTTCCGTTTCGGGGTCCGAGTCAGCCACGATACCGCCGCCCGCCTGGACGTAGGCCGTGTCATTGATGAGAAGCGCGGTGCGAATGGCGATGGCCATGTCCATGTTCCCGGCGAAATCCATGTAGCCCACCACCCCTCCGTAGACGGCGCGACGCAGGGGTTCGTACTTGTCCAGCAGCTGCAGCGCCCGGGGTTTGGGTGCCCCGGACAGCGTGCCCGCCGGGAAGGTCGCGGCCAGGACATCGTACGCGGACACGTTCTCGCGCATTTTGGCCACCACCGTGGAGCACAAGTGCATGATGTGACTGAAGCGTTCGATCTCCATGAACTCGCTGACATCCACGGAACCGGGCACGGACACCTTGGAGAGGTCGTTACGGGCCAGGTCCACGAGCATGAGGTGCTCGGCGCGTTCCTTCTCGTCCGCGAGTAGATCGTGGCCCAGTGCCAGATCCTCCTCCACGGTGGCGCCTCGCGGACGTGAACCCGCGATCGGGTGCGTCATGGCCTGCCGCCCGGTCACGGTCACCAGGGCTTCCGGTGAGGAACCCACAATGGAGTACGGCCGCCCGTCCGCGTCCTCGAAGGCATACAGGTACATGTACGGGCTGGGGTTGATCCGGCGCAGCGTGCGATAAACATCCAGTGCCTCGGCACGGCACTCGGCCTCGAAACGGCGGGAGACGACCACTTGGAAGATGTCGCCGTCCACAATCGCCGTCTTGGCGCGGTTGATCGCTTCGATGAACAGCTCGCGGTCCCACGACTGGCGGGCGGCGGCCTCGATGTCCGTGATGTCCTGGGCGTCGGGGGCCGTGACCGAGACCGTGGAACGTTCGAGGGGGGTCGCCAAACGGGTGACCATCTCACGCAGGCGGGAGACGGCGTCGTGATAGGCGGCGTCCACGTTATCATCGGTGCCGTTGACGTTGACCGCGTTGGCCACCAGCATCACTGTGCCCTCGGTGTTGTCGTGCACGGCCATGTCCGCGACCAGATTCATGGCCAGCTCGGGCACACGCAGATCGTCCTCGGGCGGGTGGGGTAGATTTTCCCACCGGCGCACGGCCTCCCAGCCCACGAAGCCGACCATGCCGGATGTCAGGGGTGGCACACCATCAAAGGGCTCGGTGTGCAGTAAATCCATGGTGGCGCGCAGCGCCTGCAACGGGTCACCGGCCACGGGCGCGCCGGCCGGGGCCTGCCCCAGCCAATGGGCCTGTCCGTTCTGGGCCGTGAGCGTGGCGAACGATCGGGCCCCCACGAACGAGTACCGCGACCACACGCCGCCCTCGGCGGCGGATTCCAGCAAGAAGGTACCCGGTGCGGGCTTGCCACCGCGCACCACGAGCGAACGGTACAGACCAATGGGTGTCATGGAGTCCGCGAGCACGGTGGTGCGCACGGGGATCACGCGACGCGTTGCCGCGTACTCGCGGAACTCCTGCAAGGTGGGGGTGATCGTGCCGAGTTGCTGCATTTAAACCGCCTGTCGAGCGTTCAGGTCGCGGTCGTCGAAGCACGTGCGTGTTCCGGTGTGGCACGCGGCACCCGACTGATCGACCTTGACGAGCAGTGCATCGCCGTCGCAGTCGAGGCTGACGGAATGCACCCGCTGAATGTGGCCGGAGGTATCACCCTTACGCCAATACTCTTGGCGCGACCGGGACCAGTAGGTCGCGCGGCCTTCGGTGAGGGTGCGGTGCAGGGCTTCGTCGTTCATCCACCCGAGCATGAGCACCTCACCTGTGTCGAACTGCTGGACCACGGCGGCCACCAGCCCGGACGCGTCCCGCTTGAGACGGTTCGCGACCTCCGGATCCAGATGACTGTCGAAAAATTCGCGGGGCGTGTTTTCCACGGCGTTCAACTCTTCCGTTCGCATCAGCGCACCTCGTATCCGGCTGCGCGCAAGGCGTCTTTGACGTGGGCGATCGCGCCCACGGGACCGAAATGGAAGACCGAGGCCGCCAGAACGGCGTCGGCCCCGGCCGCCACGGCGGGCGGGAAGTGCTCGGGGGCGCCGGCGCCACCCGAGGCGATCAACGGCACTGACACGCGCTCGCGCACCGCGCGGATCATGTCGAGGTCGAACCCCTCGCGCGTACCGTCCGCGTCCATGGAATTGAGCAGGATCTCCCCCACTCCGCGCTCCTCGGCCTCCCGGCACCAGTCCAGGGCGTCGATGCCGGTGAGCTGGCGGCCACCGTGCGTGGTGACCTCGAAGCCCGACGGCGTATTGCCCGTCCGTTTGGCATCACACGAAAGAACGAGCACCTGATTGCCGAAGCGATTGGTGATCTCGTTGATGACCTCGGGCCGGGCGATCGCGGCGGTGTTGATCGAGGCCTTGTCCGCACCGGTGCGTAGCAGCCGATCGACGTCCTCCGGGGTGCGCACGCCGCCCCCCACGGTGAGCGGGATGAACACCTGCTCCGCGGTGCGGGACACCACGTCGAACATGGTGGCACGGTCGCTCGACGACGCCGTGACGTCCAGGAAGGTGAGCTCATCGGCGCCGGCCAGGTTGTACCGGGCGGCCAGTTCCACCGGGTCACCGGCGTCTCGCAGGTTCTCGAAATTCACGCCCTTGACCACGCGACCCGCGTCCACATCGAGACACGGGATCACTCGTACGGCCACACCCATAGTGCTGTCCTAACTCCTTGCTGAAACGGGGACCGAACCTTAGATCCGGGCCGCCTGAATGGGCGAGACCAGGATGGCGCGGGCCCCCGCCTGGTACAGGGCGTCCATGATCTTGTTGGTGTCGCTCTTGCGCACCATGGCCCGCACCGCCACCGACCCGTCACGTCCCAGCGGGGAAATGGTGGGGCTCTGCATCCCGGGGGTGATCTGTGTCGCGGCCGCCAGCAGATCCTCGGAGATGTCGTAGTCCATCATTACGTACTGCCGGGCCACGAGCACGCCGCGCAAGCGACGGCGCAGCACGTCAAGCCCCTCGGGCTCCCCCTGATCCTGACGGCGGATCAGCAGGGCCTCGGATCTCATGATCGGCTGGTCGAAGATGTCCAGGCCGGCGGCGCGCAGCGTGTTGCCGGTCTCCACGACGTCCGCAATCGCATCCGCCACGCCCAGGCGAATGGCTGACTCCACGGCCCCGTCCAGGCGCACGACCTCGGCGTTGACGCCCTGGTCCTCGAGGTACTTGCTCAGGAGCAATTCGTAGCTGGTGGCCACGCGCTTGCCCTCGAGTTCCTGGACGGACTCGAACTGGCCCGTGGGGCCGGCCAGGTGGAAGGTCGAGCGGGCGAAGTCCAGGCCCAGGTCCTCCAGGGCTTCGGCCCCGGAATCGAGCAGTAGATCGCGGCCGGTGATCCCCAGGTCCAGGGTGCCGCCGCCCACGTAAATGGCGATGTCCCGCGGCCGCAGGTAGAAGAATTCGACGTTGTTGTCGTTGTCGACCAGCACCAGGTCGCGGCTGCTGCGCCGTTGCCGGTAACCGGCTTCGGTGAGCATGGTGATGGCGGCTTCGGACAGCGCGCCCTTATTGGGCACGGCTACTCGCAGCATGGGGTTCCTTTCCAGAAGGCGTGGAATGGGGGTGGGCCGTGACCGGCCGCGGATCACAAGTACTTGTAGACGTCTTCGAGACGCAGACCCTTGGCCACCATCATGACCTGCAGGTGGTACAGCAACTGCGAGATTTCCTCGGCCGCCTGGTCATCGGTTTCGTATTCGCACGCCATCCAGACTTCGGCGGCCTCTTCTACGACCTTCTTGCCGATGCCGTGGACTCCCGAGTCCAATTCTTTGACGGTTCCGGAACCTTCCGGACGGTCAGCGGCTTTTTGGGTGATTTCGGCAAACAGGGTTTCGAAGGTCTTCACCCCTTTAGGGTAATGGTTGCGCGCGCCATCGGTTGAACCGTGGTGCCCGCGGGGTCTCAGACCCCCAGCCCGCGCAGGGTCAGAGCGGTGCGCACGGCGGCCTCGGCGGCCTCGTACCCTTTGTCCTCGCTCGAGTCCTCCAGTCCCGCCCGGTCCAGGCCCTGTTCCTCGGTGTCGCACGTGAGGACGCCGAATCCCACCGGCTTACCGGTCGTCACGGAAACGTCGGTGAGTCCCGTGGTGGCGGCAGAACACACGTAGTCGAAGTGCGGGGTGCCACCGCGGATGACCACGCCCAGGGCCACCACGGCGTCGGCCCGTTCCGCCAAACGACGGGCGGCCACCGTCAGCTCGAAGCTTCCCGGAACGCGAACTTCGATCACGGTGCCCACGCGGGCGTCCCGGAGGGCGCGCCGGGCACCGTCCAGCAGCCCGGCCATGATCGTGTCGTGCCAGCTGGCCGCTACGACCGCGACCGTGAGTTCCGCTCCGTCGAGTTCGCCCGCATGGGTGGCGGGGGCTCCGTGTCCGCTCATGATTGTTCTCCTGTGCTGTGATTCGGGGTGGTGAAAATCTGGGTGCTGTGCCTGGGGGTAGGGCGTGTCGTGGTGGTGACGTCGCCCGAGGTGAGCTCGGTCAGATGGTGGTCCATGCGGTCACGCTTGGTGAGCAGGTACCGAAGGTTCTCTTCCCGGGGTGGTACCTCGTGGGCGACAACGGCCGCCACGGTGATCCCCAGGTCCTCCAGCTTGCGGACCTTGTCCGGGTTGTTGGTCAACAGCCGGATACGCGTCAACCCCATTTCCTTGAGGATCCTCGCGGCGGCGGTGTAGTCGCGAGCCTCGGCGGGCAGGCCGAGCAGCGTATTGGCCTCGACCGTGTCCGCCCCGCCGTCCTGCAACTTGTAGGCGCGTAGTTTATTGATCAGGCCGATACCTCGGCCTTCGTGGTTGCGCAGGTACAACACGGTGCCGCCGTGGTGGGCGATCCGTTCCAGGGCCAGGTGCAGTTGGGGGCCGCAGTCGCAGCGCCACGATCCGAACACGTCTCCGGTAATGCATTCGGAATGCAATCGCACCAGGGGCGGTTGGACCGCTTCCGCGGCGGTCGTGGGAGCGGCGCTCAGGGACACGTGTTCGGCCGCTGCTCTGCCGCTGGGTTCTGGGACCAGCCAACCCATGACGGCGAACGTGCCGAATTCGGTGGGGATGCTCACCGCTTCGGAATGGTCCAGTGTTTCGGGGGTCGCGCTCATGCGGACAGGTCCCCCCTGCCCGCGGGGGCTTCCGCCGACGACGCCGCGGCCTCACCCACCGCGCGCTGGTCCAGGTGGGCCACGAGGTCTTCGATGCTGATCATCAACAACCCGTGCTGGTCCGCGAACTCGCGCAACGCGGGCGCACGCAGCAGCTCTCCCTGGTCGTCCACGATCTCCGCAATGGCCCCCACCGGCTCACAACCGGCCAGGCGAGCCAATTCCACGGAGGCCTCGGTGTGACCGCGACGCACACGCACGCCGCCGTGCACGGAGCGCAACGGCAGGATGTGACCGGGGCGGGTCAGCTCGGCCGGCCCGGTGCCCGGATCCGCCAAGAGGCGTGAGGTCAGGGCACGGTCTGCCGCGCTGATGCCGGTGCTCACGCCCACGCGGGCATCACACGTCACCGTGTAGGCGGTGCCTTTGGCGTCCTCGTTGTGCGCGGTCATGGGTGGCAGGTCCAACGCATCGGCTCGCTCGTGCGGCATGGGGATGCACACGACCCCCGAACTGTGGCGGATCGTGAACCCCATGAGCTGCTGGGTGGCGTGCTGGGCGGCGAACACCAGGTCGCCCTCGTTCTCGCGGTCCTCGTCGTCCACGACAACCACGGGGCGGCCGGCGGCAATGGCGGAAATGGCCGCGGGCACGGGGTCCAGGCGCACCCCGGTCCACGCCGGTGCCGCGTACACGGCCAGGCGCTCGGCGTACTTGGCGAGCACGTCCACTTCAAGATTGACCGCGGATCCCTCGGTGCGCTCCCCCAGTGTGGTGGCGCGCAGCGTCTCGGGAATCAAACCCACCTCGAACCACGCGGGTGATTCCGCGGCGGCGTTGACGGCGGTCACGGTCAGGGACACACCGTCCACGGCAATGGATCCCTTGACGGCGATGTACTTGGCCAGCTCGGTGGGCACCTGGATGCGCACGGTGTGCCACCCGGTGTGCGCCACGCGAGAGACCACCGTGCCCACACCGTCCACATGGCCCTGCACCACGTGGCCGTCCAGTCGGTCACCGGCCGCGGTGCAGCGTTCCAGGTTGACGCTCTCACCCTCCGACAGGCCGCCCAGGGTGGTCAATCGCAGGGTTTCTCCCATGACGTCCGCGGTGAACCGGCCGGTTCCGGACTCGGGTGCGGGCACGGCCGTGAGGCACACCCCGTTGACCGCCAATGACCCGCCGTGCGGCAGATCGGCAATGATCCGGCCGGCGGCCACGTGCAGCCGAGCGGCGTCCTCGGCGAGTCGTTCAATCCGCTCCACCGTGGCCTGCGCCGCGACAATTCCGGTAAACATGTGCTGCTCCTTCGTGCTGAACTACTGAGAGGCCGAGACCGGTGCGGGTCGTAAATGCCATGCGACGTCTTCTCCCAGGGTGCGCACCGGAGGTCCGGCCACGGGATCGGAACGCCAGCGGGCGGCGTCGGCGAGGGTCTGCGTGGGTAAGGCCGCCAGCGACGGTGTGCCGGCGCCCAGGATCAGGGGGGCTTGGTACAGCCACAGTTCGTCCACGAGGTCCGCGGCGAGGAATGCCGCGCTGACCGTGGGCCCGCCCTCGACCAGAACGTGTGTGACACCCAACGCGCCCAACCGGGCCAGGGCGTGTGCGGGGTCGTGCGTGTCGAGCCAGACGAACCGGCCGTCGGTGGATTTCTCGCTGTTTCCGGGGGTTCCCACGCCGCGCCGGACCCGGGCGTCATGGGCCACCGGGGTGCGGGACATGACCGCTCGCAAGGGCTGGTGATCGAACGGGGTTCCGTCACCGTCGCGGGCCGTCAAGGTAGGGTCGTCCGTGCGAGCGGTGGCGCCACCCACCAGGATCGCATCCACCCGGGCGCGAATCGCATGCCCCGCCTGACGGGCGCTCGCGCCGGTGATCCACTGACTGGTTCCGTCCGGGGCGGCCACCTTGCCGTCCAGGGACTGGGCGATCTTGAGCGTCACGAACGGTCGGTTGTGGGCGTGAGCGGTGAACCAGCGGTCGTTGAGGTCGGTGGCCTGCTCGGACATGAGACCGTGGCGCACCGAGACCCCGTGGTCGGCGAGGAAGCTTCCTCCCCCGCTGGCGGCATCCGTTCCGTCGTGGACCGCAAAGATGACACGTGTGATGCCGGCATTCAGGATCGCCCGGGAGCACGGCCCGGTGCGCCCGGTGTGATTGCAGGGTTCCAGGGTGATCACCATGGTCACATCCGTGAGGTTTGTGCCCGCCGCATGGGCCCGAGCGAGCACATCCACTTCCGCGTGGGGTGTTCCCGCGCCGCGATGATGTCCCACGTGCAGAATCCGGCCATCAGACCCGAGTAGAGCGGCACCGACCACCGGGTTGGTGCCCCGCACACCCAGGGCTGCGGCGTGCAACGCAGCAGCCATAGCTTCTCGTTCGGCGGGCGAGAAGTCATGGTGTGCGGTGGGCAGCGTGGCAGAGATCACTTGGAGCCGTCACCCATTTTCAGGTGCAGGTCCGGGAAGCCCGTCTCCACGATGGCGCGTTTGCGTTGCTGCGAGTTCACGCGCCACCACACGAAGAAGCCGGCCAGGGTGAACGCTCCGTAAAAGACGTACATCAGCCCCGACGCGTAATAACCGGCGGAGAACAACAGCGGAACACCCACAAGGTCCACGGCCACCCAGAGCAACCAGAATTCGACCCAGCCCTTGGCCATGCCGTAGGTGGCCAACAGGGAGCCCATGAAGATCCAGGCGTCCGCCCAGACCGGTTCGTAGGAACCCAACGCCCGGAAAACAGGGGTCAGGAGCGCGGTGCCGAACACCAGGGCGACGATCAGCAGAATGCGTTGTCGACCCGAGGCCCAGCGGGGCGTCACCGCTGCCTGGCTGTTACCTCGGGAACGCCGCCACTGCACCCAGCCGTAAACGGACACGGCGATGAACATGACCTGGCGGCCGGCTTGGCCCAACAAATTGACCGGGTTGGGGGTGTCGAACACCGCACCCAGGAACACGGTCAACAGGATGAGGTTGCCGATGATACCCACCGGCCACGCCCAGATCTTGCGGCGCATACCGCCGAGTGCGGACAGCAGACCGAACACGTTGCCCAGGACTTCGCGCCACAGGATGAAACCGTCGCCCACCCGTAGTTGCGCATCGAACAACCAGCGCAAAACGTCCACGGAACTTCCTCTCGCCCTCGAATCTCATGGTTCCGGGGCGGAGACAACGGCACGTGCGCCCGAAGACGAGCACCACAGCGGCACCCCGACAAGAGGGCACCGAGCCGAAATCCACGTGTTGCCTACCATCCAGACTGTGACTGTCGGTACCGGAATTTCACCGGTTCGGCCGATTCAGCGCCGCCGCGTGACTCTGTGCGGCAGGCGTTCCTCGGTTCGCGGACTGTGACCGCCGGTTCGGACTCTCACCGACCCCGGAACACGTTGTGATTTGAATTATGCCACGGTGTGCGCGTCCCGTACGAAAGTTCGCACCCGCATGTGTGGCACTGCGCCGCACGTAAGGCGTGTGAACCCCGCGGTGGCGCGTCGGCTACGCGTTCTGATGGGCCCTTGCGGTTTCGCGCAGAGCGTCGATGGCGGCACCCGGATCGTCCTTGCCGTACACCGCCGATCCGGCGACAAAGGTGTCCGCTCCGGCCTCGGCCGCGCGCACAATGGTCTCCTCCGTGACCCCGCCGTCCACCTGCAGGGCCACCGTGCCCCCGTGGGCTTTCACCGCCTGGGCCGCACGCCGCAGCTTGGGCAGCGTCACGTCCAAAAACTTCTGACCGCCGAAGCCCGGTTCGACCGTCATGATGAGCAACATGTCCAGCTCGGGCAGCAGATCTAGATACGGCTCAACGGGTGTGGCCGGGCGCACCGCCAGACCGGCCTTGGCGCCGGCCGCCCGCAGTTCGCGGGCCAGCTTGATGGGGGCGGTGGCGGCCTCCGCGTGGAACGTGACCGAGGCGCAGCCGGCCTCCGCATAGGCGGGTGCCCAGCGGTCGGGATCCTCGATCATCAGGTGCATGTCCAGCGGAACGGGGCTGACCTTCCGCAAACTCTCGACCACGGGCAACCCCAGCGTCAGGTTCGGGACGAAGTGGTTGTCCATTACGTCCACGTGGGCGGCATCGGCGTGAGAGATCCGCTGCAGCTCATCGGCCAGGTGGGCGAAGTCAGCGGACAGAATGGACGGGTGGATGGCACAGCGGCTCATGGTGTCTCCAGGGTGAGGGTCAGGCGGTTTTTCGTAGGGCGATCATGAACATGGCATCGGTTCCGTGCACGTGGGGCCACAGTTGCACGCTGGTGCCGCCGTCGGGCCAATCGAGATCGGCACGTCGGTCACCCTCGAGCGCCCCCGGCAGAGCGGCGTGGCGAGCGAATTCGTTGGTGTCCAGAATCTCGACGTCATTGCGCCCGGTGATGATGTCGGAGACCACGTCCAGGGTTTCTGCGGTGTGCGGCGAGCACGTGGCGTACAGCACCACGCCACCGGGTCGCGTGGAGTCCAGGGCGGCGCTCAGGAGCTCACGCTGCAGCGATCCCAGCTCGGCCACGTCCGCGGGGGTGCGGCGCCACCGCGCCTCCGGACGACGCCGCAGCGCGCCCAGCCCCGTACACGGTACGTCCACGAGCACCCGGTCGAAGCCCCCCGGCATTTCCCCGGGAATGTCACGACCGTCCCCCACGCGCAGCGTCCAGGCCCGTTCCGGAACGGCGGCGAGGGCTTCTTCCACGAGGTCCGCGCGGTGATCGCTGACCTCGTTGGCGTACAAGCGAGCGTCCTGCTGATCCGCCAGGGCGGCCAGCAGAGCTGCCTTGCCACCGGGGCCGGCGCAGAAGTCCGCCCATTTCCCGTGGTCATCCGCCACCGGCACCGCGGCCATGACTCGGGCCACCAGTTGGGACCCGGCATCCTGTACGCGCACGGTGCCGTCTCGGGTTCCGGGAATCCGGTGCACGTCTCCCCCGGCGCTCTCGGCACTGTCAGCGACCAGCGTTCCGGGCGTGGCTCCCGCATCCAGTGCGGCGGCCACACTACCCAGCCCGGGAAGCGCCACCAAATGCACCCGCGGAGGTGCGTTGTTGGCCTCCAGAAGATCCGTGATCTCTTCCTGGGGGCGTCCACTCATGCGCAGCGCGCGGCGCAGCGCACGAACTTCCCACGCTGGATGCGAGTACCGGACTCCCAGTTTGCGCAGGTCATCGGACTCCGCGGCTTCGAGCTGGTCCAGCCAGTCGTCGGTGCTCCGGCGGGCGACCTTGCGGAGCACTGCGTTGACGAGTCCGGCGGGGCCCTGGCCGATCTCACCCCGCACCAGACCCACCGTTGCGTCAAGGGCGGCGTGATCCGGCACGCGCATTGCAAGCAGTTGGTGGACACCGAGCCGCAGGGCGTCCAGAACGTTCGGGTCGAGGTCTTTGAGGGAACGGTCCACGCAGTGTCCGAGGACGGCATCCCACGTTCCCTGGCGGCGCATGGCACCGTAGGCGAGCTCGGTTGCGAAGGCGGCGTCGCGTTTGTCCAACCTGTTCTTGCGGACCAAGTGGGGCAGCACCAGGTTGCCGTAGGCATCCTCGCCGTTGACCGCGCGCAACGCCTGATAGGCCGTCAAGCGCGCGGGGTCCGACGAGCGACGTCGTTGAGCCGGGGATTTTGCCGAGAACGGGCGATCCTTCTGCGCGCGCCTGTTGCGCTCATGTCCTTTGGCGTTGCGGTAACCACGCTCGCTCATTCGAAGACCACCTGTTCACTGCGTTGCTGACCGCGCGCCCAGTCGAGGGCGGCCATGGGTTTCTTGCCGGAGGGCTGCACTCGGGTCAGTTCCACCGCGTACGAACCGGTTCCCGCATAGACCGCGCCGTCCCTGACTTCCACGTGACCGGCAGCCAGGCCTGCGACCCGGGGGGTCGGGATCACCCGCTCGATTTTCATCCGCTGCCCGTTGTAGTTCGTCCACGCTCCCGGTTCCGGAGTCACTCCCCGCACGTGGTGGGACACCGCCACGGCAGGATGGTTCCACTCGATGCGGGCCTGGGCCCCGGTCAGCTTGGGTGCCTTACTGGCTTCCCCTTCCTGGGGCACGGGTTTGGCCTGGCCAGTGGCCACGGCCACGAGTGAATCCGCAAGCAATGATGCACCGCTGTGGGACAACCGTTCCAGGACGGATCCGGCGGTATCGTCCGTGCGCAGGGGGTCGGTGAGGGTTCCCACGATGTCCCCGGTGTCCATTCCCTCGTCCAGGACGAACGTGGTGGCGCCCAGCATCGTGTCACCGGCCATGAGCGCCCGCTGCACCGGAGCGGCCCCGCGCCACTGCGGCAGCAACGAGAAATGAAGGTTGACCCACCCGTGTTCGAAAACGTCCAGCACGGGGCGCGGTAGCAGGGCGCCGTAGGCGACCACGGCGGCGATGTCCGCGCCGGTGGCGCGTAGTTGCTCGACCAGTTCGGCCGTGGCGCGATTGGCCTTGAGCGTGGGAATACCCCGTTCCTCGGCACGCTGTGCCACCGGGGACGGGGTCAGAACCTTTTTCCGTCCCACCGGGGCGTCCTCGCGGGTCAACACGGCGACAACGTCCAGGTCGTCACGTTCGAGAAGCGCGTCGAGAGGGATGACGGCGGTTGCCGGGGTGCCGGCGTAGAGAACTTTCAGTGGCTGACGCACGTTCAGGAGTCCTCTCCGCGGGTGAAGGCCGACCCTGTGAAGGACGACCCGGGCGAGCTGGGGCCGGCAGGGACCCCGAGGCGCTGAGCTTCACGTTCCCGGCTCACGCGGTCCACCAGGTCTCGGTATTCGGGGGCACGCATGGCGCGCATGGCCTCCGTGCGCACCTGGCCTTCGAGCCGGTCGACGAACAGTGTGCCGTGCAAATGGTCAGTTTCGTGTTGGAAGCAGCGGGCAAGCAGTCCCGTTCCTTCTCGGCGCACCGGCTGCCCATTCATGTCCACGCCCGTGATGATCGCGTAGTTGAGCCGTGGCGTGTCGTAACCGGGGCCCGGAACCGAGAGGCACCCCTCGCCGCCCTCCTGGGGTTCCTCGCCCACTTCCAAGACGGGGTTGATCACGTGACCGGAATCCTCGCCGATGTCCCACGTGAAGATTTGCAGCCCGACCCCCACCTGTGGTGCGGCCAACCCGACACCCTTGACGGCGTGCATGGTCTCGACCATGTCAGCGATCAACGTTCGCAGTGAGTCGTCGAAGTCCGTGACTGGGAGTGCGGGTGTCCTGAGGACAGGGTCCCCCTGGGTTCGGATGCGCAGGATTGTCACTGCGAATTACTCTCCTCGGTTGCCTGGATCTGGGGTTCTTTCAAGTCTACGGTGACGGCCATGGCTCCCCGACCCACCGGGTTGTGCTCCAGCGGCGGCGGGACGATGGCCCGCAATTGTTGGCCGGCCGCCTCGATTTCGGCCGAGCGGGCCCACACTTTGGCCAGGGCGCAGAATTTGAACCAGTGGGCCGGCAACTGGTCCGGGACGGCCTGGACCGACAGAGCCTCCGTGTCGCCAATGGCCACGGCCATGAGAACCTCCGCATTCGCGAACTCCCAGGGCTGCCATTCACCGGCTGCGGCATCCACGAGGGATTCTTCTGCCTTCAAACCGGCTACGAGCTGGGTGACCACCTTGGCGTCCGGGGCCTTGACCCGCCCGTTGCGATCCGTACCCCGGGTCTTGTAGTCGATCAGGCACACCTTTCCGCCGATACGCGCCACCAGGTCCAGCGTGCCGGCGTAACCGACGGTGGAATTCCACACGGTGATCTCCGCGGCCAACGGCTCGGGGCGATACAGCTCCCACCACTGGTCAGCAGAGTCCGCGAACCTGGATTCTTGGTGCTCCGCCAACGTGTCCCGTGCGTGCTCCACGCGGTGGTCCTGTCCCATGGCTCGCAAGGCCAACTGTTCACAGTAGTCATGCACCCGGTCGCCGCGCTCGGCGGCCCGGTCCCTGTGGCGTTCCGCCGCCTTGGCCGCGTGGTTGACCAGCGCGCGGCGGCGTCGTGAATCGCGCAGTGCGTCGGGAAGTTGCGGGTCCGCGGCCAAGGCCTGTGCGGCGCTGTAGCCATACCAACCGCCCAAATCATTGGCCTCGCACCCGATGACCGTGGTGATGGACGGAACCTGCGGCTCCTGCCCCTCCGCACGCGCATACATGCGTCCGTAGGGAGTTTGTTGGGCCAAGCGTGGTTGCGTCATGGGGCCACCCTACGACCCGCCACCGACAGGGACACCGGCCGCACCCTCGAATGCACAAGGCCCCGATTCCTGGTGGAATCGGGGCCTTCAGTGTGCGCGATACTGGGATCGAACCAGTGACCTCTTCGGTGTGAACGAAGCGCGCTACCGCTGCGCCAATCGCGCTTGCAACGTTGAAAACCATAGAACACTTTTCGGTCACATGCCAATTGATGACGGCCCACCCCGGCTCATCCGTCTGGGCAACCGGATGGCCCCTCAAGGGTCGCCGTCGATTTGCTCGAACGAAATTGTGTGGGTAATGTTCTAGCTCGTTGGCACAGCCCGGAAAGGCGAAGCAGACAACCCCCACCGGTTGAAAACTTCCCCGAAACAGGCGCTGACGGACTGTGATAGAGTTTCCGCTCGGAAGAACGGCAACCCGGTTCACGGAAAGTCATTCGACCGACAATGCGGACGTAGCTCAGCTGGTAGAGCATCACCTTGCCATGGTGAGGGTCGCGGGTTCGACTCCCGTCGTCCGCTCGCAGTAATCGACAACCATGTCGAGACCTGAGACCCTGTCCTCCAAGGATCTGGTCCCGGTGGGGTGGCCGAGTGGTTAGGCAGCGGCCTGCAAAGCCGTCTACGCGGGTTCGAATCCCGTCTCCACCTCGGCTCCAACCACCCTCGCTCGGCGAGTACGTTTGAGCGCGATTGGCGCAGCGGTAGCGCGCTTCCCTGACACGGAAGAGGTCACTGGTTCGATCCCAGTATCGCGCACCACAGCAAAACCCCGGTACGGATGTGCCGGGGTTTTCGCATCCCCGGACTCCCCCGGCAGCTGCGGCGCCCTGCGAACCCCACCTTGCATCTCATGGCTCGTTGCAGCCCTCTCCCGTGGCCGGCAAGGCTCTCAGGGTCCATCTGGTGCGTCGGAGGGTTCTAACGGCACCCATGACGAGCGGATGCGCCCTGACCTCAGTGACTACGCAGGGAGCCCGGGGTCGCGCGTGCGCCTGACGACCGCGCAAGCCTTATCCGGCCCCGGGGCACGGTCGACCTGTGGCTCCGCCGGCGACGTCGTGCACCCCAGCACGTCCGCGGCGCTCACCTCGGTCGACTCACCCGCAACCACCGCGTCTCGCAGGCCGTTTGCCATGTACTCCCGCAGCGGGATCGATTGGCCGTTCTCCACCCGAAGCGGCTCCCGGTCGGCCTTGTCAGCCAGGGATTGTTGAGCTACCGGTGAACCCCCGCTCAGAGGAAACCGCCCCGCTCGAACGAGTGGTCCGAGCGGGGCGGGACATTGCGCGTGAGCGATCAACCGGTCAGGGCCGACCCACCTCTGTCAGAGCATGCAGGAGACGCAGCCTTCGATCTCGGTGCCTTCCAGCGCGAGCTGGCGGATGCGCGAGTAGTACATGGTCTTGATGCCCTTGCGCCACGCGTAAATCTGAGCGCGATTGACGTCGCGGGTCGTGGCGGTGTCCTTGAAGAACAGGGTGAGCGACAGGCCCTGGTCCACGTGCTGAGTGGCAGCGGCGTAGGTGTCGATGATCTTCTCGTATCCGACCTCGTATGCGTCCTGGAAGTACTCCAGGTTCTCATTGGTCATGAACGGTGCCGGATAGTACACGCGACCCAGCTTGCCTTCCTTGCGGATCTCGATGCGCGAGGCGATCGGGTGAATGGAAGACGTGGAGTTGTTGATGTACGAGATGGAACCGGTGGGCGGCACGGCCTGCAGATTCTGGTTGTACATGCCGTCCGCCATGACCTTGGCCTTGAGCTCACGCCAATCCTCCTGCGTGGGGAGGGCAATTCCGGCCCGTTCGAACAACTCACGCACCCGTGCCGTGGCCGGCTCCCATGCCCGGTCCGTGTACTTGTCGAAGTACTCGCCCGACGCGTACTTGGAGTTCTCGAATCCCTCGAAGGACTCACCGCGCTCCTTGGCGATCAGGTTGGACGCGCGAATGGCGTGGTAGGTGACCGCGTAGAAGTACATGTTGGTGAAGTCGATGCCCTCTTCGGACCCGTAGTAGATGTGTTCCTTGGCCAGGTAGCCGTGCAGGTTCATCTGCCCCAGACCGACCGCGTGCGACATGTTGTTGCCGCGGCGAATGGAGGGCACGGAATCGATGTTAGACATGTCCGACACCGCCGTCAGACCGCGAATGGCGGTCTCGATGGTCGACGCGAAGTTCTCCGATTCCATGGCCATGGCAATGTTCATGGAGCCCAGGTTGCACGAGATGTCCTTGCCCACCTCGGCGTAGGTCAGGTCCTCGTTGTACACCGAGGGTTCGGAGACCTGCAGGATCTCGGAGCACAGGTTGGACATGATGATCTTGCCCGCCACGGGGTTGGCCTTGTTGACGGTGTCCTCGAACATCACGTACGGGTAACCGGACTCGAACTGCACCTCGGCCAGCGTCTGGAAGAACTCGCGGGCGTTGATCTTGCGCTTGTGGATCCGGGAGTCCGCGACCATCTCGTGATACTTCTCGGTCACGTTCACGTCCGAGAAGGGCACACCGTAAATGCGCTCCACGTCGTACGGGGAGAACAGGTACATGTCCTGGTCTTTTTTGGCCAGCTCGAACGTGATGTCCGGAATGACCACCCCCAGGGACAGGGTTTTGATGCGGATCTTCTCGTCAGCGTTCTCGCGCTTGGTGTCCAAGAAGTTGTAGATGTCCGGGTGGTGGGCGTGCAGGTACACGGCACCGGCACCCTGCCGGGCACCCAACTGATTGGCGTAGGAGAAGGAGTCCTCCAGCAGCTTCATCACGGGGATCACACCCGAGGACTGGTTCTCGATCTTCTTGATGGGCGCGCCGGATTCACGCAGGTTGGTCAGGGCGAACGCCACACCACCGCCGCGCTTGGACAGCTGCAGCGCGGAGTTGATGTTGCGGCCGATGGACTCCATGTTGTCCTCGAAGCGCAGCAGGAAGCACGAGACGAGTTCACCGCGCTGCTTCTTGCCGGCGTTGAGGAACGTGGGAGTCGCGGGCTGGAATCGGCCCGTGATGATTTCCGCCACGAGCTGCTCGGCCAGGGCCTCGTCACCGTCAGCCAGGTACAGCGACACCATGACCACGCGGTCCTCGAAACGCTCCAGGTAGCGCTGACCGTCAAAGGTCTTGAGCGTGTAGGAGGTGTAGAACTTGAACGCGCCCAGGAACGTCTGGAAACGGAACTTACGGGCGTAGGCCTGCTTGGAGAGCTTCTTGATGAACTCGAAGCTGTACTTGTCCAGCACCTCTGCCTCGTAGTACTGGTGATCCACCAGGTACTTGAGCTTCTCTTCCAGGTCGTGGAAGAACACGGTGTTGTTGTTGACGTGCTGCAAGAAGTACTGGCGCGCGGCCTGCTGATCAGCTTCGAACTGGATCTGACCGTTGGCGTCGTACAAGTTCAGCAGAGCATTGAGCTCGTGATAGCCCAAGCCGCGGTAACGCTCGGGGCAGGTGGGATCTTCGTGGCCCGGTTCAACGCTCAGTCCCGGGGCTGCATGGATGCTTGCCAAAACTTGTCCAATCCTTGTGTGACTTGTTCTACGTCTTGATCGGTGCCCATGAGTTCGAACTTGTAGAGCAGAGGCACTTGACATTTCACGGCCACTTTTTCCGCGGCTACGCAGAACAGTGATCCGAAATTAGTATTTCCCGCGCCTATGACACCCATAAGGTGCTGGCGGTTGACGGGCTGGTTGAGGAATTTCACAACCTGGGGGGGAACCGATCCGGCGCCACCGGGTCTGCCGTAACTGGGTAGGGCCAACACGAACGGCTCAGTGAGCTCGGGGGTGGGTTCGGACGTCTTCAACGGTAACCGTAAGGACCTGACCGGAAGTTTCTGGATGAACCGGTCGGTGTTGCGGGTGACCGAGGAGAAGTACACCACCAGGGGGGATTCCTCCCCCGCGGTGACGACGCGTCGATGGTTTTCGCGTTCTTGAGCCGCGGCCAACACGGTGGCCAAAGTGCTCATGGCGTGTCACTTCGATTCTGGCTGGCGGGCTACGGTGCGGGGGAAAATTTCGACGCTGCCGCGACGGTTCGCGGGCGGGCGCCGAGTTTTTCGACGGCTGCGGATTTATCGCTATCGCCCTCAGGCGGAGAGCAGAACAGCCAAGGAGTTGATCTTGTCCGGGCGGTAACCGGACCAGTGATCCTGGGCGGTTTCCACAACGGGGACCTGCTGGTAACCCAGGCTCACCACGTGCTGGTAAGCGTCCTGGTCCTCAGTCACATCGACCACGGTGTAATCGATGCCCTTCTTGGTGAGGGCTCGGTAGGTGGCGTTGCACTGGACGCATGACGGCTTGGAGTACACGGTGACGGACATATCCCAATCCCCTCGAAAGCTAGTGGTGGGAGTACTGCGCTTCCGCGGTGATCGTGACACATGTGATGTGTCGCCGCTGGTTGCGTCAAGTGCTCTGTATGACTGCGTCAATACTACATCTAGTGTCAGACAAAGTAAGTGGCCCCAAGATGATGTGGTGGCCTTAATCCACAGCTGTCTCTCGGTTATCCCCGCACTGTCCACAGGCCGGTGCCGAAATGGGCGCGAGAACACGCGGAACTGGCCCGCCCTGTGGACAACCGAGGGGGCAATGAACACACCCAAAAATTAAAAAACCGGCGTGTCGAGATCGTCCTCGACACGCCGGTTTCGGTGTCAGGTGACCCCTATAGCAGGCCGGCTTCCTGGAGCTGGGAGGAGATGGATGCGCCGTCGTTGCCCTCGATCCACAGGGTGCCTTCCGGAACCGACACCGTACGATCCTCGGTGGCGCGGGCACCGGCCGCCAACACGGCTTCGGTGGGCGACAGGTTGCGAATCACAATGGCCGCCACGGACTCGGGGTGACGCTGCGCGAAACCGGAGTAGATCTGTGGGTCGTGCTGACCGTCGTCGCCGATCAGGATCCACCGCACGTGCGGAAAATTCTTGGCCAGCCGTTGCAGGTTCTGCACCTTGTGCTGGGCGCCGGAGCGGAACCAGCGGTCCGTGGTGGGGCCCCAGTCGGTCAGCAGCAGCGTCCCGGCCGGGTAGGCGTTGCGGCTCAGGAACCGGCGCAACGTGGGTGCCACGTTCCACGCGCCGGTCGAGAGGTAGAGGAACGGCGCCTCGGGGTGGTGGTTGCGCAGCCGCTCCATGAGCACCGCCATGCCCGGGGTGGGGGTGCGGGCGTGCTCGTTGAGCACGAACGAGTTCCACGCCGCCAGCATGGGACGCGGCAGCGCGGTGACCATGACGGTGTCGTCCACGTCGGAGACCACACCGATATTTTGGGTCTCCGAGACGATGGTGACCCTGGCCTCGGTGACCTCGGACCCGTCGGTCTGCATGTAGACGGTGTAGACACCCGGCTCCATGCTCACCTGCAGGTCCACGTCGATCACGCCGCCCTTGTCGGCCACCAGATGGAACTCGTGATCCCCCAGCCACACGTTCACATGGGCGAAGGCCAGCGGAATGGAGGTGAAGGAACGCCAGCCACGGATGAACTCGGCGGAGTCGTCGGTGGCCGCGATCAATTGCCGGGTCTTGAGCAGCACACGTCCCAGCACGCGGACGTGCCGGGTGCTGCCGTAGCCGTCGAAGGCGAGCATGGTGGGAATGTCACCGCGCTGCTCGGCGCGCGCTTGCCGCCACCGGTGCAGCCTCTGCTCCCACCGGTAGCCAATGTTGATGGCCTCCTCCGTGACCTGATCCACGGTCTGAAAAAGGTCCCCGCTACCGGTGTGTTTCGCCATGCTTCACAGTCTCCCACAGCTGTTCCCGCCCACGACGCCGCCGCGTACCGCGCCACGGTTTGGTCCGGTCCGCGGCGGTACCAGGGATTCGCGAGCGCCGTCGGCGTAGCACTCAGCCGCGTACATAGCGCGGGAAGCGCTCGGGACGGTCGATGGGCTGGGTTTCGGGGGCCATATCGATGCCGAGGTCCTTGGCGAAAATCAAGCGGGTGCCCGTGTACACGCGTTCGGTGCGCTCGTTGAGCTCGAACACTCGGGCACCGCGCAGGGTGTGTTGATCCCGGGTGCCGTCGTTGAGACCGTACGTGCCGAAGCCCGTTCCCGGCCCGTACCCGAGTTCGATGCCGAAGTAGTTTCCCATGTAGGTGTTGATGTGATCGTGACCGCAGTACATGCCCAGGATGTCGCCGCGTTCCTTGGCTGCGGCGTAGATACCGGAGTTGATCATGCCGGTGTAGACGTTCTCGTGCTTCTCCCCCACGATGCCGTGGCGCTTCACCGCGGCCGCGTGGCCTTCGTCGTCGGAGGTGAACTGCTGGCCGTACCACATGTGGTGGTGCTCCCACGTGGGGATGTGGAAGTACATGAGACCCGGGATCTTCTTCCCGTAGCGGCGTTCGGTTTCCGCAGAGAGGTCGTTGTACCAGCGGATCTGCTGGGGGCGGATCCAGTCGTAGCCCATGAGTCCCTCGCGATCCTGGCCGCCGGGCTTATCCTCCGCGTAGCGGCCGGAATCCAGCAGCCACACGGCGAAGGCCGGGGTGTTACCCCGGGAGGCGCGAATCAACAACTGGGCGTTGGATGAGCCGAAGACTTTCTGGTCGTCACCGGGGTTGAGGTTGTGCTTGTACTGCCGTACGAACTCGACCAACTGGGGTTCGTACATGCTCGTGCCGTTGTCCTCAGTGGAGTCCTCTTCGTGGTTGCCGAACGTCACGGCCCACTTGATGCCCCGGGATTCCATGGGCAGCACCACGTTGTTGATGGCCTGCTTGACCTCCCGATTGGTGCGCGGGCCGTCCTGGGTGTCGTTGAACTGGACGATCTTGAACGTGCCGTTCCCACCGAAGGACAGCGGTATCTGACCGTGTCCCCGTCCGTGACGCTGGGCCACCGTTGCCGGTGCCGCCTGGGCGGCGGTGGGTAAGGCGCTGAGGGCCCCTGCAGCGGCGAGCGCGCTGCCTCCGGTGATCAGGGTCCGGCGGCTGGGGCGGGAGGTGTTCTCGGACATGTCGCGCTCCTGGTGTGAGGAAATCCTGGCTGCCGTGGGCGGCTGATGACTCACACCGTAGGGAGCGTGCGTTAAGAGGCCGTGACCTGGGGGTTTCGTGCAGGCGCACGGTTGGGTTTGGGGTGGGAACCCAGCACCGTGGTGGGATCGGGCAGTGTCTCCGGGTGGGCCATGTCCCATGCGCGCACCGCTTGCACGCCGATGCCCCGGGGGCCGGTGCGGCGGGTGTGGCCGTGGATCAGGAGCATGGTGGGGGCGAACAGCACGGGGCCGGACAGGGCCTGCGCTTCGTCGAAGAAGGTGCAGTCCACCGCACCCGAGCCGTCGTCCACGGAGATGAACACCACGCGTTTACCGCTGCGCATGGGCGGGGTCATGGTGGAGACCCGCACCCCTGCCACCACTACTTCGGTGCCGCTGCGCAATCCCAGCAGATCCTCCGCACGGGTGACCCCGTAGGAGCGCATGATGGCGGCGTGGCCGTCCATGAGGTGGGCGGAGACCTCGATGTTCATGGTGTCCAGTTCCGCGCGCACTTTTTCCTCGGTGCTGGGTTCGGGTTGTTCCGGCGGCAGCCCGGTCAGTTCCAGGTCCCCCAGTGGAAGGCTCAGTTGGCCGGGGCCGGGTTGGCCCTTGGCGGAGGTACTGCGGGAGGTGGCCGGTCGATCGGCCCGCCGGGTCAGGTGGGTCACCAGGTCGGTGCGGGAGGCGCGGGCGCCGGAGATGTTCAGGAGACTGTCCAGGGCCCCGGCCGAGGCCAGTCGTTGCAGGCTCCGCCGGGAGGGCCTGGCCCGGGTGCGCACATCCGTGAGGGTGGTGTAGGGCTGACCGGCCACGATCCGTTCGATTTCCGTGCCGCTGATTCCGGTGATGCTGGTGAGGGACATGCGGATCCCCCAGGCGCCGCCGCGGGTGTAGGGGATGCCCTCGTCCAGGTCTCCGGGTTCCACGGTGCCCGGTCGGGGGCTCACGGGTTCAATGCGGTGGTGGTCCACGCTGCGGTTGATGTCCGGGCCGAGCACGGGGATCCCCATGCGCCGGGCCTCCCCCACGAGCAACCGGGCCGGGTACATGCCCGGGTCGTGTTCCCAGACCCCGGCCATGAAGGCTTCCGGGTGGTGGGTTTTCAACCATGCGGACTGGTAGGTGGGTACGGCGAAGGCCACGCCGTGGGCCTTGCAGAACCCGAAGCTGCCGAACGCGTGCAGGATGCCCCACACCTTGTCCACGGTCTGCGCGTCGTAGCCGCGGGCGAGCGCCCCGCTGCGGAAGGTGTCCTCCACGCGTTGTTCGGTGTCCGAGCCGAGCCTGCGCCGCCATTCATCCGCGGTGGCCAGTCCGCAACCGGTCATCCGGTCCATCATGCGCATGATCTGCTCGTGGTAGACGGCCACCCCGCGGGTCTCCCTGAGGATGTCCACCAGGTCCGGGTGGGGATATTCGGGGGTGCTCCAGCCGTGGCGGGAGTTGAGGTAGGGGCGCACCATGGACGCCTGCATGGGCCCGGGGCGGAACAGGGAGATGTCCACGATCAAGTCGTTGAATTCCTCCGGGCCCATGGTGCCGATCAGTTCGCGCTGTCCCGGGGATTCGATCTGGAAGCACCCCAGGGTGTGGGTGGAGCTGATGAGCCGGAAGGTGTCCGGGTCGTCGCGGGGTATGGCGTCCAGGTCCGGGGCGGGGCGCTCGGGTTCCATCCGTGCTACTTCCTGGACCGCGTAGGCCAGGGTGGATTGCATGCGCACGCCCAGGATGTCGAGCTTGATCAGGCCCATGGGGTCCATGTCGTGTTTGTCGAACTGGGACATGGGCAACTCGATGCCACTGGCCTGCACCGGCGTGCGGTTCAACAGGGTCGCGTCCGAGAGGATCACCCCGCACGGGTGCATGGAGATGTGGCGGGGCAGCCGGTCCAGGCGCTCGGTCAGATCCACCAGCAGGTCCAGCTGCCGGTTGGCCTTGAGCTCATCGGCCAGACGAGTCAGTTCGGGGCGCTGGGCGATTTCTTCGCGCAGGGTGGCCCCCGGGACCCGCCACAGTTGCTCCGCAATATGGTCCACGATCTCCTGCCCCAGCCCCAGGGCCAACCCGGCATCCCGCACGGCGCCCCTGGAACGGTAGGCATTCTGCATGCTCATGAGCGTGACCCGACTGCTGCCGAAGCGCTGGAAGATCTCGCGGTAGATCCTGTGCCGTTGCGCGCTCTCCATGTCGATGTCGATGTCCGGCAAGGTGCTACGCCGCGGTGAGAGGAAGCGTTCGAACACCAGGTCGTATTCGAGCGGGTCCACAGGGGAGATTCCCAGCAGGTGCACCACCAGGGACGACACCGCCGACCCGCGTGCCGCGTGCCGGACCTTCAGCCGGGTCATCAGGTCGGAGACCTCCGAGACGGTCAGGAAGTACCCGGCAAACCCCAACTGCGCGATCACGTCCAGCTCACGCTCCATCCGCGAGCGCAGCGATTCCCCGCTCAGGCCAGGGACGGTGCGGTCCCAGTTCTGGTGGGAGTGGAAGCGTTCCAGGCCGGTGTAGCAGCGGGTTCTGAGTTGGGCATCGGGGTCCCCGCTGAGACCGATGACAGAGGCCTCAGGGATCACGGGCTGTCCCACGTGCAGGTCCGTGACGGGGTCCTGGCTGCAGCGTTCGGCCAGCCGGTAGGTGTCCGCGAGCAGGTGCGCGGCCCCGGAGACACCCAGGTTTGCGGCCGAGGAGATCTCGTGGGCGAGCCGGGTCATCTGCGCGGTGTCTTTGAGCCAACCCTGCCCCGTGGGTTGCAGTACCCCGGGGTCCGAACCGGCCAGCTCCCCCAGGGACAGCAGGGTGCGAGCGGCATCCAGCACGTCCGCGGTGACGGCTTGCCCGGGGTGGGCGTAGCGCACGGCGTTGGTGAGGATCACGGGCAGCCCGGCCTCACGCCCCACGGTGAGCATCCGCACGGCGTGACCGGTGCTGAGGGTGCTGCCCTGCGGTGCCAGGTGGGTTGCGGTCTCCACGATGAGGCATCCTGCCGGTAGTACGCGCTGCCACGCGCGCAGGGCCGTGCGCGCGGCCCGGTAACGGCGCCGGGCCAGCAGAGATCCCACGTCCGAGTCCGGGCCCGTGAGCACCACCAGGCCGGGGGCTGCCCCGCCCGCCGCGCGGTGTACGTGGCGGGCGATCTGTTCCCGGGTCAGTCCGATGGGGTGGGCGCCATGGTGGTCGTGGTCACGGTGAGCCGCGGACACCAACCGGCACAGGGACGCGTACCCGGCCCCTCCGTTGCCACCGGTGGCCAGCACCACCACGCGCCCGATCACCCGGGGCGAGGGCACGGCGCCGCGCTGGGGACGGCCGTTCTGACCCTGCTGGCCGGTGGCGGCCCGGGAGTGCTTGCCCGACGACGCCGCTCCCGGGCCCAGCAGCGCCAGGTCCACTCCCAGCACGGGAGCCACCCCGTGCTGTTGGCAGGCCAGCACGTGTTTGACCACCCCGTACAAGCCGTCCCGGTCCGTGCACGCCAGGATCTGCGCCCCGTAGGACGCCGCTACCTGGGCGAGCTCGTGGGGGCGAGCCACGCCGTAGTGCGCGCTGTAGGCGGTGGCCACGCGCAAATGAGGGAAACGCATACCTCATATTCGAAACTTTGTTCTATTAATGTCAAACCCCCTGGTCAACCACGAGCCACCACTGACCGGTGACCTCATGACGCACCAGTTCCAGCGTGCGAGGCACCACGGCCCCGCGCTGAGCCGCCTGGACGCGCCAGTGTTGCCGATCCACCACGGACTGTCCGCTTTCCCGCGGAACCCTCTCTTCCACCTCCCACCAGCGGCGACGTTCGTACCAGCGCTGCGGCGGGGCCGTGATGCGGTGCAGCCTGCCGCGAAACACCAGCTCGCGCGGAGCTCCCGCTGCATCGCAATGCACCTCGCACGGCTGCCCCCATCCCTCGTCGAGCCGCACCGCGCCGTGCGTCTCGTTCCGCGTGAGGTCCGTATGGTTTACCGCAGCCAGTACCGTCATGACTCGTTCACCCTCCCGGTGTATTCGAAACTTTATTCGACTACCGTGAGGGTGCCAAGGGTCGCCGACACGCATAAGCGGAACGCTCCGGTGGCCCTTGCGACGGCCGGCGGCCGTGCCGTGCGAGGTGTCGTCGGACCAGCAGTCATAAAACTTCATCGTTTGTGGCGCTCGACATGCGCGTGGTTACGTTGTCGCCATAAGAATCACGAGTTCCGGTGCGAAGCCCTGGCTGGCCGGACGGCAACCCTCAGACGCTGTCGTGGGGTGCCCCAGGTGATGATTCGGCCCGCCGTCAGTTCCGGCGCGGGCAAGGACGGCGTCCGGTCCAACATTCCGTGGCGCCCCGTCATGAGGAGTGTCATGGCCCCCGCCACCGCCCCGGTGCCCACGGTCACCGATTCATCATCAGCCCAGCGGACCCAACCCGCCACGGATCACGCGCTCGCGAGCGTGGGATCCGCAGTGCGTGACAAGAAGCGCGTGCTCGCCGCGTCCTTCGTGGGCACGACCATCGAATGGTACGACTTCTACCTCTACGGTGCCGCCGCAGCCCTGGTGTTCAGTCACTATTTCTTCCCGCAGGGTTCGGGCGTGGGCTCGATCATTGCCTCGTTCGCGACCTTCGCCATTGCGTTCTTCTTCCGGCCCCTGGGCGGCATCATTGCCGGGCACCTGGGTGACCGGATCGGCCGCAAGGCCCTGTTGGTCGCGTCCCTGTTGATCATGGGCGTGGCCACCACGGTGATCGGGCTGCTGCCGGGCTTCTCGCAGATCGGCTGGTTCGCCGTGGCCCTGCTCGTTGCCTGCCGCATTGCCCAAGGGTTGTCCGCCGGCATGGAGTGGGGAGGTTCCGCGGTGCTCTCCGTGGAACACGCACCCAAGGGGTTGCGCGGACTGTTCGGTTCCTTCACGCAGGTGGGTTCGGCGGCCGGCATGCTCTTGGCCACCGCGTTCTTCGCGATCATGCAGGGCGTCACCACCGCCGAGCAGTTCCAGGCGTGGGGCTGGCGCGTACCCTTCCTGTTCTCCGCAGTGCTCGTGATCATCGGCCTGATCATCCGCGCCGGCATCGAGGACGCCGAGGAGTTCCAAGAGGTCAAGCGCGAAAAGGCCGCCGCGACGTCGCCCGTGCGTGAGGTGCTCACCCAGCACACCCGCGGCGTGATCGTCTGCATCGGTCAACGCATGATCCAGCCGGCCATCTTCTCCATCCTCACCGTCTACACGCTCACCTACGTGACGCAGCAGCGCGGCGCGAGTCAGTGGGTCATGATCTCCATCCTGATCGCCGCCGCCGTGGGCCTGGTGGGCGGCCCGTTCTGGGGCTGGCTCTCCGACCGCGTGGGACGCCGCCGCATCTCCATCATTGCCGCGGCCGCCATCGGCGTGTTCGTGTGGCCCTACTTCTACTACCTGGACCACGGGCCGCTGGCCTTGCTGCCGCTGGTGTACCTGATCGGCATGGCCGTGCTGCATGACAGCATCTACGGCCCTCAGGCCGCTCTGTTCGCCGAGCAGTTCCCCACCCACCTGCGCTACTCCGGGGTGTCCCTGGGTTACCAGGTGGGCACCATTCTCTCCGGCGGTCTGACCCCCATGATCGCCGCGTGGCTCGTGGCCACCGGCGGCTCCCCCTGGCTGCTGTGCGGTTACTTGAGCCTGCTGGCCGTGATCTCCGTGGTCACCGGCCGCATGGCCAAGGACACCGTGACCGACGCACCCGAGATCGCTCAGTACTGACTCGGCACCACCCGCACACGCGCCAGTACCAACCCGAAAGGATCCCTTTTGCCCCGCCCCTTGCTGCTCAATGCCTTCGAAATGCCCGTGCCCGTCCACCAGTCCCCCGGACTGTGGCGCCACCCCGAGGACCAGTCGCGCAACTACGCGCAACTGTCCCACTGGGAGCGGGAGGCCCAGATCATCGAGAACGCGGGCTTCCACGGCCTGTTCCTGGCCGATGTCCTGGGACTCTACGACGTGTACGGCGGGTCCGCGGACGCCGCCCTGCGCGGTGGCGTTCAGGTGCCCCAGCTGGACCCACTGATCCTGGCACCGTTGCTGGCCAAAGCCACCAGCACCCTCACCATCGGCGTGACCGCCTCGGTCACCTACGCGGCTCCCTATGACCTGGCGCGCCGCTTCTCCACCCTGGACGCCCTGACCGACGGGCGGATCGCGTGGAACGTGGTGACCTCCTACCAGGAATCGGCGGCGCGCAATCTGGGCCTGGGTCAGCAGCTGCCCCACGACCAGCGTTACGACCGCGCCGACGAATACATGGACGTGGTCTACTCGCTGTGGGAGGGCTCCTACGCGGACGATGCCTATGTCGCGGACGCCGCGAGCGGCGTCGTCGTGGATCCCGAGAAGGTCAAGGGAGCGGGGCATTCCGGCGAGTACTTCGACGTCCAGGCTCCCGCCCTGGTCGCGCCAACACCGCAGCGCACACCGTTCCTGTTCCAGGCCGGGGCCTCCCCGCGCGGGCTGAAGTTCGCGGCCAAGCACGCGGAGGCCGTGTTCTTCTCCGGGCCCACTCCCGAGCAGGTCGCCAAGTGGACGGCCGGTCTGCGCGAGGCCGCCGCCGAGTACGGCCGCGATCCCCGCTCGATCAAGGTCTTCACCAACGCCGCGGTGGTCGTGGCCGAGACCTCCGAGGCCGCCCGCGAGCGCCTCGAGTCCTATAAGCAGTACGTGGACGTCGACGCCGCGCTCGCCCTGTTCGCCGGCTGGACCGGAGTAGATCTGTCCAGCGCGGACCCGGATGCCCCGCTCGAGCACGTGGAGACGGACGCCAACCGGTCGGCGCTGGCCTCGTTCACCAAGATGGATTCCGAGGGCGCGTGGACCCCGCGCCGAGTCGCCGAGTTCGTGGCCGTCGGCGGCCGCGGCCCCGTGATCGTCGGCTCCCCCGAAGAGGTCGCCGACGAGCTCCAGCGCTGGGTCGAGGTCGCGGACCTGGACGGCTTCAACATCAACGCGTGCGTGCGCCCGGCCGATTTCGAGCGCTTCGGCCGGTTCGTCACGCCCGTTCTGCGCGAACGCGGTGTGCTGACCGCCGACGACGCCGCTTCCGCTACCTCCCGCACGGCCCGCGAGGTCTTCGGCGGGGCCGGGCCCCGCTTGCGTGAGGATCACGCGGGGGCGAAGTTCCGGTTCGGGAGCTAAGACCGCCGCGTTGTCAGTAGAAGGTCCCCCGGGCACGTGACGTGTCCGGGGGATCTTTTTGTTTTGTATCAGCTCGCGCAATCAACGTTGCGCGGGCAGCACGTACTTCCCCGTTTTGTCGGTGGCCAGCGCCAGGGACGAGATGTACTGCTTGGATCCGTCCGGAGCCAGTTCATTGGAGAGCAGCATGTCCGGGCGCTCAAACTCCATGCCGGTCACATGACAGGTAAGTGTCACGTCCGAGGGGTTGCCGTCCGCATCAACCATGGGCAGGTCGATTCCGTCATCCACGCGCCGCAGGTAGTACCGCCCCTGAGTCAGCACAGCCATGACGGGTGTGACGATCATGGCGATCAGGACCGCGAAGATCGGCGAATACGGTGCCACCGCCGGACCGAAAGCGCCGAAGAACATAGCGATGGAAATACCCGCCGAGAGCGCCAACGACGTCACGCCCACTGGATTCCAGTTGTAGAGCATTCCTCGACGGAACTCGGGGTACTTGGGTGAAAGTTTGAGGATGTACTTGTTGACCACGATGTCCGTGGCAACCGTGACGATCCAGGCCATGGCGCAGTTGGCGTAAAAGCCCAAGATGGTGTTGAGGAAGTCGAACATGTTCAGTTCCATCAGTGCCAGGGCGATGGCCAAGTTGACCACCACGAAGACCATGCGGCCCGGATAGGTGCGGGTCACCCGGGTGAACGAGTTGGTCCACGCCAGAGATCCTGAGTACGCGTTGGTCACGTTGATCTTCACCTGAGAGATGACCACCAGGATCACCGCCAGGGTCATGGCCAGCCACGCGGGCATCATCTCCCGGTAGACGCCCAAGAACTGGTGGACCGGTTCATTGGCGGTCGCAGAGGCTGCCGGGTCCAATGTCGCAATCAAATACACCGTGATGAACAGACCGGTGATCTGCTTGATCGCGCCGAAGATCACCCAACCGGGGCCGGCCAGAATGACGGCGCGCCACCAGGCCACACGGTTCTCATCGGTCTTGGGTGGCATGAATCGCAAGTAGTCGATCTGTTCGGCGATCTGAGCGATCAGTGACAGGCACACGCCGGCGGCCAACATGACTGAGGCGAAGCTCACCCCGGCACCCGCGCCTGATTCACCCTGATACGCGAAGAAACTACCCACGGAATCGGGATTGGCCAGGACCAGATATCCCACGGGGATCACCATGAGCACGAGCCACAGCGGGGTGGTCCAGACCTGCAGCGTGGCCAAGGTTTTCATCCCGTAGATGACCAGGGGGATGATCAGCAGGGTCGACAGCGCATAGCCGATGGGTTTGGGGATACCCAGCCCAAGTTCCAGGCCCTGAGCCATGATGGAACCTTCGAGGGCAAAGAAAATGAACGTAAAGGTCGCAAAGATCACGTTGGTGATCACGGACCCGTGGTACCCGAATCCCGAACCGCGGGTAATCAGGTCCAGGTCAATGTTGTACCGAGCCGCGTAGTACGCCAGGGGCAACCCGGTGACAAAGATGATGAACGCGGCAACGGTAATACCCAGCAATGCATTGGTGGTTCCGTGCGCGATTCCGACATTGGCGCCAATGGAGAAGTCCGCCAAATAGGCAATCCCACCGAGTGCGCTCGTGGCGACCACACCCGCGCCCCATTTCCGGTAGGAACGCGGTGCAAACCGAAGTGTGTAATCCTCCAGACTCTCGCGAGTGGCCGCTCGCGCGTCCGCGTTGGTGCCTGGTGAGACGGTAGTTGTCGATCCTTCGTGGTCCGGACGTGTCCGAGTATCTAACGACATGTGTTCGATCTTTCTTCTGGGCAGCTCCGAGAGCTGAAAGATGCGTGATGATCCGGTGGAAGGCTCTGTGTATGACCAGCTACGAATCCATGGGAGGCCGGTTCGTGTTGTGCATCCAACCGGCGACCCCAGAAGAACTATGGCCCCGAATTATTTCGGGAATGTTTTCGATCGACGACACTTCTGTGTCGGGGAAAGCCATTCGTGTAACGATTGAAAGAAGGGTCGCCGCCGATTCATCGGCAGCGACCCTTCGACAGTCACCTCGCACTCGCGAGAGCATCACACGGCTTGAGCTCGTCCCTCAAACAACTGCTGCCCCACGTACGCCCCGGGCTCGTTCGGAATCCCGGGCGGCACGGCGAACAGCCCGGACCCAGTGTGGCGCAGGTACTCGCCCAGCGCGTCCTGACGGGCCAGTTTGTTCTGGATCGGCACGTATCCGGTGCGCGGGTCGTTGACCATCGCGATAAAGAACAGCCCCGCGTCCATATTGCCCAACCGGTCCGTGCCGTCCGCGTAGTTGTAGCCGCGGCGCAGCATCTGCACACCGTTGTTGGTCTCCGGATGAGCCAAGCGCACGTGGGAATCCTTGGGGATGATCGGTTGATTTCCGGCACCCTGCATCGCGAAGTCGGGTGCGGTGAACTCCTCGCCCCCGGACAGCGGCGCACCCGTGCCCTTGGTGCGGCCAATGATGTTCTCCTGGCCCATGAGTGATTCGCGGTCCCAGGTTTCCATGATCATGCGGATCCGCCGGGCGACCAGGTAGGTGCCGCCGTCCATCCAGGACCCGTCGCGGACCCACAGGTGATCATCGAGCAGCTGCGGGTCCTCGGCCTTGAGGTTGGCGGTGCCGTCCTTGAAACCGAACAGGTTGCGCGGGGTGTTCTGGGTCTTGGACGTGGACGAGGTCCGCCCGAATCCCAGTTGCATCCAGCGCGTGGACACGATTCCGAATCCCATGCGCACCAGGTTGTGCACGGCATGGACGGCCACTTGCGGGTCGTCGGCGCACGCCTGGATGCACAGGTCTCCCCCGGTGCGCGCCGGATCCAGCGTGTCACCGGGAAAGTGCGGCAGGTCGATCAGCGCCTCGGGCATGCGGTCACGCAGCCCGAAACGGTCCTTGTCGTGCTCGTCCACGAACAGTGAGCGCCCGAATCCAATGGTGACCGTCAGGTGTCCCGCGGACAGGTCGTGGGCCTCACCGGTGTCCTGCGGCGGGGCGTACTGGGAGCCGCCGTCGAATCCCGTGTCGGTGACGTCCAGGCCCTGGGTGATGCGCGCGCACGCTGCGCTCCACTGGGTCAGCAGGTCCACGAGTTCGCCGCGGTCCTCGGTGAGCACGTTGAGCGCGGCGAAACACAAGCGGTCCTGGGCGGGGGTCACGATCCCGGCTTGGTGGTCGCCGAAATAATCGACGACGTCGCTGTGGGCCTCGCCAGTGACGGTGTCCTGGATCGCGGCGACCGCGGGTCGAGCGAACCAGCCCAGCCCCGCGCCCACCGCCACGGCGCCGGCTCCGGTGCCGAGCAGGGCGCGGCGACTCACGCCGTGGTGCGTACCGTTCCGCTCGGGGGGTTCGGGTTGTTCTGCGCGGTGATCCATGGATTACTCGACAACCTTTTCCGTCACCATGGACAGTGGTTCGGACAGGGCGTTCACGGAGTCGGAGAGTTCCTTGACCTGATCCTGGCTGAGCTCGTCGTAGTAGACGAAGCCATCACCCTTCTTGTGCTGATCCAACAGCTCCTGCAGGTCGGTGAAGCGGGTCTCCAGCGTCGTGTTCAACTCGGCGTCGCGCTTGGCGAGCAGCGGGGACAGATTTTCGTGGGCGATGCGTGCGCCGTCCACGTTGGCCTGGAAATCCCACAGGTCCGTGTGGGACCAGATTTCCTCCTCGCCGGTGACCTTGCCCGTGGCGACCTCGTCGAGCAGTTCCTTGGCCCCGTTGGACAGTTGGTCCGCCGTGAAGCTCAGGTCACGGGTGCGGTCGTAGAGCACTCGGGTATCGGCCACCAATTGGTCGGCGTACTTCTGCCGATCGGCCTGGCTCAGCTCCCGGTAACCCTCGGCCGGGGGCCACAGGTCCTTCTCGATCCGGTGCCATCCCGTCCAGTCCTGGCCTTCCTCCAGATCCGCTTCGCGCAGGTCCAGTTTGGGGTCCAGGTCTCCGAAGGATTCGGCCACGGGTTCCACGCGCTCCCAGTGCATGCGCACCGGCGCGTACATCTCCCGCGCTTTCTCGTCCTCCCCGGCCGCGTATGCCTTGGCGAACTCCTCCGTGCCCGTCATCAACTGCTCGGTCTGGTCCTTGACGTACGCCGCGTACTGGGTGGTGGCCTGATCCTTGAGCTGCGAGTCCTCGGCGTTGACCTCGGCCCCACCCTCGCCCTCGGTGACGGTGAATTCGTTGCGGATACCGTCACCGACCATGCCGGGCTTGCATGCCGTGAAGTACTGGCCCTGCGGTGCGGACACGGTCAAGGTGCGGTTGAGTCCGGGTGCGATGTTCTCCACCTCGCCCACAATGCGCAGGCCGTCCTCGCCGAGCAGATAGAACTCGGTCACTTTCGAGCCCTCATTGGTCACATCGAAACGCAGGGTTCCGGCGGGGGCCTCTTCAACGCCCACGTCGCATTGATCGTCGGTGCTCGAAACGGCGATCGCGCCGTTCTCCCCGCCCTGGTCGTTGGGTTGGCACGCGGCCAACGTGAACATCAGGCCCACGGCGGTCACGGCGGCGGGGAGGCGGGTGGAGACGGAGCGCATGGTGGTCCTTAGGAATTCAGTGCCCCGAAGACGGGTGCATCGGGCAAGGTGAGGTGATGACAGGTCAGGCGGAGGTCGAGGTGCTGGTGGCCGAGGCCGAGGAGGGGACCGGCGGCGTCGTCGGCCTTCTCCTGGCCGTGCGGGACCGGGCGATGAACAGCGGCATGACCGTGAGCACATAGGCCCACCACACGCCGAACTCGAGCCACGTGGTGGCCGGTGAAAAGTTGAACACGCCCTTGAGCAGCACCCCGTACCAGCTGGTGGGTGGGATCTGCTCGGAGACGTCGAATGCCAAGGAGTTCAGGCCGGGCAGCACGCCGGCCTCCTGGAGGTCGTGGAACCCGTACGCCAGGACGCCCGCGGCAATGATGACCAGAAACCCGCCGGTCCAGCGAAAAAACGTGGCGAGGTTGAGCTTGAGGAGCCCGCGGGTGATGAGCCATGCCAGAGCGATGGACACCAGGATGCCCGCGAGCGCCGCGAGCGCCGGGGCGAAAATCCCCTCGGCGCCCCCGGTGGCTCGAGTGGCCGCCCAGAGGAACAGGGCCGTTTCCAGGCCTTCACGCCCCACGGCAAAGGCGCCCAGCAGGATCACTCCCACGGCGGAGCCTTGGAGGGCCACATCGGCGCGGAATTCCAGCTCGCGTTTGAGCCCCCGAGATGCGCTGGCCATCCAGAAGATCATCCACGTCACGAAGCCCACGGCCACGATGGACAGTGTTCCGCCAATGACTTCCTGGGCTTCGAAGGTCAGGGTGGACGGGCCGAACGTCAGGAGCGCACCGAAGGACAGCGAGATCGCGACGGCCACGGAAATGCCGATCCACAATCGCCGCACCGCGAACCGCTGCCCCGTGCGTTTGAGGTATCCGATGAGGATCGCGACGATCAGCGCGGCCTCGAGGCCCTCGCGCAGACCGATCAGAAATGTCTGGAACATCCGGCTGTCTTTCACTCATGAGGTTAGGTGAGGCTAACCTGAACACAGTGAAATTAGCACAGTGCTTGCCCGTTCAGAAGATTCCCGGCCGAGATTTCCCGAGCCGCACCCAGTGCGTCGTTGTGTGACGCAACCAATGTGAGTCGATGGGCGTCCGGTCACATGGTCAAACCGCCGCTGACGGAAATGGCCTGCCCCGTGATGTACGCGGAGCCCTCGCTGAGCAAGAACCCCACGGTCGCCGCGACTTCCTGGGGCTGGCCGAGCCTGCGCGCGGGAATCCCCTTGGCCATGCCCGAGAACACCTTGCCCGTCAACCCTTCGGTTTGTGCGGCGTGCCGATACATCTCCGTGTCGGTCGGCCCCGGGCACACGGCATTGACGGTCACCGGCACGGCCGCGTTTTCGCGGGCCACCGACTTGACCATGCCCAACACGCCGGCACGCGCCGCCGACGACGCCGCGTCACCCATCGAACCCGCCTTGGCACTGTCCGAGGCCACCACCACGATGCCTGCGCGCCGCCCGTTGTTTCCTGCGTGACGGAGGAAGGGCAGAGCGTGGCGAACCAGGGACATCACGCCCATCAGTTCGGTTTCGATGATGTCCCGCGCCCACCCGGCCTGGGTCTCGTGCAGTGGTGCGAGGTCGTGGCGGTGTCCCGCGGTGACCACCAGGGCATCCAGACCGCCCAGGATCTCCGCTGCGCGAGTGACACCCCACTCCACGGCACCCTCGTCGGTGATGTCCAGGGTGAGGTGGCCCATCACGATGCCCAGCTCGTCCTGGGGGTCTTCGAAGGGCCCCTCCATGCGCACGTTCCTGCCCGCGACAACCACGCGCGCGTCCTCGGTGACCAGGTGCTCCACCGTTGCGGTACCGATACCGCCGGCGCCGACCACCAGAATCCTCTGACCCGCGTGCTGGCCCACACTCATACCCGTTCCCCTTACCGGCCTGTGAATCTCGGTGTGCGTTTCTCCAAGAATGCCCCAGCGCCCTCGGCTTTGTCCTCGCTTTGGTACAACAACGACTGGGCGAGGCGTTCAATGATCTGACCGGTGGCCTGATCCGCGTCCGCACCGTGTTTGATCACGAGCTTGGCCAGGCGGATGGCCAACGGACCCCGGGCGGTAATTCCCAACAGCGTCTGCCGTGCTGTGTCGAGCAACTCCTCCGGTTCGGTGACGCGCGTGACGAGCCCCATCTGCAGCGCCTCCTCCGCCGGTACGAACCGCCCGGAGAGAATCATCTCCACGGCACGTCCGCGCCCCACCAGCCGCGTCAGGCGTTGCGTGCCGCCGGCTCCGGGGAGCACACCGAGTGCCGTTTCGGGCAGGCCGATCTGCGCTGTGGTCGAGGCAATGCGCAGATCACAGGCCATTGCCAGTTCGCAGCCGCCACCCAATGCGTAACCGTTGAGTGCGGCCAGGGTGGGTCGCGGGAAGTTCTCAATGCGGTCGTAGAGCTTCTGCATTGCGGCAGTGAGCCCGTCCACGGCGGTGTAGTTGACCAGACCGGTGATGTCCGCTCCCGCGATGAAGGCCTTTTCGCCCGCCCCGGTGAAGATGATGCCCTGCACTTCGACGTCCGCTTCGGCGTTATTGAGGACTTCGCCGATCTCGGTGAGGACGTCCGCGTTGAGGGCGTTGCGAACCTCGGGGCGGTTGATCGTGACCGTCAACAGCCCGTCGGTGAGGTCTGTGGTGAGGAATTCGGTGCTCATGCCTGGTCCTTCGTGAAGCGCTCGCGCAAATGGTATTTCTGGATCTTGCCGGACGGGGTGCGTGGGAAGTCCTCCAAGATCTCCACGCGTTCGGGCCAGTAGGACTTGGCCACGCCTTTCTCGTCCAGGTAGGTCCTGAGGGCCTCGAGTGTCAGGGGTGCGGCGCCGTCGTTCATCACCACGGCCGCGCAGGCGATCTCCTGCAGGCGGGGGTGGGGCGCGCCCACGATCGCCACGGAGGCAATGTCCGGATGCTCGTGCAAGACGTTCTCCAAATACGCGACCGGGATGTTCTCACCGCCGCGGATGATCAGATCTTTGGATCGTCCGGCAATGGTCAGGTAGCCGTCCTCGTCGAGGGTGGCCAGGTCGCCGGTGTCGAACCATTCGCCGTCGAAGTCCTCGCGGGTCTTGTCCAGCTGTCCCAGGTACCCCACGAACAGGGAGGGTCCGCGCACCCACAGCTTGCCCTCGGAACCGGCCGGCAGTGACGTGCCGTCCAGGTCGGTGATCCGCACGTCGATGCCACGCACGGGCCGGCCGTCCGTGGAGGTGATTTTCTCGACGGGGTCGCTCGGGTGCCCGCACGTGGACAGTGCGCACTCGGTCTGACCCCAGCCACCCAACACGGACAGCCCAGGAATCTCATCGCGGGCGTTGCGCAGCAGCACCCGTGGGATCGGTGCGCCCATACAGCAGAACCGTTGCAGGGAGGACACATCGTGGTCGGCCAGGTTAGCTGCGTCCAACAGGTCGTGCAGGAACGGGGTGGCGCCCGAGGTGTGGGTGATGCCGTGCTCGGCAATCAGCTCCACGAACGTCTCCTTGTTCCACACGTCCTGGAACACCCCCTTGGCCCCGAGCAGGATGGGCAGTTCCACCCCGAACAGGTAACCGGTGAGGTGGCCGAAGGTCGAGGCCATGTGAATCACGTCCCGGTGGTCCATGCCCATGCGATCCGGCCAGGGCAGACCGGCGGCACACACCGTGTTGTGCGTGTGCATTACACCCTTGGGGCGACCGGTGGTACCGGAGGTGAACATCAGCAAGGCCACGTCGTTCGCCCCGGGGCGGCGCTCGGCCAGTTCTTCCGGGGAACCCTTCGCTTCCCAGTCGGTGGCGATGAACTCGTCCCATGCGATCTCGTCGCGCTCAAGGGCCGGCGGGTTGGCGGGGTCCTGGGCAAGGACCATCACGCGCGCCGGGTCCTGCTGACCGCTCACCATGCGGCGGGCCAGAGCCAAGTGGTCGTAGCCGCGGAAGGAATCGGGCACCACCAGGATCCGGGTGGTGGCGCGCTCCATCATGAACGAAATCTCGCGGTCGCGGTAAATAGGGATCAGCGGGTTGGTCACCGCCCCGATTCGCACCGCGGCCAGGTGGAGAATCACCCATTCCTTCCAGTTGGGCAGCTGCAACGAGATCACGTCACCGCGGCCCACGCCCAGCTGGATCAGACCGTGCGCGGCGCGCTCCACCTGCTGGGCCAGTTCGCCGTAGGTCAATGACCCGCGCGAGTCCACGGAGGCGACGGCGTTCGGATCGCGCGCCACGGCCCGGTCCAAATGGTCGGTGAGAATCTGACCGTCCCAGTAACCGGCCTGGGTGTTGTGGTCAATGATGTCCTGGGTCAGGAGGGTTTCATACGTGGTCATGACGGGTGCTCCTTTGCACGCTGGGACGGTTGGCGGCTGGCGGCCGCGTGAGCTGCCCGCAGCGTCAGATCATGGTGAGGCCACCGCTGACGGACAGCGTCTGGCCGGTGATGTAGTTGGACCGGGGGGAGGCCATGAAGGCAACAGCGTTGGCCAAGTCCTCCGGTTGGGCCAGGCGACGCAGCGGAATGGCGCGCTCGAGGGATTCGCGCAGCTTCGGATTTTCCTTGCCGATCTCTTCGAACAGGGGCGTATCGGCAGGCCCCGGGCACACGGCATTGACCGTCACCCCGTAGCGGGCCAGTTCGCGCGCCATCGTCTTGGAGAAGGCCACCAGCCCGCCCTTGCACGCGGAATAGACGGCCTCGCCCGTGGAACCCACGCGCGCGGCGTCGGAACCGATGTTGATCACGGTGCCCGACCCCTGTTCCTTCATCACGCTCATCACCGCGTGACTCACGGTCAGGGTGCCCATCAGGTTGATGCCGATGACCCGTTCCCAGGTCTCAGGGGCGCTGTCCAAGAACGGGCCCACCTTGTCCCACCCGGCGTTGTTGACCAGCACGTCGATGGATCCCCAGGTGTCGAGCACGTGCGAAACGAGGGCGGCGACGTCGTCGGAGCTGGTGATATCGGCACGCACCCCCATGGCCTGCTCGCCGATGCGCTCGGCGGTGGCGTTCGCGGTCTCTTCATTGAGATCGGCGATGACCACGCGGAGCCCGTCCTGGGCGAGGCGCTGGGCAATGGCCGCGCCGATGCCCTGTCCGGCGCCGGTCACGATGGCCACGCGAGGGGTGGGGGATTCTGAAGTCTGAGCGGTCATGGTGTGAGGTCCTTTCCTCGGTGCGGAGCGGGTGGGTCCGAGTTACGGGGCGAACTGTCGGCCGGCGGATTGCCGCGCAATGATGAGTTTCATGATCTGGGCGGTGCCGTCCCCGATCTGGAGACCGAGCACGTCGCGCATGCGCTGCTCAATGGGCTTGTCCGTGCGATAACCGAACTGCCCGTGCAGCAACAGGCACTGGGTGATGGCGTCGTGGGCGACCTTGGGGGCCCACCACTTGCACATGGCGGCTTCCTTGGTGTGGTTCTGGCCCGTGTCCTTCAGGTGGAGGGTCCGCAAGCACAGCAGGCGCGCCGCGGTGAGTTGAGTTTCCGCTTCCGCCAGCGGGAAGGACACGCCCTGGAACTTAGACAACGGCTGGTCGAAGGCCTGGCGGTGACTGACGTAGTCCCAGGTTTCCTCGACCGTGATCTCCGCGGTCCCCAGGCACTGCAGGCCGATGAGGGCACGGGAGAAGTCGAAGCCCTGCATCACCTGGGTGAACCCGGCGCCCTCGGTGCCCAGCAGGTTCGAGGCCGGTACGCGCACGCCGTCGCAGTGGATCAGGCCCCGCTCCACGGCCCGGGTGCCGGCGTCTTCTACCGGTTCGATCCGCACCCCGGGACTGTCCATGTCCACGACGAACGCGCTGATGCCCCGGCCGCGACCGGCCTCGGGGTCGGTACGGGCGAAAAGCACCGTGGCCTCCGACTGGGTCACGAACGACATGGACTTCACGCCGTCGATGACCCAGGAGTCACCGTCCTTGCGCGCGGCCATGCGCGGGTTGCCGGCGTCCGAACCGGCGTCCGGTTCGGACAGTCCGATCCCCACGATGCCCTCACCACTGGTGATCCGCGGAACGTACTTGCCGGCGGTTTCCGCCGTGGCGTTGCTGGCCAGGATCTGGCCCACCAGTGACCCCACGATCTGCAGGTATCCCACGTTGAAGTCACCGCGGGCGATCTGTTCCACGATCAACCCGGAGGTCAGACGAGGAAGGTCGCGGCCACCGTACTCGGACGGCAGTTCCGGGCCGATCAACCCCAGAGCACCGATCTCTCGGCGCAGTTCCGGTTCGATCCGACGGGCCGTTTCGCGCTCGCGGTAGCCGGCGGCCAGTTTCTCGTGGAGACCGCTGGCTGCAGCCACCAGTTCCTCCTGGGCCGGGCTGAGGGTCATCTCCATGGTGCGAACTCCTTGGTCTCACGGTCGGCTGATGTTGTCACGATGATTTCCTGAACCGTTAGGCTCAATGGCTGATCACGTGGCCGTTGAAATCGGGCATCCGCTTTTCGGCAAAGGCGGCAGCACCCTCCCGGCCCTCCGGGGATTCGGTGAACAGGTCCAGCCCCGACATCGCCAGGTTGGACAGTCCCGCCTGGTGGTCCGTGTCCGCGTTGAAGGACTGCTTGAGGAAGCGCAGGGCCGTGGGTGACTTCTCCGCGATCTCCGCGGCCCAGGATTTGGCCTCTTGCAGGAGCTGGTCGGGGTCCACCACGGCGTTGACCAGACCCCAACCTTCTGCGGTGTGGGCGTCGTACTGTCGGCACAGGTACCAGATCTCTCGGGCGCGCTTCTCCCCCACCACCCGGGCCAGGTACGCGGAGCCGAAACCGGCGTCGAAGGAGCCGACCTTGGGCCCGGACTGACCGAAGCGCGCCGTGGAGGAGGCGATCGTCAGGTCACAGATCACGTGCAGCACGTGGCCGCCGCCGATGGCCAGGCCGTTGACCGCGGCAATCACGGGTTTGGGGATGTCGCGGATGGTCTTGTGCAGGTTGCCGATCTCGAACATCCCGGACGGGGACGGTCCGTAGTCACCGGTTTCCGCGCGCTGTTTGACGTCTCCGCCGGTGCAGAAGGCCTTCTCGCCCGCACCCGTGAGAATCACGGCCTGCACGCCCCGGTCCGCCCACGCCAACCGGAACGCCGTGATCAGCTCGTGCACGGTCAGGGCGCGGAACGCGTTGTAGCGCTGCGGGCGATTCATGGTGATCACGGCGGTGGGACCGTCGATTTCGTACAGAATGTCCTCGAACTCGGGTGCGGCGGATGCGGTGGGTTCTACGGTCATGGCTCAGTCCTCTTTCGCGGTGAGGTAACGGGTGTACTCGGTGTGATGGTCGGGGGCCAGGGCGGCGGACAACACGAGGCCCAGCTGCCCGCGGATGTAGCTGTCCACGGTGTGCTGGGGCTGGAAGTACCAGGACTTCAGGGCCCACCCGTGGGCGAGCAGCACCAGGTTGTAGGCGAACAAATCCACGTCCACGGGGGCGAAGAGTCCGGCCTCCACGGCCTCCTGGGTTGCCCGGCCCAGGGGTTGAACGGAGCCCATTTCCAAGTTCTTGATGACCGTTCGGTTCTCGGCGGACAGCCTGCTGCTCTCGCGGTAGGTGATTACGGCGGCCTCATTGTTCTCCGCAATCACCCGGCAATACGCGTCGAATCCGGCGGCCACTCGATCCACGGGGTCGTCCCCCGCAGCGAGAATCGCCGCCGGCACGCGGGCATCGATGTCCTCGAGTACCCCCACGATCACGCTGCGCAGCACGTCTTCCTTGTTCGTGAAGTACCGGTAGATCAGCCCCACGCTCACGCCGGCTTCCTGCGCGACGCTCTGCATGGACATCTGCTCGCTGCCCTTGCCCTGCAGCACCTTCACGGCCGCGGCCAACAATTGACGACGCCGCGCTTGTGTCCTCGCGTCGCGGGCCGCCTCGAAGGGTTCAGCGGCCGAAACCTGGGTAGTTGAATCTTTATTCATCACTGGTGAATCTAGATTCACTCAACGGGTGCGTCAAGGGGTGGTTCGTGAAAATCAGGAAAATACGCGGTGCCGTCCCGCGAGCGGCGCAGCCCGGATCGAACCGCCCGATACCCCAATCAGGTGCGAATGAAGCTGGGCACCAGACGAACCATGGCCACCATGACCAGCAATTCCACCAGTGTCTGGGTGACCACCACGAGCGGGGCCATGCCCAACGCCGCGGGCAGCGCGAGGGCCAGGGGAAGGATCACCAGGGAATTGCGCGTGACACCGCAGAAGACGAGCGCGCGTCGCGCGGGGACGTCGTAGCCGCCGCGTCGGCCCAGCCACTGCCCCAGGCAGAACATGATTAGCGCAAACGCGAGGAACAACGGGATCACCACCAGCAGGGCCGATAGCTGCGCGCGGACCCCGGCGATTTGTGAGGCGACCACAACGGCCAGGGTGAGCATCATGAGCGGGACCATCGCGGCCGTTGCGGCGGCGCCCAGGACGCGACCCGCACGTGTTCGGGCCGCCAGCTGGGTCAGGATTGCGGCTGCGAGTGGCAACGCAATCAACAGCACAAAGGCCTCGACGAACGGGCCGAACTCCACGACCGAAACCATGTCCGCACCGGCCATGAGCCACAGATAGACCGGCAGGAGCAGCATCTGCACAAGCATGAGCACGGGAGAAGCTGCAAGGAGTCGCTCGTGGGCACCACCGGCCAGGCCCGTGAAGACCATGACGTAGTCCACGCACGGACACAGCAGCACCAAGAGGACACCCGCGAGCAAGGCCTGGTCGTGTGCGACGAAGCGCGAGAGACCGAACACCACCACCGGCGCCAGCACGAAATTGAGCCACAGCGTGGACCTGAGAAATGCCCAGTTCCGAAGGACGTCACCCAGCCGAGTGAACGGGATGCCCAGGAAGGTCGCATACAGCAACAGGGCGAGCACGGGATTGATCAGTGTTTCCGCGGGTGCGGCGATCCCGGGCATCGTGAGGCCCACGATGGCGGCAATCCCAATGGATCCCACGTACAGGGCGACTTGATGCCGCTCGAACCACTGAATCATTCGGTCCAGGCTAGTTCACGCGGCCGCAACCCGGACTATCGCTACGACATGCAGATAGGGTGGCAACCATGGGTTGGCAGTACTGGACGGAATCGGCAGGCACGGGCGCGTGGCGTGAGGTTCCCGAACCCCACGCTGATGTCACCGCGGGTGAGCTGCGGGTCCGCACCGTGGCCACGGCCGTGTCCCGCGGCACGGAGACCCTGGTCCACACCGGAAACGTTCCGGACTCCATTGCGCATCTGATGCGAGCGCCCCAGCAACTGGGGGATTTCCCCTTCCCCGTGTCCTACGGCTATCTGGGCGTGGGTGTCGTCGACGAGGGCCCCTCGGACTGGCTCGGTGCACGGGTGTTCGGGTTGTTGCCGCACCACACCCACCACGTGGTCACCACGGAGGACGTCCAGCGCATTCCCGACAACGTCCCCGACCACCGGGCATTGCTGGCCGGCGCGGCCGAGACCGGTCTGAACATCCTCTGGCAGCAGCCCCCGCGCATTGCGGATCGGGTGGCCGTCATCGGTGCCGGCATGATCGGTACCGCCACGGCGCTGCTGGCCTCCGGAATGGCGCTGGATCGTCTCGAAGTCCTGGAAACCACTCCGGATCGGCGCCGGTTGCTGACATCTCTGGGTCTCACCGCCGTGGACCCGAGCAATGCGTCTGCGGACAACGACATCGTCATCCATACTTCCGGCACCGAACAGGGCCTGGCGCGCGCCCTGGAGATCATCGGAGACGACGGCACAGTGGTCGAGGCCTCATGGTTCGGGTCCCGTGCCCCCGCGGTCCCCCTGGGCGCGGACTTCCACGCCCGGCGACTGTCCATCGTGGCCAGTCAGGTGGGTCAGGTCGCCGCGGGACAGCGCGCACGACGCACACGCGCCGAGCGACTGCGGACCGCGCTGCGCGCCCTGCGCGATGAACGCTTTGATGCGCTACTGACCGGCGCGTCGCCCCGGGAAGACCTCCCGGAGGTCATGGACCGGATCACCGCAAACACCGATCTGGCCCGCACCACCCTCTGTCATGTGCTGACCTACTGAGCGGCCCGCCGAACAGGACGCCACCCGGAGCACTCCATCCACCCGAGCAGGAGAACCATGTACAGCCTCACCGTCAACGACCACGTGATGATCGCCCACAGCCTGCCCGACGAGTTCTTCGGCCCGGCCCAGGGGATGCACGGCGCAACACTCACGGTGGAGGCCACCTTCTCCCGCGCCGAACTGGACGAACACGCCGTGGTCCTGGACATCGGCCAGGCCATGGACTTCCTCGATCAAGCGCTGTCCCCCCTGCGCTACGCCAACCTGGACGAGCACCCGGACTTCGCGGGCATGCTCTCCACCACCGAGGCCACCGCGCAGTACATCGGTCAAAAATTGGCCGATTCCCTGAGCGATCGACCGGATGTCGGAATCACCGTGACCCTCACCGAGAACCCCCGCGCCAAGGTCGCCTACACCGTGCCCGGGCGCCCATGACCGTACTCATCGAACCGGATCTCGGGCGGGTCAGCGGCGGGCTGCGCTACAACCGCGCCGTGGCCGACGCCGCGCACGGTGCCATCACGCGCCACGCACTTCCCGGGACGTGGCCCGCCCCGTCCGCCCAGGACGACGCCGCCCTGCGTCACCTGGCCGCGCACGGCACCGAACCGGTCATCGTGGACGGTCTGATCGGATGCAGTCTGCGTGAACCGCTCGAGGCGGCGGTGCCGCTCATCCAGCTCGTGCACGCCCCCCTGGCCCTGGCGAACCCGGCCGCGCGGGAGCGCGAGCGGGCGAACCTGGCGGCCGCGGGCGCCGTCGTCACAACCAGCCACCACGCCGCCGATCAGATACGTGACCTGTACGGCCTGGACGCCACCGTGGCCGCGCCGGGTGTCAGGCAACGCGAGCCCGCCAGCGGCACCGCCACCGGATGGCACCTGGTGTGTATCGGCGCCCTGGAGGACAACAAGAATCAGCTGTTCCTCGCGCGAGTCCTGAGCGCGCTCGCGGAGTCCGGGGTGGCCGGGTGGCACTGCACCTTTGCTGGGCCCCCGACCGATCCGGCCTACACGCAACGGTTCGAGGAGGCGTGTGCCGCGCTGCCGCGGGATAGTGTGAGCATTGTCGGTGAACTTGAGCCACAGGCCGTGGACGACCTTCTGGCAGCCTCGGATCTCCTCCTGCTGCCTTCCCAGCGGGAAACCTTCGGGATGGTCGTCACGGAAGCCGCCTCCGCCGCGATCCCCGCCCTGGTGAGCGCACACACGGGGGCCGAGGAGGCGCTGGCCGCGGGCCGGGCCCTGCCCCTCGTGCGGCAGCAGTGGGTGACGGCGCTGACTCGCTGGCTGACGGACACCGAGCATCGCGAGCAACTGCGCGACGCCGCCGCGAGGCACCGTCCGGGCCTTCGCACGTGGGAGGACACCGCCCGCGACTTACTGGGCGCCGTGGCCTCGTGCGGAGCCGGCTCCGCAACCGAGTTACCGAGTGAGAGGAACCCGCAATGATTGGCGCCGCCCAGGACTGGCTCGAGGCTCGCGTTCCGTTCGACGACGCCGCCCGACAACAGTCCCTACCCTTGCTGGACCGTGCCGCGCAGGCCCTCCTGGCTGCGGATCCCACCGGGCGGACCCCGCTGACGGTCGTGGATCTGGGCGCCGGCACCGGAAAATCGGCGGCGTGGTTCCGGCGGCATCTGAGCCCCCGGTTGCCCGGTCGCAGCATCAACTGGCTGCTCGTGGACGCCCACGAACCCTCCCTGGAGATCGCCACCCAGCACCTGACGGACGCGGACACCGTCGTGACGCCGTTGTCCGACCTACCCGCGGCCCTGGACAACCACCTCCCCGAACGTCCCGCCCCGGGCACGCTGATGCTGACCTGCAGCGCGGTCCTGGACGTGCTCACCCAGGACGATGTGGAGGCCATCCTCACCACCCTGACCACCCACCACGGCGTGGGGTTGTTCCTGCTGAGCATCACCGCGGACTGGCACCTGGAGCCCGCGGATCCCCGCGACCCCGAGCTTGCTCAAGCCTTTGCCGATCACCAGCGCCGGGACGGCAAACTGGGGGCGGAAGGGGGCGAGGCCATGCTGCGGACCGCCCGGGAACGCGGAATCCACACCACGCACGGCAACAGCGCCTGGCAGCTGAACGCACCCAGGGATACGGAATTCACCCGTCGGTTCCTGACCGAACGCGTGGCGGCCGCCGTTGAGGCTTCTCCCGAACTGGAGGTCGAGGCCCGAGATTGGCTCGAGACCCGCAATCGGCAGGCCGCGGACCACCTGAACGTGACCGTGGATCACTGCGACGTACTGGTGGACGCCCGCCGGGACCATTGAGTCCGTGAGCGCGCGCTGGCTCCAACGAACCGTACTGGCCGCGGTGACCCTCCTGCTGCTGGGGTTGACGGCTCACGCGGTCGGACTCCAGGCGCTGCTGGCCGGGTGGCGGGTGCTCTCTCCGCTGACCGTGCTCGCCGCGCTGGCCGCGGGTCTGATCGTCGCGCTGACGCAGGCGGTCCGCTGGAAAGCGTTGGCCGCCGAGCAGCAGATCCACCTCAGCTTCCGGAGGGCATGGGGCGACTGTTACGCCTCGGCCTTCGGCAACATGGTCCTACCCGGTGGTCTGGGCGGGGACGTCGCACGCGTAGCCGTCTACCGCCACCGGGGGCGGCGGCGGTGGTGGTCCCCGGTGCTGGCCGTGGGTGCCGAACGACTCAGCGCCACGGCGTGCTTGTTCATCGTCACAGCTCTCGTGGTGGGTGCGAGCGCGCAGCAGGGTGAAGCGCAGTGGCCGGCGGCGGTCGTCGCGGCGGTTGCCGCCGCACTGTTCCTGGCCGCGGCAATCGTCTGCTTGCGCGGGGTGCCCGCGCGCCGCCAGCTCATCGTGTGGAGCGCCTCCGCTCTGAGCGTGCTCACCCTCATAGGGCTGTTCCTCCTGGCCATGGCGCAGCTGGGTGGGCCGGTTCACGCGCCGGTCGCGACCGTGGGGTTGGCGTCGATGAGCGTGCCGGTGGGAGTGGGTGGCTGGGGTGTCAGAGAATTTTCGGTCGGGGCGCTGGCACCCGCGATGGGTGTTCCGGCGGGCCAGGCCGTGACCGCGGCCACCGGTTACGGGGTGCTCGCGGTTGTGTCCACGCTCCCCGGGGCCGCGGTCCTGGCCCGGGGAGCGTGGCGACGCGCGGCTCGACCCGGCTACCGGGTCTCGGGGCCCTGACCCGCGTTCTGCACCGTCAGGTGCCCGACGGGCTGGGCGGCGGATTGCCCGGCGACCTGCGCGGCGTCGTGCGCTCCGGCGGCCTGGCTGAGCACGAATTCGGTGCAGACGTCGTCCTCGAACGTGTACCGGCGGAACGGTGCGCGCAGCGCCTCCCCCATGACGTTCGACCCTTCGAAACGAACCCCGGGGACCCCGTCCCCGATCAACACCGGTGCCACGGTCAGGAACAGTCGATCCAGTACACCCGCGGCCAGGAACGCGGACACCGTTGTACCGCCGCCCTCCACCAGGATGGAGCCGCTCACGTGTTCCCGCACCACGCTCAGAACCGTTGCGGGGTCCACCGAGGTGCCCCGGGCGCCGTCGGACCCGCTGGTGGTCGGTGCCGACCCCGCGGGGAGTCGCACCACCTCAACGTGCTCGCCGATCCCGGTAGGCACCTCGGCGCATTGACCGACCAACCACAGGGTTCGGGCATCCGGGGATTGCAGCACGCGGCTGCTCACGGGAATCCGGGCTCGCGGATCCAGCAGGACACGCACCGGGTTGTCCCCCTGCGCGGCTCGTACCGTGAGCTGCGGGTCGTCCCGGGTCACGGTGGTGGCCCCCACCAGCACCGCGTCCACCGCTGCCCGTAGATGATGCAGGTGGGTGCGATCGGCCTCGCCGGAGACGAATTCCGCGTCCCCGCCGCGGGCCGCAATGAAACCGTCCGCGCTCTGGGCCAATTGCGCAACGACTTCCGGATACTCGGCCAGGGTCCGGTACACCGGGAAGGTGTCTTCCTGCACGGAGACCCGGCCGGCCAGCGGGTCATGGCGCATGCGCCGACGTTTGGTCTGCAGATAATGGGAGTTCTCGGGCCGGTCCAGAACCGGTAGCACCACCCGATCCGCCACCGTGATACCCAGGCTGGTCAGGGCTTCCGCCTTGGCCGGGTTGGAGGACAACAGGCGGACCGTGGGCACTCCCAGGTGCCGGAGCATTTCCGCGGCCGCGGTGTAATCCCGGGCATCGTCCGGCAGACCCAGCGCCCGGTTGGCATCCACGGTGTCCATGCCGTCATCCTGCAGCGCGTAGGCCCGCAGCTTGGCGGCCAAACCGATCCCGCGGCCCTCATGGCCGCGCAGATACAACAGAATCCCCGTGCCCTCCGCAGCAATGGCCTGCAGTGCCGCTTCCAATTGATCGCCGCAGTCGCAGCGGTGTGAACCGAGGGTGTCGCCGGTGAGGCACTCGCTGTGCATACGCACGATCGGCGCCTCGACCTGAGCCGGATCGCCCATCAACATGGCCACGTGCGTGACGTCGCCAAAAGTGTAGGCGCACGTGGTGAAGACACCATGATCGGTGGGCAGCACGGTCCGAGACTCGAGCACAAGTGCGTGATCCTGTTCTGGCTGATGCATGCGATTCAGTCTATGGTCAGCACGCTGCCGGACGGGCCACGACAATGCCCACGGTCGTGTCTGTGTCGCGGATCGGATCAGTCGCCGGAGCGGCCGCCGTGAGATTCCAACCACGCGATGTCCCGCCCGAACGAGTACAGCACCGACACCACCGCGGCCGCGACGCAGAGCACCCCGAACGGTGGGACGGCCACCGCAATCGGCGTGCCCGCGACGAGCAGAAGGATTCCCTGCGCGGCGGCAATCACCCTGCGGCTCAGGGAGGGGGGCAGCCGCCGCCGCCACGCCGGGCGGAGCGCGGCTACCAGGTGGAACACGTAGTACATCAGTCCCGGGATCAGGCACCACGGTCCCCACAGGGCAACGAGTGCCACGGACAGAATGAGGATGAACAGCGCGTCCACGGTCTCGTCGTACAGCGCGCCGGCGCGGGTGCTCCCGGTGCTACGCGCAATCTTTCCATCCAAACCGTCCATGGCCAGCGCCGCCCCACCCAGCGCCACGGCGCTCCAGGAAAACCCCGGGCCATCCCCGACCAGGATCAACGCGGTGACAATCACGATGAGCCCGAGCCGCAACGTGGTCAGGTCATCCGCGTGGGTCCACGGATCACGCCGTAACAGACTCCGCGCGGCACCGATCACGGCCACTAGAGCGCACACCGCGGCGTCGACCAGGCCGGAGGAGATCGACCCGGCGATCACCACAGCCATCGTGAGAACCAGAAAGGGAGGCACTCGCCGCCGGATTGGACGATCCCCACCATTTCCCATGGGCCTAGTTTGTTACATGAGCTCGGCCGCCCGCTTGAGCCACGCTTGCTGACCGCGAGTCTCCACGGCACGCGGGTGATACCGGGCGCGAACCCAAGCCACGGCGTCGTCGGTGGTCATCCCGCTCATCACGGCGAGCAGGGCGATGGCCGTTCCCGTGCGTCCCACTCCCCCGCCGCACGCGATCTCCACGCGTTCGGACACCGCCCGTTCGTGGGCTTCACGCAGCGCCGCCACGGCATCGTCGGTGTGCGCGGGAAGACGGAAGTCCGGCCACTCGACCCAGCGATACGGCCACGCGTCGATGCGGGGGTCCTTGCTGAGTAAGTAGACCGCGAATTCTGGCGCCTCCGTCCCTCGCCGACGCCGCCGCACCCCGGTCCCGCGCACGGCTCGCCCGTCCGGGAACCGCACGACACCCGATTCGGTTTCCCACGCGCCCATGCGTCAAGCGTAGGTGCCACGCAATGGACGGGCTGCCCGAATGTACCTGACGCCGGCTACCACGTGCAGAACGGCCCCGAGATCCGCCAGCGCGTGGGGAATCCTCCCCAGCCGGCGTCGCGTCCTCGGACCTGCCGCGGCCACCACCAACGCGACAAAAAGTATGGTGCTGCGGACCTTCCCCAGATACGACACGCGCAGTTTGCCGCGCGAGGCGGCCTGGGTCGTCAGCAGGGATGTGGCGATGTCCACGGTCAATACCGTGCTGGGTACGCGCCGAGGTAGCTCCCCCGCCTTGGTGAGGCTCCACGCAATGACGGCAATCCCCGCACGATCCGCGATGGGATCAAGCGCCCTACCGATCACGGATTCCCACTGCATACGGCGCGCCAACCTGCCGTCGACCCAGTCCGTAGCGGCCCATGCCGCAACACCCACCGCGGTTCCCACTCCGGTGCGCCCGGTGCGGATGCGACGGACCAGGGGAACGGTCGCCACGAGGCGCGCGGCGGTGAACAGATTGGGTAGCTGGTGGGTGATGCGCATCAAGGGCATGGGCCTTTCCGGTTCGATGATCAGGCACTCAGGAATGCGTCGATTTGATTGATCGAGGAGGTCGCTCCCTCCTTCATACCCATGTCGAGAACCTCCTGCAAAGCCTCGGCGGAGGTGAACACCGACACGTATGTGGCGCGGACGCCCTCCGCGGTCGGTTTGAACGAGTAGCTGCACTCGGAGGCGGGCAGGTCCTCGGCCGGTTCGAAATTCTCGGTCGCGAAGAAATCCTCGAACGTGAACCCGTTGGGCCGATCCACACTCGTGATCCGCCACAGACCCGGGTACTTCTCCCCGTCGGGGCTCGTCATGAAGTACTTGCTGGTAGTGCCCTCCGTCAGTTCGTGTTCCACGAACGTGGCCGGGTAGGTGGGTGGGCCAAACACTTGCTCGAGCTGGCGGGGATCCGCGTACAGCTCCCACAACCGTTCCACCGTCGCTGCGAATTCCGCGACGATCGTGATCGAATGGGTGTCTACGTCTTTGGTGACCTCGATGACTGGCATCTCAACTGTCCTTCAGTAGTTCCTCGATGCGGTCGATGCGGTCTCGCCACACCTGCTCGAACTCATTGAGCAGTGATGCCACGGATCGTACGGCCTCCACGTCGCCGCGTGCGTACTGTTCGCGACCCCGGCGCTGCTTGATGAGCAACCCTGAGCGCTCCAGAACGGCAACGTGTTTCTGTACTGCCGCGAACGACATGTTGTAGTTCGCGGCCAAAGCCGAAATCGACTGCCCCTCAGAGAGCACACGGCGGAGGATGTCGCGCCGTGTCCGGTCCGCTAGGGCATGGAACAAACCGTCGGTCCGCTCCTCCGTGATCTGGCTCATATTTACAATGTACAACCAATCGGTTGTAGATGATAGAGACCGGCGGTCCCCGTCCAGCCACCCAGGTGAAAATTTCAGCAATGAATTGACGGCCAGGCGTTAGACTGCGAACCGTTCCTTCATCCGTTGTTGAGCCCGCTGTCGGGAGATTGTGGGGCTACGAATAGTGACCACTTTCGGTATCGAAGAGGAATTTCTCCTTGTTGACCGCGGCACCCAGTTGCCCGCGACACCCGCCCCGCAGCAGGCCGAAACTCTGCTCGCCATTGACGCCGGCGGCGGCAAGGCCACCCCTGAATGGCTCACCTGCCAACTCGAGCACACCTCCCCCGTGTTCAGCAACGCTGCGGCGGCGCTCGACTCGCTGCTGAGTTTTCGCCGCGAACTCGCCGCCGTCGCCGGGTCCATGGGCTTCGACGTCGCGGCAACGGGTACCGCACCCGACATTGCCCTGGCAGCCGCCCAAGTCACCCCCGGTGAGCGCTACCACCGGCTGGCGGGCATGACGCCGGCCATCGCGGCCGACCAGTACCTCAACGGCATGCACGTGCACATTGGGTTGAACACTTTCGACGAAGGGGTGCGAGCGCTCAACGGTTTGCGCCCGTGGCTGCCGCTCGTGGTGGCCTTGGGTGCCAATTCGCCCGTGTGGCGCGGCTCCGACAGCGGGTTCGCCTCGTGGCGTTCCATTCACTACCGCCGATGGGTGGCCAACGGCATTCCTCCGCAGTTCGACGACCTGGCCGATTACCGGGCCCGATTGGACGCCCTCCTGAGTTTCGACGTGGTCGAGAGCCCCAGCACCCTGGCCTGGCTCGCGCGGATTTCTTTTGCTCACGGCACCCTGGAAGTCAGAGCATGCGACGTTCAGCTCGAAGCCGGAGACGCCGTGGTCATTGCCCTGCTCATCAGGGCTTTGGTGCGCATGGTCCTCGACACTGCAGTGGTCGCCCACATGCCACCCGAGCTGCTGGAGGTCGCGGCGTGGCAATCGGCGAAATTCGGGCTGTCGGGTTGCCTCATGGACCCCGCCACGGGAATCCAGAAGCCCGCGGCGGATCTCGTCCACGAGACTTTCGAGCGGCTCCAGCCGTACTTCGACGGCGCCGAGGACCGGTCAGTGGTGCAGCACGGCCTGGAGCGCATGCTCTCGCGCGGAACAGGGGCCGAACGACAGCGCCGAGCCATGCGGGACGGCGGTCTGAGCGGACTGTTGGCCCACGCGTACTCATCCTTGACGGCACACCCCGACCTACCCGGTGAGTTTCCCGCGGCACGGTGCTAGCGTGCCCAGCATGGCTACCGATAATGTTCTTGCCCGCTGGGTGACGCCTAACGGCGTCCCACAGCGCCGTCTCGTCTTCTTTCCCCACGCCGGCGCCGGGGGGCTGACGGGGCGCTCGCTGGCAGCCCACGACGTCGAGGTTCTCGCCCACCGCCGCCCCGGCCGGGAAGCGCGCATGGCCGAGCCGGCCGCGGCATCCGTACGGGAGGCGGTCGACGAGGCCACCGCGGCATTGCTACCGGTTCTCGATTCCGATGACTTACCCACCGATGTCCTGGGGCACTCCTTCGGCGCGTTGCTCGCCGCCGAGTTCGTGAACCGCATGGAACGCGAACGTCCGGGCCGTGTCCGGCGTCTCGTGGTGTCCGCCAAAGCACCGCCACCGGATCCGAGCCCCGAGCTGGCGGCCGCGCTGCATGACGATCACGCGCTGATTGAGTGGCTCGTGGGCCTGGGTGGCACTCCCGCTGAACTGTTGGAAGACCCGGGAATGCGCGCCATGGTGCTCGACCCCCTGCGGGCGGACCTGACCGCCTCCTTGAACTACCACGGGGAACCGGCCCAACTGAGCACTCCGCTGTTGGTAGTGGCCGCGGACGGCGACACCACGGCCCCGCCGAGCGCCGTGGAGTCCTGGCGTACGTTCACCACGGGGGGCGCGCAGGTGTTACGGCTGCGCGGCGGGCACCACGCACTATTCGACCAATCTGAGCGACTGCACGCGGCGTTGCGCGCACCGGACACGAGTTCACCCCCGCCGGGTCGGTGAACCCACCACCCGGGTGGATCGAGCGGTTCTCAGCGGTCTCGCTCGGCGGTTTTCATCAGGTCATCGAGAATACGAGCGTCCGGCATGTCGTAGTGGTTATGACCGGCCAGCAGCTCCAGATCGACTCGCTCGAAGCCTTGGTCGTCGTAGAATGCCGCGCCGGACTCCGCGGCGCTCACCGCATCGAACGGGGCCGATGTGGACGAGCCGTCGTCCTTCCTGCCCGTGACCCACCACAGGGGCATGGTCTCCAGCTGGGACTCGGTGGGGTCCGTCGTGAGACCCTGGGGGGCTCCCCCGCCGCCGACCATGACTGCTCCCCCGGTCACCAGGTCCCGAGGTCCCGCGAGAATCCCGTAGCTGAGCATCTCTGCGCCTCCGGAGTACCCCATCCAGGTGATGCGGTTGCGGTCCACGGGATAATCCCGCAGGATCCGATCGTTCACCAGGGACGTCAGCCAGTCGCGGTTACCTTTGAGGTCTTCCCACCAGGTGGGGGACTCAGTTTTATCGGGACTGCGAGGCACCACGAGCAATGCGTTGTGGGAGGCAGCCACGGCGGCCAGACACGTCACTCGGCCGCTGGGATCGTGGTATTCCCGGGCGCCGTCGCCATGCAAATGCATCACCAGTCCCACGGGCTTGTTCGTGTCCACGCCCCCGTCAATCACGTGATACTGCCCCGTGAGACCGTTGTGAGTGAAGGTCTGCGCCATCTCCCCGAGATCTCCCGCGGCGGAGTAGCTGGTGCCAGCCCGGAAGCTCGCGTCGATGATCTGTGTGGGTTCCGCGCGCGGATCATCGGCCGCAAGACCGTAGGTCGTGCAGCTGACAGCGCTGGTGTCCTCGTCCGGGTCGAGGGGGAACAAGAGGGGGGAAAGTACAGTCCCCAGCGCCAACACTAAGGCTGCGCCCAGCGCAACACCGGATGTGACGGAAAGGGAGCCGTCCCCCGAATGACGGGTCGGCATGGGCCGATTCTATAGGGATCGGCGCGCGTTGCGTGAATGGGACGCGGGGTGAGCATGAACACAAAAAAGCCCCACCATAAGGCGGGGCATTTTCTTGATTTTCGATTGTGGAGCTAAGGGGATTCGAACCCCTGACCCCCTGCATGCCATGCAGGTGCGCTACCAGCTGCGCCATAGCCCCGTGCTTTACCTCGAAGACTGTACCACAGTTATTACTAACAACCACTTCCGGTTGTCAGTGCGCTTTCCGTGGTGTTCCTCGTGGGCAACGCATTTATCCTAAACAGTCGTTCACCCGCCGTGCAAATCGAGTCTGCCGCGGCGTGACCGCCCGGACACCGACCGTTATTCGGTGTGGGAGGCGCCCGGCGCGGCGTCGTCGTTCGAGGTGGAAACCTGTTCGGGAAGGTTCAGCGAGATCTTGGGGCTGTCCCCCCAGAGACGCTCCAGGGCGTAGAACGCACGGTCCTCGTCGTGGAGCACGTGGATCACGATGTCGCCGAAGTCGAGCAGGACCCAGCGGCCCTCGCCTCGGCCTTCGCGGCGCAGCGGCTTGACCTTGTGCTCTTGGATGAGCTTGTCCTCAATGGCGTCGACCACCGCGGCGACCTGGCGTTCATTGGGGGCGGACGCGACCATGAAGGCGTCGGTGATGGCCAAGGAGTCACTGACGTCGAAGGCCACAATGTTCTCGGCCTTCTTCTCGTCCGCGGCCAGGGCGGCGGTGCGAATGATCTCGACGGATTCGGGGAATGCAGTCACAGAGGGGTGAGTCCTTCCAAAGACTAAGCGTTAGAGCATAAAAATGATGAGCAGAGCAATGAGCGCGGCAATGACCAGGACCAGCAACACGAGCAGGGCCACCACGGCCCCGGATTGTTGCTTGTAGTCCTTGGGCTCGAGTAGGTCCAAGCCTTGGGCGTCCACGGCACGAACGGGCGTACCAGGGGCGCCGTCCTGGTCCGACCGGCCGGCATCGGAATCAATTGGGTCGTCCAACGGTGGAACGTGAGGTTCCACCTCGATCCTCTCCCCGGATGACGGCGCCGCCGGAACCACGTTGATCGTCACGGTGTGCGGATTCGATGCGGTAGCGAGGGGAGAACTCGGGAAGTGCCCGGGATCGACCCGCAACGGGTCCGCGGCCAGGGAGGAACCCGCGGCGGCGGACTGAGGAAATGTTACCGTAATGGTTTCCTCGCCCGGCGTGGCATGTGGGCCTGCCCCCGCACCATGTCCCTGTTCGGCGTCACGGGCTTTCAGCGCGGCCTGGGCATCTTGGCGGTCCTGCTCATTGGCCGCGGCCGCGCGCAGCGCGAGTTCCGCGAATCGTTGCTGCTTCAGAAGCAGGTCTTCATCCACTTGCCCGGCATTCGACTGTTCGGCCTGGTGAATTTCCTGCGCGTGCTCGGCCATTTCCCGTTGCAGCCGGGCCAGCCGGCGTGGTCCCAACGGCTTGACCGGAGCGGTTTCGATGGCGCCGTCCAGCTCGATCACGGGTGCCGGCCCGGCCACTCGGGGCACCTCCGAGGTCCACGGAGCGACTTTGTGCCCCGACTGTCCGTGCGGGGTCTCGAGACCGGTCTCGTGGAGCGAATCCGGTCCCGGTGCGTTCTCCGGATCGGGACTCCTGTCCTTCTTGGAACGAGGCTCACTCACAACGTGCTCCTGGGGGGTTCTCGCGGTCCGTTCTCGATATCGCGTTCGACGGTTGGACCGCCAGCGGGGTGGTCGATGTGTGGGCGTCGTGGACGTAAAGACCGTACTTGTTGATGTACTGAACCACACCGTCCGGCACCAGATACCAGACGGGTTTGCCCTCCTCAACACGAGCGCGGCAGTCCGTGGACGAGATCGCCATGGCGGGAACGTTCAGCAGGGACACGCTCGAGGACCCCCCGGGGGCGGCAAGCTCGTGGCCCGGCCGAGTGACACCCACGAAATGGGCATGATCCCAGAGTTCGTCCGTGCCCTTCCATGTGAGGATCTCCCCCATGACGTCCGCACCGGTGATGAAGAACAACTGGGCATCGGGACGCAACCGTGCCAAGTCACGCAGCGTGTCGATCGTGTACGTGGGCCCCTCGCGGTCGATGTCCACGCGGGACACCGTGAAGCGCGGGTTCGATGCCGTGGCCACCACCGTCATCAGGTAGCGGTGCTCGGCGTCCGAGACTTGTTTGCCGGCCTTCTGCCACGGGTTCCCGGTGGGCACGAACACCACTTCGTCCAGGTCGAACACGGATGCGACTTCGGAGGCCGCCACGAGGTGCCCGTGGTGAATGGGATCGAAGGTACCGCCCATCACGCCCAACCGGGTCTTACCCGGTTGGCGCGGTGGGATGTGCAGCTCGGTGCCCTCTGCGACGGTTGAGGATACGTTCGGATTCACGCAGTCAGCACTACCGGCGACTCAGTGCTGGCGCGGCGAGTTGAGGCCGTCGATCATGGCGCGCTCTGTGGCGGGCAAGTCGGCTGGATCCTCGTATTCGCCGGCCTCCGGGCTCTTGCCGCGGGAAGAGAAAGAAGCCGCAGCAATCAACATGAGGACGAACAAGATGAACGCAATCACGCCGAACATTTCCGCGGGGATGGGCAGTTCGTTCACCACGTGATGTCCGCCTTCTTCGGCGGACAGAGCGGCGTTGTTCAACAGGTGCAACATGTCTGTGCGGTTTCCCTTCTGCTACCGGGCGGTTCCGGTGTCACCAGTGCGATCCGCCCGGAGGCGGTTGATTACATGGTACTTGTCAGGAGCGCACGTGACCGTCACCCTGAACAACCCACTTGGTGGTGGTCAGCTCTTCCAAGCCCATGGGGCCGCGGGCGTGCATCTTCTGGGTGGAAATACCGATCTCGGCACCCAGACCCAATTGACCGCCGTCCGTGAAGCGCGTGGACGCGTTGACCATCACCGCCGCGGATTCGACTTCTGCGACAAAGCGCTCCGAATTGGTCAGATCATTGGTCACGATCGCCTCGGTGTGGCCGGTCGAGTACTTAGCGATATGATCCAGGGCCTCACCCACGGAATCCACGACCTTGACGGCCATGTCCATGCCCAGGTACTCGGCTTCCCAGTCCTCCTCGGTGGCCTGGAAGTGATCGGAGCCCGGGGGCAGCAGCTCCGCGGCTCGCTGATCCACGTGCAGCTTCACACCGGCCTTGTCCAGCGCCGCCAACACCCGTTTACCGGCCTCCGCCTTGGAGTGCAGCAACAGCGTCTCCGCCGAATTGCACGTGGACGTGCGGTGCGTCTTCGAATTGACCGCGATCTTCTCGGCCATTTCCGGGGTGGCGGACTCGTCGATGAACACGTGCACGTTGCCCTCACCGGTCTCGATGACCGGGACGGTGGCGTTCTTGACCACGGACTGGATCAGCCCTCGGCCACCGCGCGGAATCAGCACGTCCACCTTGCCGCGAGCTGTCATCAAGGCGTTCGCGCCGTCGCGGCCGTAGTCATCCACCGTCTGCACGCAGTCCACGGGCAACTTGGCATCGGCGAGGGCGTCACGCAGGATGCCGACCAGGGCACGGTTGGATTCCAACGCGGCGGAACCGCCGCGCAACAGGGTGGCGTTACCGGACTTCACGGCAATGCCGGCGATGTCCACGGTCACGTTCGGGCGCGCCTCGTAAATGACGCCCACCACGCCCATGGGCACGCGCATCTGGCGCATGCGCAGCCCATTGGAGAGGGTCTGCCCGCGCACGATGGTTCCCACCGGATCCGGCAGTGCCGCCAATTCACGCAGGGAATCGGCGAGCCCCTTGATACGGGCGGGGTCCAACTTGAGGCGGTCCAACAACGCCGGCGACGTCTCGTTCTGTCGTCCGCGTTCCAGATCCTTGCCGTTCGCCTCCAGGACCACGTCCTGGCGCTCCTCGATGCGCCGAGCCATGAGCAGCAGTGCGCGGTCCTTCCACGCGCGGGGGGCCCGTGCCAACCCGCGGGCTGCCTGGCGAGCGTCGTCGGCCATGAGCCCGACGCCCGCCACGGGGTCTTCACCAAATGTTTGCTGCGCGGTCAGTATTGACGTGTTCTCGGCCAAAATTCCTCCTGGATGTTGGTCGGTTCGACGCCCGGGGGCGCCTTTCGTGTCAGCGTAGTTCTCGAAACGTGGGACGCGGATTACCGAGCGGGAGGCTGCCTGAGCTTGGTCCGCGCGGAACGCGGGCGCAGTGTGACCAGGTTGTCCACGTGGATCAGTTCCCGGGCAAAGTCCTCTCCGAGCTCATCACCGAGCTGGTCGGTGCGCTTGCCCAACATGTCGGGCACTTCCTCCGAGCTGTAGTTGATCAAACCGTGGGCCACCTCGTTGCCGTCCTTGTCCTTCATGGAGACGGGGTCACCGGCGGTGAATGTGCCGCTCACCTCGTTGACTCCCGCGGCCAGCAGTGAGCGCCGGCCACGAATGGCCTCGACGGCGCCGTCGTCGAGTGTGAGGGTGCCCTTGATGTCGGCGAGGTGGGCCAGCCACAGCAGCCGCACGTTGCGTCGACCGCCGGTGGTGGAGAACCAGGTCCCCACGTTCTCCCCGGCCAGGGCCTGGTTGATATTTTGCGCGGAGGTCACCAGGGCGGGAATCCCCGACGCCGCCGCGATGCGTGCGGCCTGCACCTTGGTCACCATGCCGCCGGAGCCCACACCCACGCGACCAACGGATCCGATCTCGACACCCTCCAGGTCCGCGACCGGGTCGTCGATGCGTGCGATCCGCTCGCCACCATCCTTGGGCGGCTTGGTGTACAGCGCGTCCACATCCGAGAGCAGCAGCAACGCATCCGCCTTGATCAGGTGCGCCACGAGCGCAGCAATGCGGTCGTTGTCGCCGAACTTGATCTCGTGGGTCGCCACGGCGTCGTTCTCATTGACGATCGGCAGAATGTTCAGGTCCAGCAAGCGTTCGATCTGGCGGTGCGCGTTCTTGTACTGCGAGTGCCGCATGAGGTCCTCGGCGGTCAGCAGCACCTGCCCCACCGTGACGCCGTAACGGGCGAAGTACTCGGTGTAGCGGGAAATCAGTAGGCCCTGCCCCACGGAGGCGGCCGCCTGCTTGGTGGACAGGTCCTTGGGCCGCTTGGCCAGACCCAACGGTGACAGGCCGGCGGTGATCGCACCCGAGGACACGAAGATGATGTCCGTGCCGCGGGCCTTCGCACCGCCGAGGGCGTCCACGATGCTGCGCAGCGCGTTTTCGTCAATGGAGTTCTCGACGGAGGTCAGCGAGGACGATCCCACCTTGACCACCACGCGTCGCGCCTGGGGCAGTTGGGAGGGCTCCGTGATCGGAGACCGCCGGTTCTTCCCGCGGTTCTCCGTGCTCAGCTGCATGGCCGACTTGGCGGCATCCTGCTCAACAGCTGCGACGTCGATTTTCTCGGTGGTCATTTTTTCACTCATGCTCAGAAAGATCCTGTCGATGCTGATCAATGTGACGGCCGCGCGCCTGGTCCACTGACTCCGTCCAGACACCTGCCTTGCGTTCGGCCTCGAGCTCGGCCCGAGCCTCGGCCTTCGCGTCCATGCGATCGTAGAACTGTTCGCGCTTTTCGCGGCGCGTAGGACGGTTCGTTTCGTCCAACCGCACGTCCGTGCCGCGCGGGCCGCCCAGCAGCTCCGCGCCTCCCACCATGGTGGGTTCCCAGTCGAAGACCACGCCGTTGTCCTCGGGGCCGATCAACACCGCATCGCCGGGGCGGGCGCCGGTTCGGAACAGTTCGTCCTCGATGCCCAGCTTGGCGAAGCGGTCCGCGAGGTAACCCACGGCCTCGTCATTGTTGAAATCTGTCTGTTGCACCCAACGCTCGGGCTTGTCACCGCGCACGTGCCACAGGGGTTCTCCCCCGCGGTCCTCACGGGAAATCGTGAAACCCTTGCGGTGTTCCCCGCGGCGGCCACGCACGGGTTCTGGGCGCACCACCTGGGACTGCGCGTCGGATGTATCGGGTTCGTTCTCGGTGCGCACCTGCGCCACGAGCTCCGCCATGGCGAAACCGAGCTGACGCAACCCCTCGTGCGATGCCGTGGACACCTCGAACACGCGGTAGCCGCGCTGCTCGAGATCCGGGCGGATGAACTGCGCAAGTTCCCGGGCCTCGGGAACATCGATCTTGTTGAGCACCACCATTCGGGGGCGTTCCGTCAACGGCACGGTGTCCTGGTTCTCGTCCTGGATGTCCTGGGCGTAGTGGGCCAGCTCGGCCTCCAGTGCATCCAGATCCGTGAGGGGGTCACGGCCCGGTTCCAGGGTTGCGCAGTCGATCACGTGAACCAGCGCGGCGCAGCGCTCCACGTGCCGCAGGAATTCCAGGCCCAGGCCTTTGCCCTGGGAGGCCCCCGGGATCAGACCGGGTACATCCGCCACGGTGAAGCGCGTATCCCCGGCCTGCACCACGCCCAGGTTGGGTACCAGGGTGGTGAAGGGGTAGTCCGCGATCTTGGGGCGGGCCGCGCTCATCGCGGCGATCAAACTGGATTTTCCCGCCGAGGGAAAGCCGACAAGAGCGATGTCCGCAATGGACTTCAGCTCGAGTTCGACCTCGTGTTCGGCGCCCGGTGTGCCGAGCAGGGCGAATCCGGGAGCTTTGCGCTTCTGGGATGACAGTGCGGCGTTTCCCAGACCCCCGTGACCACCGCCGGCGATCACGTATTCGTTGCCCTCACCCAGCAGGTCCGCCAGGACGTTTCCCTGGCGGTCCTTCACCACCGTTCCGTCGGGAACGGACAGGATCAGATCCTGGCCCTTGAACCCGTGGCGAAGATCGCCCTTGCCCGGCTCACCGTTGGGGGCCTTTTGGTGAGGTGAATGGTGGAAACCCAGCAGCGTGGTGGACTGGCCGTCCACGCGGAGGATCACGGAGCCGCCGTCTCCGCCATTGCCGCCGTCGGGGCCACCTAGCGGCTTGAACTTCTCGCGGCGCACGGACACACAACCGTGTCCGCCATTGCCGCCAGTAGCGTGCACGATGACTCGATCGACAAAACTGGCCACGGGGCTCCTTAAAGTCCTCGGCGCCTTCGCCGCCTCATGGGCACGGCGAACACCTCTGGTTGAAAGACTAAAGGGTGAGCGCGTATTGCGCCCACCCTTTAGTGGTTGCCGGCCACGGGAAACCCGTGGGCGGCGGGTGGACCCGGAGGTCCAAGAGACAATTACTCGGCGGTCTGGATGTTGACCACGCGACGACCGCGGCGGGTGCCGAATTCAACGGCGCCGGCGGACAGGGCGAACAGGGTGTCGTCCTTGCCGCGACCCACGTTCAGGCCCGGGTGGAAGTGGGTGCCGCGCTGGCGGACCAGGATCTCACCGGCGCTGACGGTCTGACCGCCGAAACGCTTCACGCCCAGGTACTGAGCGTTCGAGTCACGACCGTTGCGAGTGGAGCTCGCGCCCTTCTTATGTGCCATGGTGTGTGCCTACCTTCGTGTCAAATGTTCGGGAAAGGGTGTGACTCAGGCGTCGATGCCGGTGACCTTGACGGTCGTCAGCTCGGCGCGGAAGCCCTGACGCTTCTTGTACCCGGTCTTGTTCTTGTACTTCATAATCGAGATCTTGGGACCGCGCAGGTCTTCGACGATCTCGGCAGTGACCTTGACGTTGGCCAGGGTCTTGGAATCAGAGGTGACCTTGTCCCCATCGACCAGCAGCAGTGCAGGAAGCTCAATGGTGCTGCCTGCCTCACCGGCGACGCGGTCAAGGGTCACGAGGTCTCCAATGGAAACCTTCTCCTGGCGGCCGCCTGCGCGGACAATCGCGTACACCACTTGGGAACTCACTTCTCTCGACATCTATGGACTACGTGTAAGGGTCGGGAACACCCCTGGAGGACCACGAATGTCGAGACATCACGTCGCGGCAGTCTGAGGAGACCGCGCCTCGCGTGGCTTTCGCATCGAACAGGAGCTGAACCCGAGTGTGCCGCCGAACGCGGTGGATTTAACTGTCCACACACACGCTGGTACCCGGCACCGAAAATCTAGCCTACCCGATGCGTGGAAGCTACGGCAAACGGGCGAGCCCCGGCGCGTCGGACGGGTTCGGCGAAGAACCGCAGCTCCAGCTCGCACGCTCGCATGAAAGCGTCCCGCATGCGCCGGACGGTGGCCGGGTCCGCAGTCGCGGCCGCCCGGTCCACGATCTCTCGCGCCCGCTCGGCCGCGAGGTGGAATTCGGGAGCGTTGTAGGTGGCCAGCCAGTCACCATAGGGGTGCGGTTCCGGTCCGGCCGCGCGGGCCTTTTCCAGCAGTGCGCTACCCAGTGTCGCGTAGAGCCAGTAGCACGGCAAGACCGCCGCGGCCCCCACCGCGAAGGTCTCACTTCCCGTGGCCGCCAGTAGAAAGTCCGTGTACGTCCTGGTCACTTCGGACGCCGGGTGCGGGGGTGCGCCGTTGAGCCGTGTCCGGTGCAGCGCCGACTCCACGGTCACGACCTCGGCCGCCCCGTGGGCGAAGAATTCGCGTGCCGACTCCGACGGCGCCGCGGCGGCCAATGCGGCCAACGCCCGCGAGTAAACAGTCAAGTACTGCATGTCCTGGTCCAGATACCACTGGAAGGTTTCGGGCGGCAGCGTGCCGTCGGCCAACTGGGCGATGAACTCCAGGGTGTCGATCTCACGACGCACCCTCTCGCAGTCACGCCAGAGCACATCGGTGACGCGCTCGTGGGACGCGCTGTCCGCCAGCACATGCTGGGCGTGGTGGAAATGATGCACGGGACCGTTGCCGTGCCCCACGTGGAGATCGTCGGCATGTTCGAGCGCACCGCGCAGCCACGAGCGCGCCGCGCTCACGGCGGCCGGCCAGTCCCCCGTGCGAGCCACGATCGTGGCAATGGCGGAGGACAGCGAACACCCGGTGCCATGGGTGTTGGAGGTTGCGACTCGCGGGTCATCGAACGTGATCACGGGCTCGTGCCGCCCGGGTTCGAGCAGCGCATCCGGGGTGCGCGGCCCGGGCATGTGGCCACCCTTCACGAGGACACGCGCGCCGAACCGGTCGGCCACCTCCCGGCCTTGTCGCAGGGCCTCGGCCCACGTGGTGGCCGGGTCCGCTCCGGCCAGCACGGCCAGTTCCGGAAGATTGGGCGTGATCAGGTCGGCGAAGGGCAGCAGCGACAGCAGGGCCGTGTGGGCCTCCGCCCGCAACAATCGCCCGCCGGCCGTGGCCACCATGACGGGATCAATCACCGTCACCGGCGGTTTCACCTCGGCCAGCCAGTCGCGCACGGCCTCGATCACCTCGACCGATCCGAGCATCCCCACCTTGACGGCGTCCAGGGTCACGTCGGAGCTCGCGGCCTCGAGCTGGGCACGGAGGACCCGCACGGGCGGGGTGTGGATTTCGATCACGCCCGTGGTGTTCTGGGCCACCACCGCGGTGATCACGTTCATGCCGTAACCACCCATTGCGGCTATGGACTTCAGGTCGGCGGCCTGTCCGGCGCCACCCGTGGGATCGGTGCCCGCGATCGACAGGACGCGGGGCACGGTCAAAACAGCAGAATGCGTAGTCATCACGACATTCCCTTCGCTAGTACGAGCTAGATCAGGTTCAACGGGTGTGATCTCAGCCGCTCGCGCGGCACCCCGTGTCAGTGATACAGATCATGCCACAAGGGTGCGGGATTCTCATCCCCGCACCCTTGTGGCATGTCATGTCTTGCGGCCCGTGGCCGGTGTCAGCTCGCGGCGCCGCCCGTCATTTTCATGTCCTCGGCCTTGACGCCCACGCCCACCACGGTGGGTTGCGCCGAGGCCTTGGGGCTCTGCTGCTGGGAGACATCGGCGGTGAACCGCTTGACGGATTCTTCCGTGCTCACCGACTCGTGGGTCCGGACGCTGGCCGTTCCCGGTGCCGCCGCGGGTGCGGACGCTCGGCGGGAACGACGCCGTGTGGCGGGCTTGGTCTCGACCGCCGCGGCGGGTGCCGCGGCCGCCTTAGCGCCCTCGAGTTGCGACTCGTTGGTCGCCGGGCGCTGGGCCCGGCGCGAACGGCCTCCGCGGTTGCCGCGCGAGGCCTGCTCCGGTGAGTCGGTCTCGCGTGCCGGCTGGTCAGGCGAGGACTGTTCCCGGGGTGCCTCGTGAACGGGCTCCTCGGTGAAGGCCGCGGTCAAAGAGTCCAGCGTGCGCGACTGCTGACCGGCCTGCGACTGATCCTCGTGATGAGCGCTGCCGTGGGGCAGCTCAATGACCTCACCGTGAATGGTGAGACTGGATGAGGGACCATCACCCGTGTCGTGCGACTCCCCACCGCGGTCACCACGGGTCGAGTCCCGGGGTTGCGCGGACGACGAGTCATTGCCCCGGCCGTCCTGACCCGACTGACCGCGGCCACGACTGCGCTTACCGCGCCGCTTCTTGCGGCGGCGATCGCCGTCCTGATCGCCGTGTTCCTGATTGTCCTGGGCGCCGGACTGATCCTTTTGCGGCTCCTCGCCTCCGGATCGGTCGGCGGCCTGGGCCTCGCCCGGCCCACCCGACGCGGCGTCGTCGTCGTGCTGCGAGGCCGCCGCGATATTGGCAAGTGCGCTACGAGTCGCCTCGGCACGGGCCTTGGACTGTTCCTCGTTACCGTCGTGGCCGTTGCCCGAACCGTTGCCACCGTCACCGGTGTTCTTGGGCTTGTCCTGCGGCCCGCCTTGCTGGGCGCCCTGGTGCTGCTGCTTGTGCCTGGAGCGTTTGCGCTCAGTGCGGTTACTGCGGTGGTCCGCACCCGAGTCCCCGGCGCGCCCCTTGAGCGGGTGGTCATGAACAATTGCGCCACGACCGGCACACGCCTCGCACGGCTCCGAGAACACTTCGAGCAGGCCGGTGCCCATGCGCTTGCGCGTCATCTGCACCAGACCCAGCGAGGTCACCTCCGCGACCTGGTGCTTGGTGCGGTCCCGGCCCAAGCACTCGACCAGGCGACGCAGCACCAGCTCACGGTTGGATTCGAGGACCATGTCGATGAAATCGACCACGATGATTCCGCCGATGTCCCGCAGGCGCAGCTGGCGGACGATTTCCTCGGCGGCCTCCAGGTTGTTCTTGGTGACCGTCTCCTCCAGGTTGCCGCCGGAGCCGGTGAACTTACCGGTATTGACGTCCACTACGGTCATGGCCTCGGTGCGGTCGATCACGAGGGAACCGCCGGAGGGCAGGTAAACCTTGCGGTCCAGGGCCTTCTGGATTTGTTCCTCCACGCGGAAGGATTCGAACAGGTCCGTGTCCTCGGTCCACTGCTGCAGCCGGTCCAACAGGTCCGGGGCCACATAGGTGACATAGGCCTCGATGTTGTCCCAGGCCTGCTCGCCCTGGACGACCATGGCCGTGAAGTCCTCGTTGAAGACGTCACGCACGGTCTTGATGGTCAGGTCCGGTTCCGCGTAGAGCATTTCTGGGGCGAGGGTCTTGGTGGACCCGGCCTTCTCCTGGATCTGTTCCCACTGCGAGCGCAACCGGTTGATGTCGTTGGTGAGTTCTTCCTCCGACGCGCCCTCCGCGGCGGTGCGCACGATCACGCCGGCACCCTCGGGCAGGCGGTCCTTGAGGATCTTCTTGAGGCGCTGACGTTCCACATCCGGCAGCTTGCGCGAAATGCCGGTCATCGAACCACCCGGTACGTACACCAGGTAGCGGCCGGGCAGGGACACCTGGCTGGTCAGGCGCGCGCCCTTGTGGCCCACGGGATCCTTGGTGACCTGCACCAGGACGGAGTCCCCGGACTTGAGGGCGTTTTCGATCTTGCGGGGTTTGTGGCCCAGCTCCGCGGCGTCCCAGTCGACTTCACCCGCGTAGAGCACCGCGTTGCGGCCGCGTCCGATATCCACGAACGCGGCTTCCATGGACGGGAGCACGTTCTGCACCTTGCCCACGTACACGTTGCCGATCAGCGAATCCTGTTGGGTGTGGGAGACGAAATGCTCCGCCAGCACACCGTCCTCGAGCACACCGATCTGGATCCGGCTGTCTTTCTGGCGCACGAGCATCTTGCGTTCGACCGATTCGCGGCGGGCCAGGAACTCGGCCTCGGTGATCACGTGGCGGCGGCGGCCCGACTGGCGGGATTCACGACGGCGCTGCCTCTTGGCTTCCAGGCGCGTGGATCCTTTGACTCCGGTGACCTCATCGGCGCCGCTCTCGGCCACGCGGGGCGCGCGGACTCGGGTGACGGTGCCGTCGGACTCGTCCACGAGTTCCATGTCCACATCACCGCGGCGACGGCGTCGCCTGCGGCGGCTGGTCACGGCGCCCGAGGGCTCGTCCTCATCGGTGTCGTCCTCGTCCGAGTGCTGGGGCTGACGACGTTGGGCGTCCCGTTCCTTGGCGGCTTCGCGCTGGCGGGCGGCCGCGGCCTCGGCGGCCGCACGGATCTCGTCCAGGTCCGGGGCGTGGAACATCAGGCCCGCACCCACGCCGAAGGCCGGCTCGGTCCCGGAGGTGTCCTCGGTGTCGGGTTCCGTTGCCTCGGCGGTGTCCTGGGGCTCGTCGGTCGCCTGGGTGTCGCCTCGGGGTTCAGTCGGGGTTTGCTCAACAACAGCTTGCTCGGGGGCGGTGTCCGCCTCCGGGGTCTGCTGCTGCACAGCAGATTCCTGGTTCTGTGTTGTCTGTTCCGCGTTGTCCTGTTCGGATTCCATGTGAGGTTGTACTCCTGCTCGGAACACCGTCCGCACCCGGGTCCGAGGTGTTCTCGGTCGGTCGAACCGGTGGTGTGAGACCACGCGGTCGCCGGAAGTCATTGTGGTACCTGCCGGGTGCGTTGACTGACGTGAACGCTTGCGGCAAGCCGACGGATGTCCGAGCCGCATAATCCTGGGGGGATTGCGAACTTTCTCCGGACGGACGCGCTCGATCTGTTGAGAGCCGCGGGTCCATCCGCTGTGTATCGGAGGTCCTGCCGGACCGGTTCCCGTGTGCGGCTGGGGACCGACCGTTGCCAAGTATCTCACAGTCCGTCCGTGCACCCCAGGATTGGCGTGTGCGCCAGACCACATCGCCCGGGGCACCGTGTCGATTAGCATCGGCCTGTGAGCTCAACAAACACCCTGGACCGTCAGCACACCGCACCCACAGACCGCGGCTGGGCCAGCCTGGCGCTGATTCTGTCGATCATCGGATTCGGTGCCTCCGCGACCCTGGTGATGGAACGGCTGGCCATTTTCGCGGACGCCGGCCACCGCACCAGCTGTGACATCAACGCGTGGCTCTCGTGCGGAACCGTGATGCGCACCCCCCAGGCCGAACTCTTCGGATTCCCCAACCCGTTCATCGGCATCGTGGCCTACGCGATCGTGCTGACAATTGCGGTGGGGGTCCTGGCGGGTGCGCGCTATGCCGAGTGGTACTGGTGGCTGGTATGGGTGGGCACCCTCGCGGGTTCCGTGTTCACCCTGTGGCTGTGGTGGCAGACCACCTTCGAGATCAACACCCTGTGCCTGTACTGCATGATCGTGTGGATCGCACAGACCATCCTGCTGGCTCACACCACGGCGCGAAACGCTCGGGCGGGGATGTTCGGTGACCGATTCGTCCGGGCCGGCCAGTCCGGCGCCTGGGCGTGGTTAATTGCCATCGGTGTCCTGGTGGTGGCCTTCGGCATCATTGCCGTCCGTTTCGCCACCGTGATCTTCGCGTAGCGACCCGCGCGGGTCCGGAGGGTAAACCCACGCAACGGTGGGGTGCGACCGAATCATCGGTCGCACCCCACCGTTGCTCATTCCGCGAGCCGAGTGGGTCAGTGCGGATCAGGCGAACCAGATGCCGATCTCGCGGGCTGCGGACTCGGGTGAATCCGATCCGTGCACCAGGTTCTTCTGCACCTTCTCGCCCCAGTCACGGCCCAGATCGCCGCGAATGGTGCCGGGAGGCGCGGTGGTGGGTTCGGTGGAACCGGCCAGGCTGCGGAACCCTTCGATCACGCGGTTGCCCTCGACCACGGCGGCAACCACCGGGCCGGATCCCATGAACTCGACCAGCGGTTCGAAGAACGGCTTGCCCTGATGTTCCTCGTAATGCTGCTCGAGGATCTGCCGCGTGGCCTGCACGAGCTTGAGCTCCACGATCTTGTAGCCCTTGGCCTCGACACGAGCGAGGATCTGACCGGTCAGGCCGCGCTCTACGCCGTCGGGCTTCACCAGCACCAGGGTGCGTTCCGTCATCTGCGTCTCCTTGAATCGATCTCGTCAGGGGTACCGCGACCAGCCTACCGGCCGTGCTCCCCGGCGCGGTTACTCACCCGAGCTCATGCGGGTGTTCGGCTTCCCACTGTTCCTGGAGACGGTCACGCTCCCGGTTCTCCCGGTCGATGGCGGCGCCCTTAAGCACGGCATAGCACCAGGCCGCGGCGCACATTGCACCGATCACGAACATGGCCGGTACCAGCAAGCCCGTGGTGATCAGTCCGAGTTGCAGCACCCAGCCGAGCGCGTATCCGCCGGGCCTGCGCACCATGCCGCACGCGATCAGGAACACCAGGGTGAGCAGCACCCCGCCACCCACGAGCAACAACTGGTGGGTGGTTTCCCACTCCCGCGCCAGGATTCCGAAGGCCGCCAGTGTGGCGAAGAACACGATGAAGGCCTCGATGGCCAGCACGGACACCGCGAACATGGCCTTGATGGAGCCGCGTGGTTTCTTCTGGCCCGGGCGCCATTCGCGCTGGGCCCTGGTCATTTTTGCCATGGTGATTTCCTCCCGGAGCTGTGGCGGTTCTCAGAGGCCGAGGAGCGCACGGGCTTCACCCACCACGGTGACGGAACCGGTGATCAGTACCGCGCCGTCGAATTCCTGGCGGTCGGCGGCATCCTGGACGGCGGAGGCAATGGCGTCGTCCAGGCGAGCCTGCGCGTGGACCATGTCCTCGTCGAAACCCATGTCCGCGGCGATCTCGGCCAGTTCCTCGGACGGAATCGCCCGCGGGGACCGGGACTGGCTGCACCACACTTCGAGCTCGTACCCGCTGTACTCCTCGGCGAGCGTGCGCAGCATGGTCTCGGCGTCCTTCTCGCCCAGTATCCCGACCACCAGGTTGAGTTTGGCGAACGTGAACGATTCCTTGACGGCCGCCGCCGAGGCTTTCAGTCCGTGCGGGTTGTGCGCCGCGTCCAACAGCACGGGCGGTGCCTTGCGGGCCAGCTCGAGTCTGCCCGGGGAAGCAACGGCACCCAGCCCCGCGCTCACCAACTCCTGGTTGAGGGGCTTGTCTCCCCCACCCAGCAGGGCCTCCACGGCTGCAATGGCCAGCGCCGCGTTCTCCGCCTGGTGCTCGCCGAACAGGGGCAGCATGAGGTCCGTGTACTCGGCGGCCAGACCCTGAACGGCCATGAGCTGCCCGCCCACGGCAATGGTGCGGCCCCGCACGCCGAATTCGACGCCTTCGAATCGGAATTGTGTTCCGACCTCTTGAGCTCGTTCCAGCAACACCTGCGCCGCCGCGGGATCCTGCGCGGCGGAGACCAGGAATCCGCCGTCCTTGATGATCCCGGACTTCTCCACTGCGATCTCCTGGAGTGTGTCCCCGAGCATCTCCGTGTGGTCCAGGTCCACGGGCGTCACCACGGACACCGCGGCATCGGCCACGTTGGTGGCGTCCCAGCTGCCGCCGATACCCACTTCCAGGACCATGACGTCCACCGGTTCGTCCGCGAAGACCGCGAACGCCAGAACGGTGAGCACCTCGAAGTACGTGAGCCGGGGCTCGCCACGCTGCGTCAGCTCGGTGTCCACGAGCCGCAGGTACGGGGCGATTTCACCGTAGCCGCGCACGAACGTCTCATCCGCCACGGGCTTCCCGTCCAGGCTGATGCGCTCGGTGACCTTCTCCAGGTGCGGGCTCGTGTAGCGGCCCACCCGGAGGTCATGGGCGAGCAGCAAGGACTCGACCATGCGAGCCGTGGAGGTCTTCCCATTGGTTCCGGTGATGTGGATGACCGGAGCGCTCTTCTCGGGGTTACCGAGAACGTCCACGGCGCGCTGGACCGCGTCCAGGCGCGGCGCCATCCGGTTCTCCGGCGCACGGGCGAGGAGCTCCGCGTACACCTCCTCCACGGTCTGGGGAGTCGCCATGTCCCATGCCTCACTCATCGGTTCATCACCTCCACGATTACCGAGGACTCGTCCGAGACGATGACCTCGAGCTCACGACTTAGAGTCTCCCCCGCCACGAGCTCACGGTTGGCCTCGACCGCGGCGCTCGTTGCTGCGTCCGCATGAATGGTCGTGTGGATCCGGTCGGACACGTTGAGGTCCGCGTTCTTGCGCTCCTGCTGGATGGCACGAATCATGTCCCGGGCGGTGCCCTCGGCGCGCAGCTCGGCCGTCAGCTCGGTGTCGAGCACCAGGAAACCGCCTTCGGATAACACGGTGACGGCGCGCGCGGAGGTCCCCGCGGCGTCGTCGACGACCGTGGCCAACTCGTATTCACCCGCTTCCAACGGAATCGACCCGGCCGTGACCGTGCCGTCCTCGGACACCGACCAGTCGCCCGCCTTGGCGGCCTTGATGACCTGCTGAACCTGCTTGCCCAGGCGCGGTCCCGCGGCGCGGGCGTTGACCTTGAGTTGCTGCGAGATCCCGAAGTCCGCCGGCGAGACCTCCGCCGAATCGAGCAGCGTGACGGTCTTGAGGTTGAGCTCGTCCGCGATGATGGACTCGAACATTCCCCCGAGGCGCTGTCCCTCGGGAACCGCTACGGTGAGACCCGCCAGGGGCTGACGCACGCGCAGGCTGTGGGCCTTGCGCAGGGCCGAACCGGAGGAGCAGATGGCGCGGGTGCGGTTCATGAGCGTCATCAGGTCCTCGTCCCGCGGGAACAGGGAGGCGTCCGGCCAGTCCGTGAGGTGCACCGAACGACCACCGGTCAATCCCCGCCAGATTTCCTCCGTGACCAGGGGCAACAGCGGCGCGGCCACGCGGCACACGGTCTCCAGGCACGTGTAGAGCACGTCGAAGGCCTGGGTGTCCTCGTCGAAGAACCGCTCGCGTGAGCGGCGCACGTACCAGTTGGTGAGTGTGTCCATGAAGGAACGCAGGGTTTCGGCGGCGGACCAGATGTCGTAGTCGTCGAAGTGCTGCTTGGTCTCGGACACCACCCGCCCGGTCTCGGCCAGGATGTAGCGGTCCATCACGTTCTCGGCGCTGTGGCGCAGTTGCGCCTCGTACCCGGCACCACCGTTGGCGGCGTTCGTGTACAGACCGAAGAAGTGATAGACGTTCCACAGCGGGAGCATCATCTGGCGGACACCCTCGCGGATGCCCTGCTCGGTCACCACCAAGTTGCCACCGCGCAGGATGGGCGAGGACATCAGGAACCACCGCATGGCGTCCGCGCCGTCACGATCGAAGACCTCGTTGACGTCCGGGTAATTGCGCAGGGACTTGGACATCTTCTGCCCGTCCGAGCCCAGCACGATGCCGTGCGAGATCACGTTGCGGAACGCCGGGCGGTCGAACAAGGCGGTGGCCAACACGTGCAGCAGGTAGAACCAGCCGCGGGTCTGGCCGATGTACTCCACGATGAAGTCGGCCGGGTTGTGGGTCTCGAACCACTCCCGGTTCTCCATGGGGTAGTGCACCTGGGCGTAGGGCATGGACCCGGAGTCGAACCACACGTCCAGGATCTCCGGCACACGGCGCATCACGGACCGGCCCGTGGGATCGTCCGGGTTGGGCCGGGTCAGGTCATCGATCCACGGGCGGTGCAGATCCACTTCACCGTCCGCGTTGCGCGGCAGCGTGCCGAAGTCCCGTTCGATCTCGGCCAGCGAACCGTAGACGTCACGGCGCGGGTAATTGGGGTCACTGGATTCCCAAACCGGGATGGGCGAACCCCAGTACCGGTTACGGGAGATGGACCAGTCGCGGGCGTTCTCGAGCCACTTACCGAACTGACCGTCCTTGACGTTGTCCGGGATCCAGTTGATCTCCTGGTTGAGCCCCACCATGCGGTCCTTGATGTCCGTGACCCGCACGAACCAGGAGGAGACCGCGCGGTAGATGAGGGGATTGCGGCACCGCCAACAATGCGGATAGGAGTGCACGTAGCTGGATTCACGCACGAGTGCATCCTGGGCGCGCAAGTCACGGATCACGGTGCGGGCCACATCCTTGTCGAACACGTTGTGCCCGGCGATCCCGGCCAGGGGAGCTCCGGCGGCCAGGGCCTCGTCCTTGAAGAAGTCGTAGAACACGCCGGCCTCGTCCACCGAGAGCACCACGGGGATGTCGTAGCGGGCGCACACGTTCTGGTCGTCCTCACCGTAGGCCGGGGACTGGTGCACCAGCCCGGTGCCGTCCGTGGTGGTCACGTAGTCGGCCACGATGATCTGCCACGCGGTGCCGGTGTCGAAGCGTTCGGCGTCCGTGAAGTAATCCCACAGCGGGCGGTAGCGCACGCCTTCCAGCTGCGCACCGGTGAAGTGGGCGGCCACGGCCTCGCGGGCGGCGGCGGCAGGGTCCTCGGCGTCACCGTGACCCAGGTCCTTGGCGTAGCCCTCCAGCAGGTCGGCGGCGATCAGGTAGCGACGCCCGCTCAACTGCGCGCCGCCGTGGACCAGCACGTAGTCGATGTCCGGGCCGACCGCGAGCGCCTGGTTGGTCGGCAGGGTCCACGGCGTGGTGGTCCAGGCCAGGGCGCGGGCGCCGGCGAGCTGGGCCACGACGTCGGGCTGTTCGGCCCAGGACGCGTCGTCGAGGATTTCGAAGCCCACGGTGACGGTGGTGTCCTGACGGTCCTTGTAGACGTCGTCATCCATGCGCAGCTCATGGTTGGACAGCGGCGTCTCATCCTTCCAGCAGTACGGCAACACGCGGTACCCGGAGTAGACCAGGCCCTTGTTGTCGAGGGACTTGAACGCGGCCATGACCGATTCCATGTACTCGACGTTGAGGGTCTTGTAGTCGTTGTCGAAATCGACCCAGCGGGCCTGGCGGGTCACGTAGTCCTGCCACTCGGTGGCGTACTTCATGACAGAGGCACGGCAGGCATCGTTGAACTTGTCGATGCCCATTGTTTCGATTTCGTGCTTGTCGCTCATGCCCAACTGCTTCATGGCCTCGAGCTCGGCCGGCAAACCGTGGGTGTCCCACCCGAAGCGGCGCTCCACGCGGCGGCCCTGCTGGGTCTGGTAGCGAGCGACCAGGTCCTTGACGTAGCCGGTGAGCAGGTGCCCGTAGTGGGGCAGGCCGTTGGCGAAGGGAGGGCCGTCGTAGAAGACGAATTCATTGGCGCCGTCCTGGCCGCGATCGCGCCGGTCGATGCTGGCCTGAAAGGTGTCGTCCTTCTTCCAGTACTCGAGAACGCGCTCCTCGACCTGTGGGAACCGCGGGGCGGACGGGACGCCCTGGGCAGTGGGATCGGTGCTTACCTTGGGGTAAACGGGTGAATCAGTCACGGTGCTCCATCCTGAGACGTCAGAAAATTCAGGATGCGAGGACGCTGGGGCGCACGGAGTACGCCGGTGGCGCGGTACCACCTCGCTTACTCGCGCCGATTCGCTCCTCCAGGGAACGACGACGCCGCGAGCCGCTCATTCAAAGGCTGTCACGGGCCAACCCGTTCGGTTCTACTGACATCACTCCGCCGGAATGATCCGTTCTTCCGAAGACTCCCCGGTGATGGCCGGTTCACGGTCTGTGCGTGCACGGGGTGCACCGCGCCATTCTAACCCCACGAGGGACTCAATCGTCACCCCCGCCATCGTCGCACTCCCACTCGTCGTCGTCCCACTCGCACACGCCGCCGAGGGCGGGGGCCTGGGGAACGGGGACGGGCGCCAGCGCCGGCGCGGGGGCGGCCGGCGGGTCGATCGGCGCCGGGGCTGCGGGGTCAGGGGCCTGTTCGGCGCGATCCACCGAGCTCGGGGTCGTGGCCTCGCTCGGTGACGCGCTGGTCGTGGCCTGCGGGGTCACCACAATGCCCGGAACGGTGGTGGTCTCCTGGGAATCCCTGGGCATGATCACGATGGCGGTGGCGATTGCCCCCAGTGCCGTGAGGATCGCGGCGTTCCGAAGCGTTTTCATGCCTCCAGTGTGCTGCGGGCCGATGAAACCACCGTGAACCGGGCATGAGGAAACTCTCATAATCGCCCGCCTGGGGCCCCGGACCTAGGGTTCATGGGGATCCACCAACTTGTAGCCGGCCCCGCGCACGGTGATGAACCGGTCCGCGCCCATTTTTTTCCGCAGGTAGCGCAGGTAGACCACCACCACGTTGGACGCGCCGTCGTAGTCGTAACCCCACACCCTCGACAGGATGACTTCCTGGGTCAGCACCTGATTCGGGTGCTCCAGGAACAACGACAGCAGGGCCTACTCGCGGCTGGACCGTTCCACCTCGCGTTTCTGCGCACCCACGCCCACGGTGGCCACCCGCGTGCGCAGGTTCAGGGTGAGGTCACCGAGTGCACACGTCTCCCGGGTGGGTTGTGCGCCGGCGCCGTTGCGTTCGCGAACACGCAGTTTGATCCGGGCCAGCAGTTCCTCGAACCGGAAGGGCTTGGCCAGGTAGGCGTCCGCGCCGCCCTCCAATCCGTGCACCGTGTCCGCCACGGAATCTCGGGCGGTGCACATGAGGACCGGGATGTCCGCACCCATCTCACGCAAGGCCCGCAGCACGGCGAATCCGTCCATGCGGGGCAGCCCCACGTCCAGGACGAGCAGATCGAACTCGCCGCTGCTCGCGTAATCCAATGCGGTGATCCCGTCCTCCACCACGGTGGGCGTATAACCGTGGGCTTTCAGGCCTCGAGCCACAAAACGTGAAATACGGGGTTCGTCCTCGGCAATCAGTATTCGCATGTCAGGGCTCCTCGGGATCCGGCATGTGGGTGGCGTTGGCGGCCAGTTGCACCACGGCCTGGATGAGGCGGTCCTCGTCCGCCCGGGCCACCACGTCCGTGCCGCAACCGAGCAGCCATTGTCTGGGGCCCAGGTGCTCAATGCGGGACATGGCGTTGCGCGCGAATTCCGCCATGTCAACGGGTGCGAATGTCACGAAGTCGGGCCGACCGGTCTTGGCCAGTGTGGCGAGGTCCGTGACCAGGTTGTTCATCCGGTCCAGCTCGTCCAGGGCGATCTCGTGGCTCTCGCTCACGTCCGCGGGGTCGGAGCGGTCCGTGGTCTCCAGTGTCTCCCGGATGATGGTCAGCGGGGTTCGCAGTTAGTGGGAGACGTCGGACATGAACTGGCGCTGATGCGCGTAACCCTCGTGGATGCGCTCGAGCATGCGGTTGAAGTTCTGGGCGAGTGCGGCCACATCGTCGCGGGTCCCCGGATCCGGAACGCGTCGTTCCAGATCGTCAATGGTAATCTCGCGAGTTGCGTTGCGCAGCTCCCCAATGGGGCGCATGAGCTTGCCCGTCACGACCAAGCCCACCAACGCAGAGACCAACAAGGTTGCCAGGCTGACCACGGTGTAGGTCACGGCCGAGATCCAAATTTAATCACGCTGACTTTGGATCCTGTTGGCCGCCACGAAAATACCGGGCGTGTCATCGCTGTACAGGTCCACGGACGCAACGGCGGCCGGAACCGCCTCACCATTGATCTCGAGGTCGGTGAAAATGGTGCTGCCCGGCGCGTGAGTGCCCAGGATCTGCTCGACCGTTTCCGGTTTGTCGAGTTCGAAGGCTTGCTCTTGCGGTTTGAACTGCGGGCGGTCGTCCAGGAAGGCGAGGAACGATTCGTGTTCTCCCGGGACGGCACTCTCAATGGCGGCCCGCATTAGGTCCTCGGTGCTCTCGTCCTCCCCCACATCCGACTGGCGCAGCTCCGCGATCCGCTGGAATTCGTTGACCTCTTGGAGCAGTTCCGCGTTGACCCGGTCGTCCAGCACGGTGAACTGCACGTAGTAGCTGACGAATCCGGCAATGAGCAGGCCGCCGGCTATGAAGGCGAGCATCGTGGACAGGATGCGCACTCGCACGGACCGCGAGGAGAGGTCCTGCGTGAATGGGCCCTTCACGGTCACCTTCCCGTGCGTCGAAGCCGGGGCTGCGCGTGCGACGTCCCGCCGAACCGCGGTTACTCCGTGGCGCGTCCCCGTTTCCAGTACCCCATGAACGATATGTCAGTTTTCGGCACGCCGTGTGACACGCACATGCGTCGCAACGATTTGACGGCGGACGATTCCGCGGCCAGGAACCAGTACGGGCCATGTCCGGCGGCGTCGGCGGTGGCCCACACGAAGTCCCCGGTGTCCTCGTCCCCTTCCTCGGCCGTGGCCGACGCCGCCTGGCGCGCCGTTGCTGCCCGGCCCTCGAGTTGCTGCCGCAACCATGACTCCAGGAGCTCGTTGCGAACGGCCGATTCACCCCGCTCCAGCCACGTCCACGTCAGTTCGGTTCCGCTGTCGAGGGTGACGCGGATGTCCCCGTTGCTCATGACTCCGCGGGACAGCGCCGCCGGCCCGGCCGGCAACGTGGCATCCCCGTGTGAGGGGACCTCCACGGCCACGTGCAGCGTTTGAGGCGCGCCGGTAGCGGGCGCGGAATCTTCACCCAGGGAAATGGCCTGATCCACGCAGTCGACAATGGCCGCCGCGGCCGGCAAGGCCGTTTCATCACCGGCAAGGACCACGTGATTGTTACCGGCCCGGTGTTCGTCCCAGCAGGCCCACCAGTTTCCGGTGGCCGAAGGTACCAGCAGCTGCACCGTGTCCGCGGGCACCAGTTGGGAACCCCACCGGGCTCCGGGGCCCAGCCCACCGTGCACGTCGTCCTCGTGCACCACCACGTCGATGTCCATTTCCGGAACCTCGCCCCGCTCCGTGGTCACCACACGGGCGTCACGCAGCGTGTAGGTGCGAATCCAGCCGCGCTCGGTTTCGGGCCGGGACAGGTACTCCTGTCGCCACCGGCTCAGGTCCGAGGAGTCCACGCGCACGTGGTCGCGGCCGGGCGCGGGGATCACCACCTTGAAGTACGCGTCCGCGCGCGGCCCGGGACCGGACTCGCCCCACGGCAATGTCCGCAGTTCCTCCCCCGCCACACTGACCCGGACCAGGTGCTCCCCCACCATCTCGGTGCGGGTCACGCGGGTCATGACGGCTTGGATGTCAGACATTCATACCTTTCTCGACGGCGCTCGGTGCGTGGGTTGCGGGTGCTGGCTGCGCCGCTCGGTGGGTTCGCGCCGGGACCACCAGTCGGGTATCGAATTCGGGATCGTGAAGTACCCGCGCCGACATTCCGAAGACCTCACTGACCGTGTGATCGGTCATGACCTCCTCCGCGGTTCCCGAAGCCAGGACCGTCCCGGATTTGATCGCCACCAGTTGATCGGCGTAACGGGCGGCCATGTTCAACTCGTGCAGCACCATCACCAGGGTGATCCCGCGCCGGCGTTGCAGATCCGCCAGAATGTCCAGGACCTCCACCTGATGAGCGATGTCCAGGTACGTGGTCGGTTCGTCCAGCAACAACACATCAGTCTGTTGCGCCAACGACAGTGCGATCCACACGCGCTGACGTTGACCGCCGGAGAGTTCGGTGACCTGCCGGTCCAGGTAACTGTGCAGACCGGTCAGTTCCACGGCCTCCGCCACGGCCCGGTCGTCGCTGGCACGCCAGCGCCCGAAGGCACCGCGATGCGGGTGACGCCCGCGTGAAATCAGGTCGAGTACGGTCACGCCCTCGGGGGCCACCGGATCCTGCGGCAGGAATCCGACGCGTCGGGCGAACTGCGTGCGTGACCACCGTCCGGTGTCCTCGCCGTCCAGCAGCACTTCGCCGTGGGACGGTTTCAGCTGGCGGGCAATGGTTTTGAGCAGCGTGGACTTTCCGCAGCCGTTGGCGCCCACGAGCACCGTCACGGCCCCGCGGGGGATGTCCAGGGAAATCTCACTCAGGACAGGCCCCGCTCCGTAGTCCGCCCTGAGGTTGCGGATCTGCAACGAGACGGCCCCCGGCACGGTCTGGCCCCGGGGTGCCGAGGTGGCGGGCGGCGTCGTCGCGGACGACTTTTCGGTCGTATCCCCCGCGTCGATCAACGAATGGTCGGAGAGTTTCATGATTCAGCCTTTCCTCGGCCGATCAACAGCCACAACAGGACGGGCGCGCCGGCTGCCGCCGTGACGACACCCACGGGCAGGGACAGACCGGGGAGGGCCTCGGCGGCAATGTAGTCGGAGACCACCATGAGCAACGCTCCCACGAGGGCCGCGTGATGCGCCAGCCCGGCACCTCCGGCCAGACCGCGCGCAATGGGGGCCGCCATGAACGCGACGAACGCCACGGGCCCCGCCACGGATGCGGCCACTGCCACGAACACCACGGCGAGCGCGAGCGCGGTCAACCGCACGGGTACAACGGGCACACCCAGCCCGGCGGCCAAGTGGTCTCCGGTGCTCATTGCATCGACGGACGGGGTCAACAGTGCGCACAACGGCAGCAGAACGATCAGCGCGACACCCACCAGGATGATGTCGGCCCAGCGTGCGGAGTTCAAGGACCCCGTCAACCACTGCAGGGCTTCGTGGGCCTCGTAAATACTGGATCGGGTGAGCACGCCGTTGATGCCGGCCGTGGTCAGGGTCCCGGCGGCGACACCGGTGAGCACCAGGCGTCCGATGTTCGCCCTGGTTCCGCCGGCGGCAAGGATCACCGCCGTCATGAGCACAAAGGCGCCGACCAGGGAACTGGTGGTCACGGCCGCGCCCGACAGGCCACCCACGGTGATGGCCACGACCGCGGCCAGACCCGCACCGAAGGAGACACCCATGATGTCCGGGGACGCCAGCGGATTGCGCAGCACCCGCTGGAAGAGGTGCCCGCCCAGTCCGAAGCAGATACCCGTCAGGATCCCCAGGATCGTGTGCGGCAGGGTCACGTCCCACACGATGTAGCTCGCGGGACCGTCGTAGGTCCCCGCCAGTACCGAGACCAGGTCGGGGACGGACACCACGTACTTGCCCAGCGCGATGCGGGCGAACGAGCACATCACCAGGGCGAGGCACAGGGCGAGGGTGACCCCGCGCAACCTGCGGTGGGTGCGGCGTCGTCCGGCGCGGACGCTGTCGACCGTGGCCGGAGCGGGCTGGGAGACAACGGGGCGGGCGATCAGTGTCTGGCTCACGCGGTCACCACTCCCCTGCGGCGCACAATGGCCACCAGGGCCGGCGCGCCGATGATCACCAACGCGATACCCACCTGCAGCTCGCGATCCGGGAGCGCTATGCGAGCCACGGTGTCCGCGAGCAGTACGACCGCGGGTCCGGCCAGCATGCACGCCGGTATCACGCGCCGGTAGGACACACCCACGAACGCACGCACCGCATGGGGCACCAGCAACCCGCAGAACACGAGTGGACCGGCCAGCGCCGTGGCCGTGCCGGCCAGCAGCACCACGGCCACACCCGCGAGTAAGCGAATGAGCGCGGGGTGGGCGCCCAGTCCGCGGCCCAGTGCATCGCCCAGGCTGAGGGTGTCCAGGGAACCACCCAACGGCCACGCAACCACCAGCCCGATCAGGACCACGGGGGCGGCCAGCAGCAGGAACGTGCCGTCGGGACGCGCGAGGTCCCCCACCTGCCATGAGCGGAACGAGTTGAACGTCGCCTGATCGCTGAGCAGCATGGCGCTCGTGAGCGCCCCCAGGCCCGCGGAGATCGCCGCGCCCGTCAGCGCGAGGGTTACGGGCCGGGCGCCGCCCTTGGCCACCGTGGCCAACCCATAAACGAGCAGCATGGCCGCCGCGGATCCCGCCGCGGCCAACCAGAGTTGGGAACCGGGAGAGAGCAGTCCGCCCAGAACGGCGCCCGTGACCACGGCGCACGCGGCGCCCGCGGTGAGCCCCAGAATCCCGGGATCCCCCAGCGGATTGCGCGTGGCGCCCTGCAGAAGCGCTCCGGCAACGGCCAGCGCCGCCCCCGTGAGCACCCCCGCGGCGGTACGCCACACGCGGGACTGCACCACGGCGGCGTCGAGCGCGGGGACGCCGGTGGTCGAGAGGTCCCCGGCGAACACCCCCGGCAGCACCCGCCACGTGATGGCCGGGTCGATGGGGCGGGTGCCCACCAGCACGGAAACCACCACGGTCACCGCCAGCAGCGCAGCCAACACCGGCCAGACACGCGCACGAGCCCGATCGCGTGTCCGGCCACCGCGGTGCGGGACGGCGATCCCGGCGTGCGCGCTCACGAGGACTGCATCCCCAGGGCCCCCTTAATGGCGGGGATGTGAACGTCCAGCGCGTATGGAACCGACAGCGGCGAGGTCACGGACCCGGCCAGAACGTCCTGCTTGTTCGTGAAGAAGATGGCCTGATCCTTGGCGACTGCGGGGATCGCGCGCAGGATCGGGTCCTCCTTGAACTTCTGGACCGCCTCGTCGTCCTCGGCGGCGCTGATGAACAGATCGCTGTCGAGCTCGTCCGCGCGTTCCTGCGGCCATTCGCGCCAGAACTCGTCCTCGGAAATGTTGTCGGTCACCACGGCCGGCAACGTCAGGCCCAGTTCCTCGTAGAACCGCGGGCGCCCGTCGCCCGGTCCGTAGAACCCGAGGTTTCCGGACACGTCCCCGTAAATGAAGGTCTTGCCCTTGGCGTCGCCCAGCTCCTCCGAGCGGCTGGCGATGAGTGCCTCGGTGTCCTCGACCAGCGTGTCGCCCGCCTCGGAGCGCCCCAGGGCCTGAGCAACCAGCCGCTGCTGGTCCTGCCACGCATTGACCCACGGGCCCGTGGGATAGGCCACCACGGGGGCAATCTTCGCGAGGCGGTCGTAATCCTCCTGGGTGATTCCCGAGTTCACCGCCACGATCAGGTCCGGTCGCAACTCCGCGACCGCGGAGAAATTCGTACCGTCCGATTCGTCGTACTGCTCCGGCTGCTGCGCGCCCAGACGGGAGACGGCCTCATCGAACCAGTCGGTGGAGCCGTTGGCGTTGCCGCCCCACGCAACCGTGACGATGCCCACGGGCATCACCCCCAGGGCGGCCACGAAGTCCTGGTTGCTGCTGGCTCCCACGGTCACCACTCGCTGGGGTTCGGCGTCCACGGTGGTGGTGCCCAGGGCGTGCTCGACCTTCACGGGGAAGGAGTCGGTGGGCGACGACGACGCCGTAGCACCCGGGCGGGTTTCCTCACTGCCCCCGCGCGAGCCGGTTGAACACGCGGCCAGTCCCATGAGCGAGGCGAGTGCCAGGCCGGAGCCGAGCAGGCGGCGCCGGGTCACGGCCGGCGTGTGGGCGGGGTGGGAAGATGCGTGCACGGTGGCTCCTCGAGCAGTCCAATTAGATCAGGTTAGCCTAACCTAAATTATTCGAGCGGGTTCTGACAATACGAGAGCGGGCCCCGACGACACGTTCTCGTCGGAGCCCGCTCAGTTCACCGTTCGAGAGTCAGGACTGCGTGCGAATCATCTTGTGCACGGCCGCCTGCGCCACCGGCTTGACGGTGAGAGTGTCGATGTTGACGTGGTGCGGCAACTCCACGGCGAAGGCGAGCACCTCGGCCACATCGGCACCGGTGAGCGGCTTCTCCACACCGGCGTAAACCTTGTCCGCGGCCTCCTGGTCGCCACCGAGGCGCATGAGTGAGAATTCAGGGGTGTGCACCAGGCCGGGGGCCACCTCGACCACGCGCACATTGTGTTCAGCTTCCTCCAGGCGCAGCGCCTCGGTCATGGAACGCTCGGCGAACTTGGCGGCGTTGTACCCGGCCCCGCCCTCGTAGGCACGGAAGGCGGCCAGCGAGGTCAGGTTGACCACGGTGCCCTCGCCGTTCTCGCGCAGGGTCGGCAGGAATGCCCGGGTCACCCGCAGGGTGCCCATGACGTTGACCTGGAACATCCAGTTCCAGTCCGCCTCCTTGGCGTCGAGGATCTTGTCGGTGCCGCGCGCGCCGCCGGAGATGTTGAGCAAGGCATCCACGGTTGTCTGTTCGGACAGCACGGTGTCGCGCAGGGCGTCAACCTGGGCCGGATCCGTGATGTCCGTGGGCGCGGCAATCGCGCCGGTGCGCTGGGCGAGATCCTCGAGTCGTTCCGCTCGACGCGCCACCGCGTACACGGTCCAGCCGCTGCTGCGCAGCCGTTCCACGGTGGCCTCACCGATGCCGGTGGAGGCACCGGTGACCACGGCCACCTTGCCGTTGCCGACGGGCTTGGGGTTGTCGTAGGCGCTCTGTGTGTTGTGAGTCATACCTGCCACGGTAGTCGCCCGATTTATCCAGGGGAAATACTCAGTCACAATGGATTAGGACGTTGAACCCCGCGCCGGCCCGATCGCGCGCGGAGGGCATGAGAGACTGGGGCACATGGCACAACATTTTGAGGGTACAGACACGCCCAATTTCAGTGACACAGCCGCGACCACCACCGCGGTGACCGTTCCCGACAAGCCGGCGTTGGAGGGTCTGGAGGACAAGTACTCCGCGCAGTGGCGCGAGAACGGCACGTACGCCTTCGACGAGGACACCACGCGCGAGGCCGTCTACTCGATCGACACTCCCCCTCCCACGGCCTCCGGTTCCCTACACGTGGGACACATGTTCTCCTACACGCAGACCGACGTGATTGCCCGTTACCAGCGGATGAACGGCAAGAACGTGTTCTACCCGCTGGGCTGGGACGACAACGGCCTGCCCACCGAACGCCGCGTGCAGAACTACTACGGTGTGCGTTGCGAGCCCGGCAAGCCCTACATCGAGGGGTACCGTCCCCCGGAGAAGCCGGCCAAGAACCAGCGAGACTGGGACGTGGTGTCCCGCCAGAACTTCATCGAGCTGTGCGAAGAACTCGCCGTGGAGGACGAGAAGGTGTTCGAGCACCTCTTCTCCACCCTGGGTCTGTCCGTGGACTGGAACCGCACCTACCGCACCATTGATGCCCACTCCCGCAAGGTTTCGCAGCTGGCGTTCCTGAAGGACTACCAGGCCGGTAACGCCTACATGGCCGAGGCCCCCACCATGTGGGACGTCACGTTCCGCACCGCGGTGGCCCAGGCCGAACTCGAGGACCGCGAACGCGAGGGCGCCTATCACCGCGTCTCATTCCACCGCCCCGACGGGGAGAAGGTTTTCATCGAGACCACTCGCCCCGAGCTGCTGCCCGCGTGCGTGGCCCTGGTGGCCCACCCGGATGACGAGCGGTACCAGTCGCTGTTCGGCACCACCGTGCGCTCTCCCCTGTTCGACGTCGAGGTCGAGGTCAAGGCCCACCCGCTGGCCAAGCCCGACAAGGGTTCGGGTATCGCCATGATCTGTACCTTCGGCGACCTCACCGACGTCACCTGGTGGCGCGAGCTCAACCTGCCCACCCGCGCGTTGATCGGCCGCGACGGCCGGTTCCTCGCGGAGCAGCCCGAGTGGATCGGCGAGGGCGCCCCGGCCGAGAATTACGCGCAGGTTGCCGGGAAGACCGTGTTCTCCGCGCAGAAGGCCGTGGTGGAGTTGCTCGAGGCCTCCGGTGACCTGGAGGGCGAGCCCAAGAAAATCATGCACCCGGTGAACTTCTACGAAAAGGGCGACAAGCCCCTCGAAGTGGTCACCTCGCGCCAGTGGTACATCCGCAATGGTGGCCGTGATGCAGAGCGCCGGGAAGCACTGATCGAGCGGGGCCGTGAGATCTCGTGGCACCCCACCTTCATGCGCTCCCGCTACGAGAACTGGATCGAGGGGCTCAACGGTGACTGGCTGATCTCCCGCCAGCGGTTCTTCGGTGTGCCGTTCCCGGTCTGGTACCCGCTGGACGAGTCCGGTGAGCCGGACTACGACCATCCCGTGCTGCCCTCCGAGGATCAGCTGCCGGTGGATCCCACGGCCGATGTCGCTCCCGGTTACACCGAGCAGCAGCGCGATCATCCCGGTGGCTTCATGGCGGACCCGGATGTCCTGGACACGTGGGCCACCTCCTCGCTGACCCCGCAGATCGCGACCGGTTGGTCCGTGGACGAGAAGCTGCATGCCGCCACATTCCCCATGGATCTGCGCCCGCAGGGCCACGACATCATCCGCACCTGGCTGTTCTCGACCGTGGTACGGGCCGAGACGCTGGCGCAGACCGTGCCGTGGAAGCACACGGCGCTGTCCGGCTGGATCCTGGACCCGGACCGGAAGAAGATGTCCAAGTCCAAGGGCAACGTGGTGGTCCCCACCGATGTGCTCGAGAAGTACGGTTCGGACGCGGTCCGCTACTGGGCGGCCTCCGCCCGGCTGGGTGCGGACACCGCCTACGACGAGGGGCAGATGAAGATCGGGCGCCGGTTGGCCATCAAACTGCTCAACGCCTCCAAGTTCGTGCTGGCCCAGGGTGTCAGCGAGGCCTCCGTGTTGGGTTCGGGGACGGACGAGTCGGTGGTCGTCAACGGCCTGGACCGCGCCCTGCTGACGCAGTTGGCCGATGTGGTCACCCGTGCGAGCACCGCGTTCCAGGACTACGAGTACGCCCGCGCGCTCCAGCTGATCGAATCCTTCTTCTGGACCTTCACCGACGACTACGTGGAGCTGGTCAAGGACCGGGCCTACGGTTCGCGCGGTGAGGCGGCTCAGGCATCCGTGCACGCGGCCCTGGCCACCACGCTGGATACCCTGTTGCGGTTGTTCGCACCGTTCATTCCTTTCGCAACCGAAGAGGTCTGGTCCTGGTGGCGTGCGGGGTCGGTGCACCGGGCTTCCTGGCCCGTGATCGACGGGTTTGCCGGGCTTGCTCAGCAGGGCGATCCCGAGGTGCTTACCGTGGTGGGCGAGGCCCTGTCCGGGCTGCGCAAGTCCAAGTCCGAGGCCAAGGTCAAACAGCGCACCGCGGTCACCTCCGCGACCGTCTCGGGCCCGGCCGCTCAACTGGAGCAGCTACGCGCCGGCTTGGACGATCTCAAGGCCGCAGGTAACGCCGCGGACCTCACGCTCACGGACGCCGACGGCGAGCTGACCGTCAGTCACGTGCAGCTGGAAGCCGCCCTCGAGGCGTAGTCACACGCGCAGACCACAACGGCGGGCGAACCCTCGGGGATCGCCCGCCGCTGTCGTGCCACCTCCGGGCCCGGGTGCCGACATCCCGGTCCGTGAAAATGCAGTGACGCCCCCGCCGGAGGCAGTTATCCGGACCGGAATGTCGGCGCACACCCGTCGGCGGAGGATCCTCAGCTGAAGTCGGGGCCCTTTTCGCGGCCGCGCTTGAGTTCGTAGAAGCCGGGGTAGGAGGCCAGTGCGAGGGCACCGTCCCAGACCTTGCCCGCTTCCTCGCCCTTGGGTGCCGGGGTGAACACGGGGCCGAAGAAGCCCACGCCGTTCACGGCGATGCACGGGGTGCCGATGTCCTGGCCGGCTACCGCCTGGGCGGCCTCGGTGGACGCGCGGATCGCGGCGTCGTAGTCCTCGGAGTCCTTGGCGTCCGCGAGGTCCGCGGACAGACCGACCTCCGCGAGGGACTCCGTGATGATTTCCAGCTCGTCCTCCATGCCGCCCGGGTGACGGCGGGTGCCCATGGCGTCGTAGAGCTTCTTGTAGTACTCGTCGCCGTGCGCCTGGGCCGCGGCCTCGATCACCCGCACCATCCACATGGACTCGATGTGGCCCTGGTGGTGATTGTCCGGGTTGTTCTCGTTGAGGATGCCCAGCGAAATGATGCGCCAAGTGACCTCCACGTCACGGATTTGGACGACCTCTTCCATCCAGCGTGAGGTCATCCAGGCCCACGGGCACAGCGGATCGAACCAGAAATCTACGTGCTGCTTATCGGACATGCGGTTACCTTTCGACAAACGGGTACGTTGCTTTCACAGGGTGATCACGCCTCACGCGGACTTATGACGACGCCGCTCTTCTTCGATCATCTCGTGCGTGAAGATCTCCGGGTCGCTGAGTTTCGCCACGGAATCGGCGGTGACCAGAACCGCAGCGACATCATCGCGGCTGGGCAGGTCGAACATGACCGGCATGAGGATGTCTTCCAGAATGGCGCGCAGGCCGCGGGCACCGGTGCCCCGTTCAATGGCCAGTTCGGCAATGGCCTCGAGGGCCTGCGGGTCGAAGGTGAGTTCCACGCCGTCGATCTGGAAGAGCTTGCGGTACTGCTTGACCAGGGCGTTCTTGGGTTCGGTGAGGATCCGAACCATGTCCGAGACCGACAGTTTGGACAGCGTGGTCACAACTGGCAGGCGGCCGATGAACTCCGGGATCAGACCGAACTTCAACAGATCCTCGGGGCGCACCTGACCGGTGAGGTCCACCTCGGAAGTGTCTCGGATGGCGGCGCCAAAGCCAATGCCCTTCTTGCCCGTGCGCTGCTGGACGATCTCGTCCAGACCCGCGAACGCGCCGGCCACGATGAAAAGCACATTGGTGGTGTCGATGTGCAGGAACTCCTGCTGGGGGTGCTTGCGCCCACCCTGCGGAGGGACCGACGCCACCGTGCCCTCCAGAATTTTCAGGAGCGCTTGCTGGACCCCTTCACCCGATACGTCGCGCGTGATCGAGGGGTTCTCAGATTTACGAGAAATCTTGTCGATCTCGTCGATGTAAATAATCCCTTGCTCCGCTTTCTTGAGATCGAAATCGGCAGCTTGGATGAGTTTGAGGAGAATATTTTCAACGTCTTCACCTACGTATCCGGCCTCGGTGAGGGAAGTGGCATCCGCCACGGCGAACGGTACGTCCAGTTTACGAGCCAGGGACTGCGCCAGGTAGGTCTTACCGGAACCGGTGGGGCCCACCAACAAAATATTGGACTTGGCCACTTCGATGTCTTCTTCGTGACCGTCGGAACCGGCAATGGAGAGGGTCTGCCCGGAGACGCCCGCGCGGATGCGCTTGTAGTGGTTGTACACGGCCACGGACAGCGCACGCTTGGCGGTGTCCTGACCGATCACGTATTCCTGCAGATGATCATGGATCTGCTGCGGGCGCGGAAGCTCCACGTGGTCGGTTTCCTCGACCTCGGTGAGTTCCTCTTCGATGATCTCATTGCACAGTTCAATGCATTCATCGCAAATGTAGACGCGAGGCCCGGCAATGAGCTTGCGCACCTGCTTCTGGCTCTTACCGCAGAAGGAGCATTTGAGCAGGTCAACGCTCTCTCCGATGCGCGCCATAGCCAGTCCTCACAGTTCATCTCGATGTTTGCCCTCGGCGCCATTTTAGGCGAGGGCGGAAGGTGCGCCAAAGCTGGACACCGGTACGCGGTCAGCGGCGGCGTCGCCGGAGAAAATATCTCCCGCGACGCCGCTCAGCCTACGTCAGTTTTACTGCGTGACGGTGACCGGCTTGTTGATCTTCCGGGAATCCAACACCTGGTCGATGATGCCGTACTCCATGGCGTCCCTGGCGGTGAGGATCTTGTCGCGCTCGATGTCGCGGTTGATCTCCTCGCTGGACTTGTTGGTGTGCAGTGCCATGGTGTCTTCCAACCAGGTTCGCATGCGCATGATCTCGTTGGCCTGGATCTCGATGTCCGAGGCCTGACCGCCGCCCTGACCCTCCATGGCGGGCTGGTGGATGAGCACGCGAGCGTTGGGCAGCGCCAAGCGTTTGCCCGGGGTGCCACCGGCCAGCAGCACGGAGGCCGCGGACGCGGCCTGACCCAGGCACACGGTCTGGATCTCGGGACGGATGTACTGCATGGTGTCGTAAATGGCCGTCATGGCCGTGAACGATCCGCCCGGGGAGTTGATGTACATGGTGATGTCGCGGTCCGGGTCCTGGGACTCGAGCACCAGCAGCTGCGCCATGATGTCATCGGCGGAGGTGTCGTCCACCTGGACGCCCAGGAAGATGATGCGGTCTTCGAACAGCTTGGTGTACGGGTTCTGGCGGCGGTAGCCGTAGGGCGTGCGCTCTTCGAAGTCCGGAATCACGTAGCGGCTGGTGGGCAACTGCGGTGCAGTGGCGTGAGGCAAGTTCATTGGTCCGTCCTGAAATTCTTGAAGTGGTTCGTGGCAGCTACGGCTGGTTACTTGGATTCGCGCATGGTTCCGCCGCCACCGGTCACGTTGCCGGCGGACTGGGCGATGTGGTCGAAGAATCCGTACTCCAGGGCACGCTCGGCATCGAACCAGTTGTCGCGGTCGTTGTCGCGAAGGATGGTTTCGAGGTCCTGACCGGTCTGCTCGGCCGTGAGTTCGGCCAGGCGCTTCTTCATGGACAGGATCAGCTCGGCCTGCACGCGGATGTCCGAGGCCGTGCCGCCCATACCACCGGAGGGCTGGTGCATGAGGATGCGGGCGTTGGGGGTCGCGTAACGCTTTCCCTTAGTGCCCGAGGACAGCAGGAACTGTCCCATGGAGGCCGCCAGACCGGTGGCCACGGTGACCACGTCGTTGGGGATCAACTGCATGGTGTCGTAAATGGCCATGCCCGCGGTGACGGAGCCGCCCGGGGAGTTGATGTACAGGAAGATGTCCGCCTCGGGATCTTCAGCAGACAGCAACAGCATCTGCGAGCAGATCAGGTTGGCGTTGGTGTCACGCACCTCGGAACCGAGCCAGATGATGCGTTCCTTGAGCAAACGGTTGTAGACGTAATCGTCCTGACCGTTGTGCGCCCCGTCCTCCATGCGCGGAGTGACCGGTGCGGCACCGTACGGCTGGATGGGAGTGGAGGTCATGGAATGCCTCTTTCTTCTGGGCGGGGTCGCGCACGGCGACCCATGAACACTTTCTGTCTCAGCAGCGTAGTGCCGCACCCGCACCGTTTCGCAGGCTCAGGGGCATTGTTCGCTGCTGGCGCATGGTCCCGGACACACGACGACGCCGCAGGCTGCCTTCGCGTGGAAGGCCCCCTGCGGCGTCGTCGTGAGCAACTCTGTGAACCCGCCTCGGCAGGGCTCACAAACGCTTACTTGGCGTCGGTCTCGACAGTCTCTGCCTCTTCGGCAGCGGCGTCGTCCTCGGTGTCGGCGCCGACGAAGGCGGACAGGTCTACATCGGCACCCGTGGAGTCGGTGACCGTGGCGTACTCGAGGACCTTGGCGAGAGCCTTACGACGGCGCACCTCGCCCACCATCATGCCGGCCTGCCCGGAGCCGTCCAGCATCTGAGCGAACTGGTTGGGGTCCATGCCGTACTGCTGGGACATGTTGACGATGTAGTCGATCAGCTCGGACTGCTCCACGCCGACCTCTTCGGCCTCGGCCACGGCGTCGAGGATGATCTCGTTGCGGAAGGCGGTCTCGGCGTTGGCGCGAACCTCGGCGCGGTGCTCTTCGGTGTCGTGATCGGGCTCAGCCGACGCCTGGGCCTGCTCGGAATCGAAGTGCTGGGACAGCTGATCCTCAATGACCTTCTCCGGAACCGGGACCTCGATGAGTTCCACGAGCTTGTCCAGGATCTTGTCGCGGGCTTCGATACCCTGCTCGACCACGGCGGACTCGCCGGCCTGCTTCTTGAGGTCTTCCTTGAGCTCGGCAATGGTGTCGAACTCGGAAGCCAGCTGAGCGAACTCGTCGTCGGCCTCGGGCAGCTCGCGCTCCTTGACGGCGGTGACCTTCACCTTGACGGTGGCATCCGCACCGGAGTGCTCGCCACCGGCCAGCTTGGTCTCGAAGGTGGCGTCCTCGTCGGCGGAGAGACCGGTCACGGCCTCGTCCATGCCTTCGAGCATGGTTCCCGAGCCCACCTCGTAGGACAGGTCGTTGGCGGCGTCCACTTCTTCACCGTCGACCAGGGCCTGCAGGTCCAGGGTCACGTGGTCGCCCTCGGCTGCGGGGCGGTCCACGGACTTGAGGGTGCCGAAACGAGCGCGCAGCTCGTCCAGTGCCTTCTGCTCATCCTCGGCGGATGCCTCGCGGGCCTCCACCTCGACCTTGAGACCCTTGTAATCGGGCAGCTCGATTTCCGGGCGAATGGCCACGCTGATCTCGACCTTGGTATCGGCCTCGCGGTCATCCGATTCCGGCTTGGCCAGAACCTCGACCTGCGGCTGGGACAGCGGGGTCAACTCGTTCTCGGCCAGCGCCTGCTGGTAGAAGTCGTTGAGGCCCTCGTTCAGGGCGTTCTCGATCACGAAGTCGAAGCCAACGCGCTGGTCGATGAGCTTCGAGGGGACCTTACCCTTGCGGAATCCGGGGATCTGAATCTGATCGGCCAACTGCTTGTACGTCTGTGCGACAAACGGCTTGAGATCGGCGTAAGGGATCTCAACGGTGATCTTCGCCTCGGTGGGGTTGAGTTTCTCGACGGCGCTCTTCACTTCCGTTGTACTCCTGGGGTCGTGGATGGACAGTTCTCACGGGCCAGGTTTGGCCCGGTCGGTCAACGAGCGCTCCCCCTTCTTAGCTGCGGGCGGGTGAGCGCTCAGACGTCGGGGTGACAGGACTCGAACCTGCGATCTCCTGCTCCCAAAGCAGGCGCGCTAGCCACTGCGCTACACCCCGTAGTCGGTGTATATCCGTGCATTGATGCCCGTCCGCGGGCACAAAAATAGCCCTGGGACACACCAACAACGTGTAAGTCTACCGTGTCATGGGCCCCCGGGCTGCAATTCGGCCCGCGCAGCCGCCGCATCGGTGCTCAATTGGCGAGCACCGAACGGCTCGTGTAATCTTTCGGTGTCCCCGGGGGTGTAGCTCAATGGTAGAGCCCCAGTCTTCCAAACTGGCTACGCGGGTTCGATTCCCGTCACCCCCTCACAGGTACACAGCGGCCCCGCACTGATCAGTGCGGGGCCGCTGCGCTGTTCCCGGGCCTCGACCCGTTCCCTTCCCCGCACATGAGGTGGCGTTAGAACCACGGGGCACCTATGAGGTGTTGGTGGGACCCTCGACCGAGTCAGGGAGGGTTCTTACGACACATGAGGTGTGGCGGAGGGCCCTAGTGGCGCACAGGATGCGCGCCGTCCGCTACTTCTGGCACTGCGGGCACCAATAGAGCGCTCGACCGTTGAGCTCCTGGCGCAACACGGTGGTGCCGCAGTGCAGGCACGGCTGACCGTGGCGGTGGTACACGTAGTTCCCGTGGTGGGGCCAGGCTTCGGCCTCCGGAACACCGGGGCGATCCACGGGGTCGGTGGTGATGATGCGACCCACCCGCACGCCGATGTTCATGAGCGCAACGTTCTCCTCCCACAGCCCCACGAGGTCCTCCCGGCTCAGCGACGTGCCGGGACGGAAGGGGTTGACCTTTCGGCGGAACAGGGATTCCGCCCGGAAAATGTTGCCGATACCGGCCACCACGTTCTGCTCCATCAGCAGCACGGCAATCGGGCGTTTGCTCTGACCGGCCTTGGCGATAAACGGTTCGGGGTCCGCATCGGGGTCGAGCGGGTCCGGACCCAGCTTGGCCTCCGCCACCGCGGCCTCTTCCGGTGTCTCCACGGTGCACAGCGCCGGCCCGCGCAGATCCGCCCACCCGTGCTCCCCCACCAGCCGGGCACGGACGGCACCGACGGGAGCGTCGGGAACGACCAGTCCGGCGTCGTCGTACTCGACGGTGGACTCGGTCGCGGAACCGGTTTCCTGCTCGCCCACCTTGCGGGGTGCCCCGATCGACGACGCCGCCCGGAACGTTTCGTCGCCGGCGAAACTCCACGCCCCGTAAATACCGAGGTGCGAGCGGAGAATGAGGATGTCAGCCGCATCGGACGGTGCGGCGAAACTCATGAAGAGCTGTTTGCCGTGAGCGCGGGCGCCGGCGAGGACGCGGCCGTCGAGCTGGGCCGCGCCGTGGGCGAAACGGCCCTGCGGGCTGGAGATCCGCACGGTCTGGCCCGCGAAAACGTCCTCGAGCTGGCGAGCGAGCCGGTGAACCGAGTGGCCTTCGGGCACGGTCAGTTCCGGGCGACGGGGCGCGCGGTGACCTGGTCGAGCTTGCCCCGGATGTCCCCGGTGGTTTCGTACTCGCCCAGCTGGGCAATGCGGCGCTCGTGGCGTTCTTCGCCGGTGAACTCTTCGGCGAGGAACGCCTTCACGATCTCCAGCGCCTCCTCCTGGGAGTGCTGGCGGCCGCCGATGGCCACGACCTGGGCGTTGTTGTGCTCCCGGGCGAGCTTGGCGGTGTCCAGGTTCCAGGCCAGGGCGGCACGGATTCCCTGAACCTTGTTGGCGGCCATTTGCTCGCCGTTGCCCGAGCCGCCGAGCACGATGCCCAGGGAGTCCAGACCCTGATCGCGGTCTTCCTTCACGGCGCGGGCGGCGTGAATGCAGAAGGCGGGGTAGTCGTCGGCGGCGTCGTACTCCTGGGGGCCGTGGTCGACCATCTCGTAACCCGCGGCGGACAGCCGATCGATAAAGTACTGGGACAGTTCGAGACCGGCGTGGTCGGTGGCAATGTGCACGCGCATGAGCGGGGTTTCTCCTGGATCAGGTGCGGCACCGGGGACATTCACCCGGTCGGCCGCCGAGAGCTTTCTGACACCCACCACCGTACCGTGAGCACCCCGGAACGCACTGATCGGAAGGATCACGGCCCGTGCCGCTGTGATCTCGGCCGCAGACTGCCATAATGGCTAGATGCTCGCGCGCCCGGTGTGCGCATGCCCCCCGCAGTCGAGGAGAGGATCACTCACGTGCCCGGAATCAATGTGACCCGAGAGGAAGCCGTCCAGCGGGCGGAGACTGTGTCGGTCGATTCCTACGATGTGGTCCTGGATCTCACCGAGGATCCGGAGACGTTCCCCGCACGCACCACGGTGCGCTTCACGGCCACACCCGGTGCCAGTACCTTCATCGATGCGATCACCGCGTCCGTTGAGTCCGTGAGCCTCAACGGCAAGCAGCTGGACCCGTCCCAGGTCAGCGACGGCGCGCGGATCCAGCTCCCCGATCTCGCGGAATCCAACGAGCTGGTCGTAGAATCCCGGATGAACTACATGAACACCGGAGAGGGCCTGCACCGCTTCGTGGACCCGGTCGACGGTGAGGTGTACCTCTACACCCAGTTCGAGGTGGCCGACGCCCGCCGCATGTTCCCGGTGTTCGAACAACCCGATCTGAAGGCCACCTTTCGTTTTGTGGTGACCGCCCCGCGGCACTGGGCCGTGGTGTCCAACCAGCCCACCCCGGAACCGGTTGCCGTGCGCGAGGGCGTCTCGTGCTGGGAATTCTCCCCCACACCCAGAATGTCCTGCTACATCACCGCGTTGATCGCCGGCCCCTACGAGTCCCTCACCGACTCGTTGACCTCCTCGGACGGGCGCACCGTTGACCTGGGGTTGTATGCGCGCAAGTCGCTGGCCGAGCACGTGGACGCGGCCGAGATGTTCGAGGTGACCAAGCAGGGCTTCGAGTTCTTCGAATCACAGTTCGGCGTGCCCTACCCGTTCGAGAAGTACGACCAGCTGTTCGTCCCCCAGTTCAATGCCGGTGCCATGGAGAATGCCGGTGCCGTGACGTTCGTGGAGCAGTACATCTTCCGGTCCAAACCCTCACAGGCCCGCGTGGAGCGCCGCGCCATCACCGTGTTGCACGAACTCGCGCACATGTGGTTCGGCGACCTGGTGACCATGCGCTGGTGGAACGACTTGTGGCTCAATGAGTCCTTCGCCGAGTACATGTCCACGCTCGCGTGCGCGCAGAACACCAAGTACACCAACGCGTGGACCACGTTCGTGGCGGGTGAGAAGTCCTGGGGTTACGAGCAGGACCAGTTGCCCACCACCCACCCCATCAAGGCCGAGATCCGCGACCTCGAGGACGTGCTGGTCAATTTCGACGGCATCACCTACGCCAAGGGTGCCTCGGTGCTCAAGCAGCTCGTCGCCTGGGTGGGCCAGGACGAGTTCATGACCGGGCTCAACGCGTACTTCGGCAAGCACGCGTGGGCCAACACCGAGCTGGCCGATCTGATGGTCGAACTCGAAGCGGCCAGCGGACGCGACCTCACCGATTGGACGCAGCGGTGGCTTGAAACCGCGGGCGTCAACACCCTGATCCCGCACGTCGAGGCGGACGAGGACGGTGTGATCACCTCCTTCGGCATCGAGCAGATCGGTCAGGAGGGTCACCCGACCCTGCGTCCGCACCGGTTGGCGGTGGGCTTCTACGACCACGACGACGCCGCCGGGCGCCTGGTGCGCACCCACCGTGTGGAGCTGGACGTGGACGGCGAACGAACCGAGGTGGCCGAACTCGTGGGTCGTGAGCGACCGGACCTCGTGCTCCTCAATGACGATGACCTGGCCTACGCCAAGATCCGCCTGGACGAGTGTTCTCAGGACACCGCGGCCAACCACCTGGGCGATTTCGAGGAATCCCTCCCCCGCTCCCTCGTGTGGGGTGCGGCGTGGGATTCGGTGCATGACGGCGTGTCCCCCGCCCGCGAGTACGTCCAGCTGGTGCTGGCCAACATCGGCCGCGAGACCGATTCCACGGCGGTTCAGGTGCAGCTGCGCCAACTCGATACCGTGCTCGATTATTACCTGGCGCCGCAGGAGGCGGACGAGATCCGTGCGGGCGCTGCCGCCACGATCTGGGAACTGGTCGAAGCCTCGGCACCGGGCTCGGATCACCAGTGGCAGTTCTTCCGCGCCTTCGCCCGCCGTGCCGTGACGGCCGAGCAGTTCGATCAGCTCGAGGCCTTCGAGCGGGGCGAGAACGTTCCCTCCGGCGTGGACATGGACACCGACACCCGCTGGGTCGTCCTCACCGCGCTCGTGGCCGCCGGCCGCCGTGGCGAGTCCGAGATCGACCACGCCCTGTCCCAGGACAACACGGAGACGGGTGCCATTGCCGCCGCGACCGCGCGTGCGGCGATCCCCACCGCGCAGGCTAAGGCCGCGGCCTGGCAGCAGATCGTGGTGGACGGATTACTGCCCAACTCGCAGCAGCAGGCGGCGATTGCGGGGTTCTTCCGCGTGCACGACACGGCCCTGGTGGCCCCGTACGCGGAGAGGTATTTCGCGGCGGTCACCGATGTGTGGACCACTCGCACGCATGAACTGTCGCAGCAGATCGCGGCGGGCTTGTTCCCGCGCATCGCCACCCAGGAGACGGTCGACGCCGCCCAGGGGTTCCTGGATCGCCTGGCGGGAGAGCACAACGGGCTGCGCCGCATCGTGCTGGAACGCCAGGACTCGATCCGCCGCGCCGTAGCGGCTCAGGCCGTGGACGCCGCATCCGCAGCACACGAGGACAGCACCGCATGAGCACTCCCGAACAACCTCCCCTGAATCCCCAGGCAGGCCGCACCGAGGGGCGGCGCACCTTCACCCTGGGCGCCGTGGGCTCCCGGTCCGCCGTACAGCCCATGACGCAACCCCCGCCGCAGGTGGGTGACGCGCGCGAGGCGGCCGAAGCGGCGTCGTCGGACTCGTTTTACGCCCAGGTAGGTGGGCACGAGACATTCGTCAAACTCACGAGCGAGTTCTACCAGCGCGTGGCCCAGGACGAGGACTTCAAGGCCCTGTACCCCGAGGAGGACCTGGGGCCGGCCGAACGGCGGCTGCGGATGTTCCTCGAACAGTACTGGGGCGGGCCCACCACGTATTCGCAGGAACGCGGTCATCCTCGATTGCGGATGCGGCACGCACCGTTTCCCGTGGACACCTGGGCGCGGGAAACGTGGCTCAAACACATGCGCGCCGCTTTGGACACCCTGCAGTTGTCGCCCCTGCATGACGGCATCATGTGGGATTACTTCGACCGGGCCGCTCACGCCATGGTGAACCGTCCGGGCTGATCAGCGCTGAGCGTTCTTGACCACCACGTGGCCGGCCTGCGTGCTGACCCTGAGCCACTGCCCGGATTCCTCCGCGGCCACGGTCACCTCGACCTCGGACGGCGGAATGAACCCCAGGACGTCCAGGCCGAACGCTGCGCCGTCGGGAATGTCCGGAACTTCCAGGGGGCCCCAGCCGGAACTTGCACCCCAGATTTCCGAGCGCACCTTGGACACGACCGCGGCACCGGAATCGGTGGGGACGGTGTCCGCGACCTTCTGGATTCCCGCCCGAGCCACGTCACGCACATGATGGGCGGACACGACGCCGCGCTTGGCCCAACCGCTGCGCGGGGCGACCATCCCCGCCCACGGGGCCGCAACCTCCTGCGGGGGTGCGCTGATACGGACCAGTTCGCTCGAGGTGGTCGGGTCGGCCAGGGAGAACCGGGCCAATCGATCGAGGATGGCCGAGGCGGGCACGGTGAGGTCCAGGTCCGAGGGGCGCGCCAGCGTCACCGCGCGCAGACCCAGCACCACCGGCGACCGATCCATGAGGGTCGAGGGGTAGATCACCGGAACCCACGTGGCCAGGGCGTGGCCGAAGCCCTGGAGCCGTACCGCGGCGTTCGCGTCGAGGCTGCGGGCGCGGCTCAGCAGGGTGGCCAGGTCGGAGGCTTCGGCGGGGCCGGCCAGGAAAATACCGGGGCTGCGCTGGTCCCCAGAGTGTGTCATCGTTCGTCGAGCTCCTTGACCTCATCTGCCAGGGCGTCCAAGAGGGCCTTGTGGTCCTCCGACAGTTTTTGACTCTTTCCCGTGTCCGGGTCCATTAAGACCATCACGGATTCACCCTCCGCGTAAACAGTCGAACCGTCCTCTTCCTGCAACAGGTAGGAAATCGTGAAGGACGAACCCCCCACCTTGGAGATCCAGGTTTGCACGTACACCGGTTCGTGGCGGTAGAACAATTGCTTCTTGTAATCGATGCTCTGATGCACCACCACGGTGCGGATGTCCCCGATCGACTCACGGAACGTGGTGTCCTCCGGGATCCCATGATCCGCGTTCGCCTTGATGGGGGACGAGGTCAGGCGCACACGGGCGTCCTCGAAGAACCGCACCATGATCACATTGTTGATGTGGCCGTAGGCGTCCATGTCCGAGAATCGCATTTGAAGGGGAATGGTTAGCGAGGTCATGCCCCCATCAGATCACATCCGGGCCAGCACTAGGATGGAGCACATGAGTGTTGATCCCCAGAAGGAACCCGTGAAAGCCCTGCTCCACATGCTGGACCTGGCAGACGGTGGAGGGGCCAGAACCCTCGAGGACATTTTCGTCGGTCAGACGATCACGAGCATGCGCAATCGGGTGTACGGCGGGCAAGTCCTTGCTCAGGCCGCGATGGCGGCCATGCGGACGGTTCCCGAGGAACGGGCCATCCACTCGTTGCACGCGTACTTCCTGCGCCCCGGGGACGTGAATTTCCCGATCACCTTTGGTGTGGAGCGCGTTCGCGACGGGCGTTCCTTCTCCGCCCGCCGGATCCACGCCTACCAGGACGGCAAGACCATCCTGTCCATGATTGCGTCGTTCCAGGCTCCCGCGGGCGGCCTGGATCACCAGGACGACATGCCGGCCGGCGTCCCGGACCCCGAGTCGCTACCCACCCTGCGCGATCTGCTGGGCAGTATCGACCTCCCGGAGGCCCGGGCCACCGCGTTCGAGCGTCCGTTCGACATGCGCTACGTGACCGAGCCCCTGTTCCTGCCGTGGCGCGGCACCCACGAGGCGTACAACGCCGTGTGGATCAAGGCGCTCGCGCCTCTGCCCGATGACCCCCACATCCACCGCGCGGCCCTGGCCTACGCCTCCGACTACACGATGCTCGAACCCGTGCTGCGCCGCCACGGTAAATCCTGGGTCGAACCCGGCCTCAACGTGGCGTCCCTGGATCACGCCATGTGGTGGCACCGCGACGCGCGCGCGGACGAATGGATCCTGTATGTCCAGGCCTCCCCCAGCGCATCCTCGGCCCGCGGTTTGGGCGTGGGTCGCATGTTCACGCGGGACGGCACGTTGATCGCCACCACCGCCCAAGAGGGCATGATGCGCCTGCCGGATTTCCCCTGAACTACCGCTGAGGGGACGACCTTGCCGGGGTCAGTGCCGCGGCCGTGAGCAGCAGCCCGTCCGTCACGGCCCATCGACCGCGCACCACGAGCACCTCCCCGTCCGGGGTGGGCAGCGGTCGCGGCAGTTCCACGGTGAACGTCCCGTCCGTGTGCACCGCGGCGTCCACCTCCTCGAAGCCGAGCCACTCCCGGCGCAGCGGGTACCACAGCTTGTACGTGGCCTCCTTGAGGCTGAAGACCACCCGGTCCCACGCGATCTCCGGGACCGCCGCGCTCAAGTGCCCCACGCGACGTTTTTCGGGCGGTGTGAGCGTGAGCTCCATGACATCCGCGGGCAGCGGGAGGTGGGGTTCGGCGTCGATGCCCACGCCCGTGACCTCGCCGCGGCGCGCCACGGCCGCCGCCCGCAAACCGTCGCAGTGGGTGATGCTGCCCACCACACCGGCCGGCCACAGGGGTTCCCCCCGGCTGCCCCGGCCGATACTCCCGTCCGGGACCCCGAGGCGCCGCAGGGCCTCGTGAGCGCACGCGCGACCGGTCGTGAACTCGGCAACCCGCGAGGGCACGGCGGCGGCCACGGCGCGCGCCTCGGCCGGGTCCAAGCGCACCATGACGTTGTGTGACGCCGCCACTACGATGACGGCGGGTGGCAGGAGCGCAGCGTACGCGCGGGCGGCGGTGGAACTCCCGCCGTGGTCAGGTGCGTCATCGCGCGGTGCCCCCGCCGGATCGGCGTGTCGTTCCAAGGGCACCTCCGTGAGTCGGGGCGCCGTCGCGCCACGTGAGTCCCGGCGTGTCCCCGGGGATACCAAGTTAGGTTAGCCTAACCATGATGGAAATGGGGCGTGCTGAACCAGCGGACCACGCGAACGCGCGCCCTTCTGCACGCCGTTGTCCTGATCGTCCTGCTTGTACTGGTGCTCGCGTGCGCGGCCACGAGCTTGTTCTTCGGATCCCGCCTGGTACCCCCGACGGACGTGTGGCAGGGGCTCGTGCACCCGGAGACCGCCCCCGAGGACATCGCGGTCCTCGTGCGTGAACAACGCCTGCCGCGCATGGCCATGGGCGTGGCCGTGGGAGCCGCGCTCGGCCTCGCCGGGGCGTTGACGCAGGGACACGCGTGCAATCCGCTGGCGGATCCCGGGCTGCTGGGCATCACGAGCGGTGCGGCGCTGATGATCGTGGGCGCCGCCTTCTTCCTGGGCGTCACGGACCCCGCCGTGCAGGTGTGGTTCGCGTTCGCGGGAGCCGTGCTGGGGGCCGCGATCGTGTTTGTCATCAGCGCGCTGAGCGGCGGCGCAACCAACCCGCTGACCATCATCCTGGCCGGCTCGGCGCTGACGGCATTCCTCACGGCCATGACCACGATGCTGGTGCTCTCCGGCCGCGCGGCGCTGGACGTCCAGCGGTTCTGGCAGGCCGGTTCCGTGGCGGGGCGTGAGATGAGCGTGCTCTACGGCGTGCTGCCCTACCTGCTCTTGGGTGCGATGCTGGCCCTGCTCTCCGGACGGTCGCTCACGCTGTTGGGCCTCGGCGACGCCGCCGCGAGCTCCCTGGGCGTACGTCCCACCCTGGTGCGCTGGGTCGGGTTCGTGGCCATCGTGATCCTCTCGGGGGCCGCCACCGCGGTGGCCGGCCCCATTGGTTTCGTGGGGTTGATCGTCCCCCACGTCGCGCGCATCCTGGGCGGCCCCGACTACCGCTGGGTGATCCCCGCCTCGGCACTGCTGGGAGCGATCCTCGTGGTCGCCGCGGACACCGTGGGTCGGCTGGTGACACTCCCGTCCGAGGTGCAGGCCAGCATCATGCTCGCCCTCGTGGGAGCCCCCGTCTTTATCCTCCTGGTCCGCAGACGCTCCCCGGTGACACTGTGAGCACCGCCCAGCACAGGACCGCCACCGAGCGGCCGCGCCCCGTGACCTCGGCGACCTACGTGCGCCTGGGTAGTTGCCTCCTGCCCGTGCACGTGCGCTCCGCGGTGGTCATGGTGATCACCGCTGTGCTGGGGTGCGTCGTGTTCGTCGCGGGCCTGGGCATGGGAGACTACCCGCTCCCGATTTCCACGGTCGTCGACGTCCTCACCGGCGGCGGCACGCGGCTGGAACGCACGGTCGTCTTCGACTGGCGGCTGGCCCGCTCCCTCGTGGCGCTGGCCGTGGGCCTCGCTCTGGGCATGGCCGGTGCCATCACCTAGAGCACGGCCCGCAACGCGCTCGCGAGCCCGGACGTGCTCGGCATCACGATGGGTGCCGCCGCGGCCGCCGTGATCGCCATTGGATACGGATCGGTGGGGACCAACAGTCCCGTGCTGATCCCCGCGGTCGCGATCATGGGTGGCGCACTGACCGCCGCGCTCATCCTGCTCCTCGCCCGGGGGACCGGCGGGCAGACATACCGCATGGTGCTGATCGGCATCGGGGTGAACTCCATGCTGGGCTCCGTGGTCAGCTTCATCCTGGTCAACGCGGCATCGGACACTGCCGCCATGGCCACCCTCTGGTTGACGGGCAGCGTCAACGGCCGGGGTATGGCCCAGTTCGTGCCCGTGATGGTCGTGCTGCTCGTGGTCTGCCTCTTGGTGCTGCCCACCGCGCGGGATCTGAGCCCGCTGCAGCTGGGCGAGAGTTCGGCGTCCTCGCTCGGCGTGGACGTCTCCCGCCGCCGGTTGCTGTTGCTCGTCGCGGCCGTGGTGCTCACGGCGGTGGCCGTGGCCGCGGCGGGTCCGGTGGCGTTCGTCGCCTTCGTGGCGCCCCAGCTCGCGGTGCGCTTGCAGGCCACCGCGCACCCGCCGCTCATGGGCAGTGCGGTGTGCGGCGGGGTGCTCGTGCTCGTCGCTGACCTCGTGGCCCGGGTCCTGCTGCCGTGGGAGCTGCCCGTGGGCGTGGTGACCGCGGCTATCGGCGGCCCGTTCCTGTTGTACGTACTCGTGACCCGACGCCGGAGGACCACCCTGTGAGCGCATCAACCGCACCCGCCCACCGCTTGCGCGCCGAGACCGTGAACGTGGGCTACGGCCAGAAGACCGTGCTGGAACGGCTGTCCCTCGAGATCCCGGACCACGCCGTGACCACGATCATCGGACCCAACGGTTGCGGCAAGTCCACCCTGCTGCACGCTCTCGGTCGCCTCCTGCCGCCGAGTTCCGGGCGGGTCACACTCGACGGTACCGATCTCTACTCGCTGTCCCCCAGGCAGGCCGCCCGGTCCCTGGGCCTGCTCCCCCAGACACCCATCGCCCCGGAGGGCATGACCGTCTCGGAACTCGTGGCGCTGGGCCGCCACCCGTACCACACCTGGCTGCGGCCGTGGTCCGTGGCCGATGACGACCATGTGCGGCACGCCCTTGAGCTCACCGCGGTCGCGGACCTGGCCGACCGGCCCCTCGAATCGTTGTCCGGCGGCCAGCGGCAGCGAGTCTGGCTGGCCATGACGCTGGCGCAGGACACCGACATCGTGTTGCTCGACGAACCCACGACCTACCTGGACCTCGCCCACTCCCTGGACCTGCTGGACCTGATCGACGACCTACGCGGGGAGAACGGGCGCACGGTGGTCATGGTGCTGCACGACCTGGTTCTGGCCACGCGCTACAGCGACCACCTGGTGGTGATGAGCGAGGGCCGGGTCGCGGCCTCCGGTCATCCCTCCGAGGTGATCACGGAGTCCTTGCTGGAGGAGCTCTTCGGGTTGCGCGCGCGGGTGATCGAGGACCCCGTGAGCGACCGGCCCCTGATCGTGCCCATCGGGCGGCGGCACGCCAACTTCACGCGCTGAACGATCCGTCCCGAGGGCGGAGCCACGCTGGTCAGCGCTGTGCAGTGCCGCCCTCGTTGGCGCCGTCCTCGTGCGCGTGGGAGGCCTCCCACAGCTGCGCGTAGCGCCCGCCTCGGGCCAGCAGCCCTTCGTGGGTGCCCTCCTCGATCACGGCCCCGTCAGCCATCACGAGGATCCGGTCGCACAGCGCCGCCTGATCGAGGTGGTGGATCACCGTGATCGCCGTGCGCTCGCGACTGACCTCGGCCACCGCCCGCGCCAGGATCTCCGTCTCGCCGCGTGCGGCACGCGAGACCGGTTCGTCCAGGACGACGACGCTCGGGCCCAGCAGCGCGACGCGCGCGAGGGCGAGTTGCTGACACCGCATGTCCCCGAGGACGGGGCTGCCGTCGAACACGGGGGTGTCCAGCCCTTCGTGCAGCTCCTCGACCCACTCGGCGAGGCCGACGGCGCGCAGGGCATCCCACACGGCGCGGTCCCCCGAATTCGGTGCGGCCAGGGTCAGGTTCTCGCGCAGGGTCCCCGAGAAGACGTGGCTCTCCTGGGACACGAGCGCGACCACGAGAGCCCGCTCCGCGGGCGGCAGGGCGTGGGGGTCCTGCCCCGCGATCCGCACCGCACCGCGCGACGGGGTGCGCACGCCGGCCACGACGGCGGCCACCGTGGACTTGCCCGCGCCGGAGGCTCCCACGAGGGCCACGGAGGCCCCGGGCGCCACGTCGAAGCTCACGTCCGCCACCGCGCGCCGCTCACCGTAATGCACGTCCAGGTCACGCACGACCACCGGGGCAGCGGCGCGGGACCCGGCGGCCGCGGAACCGGCGGAACCGGTCCGGGCGGCGGCGGCGTCGGAGGTCGTGGGCACCGCGGAACGCGCACCGGAATGGTCCGAGCCGATCCGCACGAGGCCCACGATGCGCCCCAGGGACGTGTACGCGGACTGCAACTGGTCGAGCATCATCAGGGCGGTGCCGATGGGGTTGTAGAGACGCAGGAAGAACAGGACGGCCGTGGTCGCGGCACCCAGCGTGACCGCGCCGGTGTCGAGCAGCACGAACGCGGTCCCCAGCAGCGCGCTCAGACCCAGCAACTCGGCGAGGTTCACGCCGCCGAACAAGCGGGTGGTCGCGATCTGCGTGAGCACCACCAGGCGCGAGACGACCCACGAGGGCACCACGAGCCGGCGCCGCATGAACCCGCCGGCGCGGAACCCGCGGATCACGGACCCGCCACGGACGGCGTCGAGCACCATGCCGGCGCGGACGGCGCGCTGGGCACGTTCGGCGCGGTACAGGGGCGGGGCCTGTCGCAGGTAGCGGCGCACGGCCACCGCGTAGACGGGCACCGTGACGACCACGAGCACCACGGCGAACGCCCAATGAGTCCCGACCATCCCGGCCACGGTGACCACGATGCCGGTGACGGCGGCAATGGCCGAGGGCAGAGCGGTGTTAACGGCGGAGGTGACCGCGGCGACGTCGTCGCTGGAGCGCGAGATGACCTCTCCGGAGCCCACGGCCTCGGCGCGCTCCTGGTCGAGGGTGAGTGCGGCGGCCACGGCGTCCTCGCGCAGGGAGGCCACCACCCGGTCCGCGGCACCCGCCGACCACGCCGTGCCGAGCCCGTTGAGTGCGGAGCCCACCGCGAGCGCGATCAGCAACACGGCGAGCACGCGCCACGGATCGCCGTCCCCGATCAGGAGGCGGTGTGAGACGTTGCCGGTCACGGCGTCCACGACGATCCCCAGCACCAGGGGCATCACGAGTCCGCAACCCGCCGAGGCCAGTAGCACCACCAGGGAACCGAGTGTCCGGGGCAGTTGCGGGCGCAGCCGGCGCCCCACCGCCCCGAGGACCTCGCGGCCACCGGCGCGCGGCAGCGTGGTGGGAACCGGGGTGAGCGCGGGATCCCGCGTGTGCTCCTGCTGGGTGGTCCTCACGACGTCGCTCCTTCTGCGGTGTGTTCGGGTGCCACGTCCTGCTCGGTCACCGTGAGCACGCGGTCGGCCGCGGCGCACCACACCTCGGAGGCGCTGAGTACCACGGTGGCGGCGCCGCGGCGGTGGGCGGCCACGGCCCGGGCCACGCTCACCTCGGTCACGGTGTCCAAGGCGGAGGTGGGCTCGTCGAGCACGAGCAGCGAGGAGCGGGCGGCCAGCGCCCGGGCGAGGACCACGCGCTGGCGCTGCCCGCCGGAGAGGTGACGGCCGGCCTCACCGGGGCCGGCGGCGCGGGCAGGGCCGCCCGATCAACCTTGCCGCCCACGGTCACGGGGAACGCGTCGAGCACCACGACGTGCGCGGGCACGAGGTGCGACGGCGCCCGGCGGGCCAGGTCGTTTCGCACGCCGGCGGCATCGATCGTGGCGCCGCGCGCGGGCACCACGTGGGCCACGAGACTCACGTCCTGGTCCTGGCCCATGACCCCCACCACGGCGCCGGCCACGCCCGGGACCTCGTGGAGCAGGGCCTCGACCTCGGCCGGCTCCACACGCTGACCGCGGATCTCCACCTGGTCGTCCGCGCGGCCCAGCAGCAGGTAGCCCACGCCGGGTTCCCAGCGGGCCAGGACACCCGTGCGGTAGAGGCGCCCGCCGGGGGTGAACGGATCCGCCACGAAGTGGGTGGCGGTCTCGATCGGTCGCGCCCGGTAGCCTCGCGCGAGCTGGGGGCCACCCAGGTAGAGCTCTCCCGTCTCACCGTCCGGGACGGGCTGCAGGTCGGAGTTCAACAGGTGCGCGCTCAACCCGGCCAGGGGGCGGCCGATCGTGGGGGTCCGCCCAAGCACCCGGGCCGCCGCGGCGTCGACCGTGGACTCGGTGGGCCCGTAGAGGTTCCAGGCGAGTTCCCCGGACGCCACGACGTCTGCCACAGGGAGGCCGGCAGGGTCTCGCCTCCCAGGATCAAGGTCGCGGGAGCGGGCAGCTGCAGCAGACCGAACTCCACGAGCACCCCCGCCAGTGAGGGCGTGGAGTCGAGGACGTCGATCCCGTCCTCGCTCAGGGCGCCCAGGAACGCGAGGGCGTCCCCGGTGAGCGCGGCGTCGTAGACGTGCACCGTGTGCCCGCCGAAGAGCCACGACAACTGGTCCAGTGCGGCGTCGAACGTGAAGGACGCCGTGTGCGCCACGTGCAGGTGGCTCGCGCCGCTGTGGCGCTGGGACGGGGGGAAGAGCAGCGCGCGATGGTGGGCGATCAGGTGACCGAGTGCGGCGCGCGTGACTTCCACGCCCTTGGGGCGGCCGGTGGTACCGGACGTGTGCAGCAGGTAGGCCAGGTTCTCGGGCCCCACGGTGACCGCGATATCGGCCGCGGGCGCCTCCCAGTCGATCCGCTCCCACAGGATGCGCTGGGCCCCGGGGCGCAGGGAGGGATCGCCGTCGGCATCCGTGACGACGACGTCCGCGCCACCATCGTCGGTGGTCGCACGACGCCGCTCGGCCGGGTGCGCGCGGTCCAACGCTTGGAACGCGCCGCCCGCGAGCAACGTGGCCAGCATGCCCACGACCATCTCGTGGCCGCGGGGCAGGTCGAGAACCACCACCTCCTCGACCGTCACGCCCGCCTCCGCGAGCAGTCGCGCCAGGACGCGGACTCGGCGCACCAACTCGGTGCCGGTGAGGGAGGTGCGCGCGTCCACCAGGACGGGCTCGTCCGGGCTCGTCAGCGCGATCCGTTCGATGGCCTCGGTGAGGTCCACGGGCGTGAAGTGACCGTTCTCCGCACCTGCCGCGGGGGCCGCCGAGCGGCGCCGCGCGATGGCCGCCTCCTCGGCGTCGTCGAGTGCGGAGATCGCACCCAGCCGTGGCGCGCCGGGGGCCACGAGACGGCGCAGCAACGTGACGAAACCACGCACGCGGGCGGTCGCCCGATCCCGGGAGACGCGGGTCGGATCGGTCTCGAAACCCAGGTGGATCTCGGTGCCGTTGTCGGTGGACACCGGGGTCACGGTCAGACCCATGTCCTCGGGCGGGCCGCCGGCCACGTTGCGCAGCAGCCCCGGGACGCCGCGGAAGTCGAGTGCGGGGTTGAAGACCTTCACATTGGCTCCCACGCCGTGCAGCAGCCCGCCGGCACCGGGGACGCCCAGAGCGCCGGGGAGGTCCTCACCGCGGAAGCGCTGGTGCTCGCGCATGCCCACCATGGCGTCGGAGACTTTTCTCGCGAGGCTCGCGGCGGTGTCCGCCCCGGAGACGGCCACCCGCAGGGGCAGCACGTTCACGGCCATCGCGGGGGTCTTCAGGGTGGCCGGTGTCGTGCGCACCATCATGGGCAGCGCCACGACCACGTCCTGCTGGCCCGTGAGCCGGTGGACGTAGCCGGCGTATGCGCCGAGCAGCACGTCGACCCAGGTGCACCCGGCCGCGGAGCCCAGTTCCTTGAGGCGGTGGCTGTCCTGCGGGGTGAGCGTCTGCCGCAGGTGCACGGTGCGCCCGCCGGAGCGCTCGGCGCCGCCCTCGCGGCCACCCACCGGCGGCAGCGGGGTCATGGCGTCGACCCAGTAGCGTTCGTCCGCTTTGCGCTGCTGGCTGCCCCGGTACTTCAGGTCTTCTTCGACGAGCTCGCGAAGGGGGCGGTAGCCCGTCGCCGGTGCGGGCTCGCCCGTCAGTCCCGCGCGGTAGAGCGCAGCGATCCGGCGGCTCAGGCGCGCAGCCGAGTACCCGTCGATCACCAGGTGGTGATAGAGCTGCACGAGCCACACGTGCTGCTCGCTCAGGCGCAGGATCACGTAGCGGAAGAGTTCGCGCTCCGCCATGGGGGCGCAGTGCCGAGCCATGTCCGCGCGCTGCTCGTCCACTACGGCGGCGGCGAGTGCGAACGGGTCCGGGGCCGCACGCAGGTCGACCGCGCGGGGTCGGTACCCGGTGGGACTCACGACGCATTGTTGCGCCCGGCCCTCGTGCTCGCGAACTCGGAGCCGCAGGGTCTCGGTCTCGGCCACGGCCTCGCCGACGGCGCGGGCCAGCCGGTCGACGTCCACGTCACCCGGGCCGATCTCCACGACCTCGCCCACCACGTAGTAGGGGGACGACGGATTCAGCCGTTGGGCGTTCCAGATCCCTTCTTGCGCACCGGTCAACGGGAACCACTCGGCGGGGTCGGGGAGGCTGGGCGAAGAGACCATGCGAGGCTGGTGTTCCTTTCTGGGAAGGATGAGCACATCGCGCATCGTGGCACATATTTAGGTTAGGCTAACCTTAGTTAATTATTGCCGTCATCTCGAGAGGATTACACGTGCCGGACATTGTTGAGGAGCTGCGACTCGAGGTTGCCACCGCATTGGGCGTTGCGCCCGGACAGGTGGACACCGGTGCCGATCTGACGGATCTCGGACTCGACTCCGTGCGTTTAATGGGTGTGGTCGAGGGGATCATTGCCCGCGGCTACGACGTCGACTACGTGGACCTTGCCGAGGACCCCCGGCTCGACGCCTGGCGGGGCCTGCTCGAGGGCTGATCGCCCGCACGGGCTGCACACGCTTCACGGTGCGTGCCGCCCGTTGTGGTGGGCCCAGGGCGTCAATGCTGGGCGGCGCCGCCGTCCACGGTGAGCACCTGCATGGTCATGTGCCGTGATGACTCCCCCAGCAGGAACCCCACGACACCGCTTACGTCCCCCGGGCGCCCGACCCGCCCCAGCGGGATGCCCGTCTTGAAGACCCCCGGCCCCCCCCCCGACCATGTGTGCGGAGCGGTCCTCGCCACCCCACATGCCCATGACCATGGCTGTCATGGTGGTGCCGGGGGCCACGACATTTGCCAGCACCCCGTAACGGGCCGATTCCAGTCCGAGGCTCGTGGTGAAGTGCGTGGCCGCCGCTTTCGACGCCGCGTAGGCCGCCATGTGCGCGCGGGGCACCACCGAGGAGTTCGAGGAGATCGTCACGAGGCTGCGCCGGTTGGCCGGGTCGTGGTCGCACTGGGCCACCATCACGCGCAGGGTCTCGCGGCTGACCCGGAACACCCCGGTGGCGTTCACGGCCATGACGCGCTGCCACTGGGCCTCGTCCGTCTCCAGGACGGTGCCCGTCTCCAAAGTGCCGGCCGCGTTGACCAGACCCACGAGCGGGGGCATGGACGCGGCGATCTCATCCAGGGCGCGGGCAACCTCCGCGCCGTCGAACACGGAGCACCCGCGGTAGGACAGGCGTCCAGTCGCCGCCCCGCGGCCGATCACGGCCAACGCCTCTGCGGTCTGCTCCGTGGGGGCGAGCTCCTGCCACGGGTTTCCCTCCGGCAGGTCGAGGGCCGCAACGGCGTAGCCGCGGGTGAGCAGGTCCGCGACGAGGGCGGTTCCCATTCCACCGGCCGCCCCGGTGACCACCACGGTCTCGAAGTCGAGGGCCCGGGCGGGCAGGGCATCGGATGGTGTCATCTCGTTGTAGTCCGGCACGAAGGTAAGCCTAACCTAACCCCCCGAAAATGCGCATCGCCCCGCGGTCCACGAGGGGACCACGGGGCGATGAAGTGGCGCGTTGAGGACGTCAGTCGCGCGTGAGGCGACGGTGCGTGAGGCGCTTGGGCCGTGCGGCGTCGGGGCCGAGACGCTCCACCTTGTTCTCCTCGTAGGCTTCGAAGTTACCCTCGAACCAATACCAGTTGTCCGGGTTCTCCTCGGTGCCTTCCCAGGCGAGGATGTGGGTGGCCACCCGGTCCAGGAACCACCGGTCGTGGGATACCACCACGGCGCAGCCGGGGAATTCCAGCAGCGCGTTCTCCAGGGAACCCAGGGTTTCCACGTCCAGGTCGTTGGTGGGCTCATCCAGCAGCAGCAGGTTACCGCCCTGCTTGAGCGTCAGCGCCAGGTTCAGACGGTTGCGCTCACCACCGGAGAGCACACCGGCCTTCTTCTGCTGATCCGGGCCCTTGAACCCGAACGCGGAGACGTACGCGCGGGACGGCATTTCGACCTTGCCCACGTTGATGTAGTCCAGGCCGTCCGAGACGACCTCCCACAGGGTCTTCTCCGGGTCGAGGTTCTCACGGTTCTGATCCACGTACGAGATCTGGACCGAGTCGCCCACCTTGAGCTCGCCGCCGTCGAGCGGCTCGAGACCCACGATGGTCTTGAACAGCGTGGACTTACCCACACCGTTGGGACCGATCACGCCCACGATGCCGTTGCGGGGCAGCGAGAAGGACAAATCATTGATGAGTGAACGGTCGCCGAAACCCTTCTCCAAGTCCTCAGCTTCGATCACCAGGTTGCCCAAACGGGGTCCCGGGGGAATCTGAATTTCTTCGAAGTCCAACTTGCGGGTCTTCTCCGCCTCCGACGCCATTTCTTCGTAGCGAGCCAGACGCGCCTTGGACTTGGCCTGACGGCCCTTGGCGTTGGTGCGCACCCAGTCGAGTTCTTCCTTGAGGCGCTTGGCCTGCTTGGCGTCCTTCTTGCCCTGGACCTCCATGCGCTTGGCCTTGGTGTCCAGGTAGGTGGAGTAGTTGCCCTCGTAGGGGTACAGGCGACCGCGGTCGACCTCACAGATCCACTCGGCCACGTGATCCAGGAAGTACCGGTCGTGGGTCACGGCCAGAACGGCACCGTGGTACGCGGCCAGGTGCTGCTCAAGCCACAGCACGGACTCGGCGTCCAAGTGGTTGGTCGGCTCGTCGAGCAGCAGCAGGTCCGGTTTCTGCAGCAGCAGCTTGCACAGCGCGACACGACGCCGCTCACCCCCGGAGAGGACCTTCACGTCCGCTTCGGGCGGCGGGCAACGCAGCGCGTCCATGGCCTGCTCGAGCTGGGAGTCGAGGTCCCACGCATTCGCGGCGTCGATCTCTTCCTGCAGCTTGCCCATTTCTTCCATGAGCGCATCGAAGTCCGCGTCGGGCTCGGCCATTTCGGCGGAGATCTCGTTGAAGCGATCGAGCTTGCCTTTGATCTCGCCAACGCCCTCTTCGACGTTGCCTAGAACGGTCTTCTCTTCGTTCAACGGCGGTTCCTGCAGCAGGATACCCACGGAGTAACCGGGGCTCAGCCGGGCCTCACCGTTGGAGGGCTGGTCGATGCCGGCCATGATCTTAAGGATGGTCGATTTACCAGCACCGTTGGGACCCACAACGCCGATCTTGGCGCCGGGGTAGAACGACATGGTGACATCGTCCAGAATGACTTTGTCACCCACCTTCTTGCGGGCTTTGGACATGGTGTAAATGAATTCCGCCATACCCTCCAGGCTACCGCGCCCGCACGCCTCCTCCAGCCACGTTCAGCTCCCGGCACGCAACTCCCCCGGCGACGCCGCTCCGTTGCGTTACCGGGGTCACATGCGGGCCCCGGCAACGCACGGTAGGCAGTTGCGGTCGGGGCGTTTTCAGTCGCTCCCCACGCCCACCGGGGTGCGCTCCTTGGAGTCCTCCTCCGAGTCCTCCGTCCCGTCCGGGTCACGGGGCAGATTGTTCAGGGACGTGAAGGCGTGATCGGGATCGGAGCGGATGATGACCCCGTGACCGTGCTCATCCAGCCGCTCGTTGTCCTGCAGCCCCGCAATTTTCGCACCGCTGTCATCCTGGGTGGATTCGTCCGCGTCACCGGCGGCCGTCTGCGGACGCTGACCCTGGCCACCCGTGCGGGAGAAGTTGGCCGTGCCGAAGTTGAGGTCGTGGCCAATGGCGGTGGCGTCCACCTGAACCGTGGTGCGGGGACCGTTGTCGGACATCCACTCCTGGACTTGCAGCTTCCCGGTCACCATGACCGGCTGCCCACAGCGCACGCTGTTCATCACGTGCATGGCCAAGCCGCGGAAACACCGGATGGAGTACCAATTGGTGTGGACATCGATCCAGGTGTTCTTCTCGGCGTCGAACCGGCGCGTGGTGGTGGCCAGGCGGAAACGCGCGGCAACGGTGCCGTCCTCGAACAGGTGGGACTCGGGATCTTTGCCGACGAATCCTCGGAGGGTGATGTGCTCGGGCATGGGATGCTCCTTCGTTTGAGCCATCCCCGTGGCTCGTGACACCGCGAGGACGGAACCTGTGCCCCGAAATTCAGGGGTGGTCCCACGCTCCCGTGTTCACACGGCTGAGGAGACAAAGGCACTCCAAAATGTGGATTGCCTTCGTGAGCTCGTGCTCGTCTCCCACGGTGTGCAGTTGCCACGCCGCGGGAACATTGCCCATCCCGCGCTCAACCGTTGCTAGACTGTATTGGCGCTTCACGCGCTCCGCCTCGGTAGCTCAGTGGATAGAGCAGGAGCCTTCTAATCTCTTGGTCGGGGGTTCGATTCCCTCTCGGGGCACCTATGTCCTGCGGTGACACCTGGGGGGCCGGTGGAACCCTTTTCCCTCGCGGGAAGGGTTCCACCGGCCCCTCAGACGTTGCAGGGGGTCCTACCCGACCCCGGCGAGCACACGCCTGGTACCACGGGCCATCTGTACCCGGTGACACCTTCCCCGCGAGGGGCTGCCTCCGCGCGGTATCGCGGTACCGCGAGCTCATCGACGTTGCGACCACGACGTCCGATCCCCTGCATCCTCGTCGACGATGGAGCCAAGAACCGCCGGTTCCTGGGCGTCACCGTCAATCATCGTGCACCGTGGCCCTGGGTAAGGGTCCTACTGTCAACCAGAATGCCCGCTGCTGACTATCCAGGGCACCGGAAATCCTGCAATGACGTCTGAGGGGCCGGTGGAACCCTTTTCCCTCGCGGGAAGGGTTCCACCGGCCCCTCAGATGTTAGTAGCGGTCCCAGCGGCCCCGCAGGCGCGCATGCCTAGTGACCGTAGAACACTTTCTCGAACACGGTGCGCGACTGCCGGGTGATCCGCAGATAGTCCTCTTCCAGTTGCGAGGCCGAACCGGGTTCATAACCGATCCACCGGGCCACGGCTTCCAGGTCCACGCGGCGGGAGGGAACGGAGTCCGAGGAGCGACCGGAACGCAGCACGTTGCCGTTGCGGATGGCGGTGGCCAAGGTCCACGCACTCTTGAGCACCTGGGCGTCCTGCGGTGCCAAGAGGTTGGCCTCGACCGCGGCTTCCAGAGCGGCGAGGGTGGAGGTGGTCCGCAGGCCGGCCACCTCGTGCCCGTGCTGCAGTTGCAACAGTTGAACCAGCCACTCCACATCAGCGAGCCCGCCGCGGCCCAATTTCACCTGCCGGTTGGGATCCGCGCCGCGCGGCATCCGCTCGTTCTCCACACGTGCCTTCATGCGGCGCACGTCGATGAGCTGACGCTCCGTGAAGTCGGATGGATACCGGAATCGGTCGAACACGCGAACGAGCGCTGCCGCAACATTCTCGCTGCCCGCCATGTAACGAGCTCGCGTGAGGGCCTGGAACTCCCACGTCTGAGCCCACCGGTCGTAGTACTGGGCGAAGGATTCGACCGAACGCGCCATGGGCCCTTGCTTACCTTCGGGCCGCAGATCATTGTCGATCTCCAGTGTCCGCTCGGCAATGATGGGTGGCTTGCACGGCATCTTGAGCAATTGCACCATGCGCAAGAAGATCGTCTCGGCCTGCGACCGGGCTTCACCGGGTTCGAATCCCTCGCGCGGTTCGAAGGCGTACATGACGTCCGCGTCCGATCCGTAACCGATCTCGCGCCCACCCTGGCGGCCCATGGCCACGACCATCACGTCCGCCCCGTTCTCCTTGTCCTCGCCTTCGCAGAACTCCCGCTGGGCAATGTACAAAGCACCCATCACGGTGGCCTGATCGACGTCCGAGAGTCCCGCGACGACCGTCTCGACCGAGGCCAGACCGCTCGTGTCAGCGAGCGCGATGCGTAGCTGCTCGCGACGTCGGACCTGGCGAATCGCGCGAATGGCCTCGTCCGGTTCGGGGTGCCGTTGCAGCTGGGTGCGCATTTCCTTGGTGAGCTCATCCAGGGTGCGCGGGCGCAGTTGGGGGTCGTCCCCGAGCCATGCAACGGACTGCGGAGACGTTTCCAGCAGGTCCGAGACGTACCGGGAACTGGACAGGATCTGGCACAGCCGCTCGGCCGCAGCGTTGGAGTCGCGCAACAAGCGCAAGAACCACGGCGTGTTGCCCATGGCCTCGGTGATCTTCCGGAAGTTGAGCAGACCTGCGTCCGGGTCCACGCCCTGCGCGATCCAGTCCAACAGCACGGGCAGCAGGGTGCGGAGAATCTCCGCCCGGCGACTGACGCCCCGGGAAAGAGCTTCGATGTGACGCATTGCCGCTTTGGTGTCCTGGTATCCGAGGGCGGCCAAACGGTCCAGGGCGGATTCGGTCGTGAGCGTGGTGTCCGCGGGGGCGTTGGCGAGCGCGGCGAGCATGGGGCGGTAGAAAATCCGCTCGTGCATGGTGCGCACCGACCGCTTGACCTTGGTCCAATTCTCGCTCAGCGCCTTACCCGTGGGGTGGGTGTGCTCCCCCGCCCCGTCCACGGACCGGGCCACCACGGACAGCTCCCGCTCGTCGCGTGGCATCAGGTGGGTGCGACGCATACGGAACAGCTGGATGCGGTGCTCGAGCAGGCGCAGCCACCGGTAATTGCGGTGGAACTCGTCGCCGTCACTGCGGGAAATGTAACCGCCGGCGGACAGCGCCACGAGAGAATCGGTAGTGGCTTTGGTGCGCACCGTTTCATCGCTGCGCCCGTGAACGAGCTGCAGCAACTGCACCGTGAATTCGACGTCGCGCAGGCCCCCCGGGCCCAACTTGATCTGTCGATCGCGGTCCGCTTCGGGAATGTTGTCCGTGACACGGCGTCGCATGCCCTGGACGGATTCCACGAAGCCCTCGCGTTGCGCCGATGACCAGACGAAGGGGCTGATGGCGGTTTCGTAACGCTCGCCCAGGTCAATGTCCCCCGCGATGGCTCGGGCCTTGAGCAACGCCTGGAACTCCCAGGACTTGGCCCACCGCTTGTAGTACTGCACGTGTGAATCCAGTGTGCGCACGAGCGGCCCGTCCTTGCCCTCGGGCCGGAGGTTGGCGTCCACTTCCCACAGAGCCGGTTCCGGCCCGGTCGTCATGACGGCGTGTGCCATGCCGGACGCCAGGCTCGTGGCGATTTCCGCGGCCAGCTGCTCGTCCGGTCCCTCCTGCTGGTCAGCGGCTCGAATGTCGACGACGTACACGACGTCCACGTCGGAAATATAGTTCAGCTCGCGGGCACCACACTTACCCATCCCGATCACGGCCAGCCGTACCTGATCGACCAGCGCGCGGCCCCAGTGTTCGTTGGCTTCCGCGCGTGAGACGGCCAAACCCGCTTCAAGAGCGGCACCGGCCAAATCAGCGAGCTGGCGCCCCACGGACGGCATGTAGTCCACCGGATCCAAGGCACCGACGTCGCGAATGGCGACTTTGGTGATCCCCCGCCGGTACGCGACCCGTAATGCTTTGTAGGCTTCTTCGCCGGTTTCAGTGGCGGTGGGGACGTCGGATTCGGGATCCGCGCCCACCGCTTCCAACAGGGCGTCCCGGAAGACCTCCGCTTTGTCGTGCCCGGGCTGGTCCTGTGGCTCGATGTCCAACAGATCCAGGTTCTGCGGGGCCCGCAGCAGGAATTCGCCGAGCGCCTCGGAGGCACCCAACAGCCGGAACATGGTCTCGGACTTCGCCGGGTCCCCGTTGACTCGTTTCGCGATCTCCGGATGCCGTTCGATCAATCGGACGATCAGCTGCAGCGCCACATCCGGGGAGGCGGAATGCGCCAGGCCGTTGAGCAGCAACTGCAGATCGACGCCGTCGAGCTCGCGAAAACCCAGCCAGCGCCGCGCGTTGGTGACGTCCGCGAAACCGATGGAGATCAGCCGTTTGGCCGAGATCTTTTCCGCGCGTTCCTTGGCACTTCCGTCCGTGGCGCTCATCCCGACCACGCCTACAGGATTCCCAGGTTGGTCCGCAGCTCGTAGGGGCTGACCTCCACCCGGTAATTGTCCCAATCTCGGCGCTTATTGCGCAGGAAGTAATCGAAAACCTGCTCCCCGAGCAGTTCCGCCATGAACTCCGAGTCCTCGGTCTGTCGGATGGCCTCGTGCAGGCTCGTGGGCAGCGGCTGGTGGCCCACGGCGCGGCGCTCGGCGCTACTCATGGCGAACACATCGTCCATTTCCACCGGCGGCAGCTCGTACTCGTTCTCGATGCCCTTGAGCCCCGCTCCCAACAGTGCCGCGTAGGAGAGATACGGGTTGGTGGCCGAATCGATACCGCGATACTCGATACGCGAGGACTGCACCTTGTCCGGCTTGTAAAGCGGTACCCGTACCAGGGCGGACCGGTTGTTGTGACCCCAGGACATGTAGGACGGCGCTTCGTCGCCGGCCCACAGCCGCTTGTAGGAGTTCACGAACTGGTTGGTGACCGAGGTGAACTCGGGTGCGTGGCGCAACAGTCCGGCAATGAAGTGACGGCCTACCTTGGACAACCGGAACTCCGCACCGGCTTCGTAGAACGCGTTGGTGTCCCCCTCGAACAACGAGAAGTGGGTGTGCATGCCCGAACCGGGCTGACGGGAAAACGGTTTGGGCATGAACGTCGCATAAATGCCCTGGGACAGCGCCACTTCCTTGACGATCGTGCGGAACGTCATGATGTTGTCCGCCGTCTGCAGGGCGTCCGCGTAGCGCAGGTCGATCTCGTTCTGCCCGGGCCCGGCCTCATGGTGGGAGAACTCCACGGAAATCCCCACGGCTTCGAGCATGCTCACCGCGGTGCGGCGGAAGTCCTGGACCACACCCCCGGGGACGTGATCGAAATACCCCTCGTAGTCCACGGGCGTGGGCTCACCGGTCGTGGCGTCCAGCTCCGAGGAGCGCAGCAGGTAGAACTCGATTTCCGGAGCGGTGTAACACGTGAAACCCATGTCCGCGGCCTTGTTCAGGACTCGTCGGAGCACACCGCGCGGGTCGGAGGCCGAGGGTTCCCCGTCCGGGGTTTTGAGGTCGCAGAACATCCGCGAGGTGGGTTCCTCGTCCCCCCGCCAGGGCAGTAACTGGAATGTGGAGGGGTCCGGCTGGAGCAGCATGTCGGATTCGTACACGCGCGAGAGCCCCTCGATGGAGGAGCCGTCAAAGCCCAGACCCTCGTCGAAAGCGGCCTCCACCTCCGCCGGGGCCAGGGCCACGGACTTGAGCGTTCCCACGACATCGGTGAACCACAGCCGGACGAATCGTACGTCACGATCCTCAATGGTTCGCAAAACGAATTCTTGCTGCCGATCCATGTGGGGCCACCTCGGGTATCTCGACCGTGTTGCGGATGTTCTCGCGGCCCCGTGACGTCTGCATCACAGCTGAGCCGCTCCCCCAACTCTAACGGCAGGCCCCGCACGCGGACACGACGCGAGATCTCACGGCGAGTGCGGCGTCGTCGGCGGCGGTACCCTGGACCAATGACCGCTACACCCCCGTCAGATCAAGCTTCCAACGCGCCTTCGTTGAGCGAGGTGACCCGCGTGCGCACCGTGCATTTGCAACGAGCCAAGGCGCAGGGCGAAAAATTCGCGATGCTCACCAGTTATGACGCCCTGACGGCCGCGATTTTCGACGGCGCCGGCGTGGACGTTCTGCTCGTGGGGGACTCCGCGGGCAACAACGTGCTGGGCTACGAAACCACCCTTCCGGTCACGCTCGAGCACATGATTCCTTTGGCCGCCGCGGTCTCCCGCGCCGCCCGGCGCGCCCTGGTGGTGGTGGATCTGCCGTTCGGTTCCTACGAGGAGTCCCCGGAGCAGGCCGTCCGCTCCTCCGTGCGCATCATGAAGGAAACCGGGGCCCACGCCGTCAAGATCGAGGCGGGTGCGGACCTCTGCGACCATGTGGCCGCGGTGGTGCGCGCGGGCATCCCCGTGATGGGGCACGTGGGCTTCACCCCCCAATCCGAACACGCCCTGGGCGGTTATCGGGTCCAGGGCAAGGGCGACGCCGCGGCCGCACTGATTGCCGACGCCCGCGCCGTGCAGGCGGCCGGCGCGTTCGCCGTGGTCCTCGAAATGGTCTCCGCAGACGCCGCGGCCCGGGTCGAGGACGCGCTTGTCATTCCCACCGTGGGTATTGGCGCCGGAAACTCCACCACGGGTCAGGTGCTCGTGTGGCAGGACATGCTGGGACTGCGAACCGGACGGATGCCGCGCTTCGTCAAGCAGTACGCCCAGTTGTCTCAGATTATCGGGGACGCCGTGGGCAGCTACGTGACGGACGTGAAATCCGGGCGGTTTCCGGCCGAGGAGAACAGCTTCCGCGGCTGATGCCGACAGGAGCACGGCGGTGGCCCGGACCAAGAGGTCCGGGCCACCGTTGATATCGGGGTATCTCAGTCGCCCTTGTAGGCGGCGTCCTCGTCGTCCCAGCGCTTGGTGTTCTCCGCCGCGGTCTTCAGCGCGCGTGACGCTTCTTCGCGGGTCGGGTACGGACCCATGAGCTGGCGGTAGTCGTCCTTGGGACCTTCTTCCACCTGCTTGGTGTACAGGTTGTACCAGTACTCGGCCATGACTCTGCCTCCTTCGCACGGCGCTGCGCGCCCTGTCGGTCGGTGGATCCGGGTGCAAAACTGCGGGATCCCGGCTCGGCTCTGCTCCGAGCGTCTAAGGATTAGGCTAGTGCCAAGACACATGCCGAGCCCGCACTCGCGTCGGCTCGGCATCCACCTTTTCAACCCGTTGGAGGCAACGACCCACCGTGACATCGCACAATTTGGCCCCAGCCCCCGGTTCCACCGCTCCGATCGGTGATTTGAAACCGGGGATCATTGGTTCCTCTCGATTCGTCCCCGCGTCCATTCCCCGTCCCGAGTACGTAGGTCGGATGGAGCCCAACGAAGGCAGGGGCTCCAATATTTACACCCCCGAGGAAATCGAATTGGTTCGTGAGGCCGGCCGGATTGCGGCACAGGCCCTGGAACTGGCCGGGGCGGCAGCCCAGCCCGGAGTGACCACGGACGAACTGGATCGCCTGGCCCACGAATACATGTGCGATCACGGGGCCTACCCTTCGTGCCTGGACTACCGGGGTTTCCGCAAGTCGATTTGCACCTCTCTCAATGAGGTCATCTGCCACGGAATCCCGGACTCCACCGTGCTCGAGGACGGTGACATCGTGAATCTGGATGTCACCGCGTACAAGAACGGCATGCACGGGGACACCAATGCGACCTTCTTGGTGGGAGACGTGGACGAGGATTCCCGCTTACTGGTGGAGCGCACCCGAGAAGCCACTCACCGCGCTATCAAGGCCGTGCGTCCGGGCCGTGAGATCAATGTGATCGGGCGGGTCATCGAGAAATACGCCAAGCGTTTCAACTACGGTGTCGTGCGCGATTTCACCGGACACGGCGTGGGGCGCGAATTCCACTCGGGTCTGATCATCCCCCACTACGACGCCGCGCCCAGTTACAACACCGAGATGACTCCGGGGATGATTTTCACGATCGAGCCCATGCTCACCCTGGGATCGATTGCGTGGGACCAGTGGGAAGACGATTGGACCATCACCACCTCCGACAAGCGCCGCACCGCCCAGTTCGAACACACCATGGTTGTGACTGAAGACGGCGTGGACGTACTCACCCTGCCGTAAACTAACCGCACATTCGGGGGCCGGAGATGGCCCCTGACCACCTGGTTTCACCGTGAACCGAGAGGACCGTTCATGAGCCCCACCAACCCTTCGAAGGCCCCTTCGACACTCGGTATCGGAATTGATATCGGCGGTACCGGCACCAAGGGCGGGATCGTTGATCTCAGTTCCGGGGAGCTCGTGGGCGACCGGTTCCGCATCCCCACTCCCAAGCCGGCAACCCCGGAAGCCGTGGCCGCCGTGGTCAAGCAGATCGTGGACGAACTGCAGTCCCGCCCCGAGGCCCCGGCCCCAGACTCACACGTGGGTATTGTGTTCCCGGCCATCATCAAGGACGGTGTGGCGCTCTCGGCCGCCAATGTGGACAAGTCGTGGATCAACACCAACGTGGATGCTCTTATGACCGAAACCCTGGGGCGTGAAGTAGAGGCTCTCAACGACGCCGACGGCGCCGGGTTGGCGGAGGCGTACTACGGTGCGGGCCGCGACAAGACCGGCTTGGTCATGGTCATCACCCTGGGCACGGGCATTGGCTCCGCAATGATCCTCAACGGCCAGCTGGTTCCGAATGCCGAACTGGGCCACCTGGAAATCGACGGCCACGACGCTGAGTCCAAGGCATCGGCGGCGGCTCGCGAACGCGAGGATCTCCCGTGGAAGAAATGGGCCAAGAAGCGCCTCCAGCGGTATTTCTCCCACGTGGAATTTCTCTTCTCCCCTTCCCTGTTCATCATTGGCGGGGGCGTGTCCAAGAATTCGGAGAAGTTCGTGCCGTACCTGGAGCTGAAGACCCCGGTGGAGATCGCGTCACTGCGCAATAACGCGGGAATCGTGGGTGCGGCCCTGTGGGCCCAGCAGTGCGGCGAGGCCCAGGCGGCCAAAGCGGTGATCGACCCCGAGAAGAAGTAGCACGAACCCCGAACGCAAAGAATCCCGTTGGTACCGCGGCTTCCCCTCCGCAGTCCCAACGGGATCTTCATGTCCTAGTTTATGTAGCTACGGCGATTCAATCAAGATCACCAAGCAGTTCATCTACCAGCGATCGCAAGAACCCGCCCACGAACGCGTCCACCTTGACCGTGGCCAGGTGATCGGAGCCCGTGACCCCGTGATTGACAATGACCACGGGGATCCCGTTGCTCACCGCGCGACGTACATACCGTTTCCCGGAATTGACCGTCAACGATGTACCAGCGACAAGGAGCCCCTCAGCCCGGTCGACCATCAGTTTCGCGTAACGCACCCGCTCCACCGGTGCGTTCTCGCCGAAGAACACCACGTCGGGTTTGAGGATCCCGCCGCACACCGGACAGTCCAGGATTGTGAAGTGTTCGGTGTGTTCAATGGTGGCGTCCGCGTCGGGCGCGTATTCGATGTCGTGGCGCGTGGCGACGTCGTCGTAGAACCCGGGATTCAACGAATCCAACCGATCCGACAACACCGCGCGGGGAATGGTGGCGCGGCAACGGGTGCAGATCACCCTGTGATGAGTGCCGTGCAGGTCCAGCACGTCGATGGATCCGGCTTTTTGATGCAACCGGTCGATGTTCTGGGTGATGATCCCACAGAGAGTGCCCCGGTGTTCCAGCTCGGCCAGGGCGGCGTGCGCTTCGGAGGGTTTTGCCTGGGCAACGAAGTGCCATCCGAACTGGTTACGCGCCCAGTAATGACGTCGCATCCGTTCTGAGCCCATGAATTCCTGATAGGTCATGGGCATTCGTGGCTTTGCCCCGGGTCCCCGATAGTCCGGGATGCCGGAATCGGTACTGACCCCCGCGCCCGTGAGGACTGCTAGCCGCCGTCCCGATAGCGCGGACACCGCCGCGGGAAGTCCTGCGGTGGCATCGAGTGCATTCGGATCCGGAAACTGTGCCGCGTCGCGGGGCGCCCCGTAGCCGGCGCGGATCACCCGGACGGGCATCAGTGCTGCTCGAGTTGGGCCAGTGCCCGCTCGAGGCGCTCCAATTGGCGGGGTTCGGTGACCTCGGACTCGAATGCGTCCACGACCACGCCCTGGGCATCGAGAACAAAGGTCTGCCGCTTGGCATAACCGCCGTCCTCGGCCAGAACACCGAAGCGCCGGCTGACATCACCGTGGGGCCAGAAATCGGACAATAACTCGAAGTCATAGGATTCCTGGCGCGCGAAAGCGTCGAGGGTGAAAGAACTGTCGGTGGAAATTCCCAGCACCTTGGCGTTGCTCGTCTCGAACACCTCGGGGTGATCCTGCACGTCGCACAGCTCACTGGTGCAGACGGGTGAGAACGCGAACGTGAAGAAAATAAGCACCACAGGGCTGCCTCGCAACTGCGACAACGTCACCGCGTCACCGCGCTGGTTGAGCAGGGTGAAATCCGGTGCGGAAGAACCGACGGAGATCACGGGAGCAGCTCCCGGCGTGACTGGTGAAAGATTGCGCGCATGGTCAGAAATTGCGCTTGGGCGCCAACCGAGTGACGGACCAATCGGGCGAGACCCGTGCGGTGGTGGTCACGTGCAGCCCCGCAGTGGGGGCAGCGTCCTGAACGTCGGCCGGGGAAACGTGGTCTGCACGGCCGGCCTTGGGGGTCAACAGCCAGACCACGCCGCCCTCATCAAGGGTCGTCTGGACGTCCACGAGCTCGTCCACCAAGTCTCCGTCGCCGTCGCGCCACCACAGAATGACGGCATCCACCACTTCTTGGGCCTCGTCATCGAACAGCTCGGAGCCGATGGTGGCCTCGATCCGGTCCCGCAATTGAGCGTCGACGTCGTCGTCGTAACCGAACTCCTGGACGTAATCGCCGTCCTTCAAGTTGAGCTGGTCCACCGCGGACTCGTCGGGGGCCTTTGCCTCGCTCACCGTATGTACTCCTTCTCGATGTAGACGTGCAACCGCCCACAGTGCCGATGCACTGACGGATGTCGTGGCCGACGGGTGCCGGACCGAACATAGAAACGGTGCGATATAAGACAACACCGGATTCAATTCTCGTTCAAGCTCCACCGGATGGAAAGCATGGATTCAAACTGTTGTGACGACTTCTGTGTGACGCGCGGAACCACTGCCGGCCAGTATGACCACTGACCATTTATGACACGATGTACAGCAAAGCGGTACGTCCCACAGCGGGCACCGATGACGCTCCCCGCCGGGCCACCCCCGATTCACGGAGCCGATGATAGAGAGGTTGAAGTGTCTTCATCCAGCAACCACCACATTCTCAGTGGCTTAACCAATAATCTGGAGGACGCCAACTCCGAGGAAACCCAGGAGTGGATCGAGTCCTTCAAGGGTCTGATCGAGACCCAGGGCACCGAGCGCGCGCAGTACGTCATGCGAGCCATGTTGCAGTACGCGGGTGCCCATTCGGTGGGCGTGCCCATGGTGACCACCTCGGACTACGTCAACACCATTCCCGTGGACCAGGAACCGGAATTTCCCGGTGATGAGGAGATCGAGCGACGGTACCGCGCGTTCATCCGTTGGAACGCGGCGGTCATGGTCCACCGCGCGCAGCGCCCCGAGATCGGGGTGGGCGGTCACATTTCCTCCTACGCCGGTGTGGCCACGCTCTATGAAGTGGGCTTGAACCACTTCTTCCGCGGCCCCGAACACCCCGGTGGCGGTGACCAGGTCTTCTGGCAGGGTCACTCCTCCCCCGGTAACTACGCGCGGGCCTACTTGGAAGGTCGCCTCACCGAAGAGCAGTTGGACGCGTTCCGCCAGGAGAAGACCAAGGCACCCGAGGGCCTACCCTCGTACCCGCACCCGCGCTGCCTCCCCGATTTCTGGCAGTTCCCCACGGTGTCCATGGGTATCGGACCGATGAACGCGATCTACCAGGCGCAGTTCAACCGCTACATCCACAACCGTGGCATCAAGGACACCGCCGACCAGCATGTGTGGGCGTTCCTCGGTGACGGTGAAATGGACGAACCCGAAAGCCGCGGACTGCTCCAGCTGGCGGCCAATGACAAGCTGGACAACCTGACCTTCGTGGTCAACTGCAACCTGCAGCGCCTGGACGGTCCGGTGCGCGGTAACGGCAAGATCATCCAGGAGCTGGAAGCGTTCTTCCGCGGTGCCGGTTGGAACGTCATCAAGGTCGTGTGGGGCCGTGAGTGGGACACCCTGCTGGAGAAGGACACCACCGGCGACCTGGTGCGGATCATGAACGAAACCCTGGACGGTGACTACCAGACGTACAAGGCTGAGAACGGTGGGTTCGTCCGCGATCACTTCTTCGGTAAGTCCCCGGCGACCAAAGAGCTCGTGGCGGATCTGTCCGACGACGAGATCTGGAACCTCAAGCGCGGCGCCCACGACTACAACAAGGTGTATGCGGCGTACAAGGCAGCGCTGGAGCACAAGGGTCAGCCCACCGTGATCCTGGCGCAGGCCATCAAGGGCTACGGCCTGGGCTCGCACTTCGAGGCGCGTAATGCCACCCACCAAATGAAGAAGCTGACCCTGGACGACCTCAAGGTCTTCCGTGATCGCATGCGCATCCCGATCAGCGACGAAGAACTCGAGAAGGATCTCTACGGCGCGCCCTACTACCACCCCGGGCCGGACTCCCCCGAAATCAAGTACCTCATGGAACGCAGGAAGGAACTGGGGGGATTTGTCCCGGATCGTCCGCACGAGCAGAAGGAGATCACCCTTCCCACGGACAAGGCGTACAAGTCCGCGAAGAAGGGCTCCGGCAAGCAGCTGGCCGCGACCACCATGGCCTTCGTGCGCATCCTCAAGGACCTGCTGCGGGAGAAGGACTTCGGCCACCGCATTGTGCCGATCGTGCCCGACGAGGCCCGCACGTTCGGCATGGACTCGTTCTTCCCGACCTCCAAGATCTATAACCCCAACGGGCAGAACTACCTCTCGGTGGACCGCGAGTTGATGCTCGCGTACAAGGAGTCCGAGCAGGGTGTCATCTTGCACCCCGGCATTAATGAGGACGGCGCCACCGCGGCGTTCACTGCGGCCGGCACGTCTTACGCCACCCACGGCGAACCGATGATCCCGTTCTACATCTTTTACTCGATGTTCGGGTTCCAGCGCACCGGTGACGTGTTCTGGGCGGCGGCGGACCAGTTGGCCCGTGGCTTCATCATTGGCGCCACCGCCGGTCGCACCACGCTGGCGGGCGAGGGTCTGCAGCACATGGACGGTCATTCACCGTTGCTGGCGGCCACCAACCCGGCCGTGATCCACTACGACCCGGCCTACGGCTACGAGATCGCGCACATCCTCAAGCGCGGTATCGAGCAGATGTACGGCACGGGCGATGAGGATCACAACGTGATGTACTACCTCACGGTGTACAACGAGCCGATCCACCAGCCCGCGGAACCGGAGGACGTGGACGTCGAGGGCATCGTCAAGGGCATTTACCTGCTCAAACCGGCCCAGCAGGAGGGTCCCCGCGCCCAGTTGCTCGCCTCGGGTGTGGGTGTGCCGTGGGCTCTCGAAGCGCAGCAGATCCTCGCCGAGGACTGGGGTGTTTCCGCCGATGTGTGGTCGGTGACGTCCTGGACCAACCTGCGCCGCGATGCACAAGCCGCCGAGGAAGAGGCGTTCCTCAACCCCAACGAGGGCGCCCGCACCCCGTACGTGGCACAGGCTCTGGCCGGTGCGACCGGCCCGGTGGTGGCCACGAGCGACTTCGCATCGGACCTGCCGGACATGATTCGCCAGTACGTGCCCAACGAGTGGGCCTCACTGGGCGCGGACGGGTTCGGGTTCTCCGACACCCGCGCCGGCGCGCGCCGCTTCTTCAACATCGACGCCCACTCCATGGTGGTACGGACCTTGGAGATGTTGGCCAAGCGCGGCGAAGTGGACTGGTCCGCGCCGGCGCAAGCGATCGACAAGTACAACCTGCTCGATCCGAACGCCGGCACCTCCGGCAACGCCGGCGGCGAGTCCTGATCGCTCCGGCCGCCCGGTCATGATGATCGAGCCTCGGCTCGGGTGACCAGCGACGCCCCGAATCGACGACGCCCGCTCAGTTCTTGCTGAGCGGGCGTCGTCGTTTTCAATGCACTAACCTCGTTCCATGGCTTCCGATTCCAAGGGCACCGCTGCCGCAAAACAACGATCTTCGCGACGAGTGACCTGGTCCCTGCGCAACCGGCCGGCCGGAAGCCCGCATCCGCGAACCCTGGATAATCTCACCGCCAACCTGGGGCAGGTTTCCACCGTGGCCGTCCAGCGCCTGAGCACCACGCTGCCGTGGTTCTCCCAATTGCGGGCGGATGAACGCTCCGAGCTGGGTTTACTGGCGCAGCGTGGTATCTCGTCCTTCGTGCGGTGGTACGAGGACCCGCAGGAACCGGTCTGGGTCCTGACCGAGGTCTTTCGGCAGGCGCCCACCGAACTCACCCGTTCCATTTCGCTGCAGAACGCGCTGCAGGTCCTTCGCATCGTGGTGGACGTCGTGGAGGAGAAAGTTCCCGAGCTCGCCCAGCCCAGTGATGAGAGCGCGCTGCGGGAAGCCGTGCTGCGCTTCTCCCGGGAAGTGGCCTTTGCCGCCGCGGACGTCTATGCTAAGGCCGCCGAGAATCGTGGCTCGTGGGACGCCCGGTTGGAGTCACTCGTGGTGGACGGGATCCTGCGCGGGGACCGCTCGGATTCCATCCGCTCCCGGGTCGCCGCGCTCGGTTGGAAGGACCAGGGGCAGGTCACCGTGATGGTGGGCGCCACCCCGGCCACCACCGGGCCGAGCAGTGTGGACAAGATTCGACGGTCCGCGACCCGTCATGCCGCGGAGTGCCTCGTCTCGCTGCAAACCGACCGTCTAGTGCTCGTACTGGGGGGTGTGGCGGATCCCCGCCGCGGGCTCCCCCAGCTTGCCTCCGTGTTCGGGGACGGACCCGTGGTCTTCGGCCCCGCAGTTGATACGGTCTTCGACGCCAAGAACTCGGCCGACCGCGCCTCTGCGGGGTTCCGAGCGACGTCCGCGTGGCCCCAGGCACCGAGGCCCGTTGACTCCGAGGACGTGTGGCCCGAACGTGCCATGTCCGGGGACCCCCTCGCATTGCGGGCCATGGTGGACGCCGTGTGGGAACCGCTCTCCGGTTCCTCGACCGGTCTGGTGGATACCTTGAGCACCTACTTCAGTGTGGGTAATTCTCTCGAGGCCACGTCCCGTGAACTGTTCGTGCATGCCAATACCGTGCGCTACCGGCTGCGCAGGGTCTGCGACATCACCGGTTGGGACCCCTTGATTCCCCGGGAGGCCTTTGTCTTGCATTGCGCCATGGTTGCGGGCCGCCTGAATTCATCCCAATAGGTGGCCATTTGTAGGAGTTGCACAAAGCTTCACACCCCACTTGGTGGCTGGGAACACCTCGTTTCGGCGTGCGGTTTGGTGGAATGGGATCGTGATTGCCGTAGTCTGCCCGGGTCAGGGCTCCCAGAAACCAGGTTTCCTCCGCGATTGGCTGTCAATGGACGGTGTGCCAGAACATGTGGCGCAGCTGTCCGACGCCGCGGGATTGGACCTTGCCCATTACGGGACCGAGGCCGACGAAGAAACCATCAAGGACACCGCTGTTGCCCAGCCGCTGATCGTGGCCGCCGGCTTGGTGGCCGGCCGGTTGCTCACGGACGCGTGGAATGGCCGCGACGACGTCGTCTTTGCGGGCCACTCGGTCGGTGAGATCACCGCCGCGGCACTTTCGGGTGTGCTGAGTGAAGCGGACGCGATGCGTTTTGTGCGGGTCCGCGCGACGGAAATGGCCGAGGCCGCAGCGGCCACGCCCACCGGTATGGCCGCCGTTCTGGGCGGCAAGGCGGAGGACGTCGCCGCAGCCATTACTGCCGCGGGTGCCTCCCCCGCCAACGCCAATGGTGGCGGTCAGGTGGTTGCGGCGGGCACCCTGGAGCAGCTGAAGGCCCTCCAGGAGAATCCCCCAACTCGAGCCAAAGTGATTCCCCTCAAGGTGGCCGGTGCGTTCCACACCGAGCACATGGCACCGGCGCTGGGACCGTTGCGCGAGCTAGCTCCCGAACTCTCCCCGCAAGACCCCGCGCATCGGCTGCTCACCAATTTCGACGGTTCGCTCATCACGTCCGGTGCCGACGTGGTGGACTCGCTCGTGGCGCAGGTCTGCCGTCCGGTGCGTTGGGACGCGTGCATGGACACCATGGCCGAGCTGGACGTGGAACGGCTCATTGAGCTCCCGCCGGCCGGGACCCTGGCGGGGCTGGCCAAGCGCGGCCTGAAGAGCGCGCAGGCAACCGCGGTGAACACACCCGAAGATCTTGAGGCGGTGCGGAGTATTCTGAGCTGAAAACGGTGCCTCGCCATTGCGCAGCACGCTTCGATTCGCACCATGTAAGGAGTCAGCCTCTCGTGGCGACCATTAAGCAGAACACCCCGAACGCTCATTCCAGGATCCTGGGTATGGGTGCTTACCGTCCGTCCGTGACGGTCACCAATGACGACGTGTGCCAGTGGATCGACTCCTCGGACGAGTGGATCGTCAAGCGCACCGGGATTCACACCCGGAAGCGAGCCCCCCAGGATGTTTCCGTGTTGGACATGGCCGAACACGCCGCGCGTGAAGCCTTGGAAAACGCCGGACTCACCGGTGAACAGCTGAGCACGATCATTGTTTCGACCGTGACGTTCCCCTACATGACGCCCTCTTTGGCGGCCAAGCTCGCGGACCGCATCGGTGCGACGCCGGCGGCGGCCTACGACGTCTCCGCGGCCTGCGCGGGCTATTGCTACGGCATTGCCCAGGCGGACGCGCTCGTGCGCTCCGGAGCGGCCACCAATGTGCTGGTGATCGGTGCCGAGAAGCTCTCGGACGTGATCGACAACGGCGAGCGTTCCATCTCGTTCCTGTTGGGCGACGGTGCCGGCGCTGCGGTCATCGGCCCCTCGGACGAACCCGGAATTGGCCCCTCGATCTGGGGTTCGGACGGTTCCAAATGGGACGCCATTCGAATGACTCACCCGCTCACGGACGTCCTCACCGTGGAACGGGGTGGTGAGCGCACCTTCTCCAAGGACCTCGCGGACCCGGAGACCGGCGAGATGCGCCCGGATGCGACCATGTGGCCCACCCTGCGCCAGGACGGGCAGACCGTCTTCCGCTGGGCTTCCTGGGAAGGCGCTCGCGTCGCACAGGAAGCGCTCGACGCCGCCGGCCTGGCCCCCGAAGAGTTGGCCGCTTTCGTACCCCACCAGGCGAATATGCGCATCATCGATCAGATGGCCAAGGTGCTCAAGCTACCCGAGTCCGTCATCATTGCCCGCGATATCGCGGACGCCGGTAACACCTCCGCCGCGTCCATCCCGCTGGCCGCCCACCGCTTGCTCGCCGAGCACCCGGAGCTGTCCGGAAAGCCCTCACTGCAGATCGGTTTCGGCGCGGGCCTGGTCTACGGCGCGCAAGTGGTGCTACTGCCCTGAACCCGCTTGTGAGGTGTCGTAGGGTTAGACCGCACACCTTATGTTCTTGGATCGTTCCGGACGTTTCGGTACGAACCACAACGACAGCTCACCAGAGCGTCGTCGTTCCATAGCAAGGTCGTAACACGCGGCCCCACAGAAAGGAAGCCCCATGGCGAGCAAAGACGAAATCCTGGCCGGCTTGGCAGAAATCGTGAACGAAGAGACCGGTCTGGAGACCGAGGCTGTCCAGCTCGACAAGTCCTTCACCGATGATCTCGACATCGACTCGATCTCCATGATGACCATTGTCGTCAACGCCGAAGAGAAGTTCGATGTGACCATCCCGGACGAAGAGGTCAAGAACCTCAAGACCGTCGAGGACGCCGTCAACTTCATCGACAACGCTCAGGCCTGAGCCTCCGATGAAGCGCGGCGTGTCGGGTGGGTCTCGTGAGGCTCACCCACACGCCGCACTTCATCTGCCGGTGATCTGGCTGCGGCCAGAGCCCGGAACCCATGCGATCCCGGACACGAGGAAGTGCAGATAATGTCCCGCAAAGTAGTTGTCACCGGCTTGGGAGCCATCACCCCCATCGGTGAAAACGTCCAGGAAACCTGGGCCAACGCTCTCAAGGGCGTCTCCGGTGTTCACGCCCTGGAAAATGACTGGGTCGACCAATACGACCTCGCGGTGCGCATCGGCGCAACCGCCCCCACACCCTCGGAAGCTGCGGTGTCCCGCGTTCAGGCCAAACGTCTGGACCCCTCGGGACGGTTCTCCGTGGCCGCCGCCCGTGAAGCCTGGACCGACGCCGGTTTCTCCGGGGATACCGCCGATACCAGTGACGAGCTGGACCCCACTCGCGTTGGCGTGGCCTTCGGCACCGGCATCGGTGGCGTGTGGACCCTCTTGGACGCGTGGGACACCATGCAGGCCAAGGGCGCCCGGCGGGTCAAGCCCATGACCGTCCCCATGCTCATGCCCAACGGCAACGCGTCCTCCGTGAGCATGGAATTCAAGGCACGGGCGTGCGCGATCACCCCGGTTTCCGCGTGCGCCTCCGGCACCGAGGCGTTCTATCAGGGACTCAACCTGATCCGCGAGGGCAAGGCGGACGTGGTGATCGTGGGCGGCGCCGAAAGCGCCATCCACCCGGTGACCATTGCCGCTTTCAACTCGATGCAGGCGCTGTCCCGTCGCAATGACAACCCCCAGGCCGCCTCCCGCCCCTTCGATCTCGACCGTGACGGCTTTGTCATGGGTGAAGGCGCCGGCGCGTGCATCCTGGAGTCGGAAGAACACGCCAAGGCTCGCGGTGCCAAGATCTACGCCGAGCTCGCCGGTGCGGGCCTCAGCGCCGATGCGCACCACATCACCTCCCCCGCCACCGGTGACGAGGGCGGCCCCGCGCGGGCGCTCAAGGAATCAATGGCGACCGGTGGTTTTGAGCCCGGCGACATCAAGCACGTCAACGCCCACGCAACGTCGACCCCCGTGGGTGACATCCCAGAGGCGGGGGCCCTGCGCGCGGCCTTCGGTTCCGAGGTGGACAACATGGCCGTGTCGGCCACCAAGTCCATGACCGGTCACCTGCTGGGCGGTTCGGGTGCGGTGGAGGGTGTCCTCACCGTGCTGGCGCTCAAGCACCGTGTGGCGCCGTGCACCATCAACCTGGACAACCAAGATCCCAAGATCGACCTGGACGTGGTGACCACGGCCCGCGATCTGCCCTCGGGCGACATGGTGGCCATCTCCAACTCGTTCGGATTCGGCGGCCACAACTCGGTAGCGGCGTTCCGCTCCGTCTAAGGACAGCACCGACACAGAGCCCCGGCTCGCACCGCTGACGGATAGCGGTGCGAGCCGGGGCTCTGCTATGTCGGTCTCAGCCGACGCGGTGCAGCCAGCGGACGGGCGCACCATCCGCCGCGTGACGGAAGGGTTCCAGTTCCTCGTCCCAGCATTCGCCCAGAGCGACCGACAGTTCTGTGAACAGCAGGGCTGGATCTCCCGCGGCCGCCTCGTAGGCGTACCGAATGCGGTCCTCGCTCACCACGATGTTGCCCGCCACGTCCGTGGTGGCGTGGAAGATCCCCAGATCGGGGGTGAAGGACCAGCGTGAGCCGTCATTTCCGCGGCTGGGATTCTCGGTGACCTCGAAGCGGATCCGACCGAGCGTCCGGAGGGCCGAGGCCAGCAGTGCACCGGTTCCCGCTACCCCGGACCACTCGAGTTCGGTGCGCATGGCACCGGGTTCGGCGTTCTGGGGGGTCCACTCAAGATCCGTTCGCTGCCGCGAAACGGATTCCAGAGCCCACTGGATGTGCGGGCACAGTGCCTGTGAGGCGGAATGCACATAGAGCACTCCGCGGGTGGTGGGTGAAGACATAGCCTGTTCCTCCGTCATATAGGTACGTCTTCCCCAACGCCCTTCACGGAGTAGTTCTGTTCACCACCACTGCCACATTAAGTTATTTCGCAACCACCGTTGGCGTTCCCTGCGGATTCGAGGCCGCAGATCAGCTTGCGCGACTGCTGGCACCCATTGTTCAGCAGGGAGGTGGGCGGGTCAACCTAAAGTCGTTGTGTCGGCAACATGTCAGGCCCGCGGGTGGGCCTGGGCGTAAGCGTTCCTGAGCCGTTCCACGGACACGTGCGTGTAAATCTGCGTGGTGGCAACCGATGAGTGACCCAGAAGTTGTTGGACGCTGCGCAGGTCCGCTCCCCCGTCCAGGAGGTGGGTTGCCGCGCTGTGCCGCAGACTGTGCGGCCCACTGGCGAGGGTGTCCGGCACCGTGCGAAGAGCGTCCGCGACCGTGCGTCTCGCCACGCGAGCATCGATTCTGCCGCCGCGCGCCCCGAGAAAGACCGCCCCGCCGGATTTGTCCGAGGCCAATACATCACGACGGCGCCGCCACAGCGCCATTGCTCGGGCGGCCCGGTCCCCGAAGGGCACTCGGCGCTCCTTGTTGCCCTTACCCGTGACCGTGAGGACTTGGACGGTTTGGTCGATATCCTGCAGGTCCAGGTTGACCACTTCGCTGATTCGAGCCCCTGTGGCGTAGAGCAGTTCGATGAGCGCCCAGTTCCGGGCCGCGAGCGCCGCCGCACGATCGTCCTCGGCCGGTTGTTGCGCTGCCGCCGCCAGACCCTCGAGCATGTCGGACAGAGCTGAGGAGCTGACCACCTCGGGTAGGTAGCGGCCCTTCTTGGGTCCTTTCAACGCGGCCGCGGGGTCGTGGTCGAGGCGGCCGCTGTCCACCGCCCACCGGCAAAATGTGTGAACGGAGGCAATCCCCCGGGACACGGAACTGCGCGCCAGCCCTCGTTGATGCCGTTGCGCCAACCAGCCCCGCAGTGATTCCCGATTCAGATCCTCGATACCGCCGAGTCCTCGTTCTGTCATCCATTCGGACAGCTCTTCCAGATCAGTCACGTACGACCGCACCGTGTGCTCACTACGGGCCTTTTCGTGGCGTAAGTGCCGCGCGAACATCGTGATCTCTTGCGCCAAGGCACTCGGAGGATCCACGTCATGGTCCGTGCGGTGAGAGGGGATGTGCGGTGCCATTCTTCGAGCCTACTCGGCGCCAGCCCAGCAACGAGTCGGTTGCCAAACCCTGTGACCGCAGTGCGGCCAGCCCGGACATGACCTCGGTGGGGGACAAACCGGATACGCGGCACAACTGGGAGGGCTCTGCATCCCGGCGCAGGGGCAGTGCGTCGTAGAGGCGTAGCAGTTGAGGTTCCAGAGCATCCTCCGGACGTTGCGCGGCTGCGTCCTGTTGGGTGTAGGTCCTAACGGCGGCGTCATTACCGAGCGGGCCGAGCAGTTCCAGGACTTCCGCGCCGTTGTTGACCAGTACCGCGTGACCCTCCCGGATGAGCTTGTGGCAGCCGGCCGACCCACCCGAGAGAACATCACCGGGCACCGCAGCGACATCCCGTGACATGGATTCCGCGTGGTGGGCGGTGTTGAGGGAACCGGAGCGCCAGGCGGCCTCCGTGACCACGGTGGCCCGGGACAACGCCGCAATCAGACGGTTGCGTTGCAGGAAGCGGTACCGCGTGGGTGAACATCCCAGTGGTACTTCGCTGAGCACCAGCCCGTGATCCTCGATCCTGCCCAAGAGGTCCGCATTGGCGCTGGGGTAGAACCGATCCACTCCGCATGCCAACACGGCGACCGTGGGCAGTACCGATGTGCCTGCGGTCAGGGCGGCAGAGTGCGCGGCAGCATCGATCCCGTGGGCCCCGCCCGAGATCACGCACCACCCCTCTCCGCTGACCCGGTGGGTGATGTCCCGCGTCACCGCGGCCCCGTACGCGCTGGCATTGCGCGATCCCACCACGGCCACGCTGCGCTCCAGTGCGGAAAGCTTCCCGCGTTGCCCGCGTCCCCACAAGGCAATGGGTCGTGACAAGCCGAGGTCGGCAAGCGGCTCCGGCCAATCGGGGTCTTCCGGGATCACGACCCACGCGTCCAAGGACTGGCAGTTCCGCGCATCGATGTCCGGGTCCACCACGGGGAGCCTGCTGCGCCACGCGTCGAATCTGGTTCCGAGGTCAGCCGGTTTGCTTCGCAGCCCCCATGTGGCCATTGCCTTGTGGAACTTCCCCAGCAGCCAGGGCGGTGGGGTCGAGTTCGCGGTGATGGTCTCCAGCAAACTGATCGGTCCCAGACAGTGCAACAGCGCCATGCCAGCGCGGTCGGCGGGTTCGAAAACGTGCGCGAGCTGAACACGCGCCCGCCGCAGTTCCTGCAGATAGTCGGGGGCCAAGACGTGGCTGTCGGTCAGCTGGTTCATGAGGTCACCGTGGTCTTGAAAAAGAGAGCGAGTTGGACGTGGTCGGAGGTGGGAGACACGGCTCCGGACAGGTCCGCCAGAGTCCATGCGGTGCGGAGCACCCTGATATATCCGCGGGCGGTCAGCGTGTGATTGTCCATGGCTTTTTTCAGCGAGTGCACCGCCGCCCGGTCGGGGGCCAGGGTTTTGCGCAGAAGGGCGCCCGGGATGTCACTGTTCAGGTGCACTCCGTAGCGGGCCAGCCGGTCCTGTTGCGCCTCCCTGGCCGCCCGCACCCGGGAGGCTACGGCCGCGCTGTCCTCGGGCGGAATTCCCAGTGCGGAATTGAGCTCGTGATACGTCACCGCTGGGACCCGCAATTGCAGGTCCACACGGTCCACGAGGGGACCGGAGAGCTTGTTGAAATACCGGTGGCGCTGTTGGGCAGTGCATGTACAGCGGTTCCCGGAGCCGCCCGCCTGTCCGCACGGGCACGGGTTCGCGGCCAGCACGAGTTGGAATTTGGCCGGATAGCGGGAGACGTTCTGTGACCGCGCAATGGTGACCGTTCCTGATTCCAGCGGCTGACGGAGGGTATCCAGAACACGGCGTTCGAATTCCGGCGCTTCATCGAGGAAGAGGACTCCGCGATGGGCCAGCGAAATCGCCCCGGGCCGCGGAACTCCACTGCCACCACCGCACAACGCCGGTGTGGTGATGCTGTGGTGCGGTGCTTGCAACGGTGGCCGGCGGATCAATGCGGAACAGCGTGTGTCCCCTCGCAGAGAGTGAATGGAGGTGACTTCCAGGGACTGGTGATCGTCGAGGTCGGGGAGGATTCCCGGCAGCCGTTCGGCCAGCATGGTCTTTCCCGCTCCCGGGGGCCTGATCATCATGAGGTGGTGGCCACCGGCCGCGGCGATCTCCAGTGCCTGGCGGCCCTCGATCTGCCCCACCACGTCGCGCAGGTCCGGGGTCTCGGGAGAGTCAGCGACATCCGTGCGGACGTCGGTGGGTTCGTCGATCATGGGCACCCGATCGAGCAGTTGCGGGTCGGCACCGCTCATGACCAGCAACTCGGCCAAATGGGAGACCGCGGTGACCTCCGCCCCCGAGACCAGTCGCGCTTCCTCGTGGTTCTCCCGCGCGACCACCACGCGGGGGTGGCCGTTGAGAACCGCCGCGTGCACGGCGGGGAGCACACCCCGCACGGGGCGCAGCGAGCCGTCCAGGCCCAGTTCGGCCAGGTACACGGTGTCCGCGCTGGCCCGAATGGCGCCGTGCGCGGTGAGCACGGCCATCACCACCGCAACGTCAAAGTGTGAGCCGCGTTTGGGGAGCGTGGCCGGCGACAGGTTGACCGTGATTTTCCGGGCGGGTAGTTTCACCCCGGCATTTCGCGCTGCGGCACGGATCCGTTCCCGGGATTCGTTGACCGCTTGGTCCGGGAGCCCAATGATGCTGAACGCCGGAAGCGACTGCCCGATATCCGCCTCGACATCCACCACGTGACCGTCCAGACCGACCAGGGCAACGGACTTGGTCCGCGCGAAGCCCGTCATGGCCGGTCACGCCGGGCCGATGTCAACCGAGGGGCTGGACCCCTCGGGGTCATGGATTGCGATAGTGAGTCTTTGTGCATGAGACGACCATGTCCGACCGCACGTTCGCAGCACAGAGACGATGGCCGGCTGTGCAGTTCCGGAGAACGCTCCGCACGGTGCCGGGCCGTCTACTGCTGCGTCGTGGGCTGGCCGCCGGCGGCCTGGACCGGCACCGACGGTTGCGCCGGAGTTTCCGGGGCTACCGCCTCGGGCGGCTGCGTGGGTAGATCCTCGGCACCCGGTGGCTCCGGGTCCTCCGGCGGGACGGGCGCACCGGTGGGTTCCGGGGGGTCCTGGGGTGTCGGCTCGGCGGTGGGTTCCGCCCCATCGTCCGGGGGCGGTTCCTCATCATCGGGCCCGTCCGCGGGCGGCGTTTGTCCTTCCGGTGCCTCCGAGGGTTCCGGTACGTCGGGGTCCGCCGGAGATGCCGGGCGCGGAGCCGCGGGGTCGTTGTCTCTGTCGGGGCTGGGCCGAACAGCGCGTTCCTCGGAATTGCCAATGGAGGGGATCAGCTCCATGCTGGCGAACGTGGCCGGAATGCGGCTCAGATCACCCACCAGAATCTCCTCCCCTTGCCCTCCGGCGGGAACGTCTCCCTCGTACTTGCTCACCGTTTCCGCCACCCGGCGGTTGATGTCCCCGGCCTCGTCCTGGGTCACGCGCGCACCACCGGCGGTCGCCCATTCACCGGGCTCCACCTCACGTGAGGCCCAGCCGGGTACCACCTTGGGCAGGGCATCGAGACGATACTCAGCGCCGTCCTCGGCGGTCAGGACCAATCGGCTCACCGAGACCGGGCGATCCCCCTTGCGGTTGTCGATGCCGATGTTCGCGTACAGGGCACGGTCGATGCCTGCCTCTTCACGGAGCGTGTCCACGTCCTGATCGGGCGGGGGTGATGCCGGCAGCGTGATGCGCACGGACGCTCCGGAAGGCAGCGTCGCATTGAAACTCCCACCGTGCAGACCGGGGGAAGATTCCTCCGGGGAGACCGACGTCGTCCGGTCAGGCTCTTGTTCCTCGTCTCCACCGCAGCCGGCCAGCGCCACGGCACAAAGGCCCAAGGCCACAAGAGCACCCACTGGCCGCCCACGTGAGAGAGAGAATGTCACCACGCGGCCCTCGCTGACGGTCTAGTGTTCGGGGGCCTTTCCCGACCCTTGACCCACCGTGGCACGTTGGTCGGGCAAAGTCACTCAGCACGCGGAATGTCGACCCAATTGTGACCTTCGAGTTCAGTGCCAGCTCAACGATCCCATGTGTTCCACGCGCGGGGCCTCGCCCGCCGGCCAGTGCACCGAGACCACGTCCACACTGGGGATTTCCGCCCGGCCGTGTTCCCGGGCCCACGCACGCGCCAGCACATGGAGTCGTTTCAGTTTTTCGGGCCCCACGGCCTCGGCCGGGTGGCCGAATCCGGTGCCGGTGCGGGTCTTGATCTCGAAAATTGCCGCGGCTCCCCCGCGCTCGGCCACGATGTCCAATTCGCCGCGTCCCACGCTGCGGCCGGCGGACGGCCGCCAATTCCGGTCCAGTACCCGCCAACCGGCTCGGGTGAGGAGGTCGGCGATCAGGTCTTCTCCGGATCGTCCCGTTCTGATGTGTGCCGCGGGAGGATCGGGTGTGGGTGCGGAAACAGGGGTCGCAGTCATGGACCCATCGTGGCGTGCCGCGGTGCCGAGGACCAGGGTGCGAGCGGGCCTGTGGAGTGCGGGCGAGGTAAGAGGTCGCCGCGTTCAGATCCCCAGGTTCCAGCTCACCCGGTGCAGGGGGGTCACACCGTGCGTCCGGAGTGCGGTCCGGTGCGCGGCGCTACCGTAGCCCTTGTTCGAGTCCCAGCCGTAGGCGGGGTACTGCCCCGCGTAGTCGATCATCAGGGCATCCCGCTCCACTTTCGCGGCAATCGAGGCGGCCGCCACGGAAACGCAGTGGGCGTCCGCTTTGACCAGGGTCCGCAGCACGGGCGGGACTTCCCACGGGTCAGGGTCCTGCCCCAGGACGGGTTCCGAACGGAGCCAGTTGTAGGAACCGTCCAGGATCAATCCGTCCACGGAAACGCCCGACGACGCCGCTCGGGCCAGCGCCCTGAGCCCGGCCAGGCGCAGGGCCGCGCTAATTCCGAGCCGGTCGACCTCGTCCGGTTGGGCATGGCCCACGGTGCAGGCAGCAGCCCACGAGCCAATGGTCGGTGCCAGCGCCTCGCGCTTCTTGGCGGTGAGGGCCTTGGAGTCGCGGACACCGTGCCAAGCGGAGGAATCGGCACTGTCGAGGGTGGCGGCGTCGAGAACCACCAGGCCGACGCTCGCGGGCCCGGCCAGGGCGCCGCGGCCCACTTCGTCCATGCCGCCCACGTAGCGCAGCCCCTGGGAGGCGAGTTCGCGTTCGAGATCGAGACCGGGATCGGCGGCCAACCGCGGGGCCACGATCAGTTGTCCGAGGAGCCCGCGGCCGGCACGTCGGCAAAGATCTGGTCCGGGTGGTGCAGTATGTGGAAGCGGTCCAACGGCCACGCGATCACGAATGCGGTGCCGATGATGTCTTCCTTCCGGATGAACGCGTTGTCCTGGGCTAGGTGCACGCGCGAATCGGCGGAGGCGTTGCGGTGGTCACCGAGCACGAAGTAGTGGTCGTCCGGCACGATCACGTCGAAGGGGATCTCGGACGGCGCGGCCCCGGGGTACACGTAGGTCTCGTCCAGGGCGGTTCCGTTGACGGTGACGCGGCCGTCCGCGTCGCAGCAGACCACGTGGTCCCCGCCCTGCCCGATCACGCGCTTCACGAGGGCCTGGTCACCCGTGTCGGGGAGGATACCCACGAAGGACAATGCGCTGCGGACGGCGCCGCCGACCCCGTCACTCCCCTGCGGCTGGGCCGGCAGCCAGTTCTTGGTGTCGTGGAAGACCACGATGTCCCCGCGGTCGATGTTGCCCAGATTGGCGTTCATGACGTTGACGAAGATCCGGTCGTTCAACTCCAGGGTGTTCTCCATGGAACCGGAGGGTATGTAGAAACCACGGATGAACAGGGTTTTGACGATGAAGGCGATCAGGATGGCCAGCACCACCACGATCAGGATCTCCTTGACGGACCGCCACGCCGAAGTCGACTTCTTGGCGTTGCGCGAGGCCGAGGAACGGGACGAGCGCGCGGACCGGCGCGGACGCACCGGCTTGTGCTCCGGTTGCTCCCCCGCGGAATCTGATGATCGTTCTTCAGTCACTACGCCGTGTTCCTTCCTGACAAGGTGGGTGTCTCACCCATGGGGCAGACTACAAGTCCCGGGCTCGGTCGAGGGGCCACAACACCCGTTCTGCCGTTCCGATGATGCGCTCCGTGCGGATCAGACCACCGCCGGGGGCCCCCAGAAGGGACCGTGAATCCACGGACTCGTTGCGATGATCGCCCATGAGCCACACGCGATCGGCGGGGACATCGACCGAGAACGGGATATCCGATGGGTTCTCGTCAGGGTAGAGATAGTCCTCGTCCAGAGCCTGTCCGTTGACCGTGATCTTGCCCTGAGCGTCACAGCATGCAATGGAGTCCCCGGGCACCGCCATCACACGTTTGACGTACGCGGTGGACGAGCCCGTGACTCCGAGCCAACGCCCCACGCTGTTGAGGGCCTGGGTGTACCAGGGATCGGTGGAGTGCAGCGGGTCCAAGGATCCCCGACCGTCGAAGACCACGAGCTGACCGCGGTGCAGTTGCTCCGTGCCGCTGAGTTTATTGACGAGCACCCGGTCCCCGCCCTGCAGGGTGGGTTCCATGGAATTGGAACCCACCCAGTAGACGTCCACCACGAAAGCGCGCACCACGGCCGCAATGAGCAGCGCCGCCACTACCGCAAGGGTGATGACTCGCAACCACCAGCGCCGCTGGGACAGTGGTCCGGGTACAGCGGAGGACCCGGTAGAAGCCGGGTCCTCCGTGCATTCCGAGTGCACTTGCACGTGGAAAATGCTTACTTGTTCGAAGCGCTCGAGTCCCGCTTTTCGCGGATACGAGCGGCCTTGCCGTGGCGATCGCGCATGTAGTAGAGCTTGGCGCGACGCACGTCACCGCGGCTCACGAGCTCGATCTTGTCGATAATCGGGGAGTGCACCGGGAAGGTACGCTCCACGCCCACACCGAAGCTGACCTTGCGAACGGTGAAGGTTTCGCGCACGCCGGAGCCCTGACGGCCCATGACGTAACCTTTGAAGACCTGAACACGGGAACGGTTGCCTTCAATGATGTTCACGTGGACATTCAGGGTGTCGCCGGGGCGGAAGTCCGGAATGTCGTTACGCAGGGACTTGGCATCAAGCTGATCGATAAGGTTCATGCTTATTCTCCTCGCGACTGCCGCAGGTCGATCGCGTGTGGTCCGCGCGGCTCAGCCATCAAGGTGTGAACCGACGCGCAGAAGTGTGTCGAAATCGGGCCGGTGTGGTGATTTCGAATGCGTGGTTGTTGGTCGCTCTCCCCCCTGCGGCAGGGGCGTGCCCAACTCACGCACAACGATCCATTATGCCATACGCCGGCTAGTGCCCGCCGCCATCCTCCGGGTCGGGGGCGCAGACCTGCAGCGAACCGTTGATCACCCGAAAACCATGCTCGCTCAGAATGCTCAGATCGGCCGTGTTCAGCTCCGCCGGGTCGAGCTGCTCGATCATGTCCGGTCTGCGCTGAGCCGTCCGGTGCAGTTGTTGATCCCGCCGCCAGCGCGCAATGTGGCCGTGATGACCGGACAGCAGCATGTCCGGAATGGCGCGCTCGCGCCACACCGCCGGCTTGGTGTACACGGGGTACTCGAGCAGGCCGCCGGTGTGGGATTCCTCGGCAAGTGATTCGGGGTTGCCGATCACGCCGGGGATCAGCCGGGTCACGGCCTCGATCATGGCGAGCACGGCCACTTCTCCCCCGTTGAGCACGTAGTCGCCCAGGCTCATGGGGCGCACCACCGCGTGGTCGGAGGCCCATTCGATGAAGCGTTCGTCAATGCCCTCGTAGCGTCCGCACGCGAACACCAGGTGCTCCTGCTCGGCCAGTTCGTAGGCAATCTCCTGGGTGAAGACCTCCCCGGCCGGCGAGGGCACCACCAGCGCGGGTTGACCGGACGACGGTGATGCTGCCGTGACGGATTCGAGGGCCTGCGCCCACGGTTCGGGTTTCATCACCATGCCGGCCCCGCCGCCGTACGGGGTGTCGTCCACCGTGCGGTGGCGGTCCGTGGCGTAACTGCGGGGATCGGTCACGGACAGTTCCAGCACGCCCTCCGTCATGGCCTTGCCGATCAACGACAATTCCAACGGGGCCAGGTATTCGGGGAAGATGCTCAGCACATCGATGCGCACGGTTCTAGTCCTCCGCACCCAGGTCCAGCAGTCCGGCGGGCGGGATCAACAGCACGCGCCCGGTCTCCAGATCCACCTCCGGCACGATTTCTTCCACGAACGGGATGAGAATACGACGCCGTTCACCCCCGACCTCCAGTTCGAGCAGGTCTTGAGCCGCTCCGGGGATCAGCGCGGTCACCTTACCGACCTCGCGGTCGTCCCGGGTGGTGTCCACGGCCGTGAGGCCGAGCAGGTCGTCCTGGTGCCACTCGTCGTCCTCGAGCTCGATCTCGTGGGCCGGTGCATACAGTTGCGCGCCGCGCATGTCCTCGGCGCGGTTGCGGTCGGTGATCTCCGCGAAGCGGACGATCAGCACCTTCTTGTTCCAGCGGAAACCGGCAGCCGTGAGGGTCTCGGGAAGTCCCGCGGCGGCGTCGTCTCGCCCCTGAGGCCACTGGACGTCAAGGCCCGATCCGGGCGCGAACCGCGACTCGGGATCGTCGGTGAACAATTGCACCGTGACCTCCCCGCGCACGCCGTGCGGCTTACCGATACGTGCGATACGAACGCTCATGAGATCTCCTTTGCGGGAACTGGCCCGGTGTGACGTTGCTACCAATGATGACGGCCCCCGTCTCCCGAGTGTGCGGGAGACGGGGGCCGGTCATGTACGCGCGGTCGTTAGCGACGACGACGGTCGGTGTCGACCACGTCAACGCGCACATTTTCGCCGGGTGCCAGGGCTGTTACGACGGTGCGCAAAGCCTTGGCGGTGCGTCCGGAACGCCCGATCACGCGACCGAGGTCGTCGGGGTGAACCCGAACCTCGAGGATCTGCCCGCGACGTCCTTCGCGTGAGCGAACGGTGATGTCCTCGGGGCTGTCCACAATGCCGCGAACCAGGTGCTCCAAAGCCTCGGCGAGCATGCTCACTCTGCCTTCTCGGCGTTGTCCTCCGTGGATTCCGCACCCTCGGTGGAAGCTTCTTCCGCGGGCGTTTCCGCCTGCTCGGAAGCCTCGGCCTTGTCAGCCTTGGGGGTGATGGCCTCGGGGATGATCACGGAACCCTTGTCCGGTGCCACGAACTGACCCTTGGGCTCGGGAGCCTGGTAGGTACCCTCGGCCCCGGGCTCACCCTTGAACTTCTGCCAGTCACCGGTGATCTTCAACAGTGCCGCCACGGCGTCAGAGGGCTGTGCGCCCACGCCGAGCCAGTACTGGATCCGGTCGGAAACCAGGTTGATGTAAGAGGGGTGCTCGGTCGGCTGGTAGACGCCGACCTCCTCGATGACACGGCCATCGCGCTTCTTGCGGGAGTCGACGATGACAACGCGGTAACGGGGATCGCGCATTTTACCCATGCGCTTGAGACGAATCTTAACTGCCACTTGAGTGGTTACTCCTGTTTCGAATGTGGTCGGAAATGCACACACTCGCACCCGTGGGGCGGGCCTTGGTGGGATTTCCTGTGGACGCGAGACACGCACGGTGAGAGGGTCCGCACGGCTCGAGTACCCGTCCATTGTGCCACACGTGTCAAACCCGGGCGCGCAGGCAGCGCGTGGGCTACCTCTCCAGTTTGAGTGCCTTGCGCCACGTGAGCGCCTGACCGCCCTGGAACACGGCGCGCTGGTAAATGCGTTCACCCACGCGGAACATGAGGAGCCCGAAGGCCGCGCACAATCCGAGCGCGAGCCATGGTTCCCACCAGTGCACGGTGTCGGTGAGCATGCGCACGGGCATCGCCACCGAGGAAACCAGGGGGACGTAGGAGGCGACGCTCAGCCACGTTCCCTTGGCGAACAACCCCACGAGCAGCGCGGCGATCAGCACGGACAGGATGGGCCCGGTGTTGGACTGCAGGTCCTCCGTGCGTGAGGCCAAGGAACCCAGCACGGCCCAAATACTTGCCTGGGCCGCGAAGCCCACCACGAAGAACCCGATGAACCACCCCGAGGCTTCCAGGATCCATCCGACCGATTCCGCCCTGCCCAGCACGTTCACGCCCAATAGCCCCACGGCCCCGTACAGAATGATCTGCGCGTAGGCCAACACGCAGTTACCCGCCACCTTTCCGTACAGGATGTGGCGGACGGGGATGGCCGTGGCCAAGATTTCCACGACTCGGTTCTGCTTTTCCTCGAGCACCGAATTGGCAATGGCCATGCCGAAAATGATGGCCGCCGTGTAGAACAACATGGCGAAGACGAAGCCCAACACGTTGGCCGCTACACCGCGGTCGGGTTCGTCCGCCAGTGTGCGAGTCTCCACCTGTGAGCCCACCGCCAGTTGCTCCGTGGTGGTTCCTGCCTCGGCGGCGTTCTGCTGGGCGGTGACGTCCCTGGCGGCATCCGAGAGCATCCCGCTCAGGGTGCCATCCATAGCGGTGCGTGCCGTGAGTACCCACTCGCCGTCCCCGCGTGTCACGGCGGCGTCAATCTCCTCGCTCTCCAGGAGAGCCCGGGCCTCCTCCGGAGTGACGGATTCCAGTTCGATGGTGGTCCCCGACCCGGCCGCGTCACGGGCCGTTTCCACCACCGCGAGCGACTGGTCATCGGTGGCGGCCACGGTGTAGCTGGTGGTGCGCTCGCCCATGAAGAACGTGAACACGGTGAAGCCGATGATGCCCAGCACCGTGAGCACCGTGGACAGCACAAAGGCCTTGTCTCCCAGTTTGACACCGATTTCACGGTTCATCACCGTCAGCCAGGGGGCGGGCACCGAGGCAGTCTGTTCCTCGTCCGCGGCGGCGTGGGAGGCCGCGGTGGAATGGTTGGTCGTGTCGTGGCTCATGAGATGGCCTCCCGGTAAAGCTCTCCCAGCGAGGGACGGAGTCGTGCGAATTCGATCATGCCTCGGGCCGCAGCTTCCCGCGCCAAGTGATCGCGGGCCTGCGCGTTGGTGGGCTGGACAACGGCAGTGTTGCCGTCGAGATCAATGACCTCCACCCCGGGTTGTCCCCGGGTCCAGCCCGCGTCGGTGGTGCAGACCAATCGATACTGTTCCGGGCGCGCAGCACGTAGTTGATCGACCGGCCCGGCCAGCCGGACCGTGCCCTGGTCCAGAACCACGAGGGCGTCGCACAGCCTGTCGATTAGGTCCAATTGGTGGGAGGAGAACAGCACCGGCACGCCGCGAGCCATATATTCGCGCAACAGTCCCACCATGGCGTCCACGGCGGTGGGGTCCAGGCCGGAGAACGGTTCGTCGAGCACCAGGGCCACCGGGTCGTGCAGCAGTGCCGCAGCCACCTGGACCCGCTGCTGGTTACCCAGGGACAGAGTCTCCAGCCGGTCCTTGGCGCGCTCCCCCAGGCCGAAACGTTCCAGCAGACGATGCGCCTGAGCCAGTGCTCGTGAGCGTTGCATCCCGTGGAGTTGGCCCAGGTAACCCAGCTGATCCGCGATCCGCTGTTTCGGGTACAGTCCGCGTTCTTCGGGCATGTAGCCAAAACGCGAGCGCGCACCGGAGTCGATGGGCTGATCGTTCCATAAAACCGTGCCACCGTGCTGGTTGAGTACACCCATGATCATGCGCATGGTGGTGGTCTTACCCGCGCCGTTCGCGCCCACGAAACCCGTCATCTGCCCGGGCTCCACCCGGAAGGACACCCCGTCCACCACGGTGCGTTCGCCAAAACGTCGCGTCAGGTCCCGCACCTCCAGTGTGTCTCCCGCGCGCGACGGCGAGTAACGGACGGAAGTGTACGCGGCCCCCGATTCTGCCAAGCTCATGCTGCCTCCCTGGATCCGTGCCGTATCGGCGGCCGTGGTGTGCTCGAGACACGGTGCGGCCGGCTGATCCCAGCCTAGGAGGACCGGGGACCCAGCAGATCAGCCCGGCGGTGGAACTTCCCTTCCACCGTGCGGTGTAACTGACCCGGGTAGCGCCCGGGGCCGGGTCGGCCCGTGGGAACGGTTGTGTGGTGGGAGCCGCGACGAGTCAGGAGACCAGGCCCGACCTGTAGGCGAACACGACCGCTTGCACGCGGTCGCGCGCCCCCACCTTGGACAGCACGTTGGAGATGTGCGTCTTGACCGTGGCCTGCCCGACCACCAGGGTTTCGCAGATCTCCCCGTTGGACAGCCCCTCCGCCGCCAGGGTGAGCACCTCGCGTTCGCGCGCCGTCAGGGAGTCGATGATGCGTTGCTGCTCGCCCGTGCGCTCGGCAAGTTCGGTCGACGACGCCGCCGCCCGGCCGTGGCGCCCGGCCGTGGCCCCGCGAGGTGCGCGAGCAGCGTCGTGCCGGGTGAGTTGCTGAACCACGCGCAGTGTGGCTTCCGGGGCCAGGAGTGCATGCCCGTCAACCACGGCGTGCACCGCAGCCACGAGATCTTCGGGTGAGGCGTTCTTGAGCAGGAACCCGCTTGCGCCGGCCCGCAGCGCGTCGAACAAATAGTCGTCGCGGTCGAAGGTGGTCAAGATGATGACCTTGGTGTCCGTGGCTCGGGTGATGAGCCGGGTTGCTTCAATGCCGTCCATCACGGGCATCTGCACGTCCATGAGGACCACGTCCACGGGGGTCTCGAGCACGTGCGCCACGGCGTCCTTGCCGTGGGCTACCTGCCCCACCACGTCAATGTTCTCCGCCACGGTGAGCATGAGCGCGAAACCGGAACGCACCAGTTCGTGATCGTCGGCCAACAGTACTGTGATCACGGGGCGATCTCCTGGGTAGCGCTGATGGTGGACCGGGGAATACGCACGCGAACGCGCCACCCGGGACCTGGTGTGCGCGGGCCGATCTCGGTGACGCCGTTGTAGAGCCGGGCACGCTCGGTGATGCCTTTGAGGCCGAATCCGGAACCTTCCGTCCCGGGTTTGGGTTGGCCCCGGTCGGTGATTTCCACTTCGACCCACGCGTCGGGTTTCTGCTCCCCCGGCCCGGCCGCCGTGGATCCGGTGCGCACCACGGCTGTGGCCTCCCGGGCGGTGGAGTGGCGTGACACGTTGGCCAGGGCCTCCTGGAGGCAGCGGTAGACGGTCAGTTGGACGGAGCCGGGCAGCGTGGTGAGGTCATCGGGGTGTTCCAGGGACGTATTCAAGGTCACGGTCAGGCCGTGGCGGGTGTGTGATGCCACCAGTTCGTCCAATTCGCTCAGCCGGGGTTCGGGGGTGCGGGACGGGGAGGGCAATACACTGCCGTCCTCGGCGCGCAGCACACCCAGGAGTTCCCGCATCTCGGTGACCGCCTGCCGGCTGGATTCTTCGACCGTGCTCAGGGCCGCCGCTGCGGCCCGGGGATTCTTGTTCATCACGGTGCGTGCCGCTCCGGCCTGGATCCCGATCGCGGACACGTGGTGGGCCACCACATCGTGGAGTTCGCGGGCAATGCGCAGCCGTTCCTCAACGACCGCGCGGATGGCCAGCTGTTCCGACTGGTGGGCGATCCGCCAGGCTTGGTCACGGAGCCTGCGCCGGTCCAGGGCCCGACGCCACGAGGACCGCCCCATGATGACCGCACCGCCGAAATACACGACGTTCATGACCACTGAGTAGCCCATGATCCCCACCGCGGGAGAAAACGGGCCGGACGCGTCCTCGACGTCGTCCAGCAGATCACTGTAAGAATTGGTGATCGTCCAGTCCACCATCAGCCACCCGGCTATGAACACCGCCAACCCCACGACCATCAAGGCCACGACCTGGCGGGACCGGGCCCAGGCCACCATGGAGTACAAGCTGGCGAAGTACGCGATCTGGAAGAACAACTGCAGGCTCATGTGGGGAACCGTGTAATAGGTCCACACGAACACGGCCGTGGCCGCGACCACGCCCGCGACCGGGAAGCGGCGACGGACGGCCAGCGGCACGGCGATCAGCACCGCCGCGAGATATCCCAGCCACCAGGGGCGCTCGGGGGACAGGGACACGTAGCTTTCGATCAGCGCCAACGAGAACACCGACGCCGCCGCGACGCCCAGCGCAAGCCAGACATCCCGAGCGAGTTCGTGGGACGCGGGGCGGGGCCGCTGCCAGTCCGGCTCGTCCGGATCCGACAGCGCCGCAACCCACCCCCGGGCCCATTCGAACCGGGCCACTAGGACTTCTTACGCGCCCGCACCGCCGCCCACAGCGCAGTCTGCCCCGCGGCATCGGTCAGTAACACCGCCGACGCCGTTCCGAGCACGCGCGCACCACGCCCGCCACGCCGAGCCAAAGCGGCCAGCGTGGAACCGGCAATGAGTTCGGCTCCGCCCATGGCCAGCAGGATCTCCGGGTGACGGATGTAGGCGCGTTGGATCCGCGAGGCCACATCGTTGCCTGACGGCTCCGTGGTGACGGCGTCCACGAGGGAGAGCCCCATGGGTTTGGGTTCGTAATGGCGGGCATCTGCCATGTCCTCGAGGGAGCGCTCCGATTCGACCAACTTGGCGGCCACCACGGGCACGCCCAGAAGTTGCAGGACCGATTCGAGCAGCAAACCGGAACTGGGTGTTGCAGCGTAATTCTCCAGGCGGGCGGTGGCCGCGGGGTCCAGGGAACACATGGAGGCGATGGCCTCTACGGCGATCTTGGTCTCACGGTCGGTGTCGGTGGCCACCGGGTGCTGTGAAGCGGTGTCCGCTTCGCCACCGAGGAACTCCGCGATGTCACTGTGCTCGGCGTCCCAGCGCAGCGTGGCCACGCGGCCCACGTCCATTTGGTGGTCGAGTTCGGCCCGCTCGTCCCGGGAGGAGTCGGTGGGTGGGTACACGCTGAGACTGCGCTCGGCGCCGTCCGATGACACAGCAATGCATATCTCGCCGGGGTGAACGGCGGCAACGAACGCGGGATCGGTGTCCTCGTCGGGCAGGATCACGGCCCATCCGTTCCGTGTGACCGCGGAGAAACTGGCGTCCACGACGTTGGCCAGGAACGGCAGTTCGGGTGCGTCCACGTGGACCAGAACCGCCGTCCGGTTGAGCTGTTGGTCGCTCATGAATGCTTTCCTCCGTCTACTACGTGCTCCACCACGGTGCCCTGCTCAAGAGCCTTCAGTGCGTCGCGGATCCGCTGTGACATGCCGGCCGAGAGCACGGTTTCCAGGTCCTGCGGGGCCACCCAACGGTAGGACAGCAGTTCCTCTTCCTGGACGGTGATCTCCGTGTCGGAGGCAATTTCACCGCCGTCGTAGAGGAACGCGACCGAGTCACCCCACATGCCCATGCTGAGCCCGTGCATGATCAGCAGCATGCGGCCTTCGGGCAGGTGCAGACCGACCTCTTCAACCACTTCGCGGAAACACGCGCTACGGGGGTCCTCCCCCGCCTCCACGGTGCCTCCGGGGAGGGTCCATTCCGACTTGTAGTTGGGTTCCACCGTCAGAACGCGCCCGTTCTCATCACGGATGATGGCAGATGCCGCCATGCGCCGCGTGGGCAGGGTGCCGATGAACTCGCGGAGCTCCTGGTCCGACAGGTAAGAACCCATTAGTGACTCACTTTCCGAGGAATTTTTCGAAGCCCTTGGGGAGGTTCAGGGACTCCGGATCCGGCTGTTGCGACTGCGCACCAAAGGCACTGCCCGTGGCCGCGGGTTTCTGGCCGCTGGCGATCGCAGCGTTCTCCTGGGCGCGCTTGGCGGGGTTACCCGAGCGCGAGCCCTTCTTCTTGGCCTTGCCTTTCTTACCGCCGCCACCGGCGCCGCCGCCCATACCGGGGATGCCACCGGGCATGCCGGGAACTCCCTTGCCCTGGGCCAGTCGTTTCATCATTTTCTGCGCCTGGGAGAAACGTTCCATGAGCTGGTTGACCTCGGAGACGGACACGCCGGAACCGCGGGCGATGCGGGCGCGGCGCGAGCCGTTGATGATCTTGGGCGCCACGCGTTCGTGCGCGGTCATGGACCGCACAATGGCTTCCACGCGGTCGATCTCGCGCTCGTCGAAGTTCTCCAGCTGCTCACGCATGCCCGCTGCCCCGGGCATCATGGACAGCATCTTCTTCATGGAACCCATCTTGCGCAGCTGCTGCATTTGCGCGAGGAAGTCCTCGAAGGTGAAGTCCTCCTGATCGGTGAACTTCTTGGCCATGCGCTCGGCCTCGGTCTTGTCCCACTGCTTCTCGGCCTGCTCGATGAGCGTGAGCACGTCCCCCATGTCCAGGATGCGCGAGGCCATCCGGTCCGGGTGGAACTGTTCGAAGTCGTTGACGCCCTCGCCGGTGGAGGCGAACATGATGGGCTTACCCGTGACCGAGCGGACCGACAGCGCGGCACCGCCGCGGGCGTCGCCGTCGAGCTTGGACAGCACCACGCCGGTGAAGTCCACGCCCTCGTCGAAAGCCTTGGCGGTGTTGACCGCGTCCTGGCCGACCATGGCGTCGATGACGAAGAGCACTTCGTGCGGGTTCACAGCGTTGCGGATGTCGCGGGCCTGACGCATGAGGGCCTCGTCGATACCCAGGCGGCCGGCGGTGTCCACGATGACCACGTCGTAGAGCTTGGCGCGGGCGTGGGCCACGCCGTCGCGGGCGACGGCCACGGGATCACCGGTGGGGTCGTCGAATTCGGAGGTGGCGCCGGGTTCGGGGGCGAACACGGGAACCCCGGCGCGCTGACCGACCACTTGCAGCTGGGTCACCGCGTTGGGGCGCTGGAGGTCGGAGGCGACCAGCACGGGTTTGTGTCCCTGGTCCGTGAGCCACTTACCGAGCTTTCCGGCCAGGGTGGTCTTACCGGCACCCTGCAGACCGGCCAGCATGATCACGGTGGGCCCGGATTTGGCCAGGTTGACGCGGCGGGTCTCACCGCCCAGAACAGTTTGCAGTTCTTCGTTGACGATCTTGACCACTTGCTGGCCGGGGTTCAGCGCCTCGGAGACCTCGGAACCCAGAGCGCGTTCCTTGATGCTGGCAGTGAATTCACGAACCACGGGAACGGCGACATCGGCTTCGAGGAGCGCGCGTCGGATTTCCCGCACGGTGGCGTCCACATCCGCCTCGGACAACCTACCCTTGCCGCGCAGGTTCTTGAAGGTCGCTGTAAGCCGGTCGGACAGAGAGTTGAACACGGGGCAGTCGCTGCTTTCGTCGGTCAACGGATGGGGTCAGTGTCCCAGGTTATCAAGCCGAGCCGGGTCACCGGAACGACACGGACGCACCGCGGGGGGCTCCTCACCCGTCCCACGGTGCGTCCGGTGCATGTCGGTTGCCGACGCCGCCGCGCGGCTACAGCGCGGACTCCCCACGTTCGCCGGTGCGCACGCGCACCATCTCGTCCACGGTGGTGACCCAGACTTTCCCGTCCCCGGCGGAACCGGAGTGGGCCGAGGAGACGATCACGTTGACCACGTCCGCGGCGATGTCGTCCGCGACGAGTGTTTCCACCCGTACTTTTTCCAACAGGTCCACGGTGTATTCGGCCCCGCGGTAGACCTCGTTGTGACCGCGTTGCCGGCCGTAGCCGTGCACGGTGAGCACAGTCATTCCTTGGATTCCGAAGGCCTCCAGTGCGTCCTTGACGTCACTGAACTTATCCGGCCGGATAACGGCGGTGATGAGTTTCACAGGGAAGATCCTTCCTTGGCATGGACGGGAGCCTCAGCGGTCCCCGGGAGGGCTCGCGAGGGCGCGGTCCCGGCGAAGTAGCCGGTGGCCTCATCCCTGAGCGAGTACGCGGATTCCGCGTGCTGGGTGACATCGATGCCGTCCACCTCGTCCTGGGCGGAAATGCGCAGGCCCAGGGTGAGTCTGATGAGCAGGCCGATGATCAGCGTGAGAACACCGGTGTAGAGCACCACGGACACGGTGGAGCTCACCTGGGCACCCATGAGCGCCCAACCGCCGCCGTAGAACAGGCCGGCCTGGCCCTCGGAGGGAATGGCCAGGAACCCCAGTGCCACCGTACCCACGATGCCCGAGACCAGGTGCACGCCGATCACGTCCAGTGAGTCATCCAACCCGATTTTGTATTTCATGCCCACCGCGAGCGCGGACAGCACACCGGCCACGGCGGACAGGGCAATGGCGCCCAGCGGTGACACGTTGGCGCATGCGGGGGTGATGGCCACCAGGCCGGCCACCACTCCGGAGGCGGCGCCCAGGGAGGTGGCGTGGCCGTCGCGGATCTTCTCGGTGAGCAACCAGGTCAGCATCGCGGCCGCCGGGGCCACCAGGGTGTTGGTCCAGATCAACGCCGCTTGCTCGGCGGTTGCCGCGGCACCCACGTTGAAGCCGAACCAGCCGAACCACAGGATCGCCGCACCCAGCATGACCAGGGGCAGGTTGTGGGGTCGCTGACCGGAGTCCTTACCGAAGCCCTTCCGGGCGCCGATCAACAGAATGAGCACGAGTGCCGCCACCCCCGCGTTGATGTGCACCACCAGTCCCCCGGCGAAGTCGATGGGCTCCCCGAAGATCTCGGCCAGGGCGCCGCCCTCGGACCACAGGCCACCGCCCCACACCATGAACGACAGCGGGAAGTACACCGCGGTGATCCACAGCAGGGTGAACACCACCCAGCTGCCGAACCGGGTGCGATCGGCAACGGCGCCGGAAATCAGGGCCACGGTGATGATGGCGAAGGTGATGCCGAAGGCGCTGCCCAGCAGGTCCTCGGAACCGACCAGCCCACTCAGGCCGAAGCTGGCGGTGGGATCGGCCACCAGTCCGCCCAGGATCGCGTCACCGGAGGACATGGACGCTCCCCACAGCACCCACACCACCGCCACGATCGCAATGGAGATGAAGCTCATCATCATCATGTTCAGCACGCCCTTGGCCCGGGTCATGCCGCCGTAGAAGAGCGCGAGACCCGGTGTCATGAAGAACACCAGCCCCGCAGCCACCAAAGTCCACACGTGTCCCGCCGTCAATTCCACGCGAGCTCACCTCGTCTCCGTCTCAAAGTTTCGTACAACGGTTATCCGTTGCTATCGAGTAAAGAGCGGGTGTGTTTCGGCTGTGCTTCGGGGTTGGTTTCGATCGTGTTTCTTTTGCCCGCCTCAGGTGACAACCGCGTTACGAGAGCACGTATGAAAAGGCGCCCGCCCCGTCAACGGGGCGGGCGCAAGACCTCTCGCGGCGGCGCGGTCCTCAGTCGAGCAGCGCGTCCACGAACTGCTCGGCGTCGAAGGGGGCGAGGTCATCGGGACCCTCGCCCAGGCCGATGAGCTTGACCGGAACGCCCAGGGCGCGCTGGATGGCCACCACGATGCCGCCCTTGGCGGTGCCGTCGAGCTTGGTCAGCACAATGCCGGTGATGTTCACGGCCTCCGCGAAAACCTTGGCCTGGCTCATGCCGTTCTGACCGGTGGTCGCATCGATCACGAGCAGCACCTCGTCCACCTCGGCGGCTTTGGTGACCACGCGTTTGATCTTGCCCAGCTGGTCCATCAGCCCGGCCTTGTTCTGCAAGCGGCCGGCGGTGTCGATGAGCACCACATCCGACTCCTGGTCGATGCCCGCCTGCACCGCGTCGAAGGCGACCGACGCCGGGTCCGCGCCTTCGTTCTCGGAACGCACCGTGGCAACTCCCACCCGGGCGCCCCAGGTCTCGAGCTGGTCCGCGGCTGCGGCGCGGAACGTGTCCGCCGCGCCCAACAGCACGTCCTTGTCCTCGGCCACGAGCACACGGGCCAGCTTGCCCACCGTGGTCGTCTTGCCCACGCCGTTGACGCCCACCACCAGAACCACCGCGGGTTTGCCGGGTGCGCCCACGGAATTGATCGTGCGATCCATTGCGGGATCCACGAGCTGGAGCAGCTCCTCGCGCAGCATGGCCTTGACGTGCGCGGGGTCCTGGGTGCCCTCCACGCGCACCCGCTTCTGCAGGTTCTCCACCAGTTCCAGGGACGCATCCGTACCGAGGTCCGCCATCAGCAGCGTGTCCTCGATCTCGTCCCACACGTCCTGGTCAATACGTTCGCGGGACAGCAGGGCCAGCAGTCCCTTGCCGAACACGTTGTTCGACTTGGACAGGCGCCCGCGCAGTCGCGCCATGCGGCCCAGCGCCGATTCGGGCCGCTCCACGGTGGTGGCCGGGCGCTCCTCGACGAGCACGTCGCCCTCGGCCGATGGGATGTCGACGATGTCCCGGGTGTGTTGGTATCCGCCCTTGGGAGCCTTGGGTTTACGCAGCAGCATGGTGCCGAAAATCACCATGAGCGCCACCGCCAGGACGGCTATAACGAGTATCCAAATCCATTGAGTCGTGGTCACGTTTCTAATCTCCCATAAACTGCTCGACGTGTCCCACCCAAACGAAGATCCCGCGCCCACCGATCCGAGCTCCACACCCGTCACGGGCCCTCAGCCGGTGGTCCCCGGCGGCAAGGAGAAGGTGCCCTCCCAGATCAAGGTGCTCATCGCGGCGGCCTTCGTGATCGCCATCGGCTACGGAATCGTGGCCCCGGTGCTGCCCCAGTTCGCCTCCAGCTTCGGCGTGGGCGTGGCCGCGGCCTCCGCCGTGGTGAGCGCGTTCGCGCTGTGCCGGTTGCTGTTCGCCCCGGCCAGCGGCGCGGTCGTGAACAAGCTGGGTGAACGCCCCACCTATTTGATCGGTCTGCTGGTCGTGGCGGTATCCTCGGCGGCCACCGCGTTCGCCGAGACCTACTGGCAGTTGCTGCTGTTCCGCGGCCTGGGCGGTGTTGGCTCCACCATGTTCACGGTCTCGGCCATGGGCTTGATCGTGCGTTTGGCGCCGCCTCGGATGCGCGGCCGGATCTCCGGGTTCTACGCCACCGCGTTCCTGTTGGGCGGCATCCTGGGGCCGGTCGTGGGTGGCTTGCTCGCCGGCTTCGGAATGCAGGCACCGTTCATCATTTACGCGGTGGCGCTGCTGATCGCCTCCGCCGTGGTTTACCTCCGGCTCAAGGACGAGACCCTCGCGGCCCGCAAGGCCAAGAACCCGCAGCCGCCCATGACGTTCCACGAGGCCTTCCAGGTGGGCGCCTACCGCTCCGCCCTGGTGTCCAGCTTTGCCACGGGGTGGACGGCCTACGGCGTGCGCGTGGCCCTCATCCCCCTGCTCGCCGTTCAGCTGGTCGGAGAGGGCCCGCGGGTTGCCGGGCTGGCCCTCGCGGTGTTCGCGGCCGGTAACGCCCTGGCCCTCACATTCACCGGTCGGTTGACCGACAAGCTGGGCCGCAAACCGCTCATCCTCACCGGATTGAGCGTCTGCGCCCTGGCCACCATTGGCGTGGGACTGGCCTCATCCGTCCCGTTGTTCGTGATCCTGTCCCTGATCTCGGGCATGGGCTCCGGCACCCTCAACCCCGGCCAGCAGGCCGCGGTGGCAGACGTCATCGGTCCGGAGCGCGCCGGCGGCAGAGTGCTGTCTCGCTACCAAATGAGCGCTGATGCGGGCCAGATCCTGGGTCCGATCCTGGCGGGAGTACTCGCGGACGCCGCCGGCTTCGGGTGGGCGTTCGGCGTCTCCGGCGGCCTCATGCTCCTGGCCGCGCTCGCGTGGCTGCCGGCCAAGGAGACCATGCCCCCGGAGGAGAACCCCAAGAACGAGAACCCGGACGACCAGCACCAACGGGGCTGATCCCGCTCAGCGCAGCTCCGCGAGCTTCTGCCCCACCACCAGGCTCACCCCGTCACCGCGCATGGACACGCCGTACAGGGCGTCGGCGATCTCCATGGTGCGCTTCTGGTGCGTCACGATGATCAGCTGCGAACTTTCCTGCAGCTGCTGGAAAATGCTCAGCAGGCGACCCAGGTTGCGATCGTCCAGGGCCGCCTCGACCTCGTCCATCACGTAGAACGGCGAGGGCCGGGCCTTGAAGATGGCCACGAGCAACGCCAGCGCGGTCAGCGAGCGCTCGCCACCGGACAGCAGCGACAGTCGCTTGATCTTCTTGCCCGCCGGGCGCGCCTCCACGTCCACGCCGGTGGTGAGCATGTCATCCGGGTCGGTCAGGCGCAGCCGCCCCTCCCCCCCGGGGAACAAGGTCGCGAAGACCTGCACGAATTGCTCGGCGGTGTCCCGGTAAGCCTCGGTGAACACGCGTTCCACGTGCTCGTCCACCTGGCGGATGATGTTGCGCAGATCCGAGCGGGAGTTCTTGACGTCCTCCAGCTGCTCCACCAGGAAACCCTGACGTTCCTCCAGCGCCGCGAATTCCTCCAGCGCCAGGGGGTTCACCTTGCCCAGCGCCTTGAGCTGCTTTTCCGCCCTCCGCAACCGGGTCTCCTGCTCGGCGCGCCGGAACGGCGCACCGGGATCCGTCATGGCCGGCATGCGCGAGGGGTTCTGGGTTTCGCCGCGCTCCTCCGCGTCCTGGGCGGCTTCCAACACGGCGTCGGCGTCGGGGACGGGCAGGTGCGGTCCGTAGTGATTCACCAGGTAGTCGGGGGTCATCCCCAGTTCTTCGAGCGAGGACTTCTCGAGCGCCTCGAGCCTCGCCTGCCGCTGCGCCAGGTCCAATTCTTCACGGTGCAATTGCTCGGTCACCGTGTTGAGTTGTTTGCCCAGATCGTCGCGCTCGGCGCGCAGGCGCCCGGCCGCCTCGTCCAGTCCGGCGCGTTCCACGTCCACCGCGTCTCGGACCCGGGCCGCTTCGATCACGGACTCCTCGGCGCGCAACCGCAGGTGCTCGGCGGCCTGAGACACGGCCTGCGCAATGGTGGCCCGCACGCGGCGTCGTTCGGCGCGCCGGGCGGCCTCGGCCTGCGCCACGCGCTCGGCCCGGGCGGCACGTGCCTGAGACGTGGCCCGCGAGTCCGCCGAGCGATGCTGCTCTTCCAACCCGCGCAGGGCCAGTCTCGCCTGGGTTTCGGTTTCGCGCGCTTGCCGTGCCGCGCGATCGGCCCGGTCCTTCGCCGCCGCCGCTTCCAATTGATCCCGCTCGAGGGTCTCCTCGTCGCCGCTGTCCACGGCCTCGGCGCGGGCCACCGCGTCCCGCAAGAGTGCTTCGCGTTCATCGAGCCGTTGCTGTGCGGTGGCAAGGGCCTCACGACGGCGCTGCAGTTCCGCGTCCGCCGAGGCCAGCACCGCCTCGGCCCGACCCAGGGCATTTGCGGCCTCGGAGGCGGCCTTCTGCCGGTCCCGTGCGAGCCCGCCGGCTTCGCGGGCCTTGGCAGTGGCCTCGATGCGCAGGGCCTCGGCGTGCTCGGCCGCCGCGGCCGCCGTCGCCAGTTCGCGCGACCATCGCTCGGCCTCCGAACGGGCCTTGTCGATCTGCGCGTGGATCTCGAGACTGCCGGCGGCTTCTGCCGCGCCGCCCTGCGCCCGGTGGGCGCCGAAGACATCGCCGTTCGCTGTCACGGCACGGATCCCCGTGGCTCCCGACGCCGCGACGCCCTCCATCACGGCCACCGCGGTGTGGGCATCGGGAACCAGGATCGTGGTGGCCAGCAGTCCGCGCACCGCGGTGAGGATCGCCTGTGCCGCTGAATCGGTGGCGGCCTGTGGCGAACCGGACAACGCCGAGACCGCCGGAACCGCTCCCTCGGGGGAGTTCAGGGCGGGTGGCTCGCCCGCGGCGTCGTGCCCGGAAGCCACCAGCACGTTGACGCGCCCCGATTCCTCGGTGCGCAGCGAGGCGAAGATGTCCGCCGCCCGAGTGTGGGAGGCAACCGCGAGCGCCTCGGACCACGGCCCCAGTGCGGCGCCCACGGCGCGTTCCCAGCCCTCGGCCACGCGTATTGCGTCCGATACCGCCCCCAGCACGGAGTCACCGTGACTTGCCGAGACGGCCCGCGAACCATCGGGTTGCGGCATTGACTGCTGCAGGGTGTCCAGGCGAACGGTCACGGAGTGCTGTTCGCGCAGCACCCGCTGGCGTTCGGCCTCGGCCTGGCGGGCGGCGGTTTCGACCTGCTCGGTGGTCTCACGAGCGTGTTCGGCGAGCTCGGCGCTGCGCGCGGCTGCCGTGCGTAGGCTGTCGGCGCGTTCGCTCAGCTGAGCGTGTTCCCCGCGGGCACTCTCGGAACGAGCGATCACGTCGTTGATCTCCACGCGCAGCCGTTCAACATCGGCTTCCGCGGCGGTCAAACCGGATCGAGCGGAGGACACGGCGGCCGCCAATTTCGCCTGGCCCGCTCGACGGTCAGCGGCCTCGCGCACCAGATGAGCGGTGCGCTGTTCGGCTGCCCGCGCCGTTTCTTCGGCCTCGTGGCGGGCTGCTTCGACGGTGGCCAGGTGCTCCCGAGACTCGGTAACCCGCTCTTGGAGTCCGGCCGCTTCCGCCCGGCTGCGTTCGGCGTGTTCCTCGAGCCGGGTGGCGTCCTGACCCGTGTCCTGTTCGGGTTCGGCAGATCCCAGGAGCCTGCGTCGCTCCCCCGCCAACGAGGCGAGCGCGCGAAATTGATCACGCACGGTACTGAGTTCGTACCAGCTGGCGCGGGCGGCATTGAGCACGGGTGCCGTACGAGCCGCGTGCGCCTCGGTCTCCCGCAGCCGCACCGCGAGCTGCTCCGTGAGTTGTTCGAGGCGTTGTTTCTCCGCCCGGGTCGTGGCGCTGGCGGCACTGTCGGTCCGTAACGCGGCACGTGCCTGCTCGAGGTCGTCCGCGAGCAATCGGGATTTGGCATCGCGCACGTCGTACTGGATCCGTTGTGCCTTCCGAGCGGTGCGTGCCTGGCGGCCGAGCGGGGTCAACTGCCGTTGGATCTCCCCCACCAGATCCTCCAGGCGGTCCAGGTTGGCCTGCAGGGAATCGAGCTTACGAAGGGTCTTCTCCTTGCGGCGGCGGTGCTTGAGAATTCCGGAGGCCTCCTCGATGAAACCTCGGCGGTCCTCGGGAGTGGCCTGCAGGATGCGGTCCAGCTGGCCCTGTCCCACGATCACGTGCATTTCGCGGCCCAGGCCCGAGTCCGAGAGCAGTTCCTGGATGTCCAGCAGGCGGCACGAGCGACCGTTGATGGCGTATTCGGAACCGCCGGTTCTGAAGAGCGTGCGGGAAACGGTGACTTCGCTGTATTCAATGGGCAGGGCGCCGTCCGCGTTGTCAATGGTCAGCGACACGTGAGCGCGCCCGAGCGCGGAACGGCCGGAGGTACCGGCGAAGATGACGTCTTCCATTTTGCCGCCGCGCAGGGACTTGGCACCCTGCTCGCCCATCACCCAGGACAGGGCATCGACCACGTTGGACTTCCCGGAACCATTGGGGCCCACCACGGCGGTGACACCGGGTTCGAAATGGAAGGTGGTGGCCGAAGCGAAGGACTTGAAACCGCGCACGGTGAGGGTCTTCAAGTGCACGTATAGGGCTCCTAGCGTGAGATGTTCACCACCGTGCGGCGCCCGTCCGGGGGTTGGCGGGCCCGCACAACCACACCACTGTACCCGCGCGGGGCCGGGGATCCGGAGCCCGGTAATAGTCAGCCTGCAGAGAAACGGCTGAAAGCCGCTGGCTGCAAGGTTCGACCTGGTCGATAGACTGAGCCGGTCCAGTCCGCCTGCTCGCTCGAGCGCCCACGGTGGTGAATCGTTTCCCGATTCATCACGGCGCGGGGAGAGCCCAGTCTCGAAAGCGCCACGTTGATCGGAAACTCAACCATAAAAAACCGCAATGCAGCCGTGCTGTCCATTACCAAGGTGGAAGCAGACGAGGTGGTGCCCTCAACGCGGTTCGATGACGAGCTCGCCGACACCTTCAAGCGCGTGCGCTTACCCCGCGGCCTCCTCGAACGACTGGCCGGGATCGAGGAACGCCGCATGTGGGCCCCGGGGCGCCACTTCTCGGACGGCGCCACCGAAGCGGGGCAGGCCGCACTGGACCAGGCAGGCATCAAGCCGGAGCAAATCGGGTTGTTCATCAACTCCTCGGTCACCCGCGACGACTACGAACCAGCGGTGGCCGTGGGCATCCATCACCGGCTGGGCATGCCCAGCTCGGCATTGAACTTCGATATCACCAATGCGTGCCTGGGTTTCCTCAACGCCGTGACCGTGGCGTCCTCCATGATCGACTCGGGTGCCATCGAGTACGCCCTGATCGTCAACGGCGAGGACCCCCTGCGGTGGCACCGCGCGGCCGTGGAGCGGTTGAAAAAGCCCGGCGTCACCCGGGATCAGGTCGTCCAGGAGTTCGCCACCCTCACCCTGGGTTCCGGTGCGGCCGCCGCCGTGGTGGGCCCGGCGGACCTGCACCCGGACGGGCACCGCATCGTGGGTTCCGTCACTCGGGCGGGCACCCAGTACCACGAGCTGTGCGTGGGGGGCGAGGAAGGCATGATCACCAACGCCACCGGACTGCTCAATCACGGGGTGGGCCTGGTGGTCGACGCCATGCGAGAGGCCGAGAACGACGGGTGGGACTGGCTGCACATGGACAGCTACGTGACCCACCAGGTCTCCAACTCGCACACCAACAAACTCATTGCGGACATGGGACTGGACCCCGACCGCGTGCCGCTGACCTTCCCCTTCTGGGGCAATGTGGCCGCGGCCGCCCTGCCCATGACCCTGGCGCTGCAGGCCGAGACTTTGACGCCCGGTGACCGGGTGCTGTGCCTGGGTGTGGGGTCCGGCCTGAACACGACCCTGATGGAACTGGCCTGGTAACGCCTGGGAGAAACTGGAGTTCAAGCGTGAGCAAGAAAACCTCTCGATCGGCCCAGACCGGACCTCGACTGCCGATGACCGATGTCGCCCTACCGGGTGTCGATCCCGCGTGGTCCACCACCGTCACGGTGGCCTCCACGGCAGCCGTGGAACCCGTGCCCGGGCGCAAGCGCCGCTGGCACCTGCTGGACAACGGCCCCGCCCTGGAGAAGGCGGGGGTGACTGCCCGCGGCATCATCCTGGCGGTGCACGGAAACCCCACGTGGTCCTACCTGTGGCGCAGCGTGCTCCGGGCCGCCACGGAAGCCGAACAGCCCTGGCGCGTGGTCGCCGTGGACCAGCTGGACATGGGATTCTCCGAGCGCACGGGACTGTTCCGACGCTTGCAGGACCGGGTCCAGGACCTGAGCGACCTCACCGCCGAACTCGGCATTGACACCGCGGACGTTCCCGTGGTCACGCTGGCACATGACTGGGGTGGCCTGATCTCCCAGGGCTGGGCCCAGGAACATTCGGGGATTCACGCGGCCACCATCCTGACCAACACCGCGGTGCACCACGACAATTCGGAGCCGATCCCCACCGCGTTGCAGGTGGCACTGAACTCCGCCTTGCACGAACCCCTCACCAAGCACACCACCGCGTTTCTGGACACCACACTGGCCCTGGCCGATCCCGCGCCGAGCCGTGACGTGAAGCAGGCTTTCAAGGCCCCCTACCGCACCCGCGAGCGTCGCCAGGCCATTGCCCATTTCGTGGCCGACATTCCCGCACCCGAGGATCATCCCTCGCACGCCGACTACGAGCGCATCGCGGGTCGCATGAGCGCGCGTGAAGTTCCCACCCTGCTGTTGTGGGGCACCAACGACCCGGTGTTCCAACAGCGCTACCTCGATGACCTCTTGCGCCGTGCGCCCCACGCGGACGTTCACCGGTTCGAAGGCGCCAAGCACCTGGTCGGTGAATCCCGCGATATCGCTGTACCCATCCTCACGTGGCTCGACGAACACTTCGGCGCCGGCCTACCCATTACGCAGCAGCACCGGGAGAAGCGCGCCAACGCCTCGGACGATTTCTCACCGTTCTTCGCCGAGCTCGAGGCGCGGCGCACCGACGACTCCCCCGCCGTGGTCGACATGGGCCCCGTGGCCCAGACCGTGGACGGCACGGCACCGGCCCTGAACGTGGAACGCACCGTGTCCTGGGCGCAGCTCAGTTCCCAGGTCGATCGTCTCGGTGCCGCCCTGCTACGCACCGGGGTACGCCCCGGCGACCGCGTGAACCTCATGGTTCCCCCCGGTTCGCTGCTGACCACGTTGATTTACTCGTGCCTGCGCATCGGCGCCGTCATTGTGGTCGCTGATCAGGGCCTGGGTCGCAAGGGTCTGACCCGCGCGCTCAAAGGTTCCTCCCCCGACTGGTTCATCGGGATTCGCAAGGCCCTGGTGGGTGCCAAGGCCCTCGGCTGGCCGGGGCGTAAGATCTCCGCGGTGAGCCTGGATCCCGTGACCAAGAGGGCCCTGGGTGTCGAGCACACGGTTCCGGAGCTCCTGGATTCGGTGACCACCGTGAACCACGGCGAACTGCCGCTCGTGGATCCCGACGCCGAGGCCGCCGTGTTGTTCACCTCCGGTTCCACCGGCCCCGCCAAGGGCGTGGTGTACACACACCGTCAGATGGCGAGCATGCGCGATGCCATTCGCGTGACCTACGGTCTGCGCGCCGGGACCGGTCTGGTGGCAGGCTTCGCACCGTTCGCATTGCTGGGCCCGGCGCTGGGTGCCGCATCCGTCACACCGGACATGGACGTGACCCAGCCCAAGACATTGACCGCACGGGCGCTGGCGGAAGCCGTCATGGCCATCGACGCGACCGCCATTTTCGCATCACCGGCGGCCATCGACAATGTGCTGGCGACCGCGGATGCGCTCGCCCCGGCGCAGCGCGACGCGCTCGCCCGGGTCGACCTGATGCTCTCGGCCGGCGCGCCGATTCCGGAAGCGCTGCTGGAGCGCCTGCAGACACTGCTCCCGGCCGCGGAGCTGCACACGCCCTACGGCATGACCGAGGCATTGCCACTCACGGATGTCAGCCTGGACGTCATCCGAGCCGCGCGGGAGGATGCCCAGCGCGGGATGGCGGGTGCGGGCAATGGGGTGTGCGTGGGCACTCCCGTCCACGGTGCCCAGCTTGCGGTGTTGCCCCTCGATGGTGCCGGCAACGTCACCGATGAGATCACCACCGAACCGGGTGTCACCGGTGAGATCGTGGCCCGGGCACCGCATGCCAAGGACCACTACGACCGGTTGTGGATCACCGAACGCGTCTCCGACCAGACCCCGGGCTGGCACCGAACCGGAGACGTCGGCCATTTCGACGCGAACGAACGACTGTGGGTGGAAGGTCGGTTGGCGCACGTGATCAAGACGTCCGGCGGTCCCGTGACCCCGGTCGCGGCCGAGCACGCGGCCGAAACGGTTCCCGGTGTGGGTCGCACGGCACTGGTCGGAATTGGCCCGCAGGGTTCACAAACCACGGTGGCTGTGATCGAAACGCACCCGGCGCCCCAGAATCCGGGGCTGGCCCCCGGTGATCTCGCCGAACGGGTGCGGTCCACGGTGGAATTCGCCACCGGAATCCGCCCGAGCGCGGTTATGGTAATTCCAGAACACCCCACCGACATCCGACACAATTCCAAGATTGATCGGGCCGCGTTGAGCCAATGGGCTGAGCGCGTACTTTCCGGCGGAAAGATGAGCGCACCGTGAGCAATTCACCAGAGATCACCCCCGACCCCCTCTCCCGCGCCGGCCGCCACCGTGCGGGCACCCCCGGGGGCGGTGAGGACGAGCGCGCGAGCACGGCACCTACAGCGACGTCGTCCGCCCCCGACTCCACGAACGCCTCGCCACGCGCCGTGGTCGGCTCCACCGCGACCGAAGGCGAGCTGACCGGCAAGGGCCGCACCGTCCTGGTGACCGGTGCGTCCGGCATGCTGGGCGGCGAGGTCGCGCGCACCCTGCTCGAGAAGGGCTGGCGCGTACGCGTGTTCCAGCGCGGACACGCCGCCGTGGCCAACCGCGAGGGCGTGGACGAGGTGCTCGGATCGGTGACCGACCCGGACGCCGTAGCCAAGGCCTTGGAGGGTGTGGACGATATCGTGCACCTGGCCGCCAAGGTCTCGTTCGCCGGTGATTGGGAAGACTTCGTGCACGTGAACGTCACAGGTACCCGCGTGCTGCTGTGCTGCGCGCAGGAGGCCGGTGTGGACAACGTCGTGTTCGTCTCCTCCCCGTCCGTGGCGCACGCCGGGACCTCGATCGAGGGTGTGGGCGCCGAGCCCGCCAACCCTCGCACCGCACGCGGACACTACGCGCGTTCCAAGGCCGCCGCCGAACTGCTGGCCCTGGAAACCGATGGCCGCGGCCTGCACGTCGCCGTCATACGTCCGCACATCGTGTGGGGCCCGGGCGACACCCAGCTCGTGGAGCGGATCGTGGACCGCGCAGCCGCGGGCCGCCTGCCCAACGTCGACCACGGCGCGGCCATGATCGACACCACGTACATTGACAACGCGTCCGAGGCCATTGCCCGGTGCCTCGAGCGCATTGACGTCACCCATGGCAAGGCCATTGTGGTGACCAACGGCGAGCCCCGCCCCGTGGGAGAGTTGGTTGCTCGGATGTGCGCCGCAGCCGGGGTCGATGCCCCCACCCGCTCCGTCCCGGGCAAGGTGGCCCGTGTTGCGGGCAAGGTCATCGAGAAGGTGTGGCCGTACATTCCGGCCAAGCTGCGCGGGCATGATTCCGAGCCGCCCATGACCGAGTTCCTGGCCGAGCAGATGTCCACCGCGCATTGGTTCGATCAAAAGGACACGCACAAGCTGTTGGACTGGAAGCCGTCCGTGACGATCGATCAGGGCATGGAGCGCCTGTCCCAGTATTACAAGGACAATCCCCGCCCCGAGCGCCACACCGGCTCGGTGGCGGCCGAGCGGGTCATGGAGGTCGCCGACGATCAGCGCGTCAGGGCCGAGACCGCCGCGGACGCCGCTGGCAGCGGTCGCAGCGATTCGATGAACGATGTGCAAAGCGTTCGTTCGGAGTAAACGGGGGAAGGTTAAGCGGCTTCGGGGGCGGGCAGCACGCAGGATCCCTTGGCCATAACGCTGTGGTCCGGCTCAGCTCACCACGGCAGTCACGGCCGCCAAGCGCGCGTCGATCGACTCCGCCATCATCCCGATCTCCTGCTCGCGAATGCTACGACTGGGTGCGGCGTCGCGCCAGCCCGCCATCGTTGCCAATATGTAGCTAACCCGCTCTAGGGTCTGTTGAGCGCCCATGCCGCATTCTTCGGCCAGCGGCAGCAATGCTTCGGCTTCATCGGTCAGCGCATCGGCCCCCATGATTGACGTTGCGCGTGGCTGCGACGGGTCTGGATTGGGGTTCACATCGAAGGCGGGACTGAGCCTCCAGGAGCCGTGATCGGCGAGGAAGCCGTGGTTGCGAAGGGTGGTCGCCATCGCTCGCTCCCAGTGCTGTCATCGAGGCGCACGGATGCCTTGGGCCGCGCACCGCCCAGGCCGATCGCGCCAGTGTCCAGTAATTGCTTCACCGCCGCGCTGGGATCGTCCTCCGTGGAGAGTTGGTCAGAGGCGTGCAGTAGCTCCGGGAATGAAATCAGTTGGGGGAACGTGCGACGGCTCGCCGACGAACGACCGGTCGCCGGCAATCCGATACCGCAGGGCCCCCTGTCGCGTGTCGTCGCTGACGCCCAGGAGAAAGTCGAGATCGTCCGGCCTGCGCGGCGCTCGGTGTTCCTTGCGGGTACGAGCGCGCTCCGCCTTCTCGATGAGATTCCTGCCCCAGCGATCGGGTGCGCTATCGGCAAAGGCCCGCACGAGACCGACCTGGTGTTGCGCCCCAGAAACGAGGCGTAGGGCGGGGTCGATACTCGTCCCGCCGTCGATCAGGTAGGTCGGGTCGTAGAGGAAGGTAGTGGAAATTTGACTGCGGTGCCTGGTGAAGTGCGCCTGCCCCGCCAGGATCGGATGTCCGGCCCGGTCCACATAAACTTCGACGGTGGTCACCGTGCACGCTTTTTCGTCAGGTTGCCGGCGCGCAGACGACCGATGTCACTGCCGAGCGGGTCGACGGCCTCGACGACCTGATCGAGGACACCGAGGGTGCGCAGCACCTGTGCAACGTTGCCGAATCCCACCCCCGAGTCCCCGGCCTCGATCTTGCGCAGGGTGTCCCGTGTAATTCCGGCGCGCTCGGCGACCTGCTGCGCGGTGAGCCCTAGTACCATGCGCCAGCCACGCACATGTTTTCCGAACTCGGTCAGCTCACGGTTGATTCGATATCCGCTCATCACACATGCCCTTTCTCTGTGGCGAGGATAGCATGCATATTTAATCGTAGTGACGAACACCTTCGTCATAAATATCGACTACCGTGTTTAACTAGCGCTTCCGCTGACAGACCGGGCAGAAATAACTCGATCTGTTCATGAACTTCACCCGCTCAATGGGCGCACCGCACCGGTCACACGGCTCCCCCGCCCGCCCGTAGGCGTTCAATGAGCGGGCGAAGTACCCGGACTCGACTCGTTTGTGACCGATCCTTCACCGAATGCCCGGATCGCCGACGACCCCGCCGTCGGCCCCGGACTTGCGTCTGTTGACCTGTCGGTCCTCGAGTACCTCGGGCGGATGGTGACCATCCACACCGATGCACGCCATGACCGCTTCGCGAATGAGCAGGGGACGATCCAGGCGGATTCCCCACCGAGCTCGCCGACGCCACGATCGGCACGGCCTGCTCCACCCTTGTCAACCCTGGAGAGTCCTTCACCAGCATCAACCTGTCCGCGACATTCATCCGCCCCTTCTGGGAAGGGGCGCTCATCGTGGAGGCCTATCCCACGCAGATCGGCAGCACCATTTCGCACTGGTACTGCGAGATTCTCTGCGCCGAGGCGCCAGAAGACCATCATGACGGCCACGAGCACGATCATGGCCCTTCGCGGCGATCGAGCCATCGGCCGTTGACCCATCACCGCAAGCACAATGGCCATCCCCGTGTCTGACGAGCTCAACGTTCGGATGGCTCGGCTGCAGGCGGTTCCCGGCGGCTACGGCTGCGCGCAACTCGTCTGTACAGCCGTCGTCCCCGCGCGACGTCCAGCGGGAAGACCAGCGTGGATGTAGCGGAGTCCCCGGAACTCAAGGGGGACGAGAAATCGCGGACCGCTTGATGCGCACGCGCCGTGCCCGCTTTCCGCTCACGGCGGCTCTGGAACGTCGGCCCCAGCGTCTACCCGGCGGTCTATGACCTGTGCAGCGGAGCCGTCACGCTGCTGGAATGAACTGATCAAGACGCGGTCACTTACCGCTATTGGCTGAGTTCCAGATGGAGGGTCGGATAAGGTCGCCCATCCCCGTCGAGCACGTCGCGTCCCACCTGTGCGAATCCTCGACTGCGGTAGAAACCGCAGGCTCCAGAATTCTGTTCATTCACGTCGACCTTCGTCACCCTGAAATTGGCGATAGCCTCATTAAGCAGGTCTGTACCGATGCCCTCCCCTCGTGCCTCGTCGGTCACGAAAAGCATTTCAAGATTTCCCTCAGCGATTCCGGCGAAGCCGACCGGTTCTCCGGCTCGTTCGGCGACGATCAGGCTCACGGCAGGAAAATAGGCCGATGCAAGATTGCCCTCGATCCGATCGAAGTCAGACTCCTCGAGAAAGTCGTGCGTCGCGCGCACGGCGCTGCGCCAAATCTCAACGAGGGCTGGGGACTCGGCCGGACCATATGATGCGCGAATTTTGACGACCTGTTCACCTTGCATCTAACCATCCTGGCAGGCTCGCGGTTAGTCATCAAAGTAGTCGTCGGCGAAGTGAGTTGCTGCACCTTCCTCCGTTCGCCATCGAGCGGGTCACGTCCTGGCCAGACACATTGGTCGGACCAGACGCATCTTCGGCGTCTCGCACCATTCGCCGCCGGCATGGTCGGCAACCCGGTTAGCAAGAAGGCGGCCGGTGCGCTGGGCCTCTTCTGCGACTACGACGGCGGGCCCTACTGGTTCTGCTGCGCCGGCTACGGTCCGACCTTCGACTCCGATCCGGCCAAGTACGCCGCCAACATGGCCTGCTCCTTCGACGCGCCGGACCGCGGCATCACGGCTGCGGTTTCCGCCGACTCGATCTGCGCTTACTCACCTCACGAACGCGATGACCGGCCATTTGATCTATACCCCACTGGGGTATAGGGTTGATCAGGTCAGACTAAACGAATAGGAGACCATATGCGCAAGCACCTCACGACGGCCATCGCCGCAGGAGTGCTCGGCGGAGCACTCGTGCTGACCGGGTGTAGCACCGGCGGGGACCAGGACCAGGCGACGCCCTCGTCGACCAGTCAGCATCAGGGCCACGGAAGCGGCAGCTCGACCGGCAGCGACGGCGGCGGGATGGACCACCCGATGGACGGCGGCCCCGCACCCGCGGGCATCGAGAAGGCCACGTCGCCGAAGTACCCGGTCGGCACCAAGGTGACGCTGACCGCCGACCATATGGAGGGCATGGACGGCGCGAAGGCCACGATCGTCGGCGCATTCGACACCTACACCTACGCGGTGAACTTCACCCCGACGACCGGTGGCGACCCGGTCAAGGACCACAAGTGGGTCGTGCAGGAGGAGATCAAGGACGCCGGTGACCAGCGCCTGGCCGACGGCACCGAGGTCACCCTCGAGGCCGAGCACATGAAGGGCATGAAGGGCGCGAAGGCCACCATCGCCTCCTCCACCGACGAGACCGTCTACATGGTCGACTACGAGGCCGACGGCATGACGATGACCAACCACAAGTGGGTCGTCGAGAGCGAGATCCAGCCGGCCTCCTGACCGGCCGCCGCGGGCCCTGCAAGGCCCGCGGCGAGACACGCACGACCCGATCGAAGGGAAGACCGGGGAAGAACGAGGAGAAGCGAAGAGCAATGACGGACCCAACCGCGCACCATAATCTCCACGGCGAGGTCGCCGACGAGACCGCGCACAGCGACCACGACGCTGTCGCGTCGACCGCGCCGGGCCACGGGGACGTCCCGCACGCCGGCCACCAGGGCAACGGCATGCAGCACGGCGACCACGCGGAGCACGGCGGGCATGGTGGCCACGGCGGTCATGGGGACCACGTGGGCCAGTTCCGCCGGCTGTTCTGGATCAACCTGGTCATCGCGGTCCCGGTGGTCGCGCTCTCGCCGATGTTCGCCATGCTGCTGGGCTATTCGGTGCCGGGCTGGGCGGGCTGGGTCGCCGCTGTGCTCGGCACCGTCATGTACGCCTGGGGCGGCACACCGTTCCTCACCGGTGCCGTTAGCGAGCTGAAGAGCCGCCAGCCGGGAATGATGCTGCTGATCGCGCTCGGCATCACCGTCGCGTTCCTCGCCTCCTGGACCGCTACCCTCGGGCTCGTGCACCACGAGCTCGAGTTCTGGTGGGAGCTGGCGCTGCTGATCGTGATCATGCTGCTCGGCCACTGGATCGAGATGCGCTCCCTGGCCCAGACCACCTCCGCGCTGGACTCCCTGGCCGCGCTGCTGCCCGACGAGGCCGAACGCGTCGAGGGCGACGACGTCGTGAAGGTCGGCCCCGCCGAACTGCGCGTGGGCGACGTCGTCATCGTCCGCCCCGGTGGCAGCGTCCCCGCCGACGGCACCGTCGTCGACGGCCAGGCGGACATCGACGAGTCGATGATCACCGGCGAGTCGCGCCCGGTCGCCCGAGGCGAGGGCGACCCGGTCACCGCCGGCACCGTGGCCACCGACTCCGGCCTGCGGGTCAAGATCACCGCCACCGGCGACGACACGGCCCTGGCCGGCATCAACCGACTCGTCGCCGAGGCGCGGGGCTCCTCCTCCCGCGCCCAGCGCATCGCCGACCGCGCGGCCGCCTGGCTGTTCTGGTTCGCCCTCGGCGCAGCGCTGATCACCGCGGTCGTCTGGACGCTGACCGGCAGCCCCGACGACGCCGTCATTCGCACCATCACCGTGCTCGTCATCGCCTGCCCCCACGCCCTGGGCCTGGCGATCCCGCTGGTCGTCTCCATCGCCACCGAGCGCGCCGCCCGCGGCGGCGTCCTGGTCAAGGACCGCCTCGCGCTGGAGTCCATGCGCCAGGTCGACGCGGTGCTTTTCGACAAGACCGGCACGCTGACCCGGGGCGAGCCCACCGTCACCGGCGTCGAGCCGACGGGCGACCTGGACGCCGACCAGGCCCTCGCCCTGGCCGCCTCGGCCGAGGCCGACAGCGAGCACCCGCTCGCCCGGGCCATCGTCGCCGCCGCGAAGGATCGCAGCCTCGCCTTCGAGCCCGGCAGCGGCTTCACCTCCTCACCCGCCGTCGGCGTCACCGCGACCGTTGCCGGCCACGAGATCCGCGTCGGCGGGCCCCGGCTGCTCGAAGAGACCGAACAGTCCGAGGTCGACGCGGCCGAGGAGTGGCGCTCTGAGGGCGCGATCATCCTCCACGTCCTGTGCGACGGGCAGGTAGTCGGCGGCCTCAAGCTCGCCGACGAGGTCCGGCCGGAGTCCCGCGACGCCGTCGACGCGCTCCACGAGCTGGGCGTCGAGGTCGTCATGATCACCGGCGACGCCGAGGCCGTGGCGAACGAGGTCGGCCAGGAGCTCGGCATCGACCGCGTCTTCGCCGGCGTCCGTCCCGAGGACAAGTCCGCGAAGGTCGCCCAGCTGCAGCACGAGGGCAAGAAGGTTGCCATGGTCGGCGACGGTGTCAACGACGCCCCCGCCCTCGCGCAGGCCGACGTCGGCATCGCCATCGGAGCGGGCACCGACGTCGCCATCGCGTCGGCCGGGGTCATCCTCGCCAGTTCCGACCCGCGCTCGGTGCTCTCGGTCATCCAGCTCTCAAGGGCCGCGTACCGGAAGATGAAGCAGAACCTGTGGTGGGCCGCCGGATACAACCTGCTCTCCGTCCCGCTCGCAGCCGGCGTCCTCGCGCCCGTCGGGTTCGTCCTGCCGATGTCGGTCGGCGCGATCCTGATGTCGATCTCCACCGTCGTCGTCGCGCTCAACGCCCAGCTGCTGCGGCGCATCGACCTCACACCCGAAGCCAGCACCCGCTCCGTCCTGGAGCGCCAGAAGTGAAGGACACGCTCATGACCACCGACGCCGCCGCCGACGCTTCCACCGACAGCACGGTTACCGAGACCGGCACCCACGCCGAGGCCCACCAGCACGGCTACATCAGCGACAAGGACCGCTACCTGGCGCGCATGAGGCGCATCGAGGGCCAGGCCCGCGGCATCGCCAAGATGATCGACGACGAGAAGTACTGCATCGACATCCTCACCCAGGTCTCCGCGCTTACCCGGGCTCTGCAGGGCGTCGCCACCGGACTGCTCGACGGCCACCTCAAGCACTGCGTCCTCGACGCCGCCAAGCAGGGCGACGACGACGCCGCCATCGCCAAGATCCAGGAAGCCAGCGACGCCATCACCCGGCTCATCAAATCCTGATCTGCCCGACGAGCAGCGCACACGAACGCACGAAGGAGGATTCACCCATGCCCCCGATTGGACCGCCTAAGCCGGTGGGACCGCCGTCGGCGCGTCGCGCGAGCTGCTCGGTGACCTCGTCGAGAGCCACGGCACCGTGGGCGACATGGTCTCCACCATGGCCCACTCTCCAGCTGTCCTCGGCCGCTACCTGCAACTGAGCAGGGCCATGCGCTGCGCACCGGCCCGGTTCTCGTCGGCACGTCTACCTCAGCGAGTGTGGCACTCGACGGGGAGATCAGGCGTCGTAGGTGACCACATCGCGCGAACGCTTGAAGACATGGACCCGATGGAGCCCGGACCCGTCAGGTGGGATCCCGTTAGTTCGGAGACATTCTTGGCGCGTCGTCGGTCGCGATGCGACGCAGGCGCACGGCGACCGCGATGGTCACGCCAGCGATGACTGTCGCCACCGTGTGGGGGATGACCAGGGCGGTGTCATCGGAAGCGATTCCGTAGCCGACCCACAGGCAGAACCCCGGTAGAAGGAGCGCCAGGTAGCCGATGGAGACGTCCACTGAGGAGCGCCGAAGCAGCATCCTGCGCAGACCGGATCGGCCGTGTTTTGCTCAGTCCGTGAGCTGCCGGCTTATGGTTCATCGCTTCGTCGGCAGTGGTGGAGCGGATCGCGATCGATGAGGGCCGGAGGCCACCTGCATCACGCCGTTCCCGCGATGCCCACGCGGGAAGATCGCGATTTAGTCGGGCAGGACAGCGGTGACTTCGATCTCGACGCGCATGTTCTCGTCTCCCAGTGCCGCGACGCCGATGTTGGTCCACACCGGCGGCTGGTCGGGCAGGTAGCGACGAAGCCGGTCGGCCATGGTCTCCACGGTCGCGGAGTCGATGTCGACGTGGTAGGAGCGGACGATGACGACGTGGTCCCAGGAGGCTCCCGCGGTCGCCAGGGTTCGGTCGATGTCGAGAAAGGCCTGGTCGATTTCGTCACTGAGCTTCTCGGGGAACTGCCAGTCGTCGTTCCAGCCGCCTTGTCCGGCGAGTTCGATCCGGTCACCGATCTTGACCGCCTGCGAGTAGTGGAACAACTCGCGATTGCGGTCCCCGTTTCCGGGAGTGACGAAGAATTCGGGTGCAGTCATTGTGATCTCTCCTTCTGGGCATGTTCCGCGAGAGCAGTCTGGTGCTCGATGTCATGTTTGTCGGCGCTGGAGCTCGAGCAGGGGTCAGTGCAGACCGTCCTCGTCGATGAGCGGCAGGCCGTCGAGCATCTCCTGGAGCTGGAGCAAGTTGCGGGGCACGTACTCCGCAACGGTGAGCCCGACGACGTCGGCCTGCGCGGAGAGGTCGACGATCATGCGGCGGACCTGTGCGCGGCTCAGTCCCCCGGGCACCGTGCCCAGACCGAGGACCGCCTCGTCGCTGTCGACGACGTCCACGTCCAGGTGGATGGCGACCTTGCCCGCCCCCGTCTCGGCAAGCCAGTCCAGCAGCGGCCCGGTGATCTCGCGCAGATCATCAGGGCCGAAGACCGGGATGTCCCACTGCCGGACGTTGTCCAGCGCATCCTCCTCCCCCGCGTGGAGGCCGGCGTAGGCGAACCGCTGCGCATCCACGGTCGCAGGGAGCAGATCGAGAATCTCCGGGTCGCCGTACCCGAGCAGCACGGAAGCGGCCATGGCGTGGAAGCCGTCGTAGCCGGTCTCCGGGGTGTCCGAGTCGGGATGGGCATCGATCCAGACCACAGCGAGATCGTTGCCGTACCGACGCGCCAGCGTGCGTAGGCGACCCGGTCACCGGGCTCGACTTCGGTCACGTCGGGGCCGCCGGTGCGGTCGACGACGATCCCTCGGACTGTGGTGCTCATGGCTCCTCCGGATCTGCTGAGGGGACGGACGACGAAGGGTCAGCCGAACGTCTTGGCATCGATGACGAAGCGGTAGCGGACGTCGGAGTCGACGACGCGCTTGTACGCCGCGTTGATGTCGTCCGCCGCGATCAGCTCGGTCTCGGGCAGCACGTCGTGCTGGGCGCAGAAGTCGAGCATCTCCTGGGTGTCGACGATGCCGCCGTTGGCCAATCCGGCGATAGACCGCCTGTGGGAGATGAGCTTCATCGGCGTGACGCTCAGCGCGTCGGTCGGTGCTCCGAGGAGGACGAGTGTGCCGTCGACGGCGAGCAGGTCGACGTAGGCGTCGTAGTCGATGCCCGCGGAGACCGTCGAGAGGATGAGGTCGTACTCGGCCTGGTGGTCGGCGAAGGTGGCCGGGTCCTCGGTGGCGAAGTAGTGATCAGCGCCGAAGGCGAGACCGTCGTCCTTCTTCGCCAGCGTGCGGGAGAGGACGGTGACCTCTGCGCCGAGGGCGTGGGCGAGCTTGACGCCGACGTGGCCGAGGCCGCCCATGCCGATGATCGCGACCTTCGTGCCCGGTCCGGCATTCCAGTGCTTCAGCGGGGCGTAGAGGGTGACGCCCGCGCACAGCAATGGGGCGACCTTCTCCAGCGGCAGCGCCTCGGGCACGCTCAGTACGAAGCGCTCGTCGATGACGGTGGCCTGCGAGTAGCCGCCCTGGGTGATGGTGCCGTCGACGTCCACGCCGGCGTAGGTCTGGATGTTGCCCTTCAAGCAGTAGACCTCCCCGCCCTTGGCGCACTGCTCGCACTGGCCGCAGGAGCCGGACTCGCAACCGACGCCGACCCGGTCGCCGACCTTGTGCTTCGTGACCTCGGAGCCGACGGCGGCGACGTGACCGACGATCTCGTGGCCGACAACCTGCGGGTACGCGATCTCGCCCCACTCTCCGCGGAGGGTGTGGATGTCGGAGTGGCAGATGCCGGCGTAGTCGATGTCGATGAGCACGTCGTGGGGACGCAGGTCGCGGCGCTCGATGGTCATCGGCTCCAGCGGGTCGGTAGCCGAGATTGCTCCGTAGGCGTTGACGGTGGTGGTCATGGTCGTTTCTCCTTCTTGTGTGGTCTGGGCGCGTAGTGGTCGCGCCAGGAGTGGCGTCGAACCACAAGTCTGGTTCAGGCGTCGCGGATGTTCTGCCCGTGGATCTCGAGGGTCATGTCCTCCTGCTCGGGGCCACCGCGGACGCCCGCGTCGAGAGCATTGATCCGGGCGAGCTCCTCACCGGTGAGCTCGATGTCGAAGACGTCGAGGTTCTGCGCCATACGGGCCGGGTTGGTCGATTTCGGGATCACGCGGCGACCCTCCTGCAGATGCCAGGCCAGGATGACCTGCGCGAGAGTCTTCCCGTGCGCCTCGGCGATGGAGACGATGGCCGGGTCCTCCAACGGCGTGGAGAACGCGGTGTCCTCGTAGGACACGACTCCGCCAATGGGCGACCACGCCTGCGAGAGAATGCCCAGGGCCTCGCCCTTGGCCCGCAGCTTGGCCTGGTGGAAGTAGGGATGGATCTCCAGCTGGTTGACCGCCGGCACCACGTCGGTGGCGTCGAGGAGCCGGTCGAGGTGCTCGGCCATGAAGTTGCTGACCCCGATAGCGCGGACCTTGCCGTCGGCAAGCAGCTGCTCCAGGGCGCGGTAGGCGTCAATGGTGAGGTCGAAGCGGCTGGGCAGGGCCTGGTGCAGGACGACGCCGTTGTTCAACGTGACGGTGGGAATGCTCGTGGAACCTCCAGGTGGGATAGAAGCGAATAATCGTTGTGGGGCGGTTCAGGCGGCGACCGGCGCGGGCTCGGCCGCGGGCCGACTGCTGCGGCCGAGAATACCGAGCGCGATGGTCGGGATCAGTGTGAGAGCGACGATGACGGTGCCGACGGTCGCCGGTCCAGCGAGGCCCAGGGGTGAGGCGAGAGTGGCTCCGGCGATCGTGGTGCCGATGGCGGTGCCAGCGTTGAACGCTGCGACGGCCAGTCCTGATCCGAGGGTTGCCGCCCGGCCTGCGTAGTCGACGGCGAGGTGGATGAGCACGCTGTTGGCGCTGAGTCCGAACGCTCCCAGCAGCACGACGAGGACGACGGTGGTCCAGGTCGATCCCGTCAGCAGGGCCATCGCGAGCAGCACGAGCGTGGTCAGCGCGGGGGTCGCGATCGTCACGGCGTGGGCGTGTTTGTCGCCCAGTCGTCCGCCGAGGAGGGTGCCGAGGAAGGAGCAGATGCCGAATCCGGCGAGCACCAGTGGAACGAGGCCGGCGGAAACGCCTGCGTGGTCGGTGAGGATCGGCGCGATGAACGAGTACGCAGCGAGCACGCCGCCCGTGGTGGTCAGGCACGCGGCCAGGATGAGCCAGAGCCGCGATGAACGCAGATCCGCGAGCCCGGACAGCGCTGACCCCTGCGAGTGCGCCTCGTCTGCGGGGACCAGCCGCACGATGAACACCACAGCGATGGCCGCGGCGATTCCGAGAGCCCAGAAGGTGCCCCGCCAGCCCACGTGCTGGGCGAGGAACGCGCCGATCGGTACGCCGAGCACCGTGGCCAGCGAGCCGCCTGCGGCCACCACCCCCACGGCGGAGGACTTCAAGGAGGAGCCGACCATGTTCGAGGCGACGACCGCAGAGACCGCCCAGAACGCGCCCGTGGCCAGGGCGGTGACGAAGCGCGCGACCGTGAGGATCGTGAGGTCCGAGCTGAGGGCAACGACCACGTGCCCGGCGATGAAGACGACCAAGGCGATGAGGAGGGTGAGCTTCTTCGACAGCCGCATCGTCAGCAGTGCCAGCAGGGGCGCGCCGATGACCATGCCGACTGCGAAGACGATGATCAGGGAACCCGCCTGGGCCAGCGAGATGCGCAGATCGCTGGCGATGTCAGGCAGGATCCCGGCGATCACGAACTCGGTGGTGAGCATGAGGAACGTGCCCAGCGCCAGGACGTAGACGACGAGTGGGAGTCGGGCTTTCGGGGAAGTGCCGCGGGTCGCGGACTGCGTCTGGACGGAAGCCGTGGGCGCTTCGTTGTGCATGGATACCTCGTAGGCGAATGGACGATGATCGGTCGTTATCCATTTGATCGCTGATCGCGTAGGCGGAGAAGTTCGAGCTCATAGGGGGCAGAGGATCAACCCCCTTCGCGGAAGGCATCGCTTCTATGCTTGAACCATGGATAATCGCGACGACATCAAGGGCTTTCTCTCCAGTCGGCGTGCGAAGTTGACTCCCGACGTGGTCGGCCTACCCACCAGCGCGCGCCGACGCGTGCCCGGCCTGCGTCGCGAAGAGGTCGCCGTCCTCGCCGGGGTTAGCACCGAGTGGTACACCCGCTTGGAGAAGGGCCATGTCGGCGAAGTCTCAGCCGACGTCCTCGACGCCGTCGCCGAGGCGCTGCGCCTCGACGACGACGAACGCACCTACCTCCACGATCTGGCCCGGGCCGCGAAGCCGGCCCGTCGCAAGGCCGTTCGCCGTCGGGACGTCCCGATCACGCCGCAGGTGCAGTGGATGCTCGACTCCATCACCATGTCAGGAGCATTCGTCCGCAACGGCCGCCTCGACGTCATCGGGTCCAACGCTCTCGGTCGCGCCCTGCACGCCCCGATGTTCGACAGCCCCACCACAGTGGACGGGACTGCGAACTTCGCCCGCTACCACTTCCTCGACGAGTCTTCCAAGGACTTCTTCGTCGACTGGGAATCAGGAGCTGCCGCGACCGTCGCGCTGCTGCGCGCCGAGGCCGGCCGCGAGCCCTACGACAAGACGCTGCGCGAGCTCATCGGTGAACTGTCCACAGCTAGCGAGGATTTTGCCGCGTACTGGGCCTCCCACGACATCCGCATCCGCCACGAGGGCACCAAGCGCCTGCAGCACCCCGAGATCGGTGAAATTGAACTGACTTACCAGTCCGTCGACCTCCCCACCGGCAAACGCGCTTGGCACGACCTGTCCATCTACACCGCCGAGCCCGGATCGTCTCACGAGGAAAACCTGAAGCTACTGGCGAGCTGGGCCGCGCCGTGCGCGAAGACCGAGGAGGCATCCGCGGACGAGTCGACGACTCCGACGCCACGGGCCGACGAGCAAAGGCCCTGAGCAGAGTTGTGATGAGCGAGGCTCCATGGAAGCCCGGTCGTGCTCATGCGCCGCGTCCGTCTACACCATTGGAAGGCTCGGACCAGCCGTGCTGGCCTGACACCACTACATCCCCCACGCCTCTCCACGATGCGCACTTGGGGGATTTTTCTCTGCCTCGAGCCCGGAGGAACACTGATGCCTCGACCACTGCGGCCGCGCGGCTCGCTTCTCTTCGACAAGCCACCTCTGAGTTTCGATGATCTGCTGGGCCGCCTCGTCGACCGCGGGCTCCATGTTCCCGATCGGGGTAGAACCCGACGGTACCTGCGGCACCTCGGCTACTACCGGCTATCCCCGTACACGATTCCGTTCCAGCAGGGCGGGTCCGATTACCTGCTTCACAATGGGACGTCATTCAATGACGTCCTGGACCTCTACGTCTTCGATCGTGCGCTGCGGCTCCTGGTCATGGACGCTCTCGAGCGGGTCAAAGTCGCCGTGCGCGCGGCCCTGACTGACCGCATGGCGACGACCTCCGACGATCCTCATCGGTACATGAACGCCTCGCACTTCCAGCATCGAGGCAGCACGTCGGTCTCATGAAGACCGTCAGGGACACCTGCGAGGAGCGCCTCCGCGGAACGCCGGACGCCGGTGAGGACTCGCTGGTTCACCGCTCGGCGCTCGCATTACCTCACGACCTACTCCTCTCCCGAGCTGCCACCCTCCTGACTCATGGTGGAGATGCTGACCATCGGACAGCTGACGAGCGCCTACCGCAATCTGCGGCGGCGCACTTGAACTCTAGCGCGAGCTAGCAAGGTGGCCCGCTCTCGAGCTTCCACGGCGATGCTGCTCGCTATACCTTGATGTACTGCACATCGAGGTAACGCCACCACGACCGGGATCCGCCTGCCACTCGTCGTCGCGACGGACACGACCGCTCAGCTAACGTTTTCGCTGGCAGACCGGGCAGAAATAACTCGATCTGTTCATGAACTTCACCCGCTCAATGGGCGCACCGCACCGGTCACACGGCTCCCCCGCCCGCCCGTAGGCGTTCAATGAGCGGGCGAAGTACCCGGACTCACCGTTCACATTGACATACAGCGAATCGAAGCTCGTGCCGCCGGCGTCCAACGCCCGGCGCATCACGGCCTGGCACGCTTCGATCAGTCGCTGGGTCTTGGCCGCGGTCATCGTTTCGGTGGGCGCCGCCCAGTGCAATTGAGCGGCCCACAGCGCTTCATCCGCGTAGATATTGCCGATCCCGGAGATCAGCCCCTGGTCCAGGAGTGCGCGTTTAATGCCGGTCTTCTTGCGCCGCAGGGCAGCGTGGAAAACCGCCGTGTCGAACATAGGGTCTAAGGGATCCAGGGCGATGTGAGCGGCGTGCTCCGGCACCGATCCCCCGCCCTGCGGGCTGGGCACCAACGGGTCCAGCAGCATTCCGCCGAAGATCCGCTGGTCCACGAAGCGCAGTTGTTCCGGCAGCGGGGCACCAGTGTCCGACGGAGCCGGGGACAGTTCGAAGCGCAGCCGCTCGTGGCGGGGCGCGGGTTGGTCGTGGGAGGCCACGAGAAGCTGGCCGCTCATCCCCAGGTGGACGAGCAGGGCTCGGTTCGCCTCGGTCTCGTGGGACTCCCTGACGGGTAGCCAGAGGAATTTGCCGCGGCGCTGGGCGTCCGTGACGGTCAGTCCGGTCACGCGGTCGATGAAATCTTGAGGGCCGGCCACGTGACGGCGCAGGGAGCGTTCGTCGTTGACGGTGACGTGTTCAATGGTGCGACCGACCACCCAGTTGGCCACGCCGCGTCGTACTACTTCGACCTCGGGAAGTTCGGGCACGGACTCAGGCCTTGGCGCCGTAGCGGTCGTAAATGGCCTGGCAGGCCGCCGCGGCCGCGGAACGTTCGGAGGCCTTCTTGGAGGTACCCTCGCCGTGTCCCAAGACCGTGCCGTTCAACGACACGGACGCCGCGAAGTGACGGGCGTGATCGGGACCGGTGCCCGCGACGTCGTAACGAACGGGTCCCAAGCCGTGGTGGGCGGCGAGCTCGCTGATCTCGGTCTTCCAGTCACGGCCCTCATGGAGCACGTGGGAGTCCTCGAGCAGTGGAACGATCAGCCGCAGCACCAGGTCGCGGGCGGGTTTCTCCCCGGCGGACTCGTAGGTGGCGCCGATCAGGGCTTCCATGGTGTCCGCGAGGATCGACGGCTTTTCGCTGCCCTTGGTGCGAATCTCACCCTTACCCAGACGGATGTGCGGACCGAGTTCCAGAGACCGTGCAATGTCCGCGAGGGTGCGCGAGGACACCACGGAGGCGCGAAGCTTGGCCAATTGGCTCTCGCTCCAGTCGGTGTACCGGTGGAAGATCTCGTCCGTCACGGCCAGTTGCAAAACGGCGTCCCCCAGGAACTCGAGGCGCTCGTTGTGCTTTTCGCCCTCGTGTTCGTACGCGTAGGAGCGATGCGTCAGCGCAATGCGAAGCGTCTCGGTGTCGATATCGACACCGAGACGCTCAAGCAATGCACCGGGATCCGGCATGGTAGTCACGCTTACGCGTCAGCTACCTTGCGTCCCTTGTATTCGTAAAACAAGGGGGTGCCGGCGGAATCGGAAACGACCTTGGCCTGGTGCGGCAGGCTGTAGCTCACCTTGCCGTTTTCCACGGTCTTCACCAGTTTGGGGGCGTTAGCCTTCCACTGGGAGCGGCGCATCCGGGTATTCGCACGGGAAAGTTTCCGCTTGGGAACAGCCACGGCTATCTCTCTTCTCTCGTCTCGGTTGTCTGATCCGAAGTGTCAGAACCCTGGTCGGCGCTGTTGAGCAGCCCTTCCAGAGCGGACCAACGGGGGTCAAGCACTTCGTGGTGGTGATCCGGGTCATCCTCGAGCCGCGCACCGCATTGGGCGCACAAGCCCGGGCAATCAGCCCGGCACACCGGTTGGAACGGCAGCTGAGTAATTACTGCGTCCCGAAGCATGGGTTCGAGGTCGATTTCCTCGTCCCGCACTTCATACACTTGCTCGTCCTCGATGTCCTCGTCACCGTCGGGAGAGGCATCGAACACGAAAAGTTCTTGTACGTCGACCGGTAAATCGTAGTCAATCGGGTCGAGACATCTGCTGCACTCGCCGTGAATACTGACGATGACGGTTCCGGATACCAGAATACCGTCGTGCACGGATTCGAGTCGGAGCTGCAGATCCATGGGCGCGCCTTCTGGCGAACCAATGAGCGCCGTACCGAAATCTTTCGGTGCGGGCACCTCGATCTCCAGGTTTCGCATGGTCCCCGGACGATGTTCGAGATCCCGAACGCTGTGCGTGAGGGCTGAACTATTGCGGTTATTCACGAAACTCCTGGCTGACGACATGGGCCGACAGATCATGGTAGCACGCACCCAAGGTGACGAGCCACGCGGTGGGGGCGGAACGCGGCTAAACAGCGCGGTCGCGTTCCTCGATGGCGTCCAGCACCTGGGGCGGGACGAAGTCGCCGATATTCCCGTCCAGGCCGTGGACCTCCATGACGAGCGTGGAGGATAAATGCAGCAGCGACGGCTCCCCCGGGATGAACACCGTCTCCACCCCGGTCAGCGTGCGATTCATGGTGGCCATGGGGAGTTCGTAGTCGTAGTCGGCGCCGTTGCGCAGACCCTTGACCAGCGCCACGGCGTCACGATCGGCCGCGTAATCGGCGATCAACCCGGCCTCGAGCGGCTCCACGACCACGGCGGGTTGATCCGCGAACACCTCACGCACCAGCCGCAAGCGCGTTTGCTCGTCGAAGCGGGGCTTCTTGTTGGGGTTCGTGGACACCGCCACGATCACCTCGTCGAAGAGCCGGCACGCACGGCGGATCACGGCCACGTGGCCCAGGTGGATCGGGTCGAAGGAGCCGGGGCAGATTGCGCGTCGCATGCTTCCACTCTAACGGCCGGGCGCGATTCCCTAGACTGATTCCATGACAGCGCACACCTCCGGTTCCCCGTTCCGCACGACCGGCTCGACCGAGACGCCCTGGCAGCGAATGGCCGCCGGCGGCGGACTCCTGGACGCGTCCGGCCGGATGCTCTCCACGGTTTTCGAGGAAATGACGGCGCTGGCCCAGCGCACCGGTGCCGCGAACCTCGGTCAGGGCTTCCCGGATTTCCCCGCGCCCGAGCGCATGGTCCAGGCAGCGTCCGAGGCGCTGGCCGCCGGCCACAACCAGTACGCGCCCATCAAGGGCATCCCCTCCCTGCGCACCGCCATTGCCGAGCACCAGCGCCACTTCTACGGGCTCGAGCTGGACGCCGAATCCCAGATCATTGTCAGTGCCGGCGCCACCGAGGGACTGACGGCCAGCCTGCTGTCCGTCCTGGAACCAGGCGATGAGGTGGTCGTGTTCGAACCGCACTACGACCTTTACGGCGCGGTGATCCGATTTGCCGGGGCCACCGCCGTACCGGTGCCTCTGCTGCCGCCCGCGTTCACGCCCGATCCCGACGACGTGCGGGCCGCCTTCTCGCCCCGCACCCGCGCCGTGATCCTCAATGATCCACACAACCCCACGGGCACCGTGGCCTCGCGGGAGTTCCTCGGGCAGCTGGTGGAACTGGCTACCGAGTTCGAGGCCGTGGTCGTCACCGATGAGGTCTACGAGCATTTGCGTTTCACCGGCGACCACACGCCGATCGCCACCCTGCCCGGTGCGTTCGAACGCACCCTGACCGTGTCATCGGCGGGGAAGACCTTTTCCGCCACGGGCTGGCGCGTGGGCTGGGTCAGCGGCCCGGAGCACTTGATACGCGGCGTCACCGCGGTGAAGTCCTACATGTCCCACAGCGCCGCCGCACCGCTGCAGCACGCCGTGGCGGAGGCAGTGGGATTCCCCGCCGAGTTCTACGAGCGTCTGTTGGCTGACTACCGCGACCGGCGTGACATTCTGGTCAACGGATTGCGCGAGGCCGGACTGAACCCTCCGGAACCCCAGGGCACGTTCTTCGCGATTGCGGATGTCAGCGATCACTATGCGCTGGCCGGGGTCAGCACCGCCAAAGACTTGGGCGAGCACTGGGCCGAGAACGCCGGCGTGGTCGGAATTCCCGTGTCCGCGTTCGTGGGTGAGGCCAACCGCGACCTCTACACGGACTGGCTCCGCTTGGCGTTCTGCAAGCGCTCGGACGTGCTGCGTCACGCCATGGCCGATCTCGCGCTGTCGCTCTAAGACTCCTCGACGTACCAGAGCACCGTTTCACCGTGGGTGCTGTGCTCGAATCGCTGCAACCCCGCCGGCCAGTCGGGTTCCGCGGTGCGAGCGGATCGTTCCACCACGATGACCGCGCCCGGGCCGAGGTGCCCCACCAGGCGCGCCAGCAGCGCGGTCAGATCCTCGTTGGGCAGCGGGTACGGCGGATCCACCAGCACCAGGTCCCATCGGTGGCTTCCCTGCCGCGCAAGAAAGGTTGCCACGGGAGACTGCACCGTGGTCATGATGGCGTCCGGGCGGGCGTTGGCGAGCACGTGGGCATTGGCCCGACACACCGACGCCGCCCCGGCGGCCTTCTCGACCAGGGTCACCTCACGGGCTCCTCGACTCACCGCCTCGAGTCCGAGGGCTCCGGAACCGGCGAACAGGTCCAGTACCCGGGCGTCCCGGCACATGCCCCACGCGTCCAAGCGAGCGAACAGGGATTCCTTGACGCGGTCGGTCGTGGGACGGGTGGCCGAACCGGGCACCGACTTGATGCGCAGCCCACCCGCGGTTCCGGAAATGATGCGTGTCATCCGCGCTCCAAAAATGCTTGGTTGTTCTCGTCCACCACGCGACCGATGGCGGCGAGCAGTTCGGTGTGCCGGGTCAAGTGCGGGTCCTCGGCAATCACCGCTTCGGCATCCTCCCGAGCTCGGGCCACCAGTGCTTCGTCCCGCAGGGCGCTGATCCAGCGCAACCCGGACTTCCGCCCGGACTGGGACGCGCCCAGAATGTTGCCTTCCCGGCGCAGTTTCAGGTCCACTTCCGCGAGTTCGAAACCGTCCGTGGTGGCCGCCACCGCGGCGAGCCGTTCGCGGCCGGGATGCTCGGGGTCGCTGCGGGTCACCAACAAACATGTGCTCTCGTGCTCGCCACGCCCGATGCGACCGCGCAACTGATGCAGCTGCGAGATCCCGAAGCGTTCCGGGTCCACCATGATCATCAGCGAGGCATTGGCCACGTCCACCCCCACCTCGATCACCGTGGTGGAAATGAGCACGTCGATCTCACCGGCCGCGAACCGGTTCATGGTCTCGGACTTCACGAGCGGATCCTGTCGCCCGTGCAGCACGGCAATGCGTGCGTCCCGCAACTCGGGTTGGGCGCTGATCAGCCGTTCGAGCCACTGGACGGTCGCCGGTTCCGGGCCGTCCCCGTCCTCCCCGGCCTCCTGGGCGGCACGCAATGACTCGCGCAGCGAAGTGAAGGGCGGGAGGGCGGCGTCGTCGCCGATCTTGGGTGCCACCACGTAGACCTGACGGCCGTGCGAGATGTGCTCGCCGGCGAGCGCCCACACGCGGCGTTCCCACGCGGGGCCGTGCTCGGCCAGGCCCACCACGTGGGTGTGGATGGGGCGCCGTCCGCCGGGCAGCTCGCGCAGGGTGCTCACGTCCAGGTCTCCGAACACCGTCATGGCCACGGTGCGCGGGATGGGGGTCGCCGTCATGACCAGGGTGTGGGGTGCGTGTCCGGCCTTGTCGCGCAGGGCGTCGCGCTGTTCCACGCCGAAGCGGTGTTGTTCGTCCACGACCGCCAGGCCGAGATCCGCGAACTGCACTTTCTCCTGGATGAGCGCGTGCGTTCCGACCACAATGCCCGCCGCACCGCTGGCGATGTCCAACAGGGCCGCGCGTTTGGCGGCCGTGGGAAGGGAGCCGGTCAGCAGCACGACCTTGGTGCCGTCCGGGTCGCCGTCGAGTTGATCGGGGCGGGCGAGCGGGCCCAGAGAGGTCACGATCTTGTCGTAGTGCTGCTGGGCGAGTACCTCGGTGGGCGCGAGCATGGCCGCTTGACCCCCGGTGTCCACGATCTGGAGCATGGCGCGCAGGGCCACCACGGTCTTACCGGAGCCCACGTCACCCTGGAGCAAGCGGTTCATGGGTGCGGTGCCGGCCACTTCGGCCCGGATCTGTTCGCCCACCGCCCGCTGACCGTCCGTGAGGGTGAACGGCAGGGCGGCGTCGTAGCGGGACAGCAGCCCGTCCGCGCGGGCCGGGCGCTCGGCCACGGGCTGGGACGCGTGGTCATGACGACGCCGCGCGAGTTCCGTTTGCAGCACGAAGGCCTCTTGGTAGCGGAAACGCTCTTGCGCTTTCTGGAACGCGACCACCGACTCCGGGCGGTGCAGGTCGCGGTAGGCCTGCGCGAGACCCACGAGCGTTTCCCGCTCCAGGATGTGCGGTGGAATCGGGTCCGTGAGCGAGTCGAGGTCGGCGGTGAGAAGCAGTTGCTGGACGGCGCGCGTGATCCGCGGGGTGGTGAGTTTGCCGCTTTCCGGGTACACCGGGATGGGGTAGACCTCACCGGACTGGGAGGTGAAATCCGTGACGGAATCCGGGGTGTCCACCACGGCGTAATCGGCGCCCGTCATGGACAGGTGGCCGCGGTAGAGTTCGGGCTTGCCCGTGAACAGCGCGTGGGTTCCCACCGGCAATTCTTTCTGGGCGGTGTACGCGTTGAAGAACGTGATCTTGAGGCTGGCCCCGGTGCCGTCCGAGACGATCACATCGGTCAGGCTGCGGCGCGGATCCCGCTGCATGCGCCGTGTCGAGGAGGACTCCACACGGGCCACGAAGGACGTCCGTTCCCCGGCGACCAGATCGCTCAACAGCTGCAGGTGGCCCCGGCGAATGTAGCGGCGCGGGGCGCAGTCCAGCAGCCCACCCACGGTGGTGATGCCCAGATCCTTCTCGAGCAACTTGACCGTGGCGGTGGGTGCGTTACCGGGAATGTAGCGGGACAGTGGCTGGTCCAGGAGCCCGGCGAACGCCGAGACCGGCGGCGCCCCGGTGGTCACGGGGAAACCCGGTTGTCGTCGGATCCCAGCGGGGTCACGCTCACGTTGACGGCGTGCCCGCGGGCGCGCATGAGCGTGAGTGCTTCCTCGGGGTCCGTGATGTGCACGTGAACGCGCCACGTGTATTCATTGTTGTCTGATTCACTGACCGCGCTGACCAACACGCTGTCCCCGGCGCTGTCCAGTTCGTGGCGCAGCTCGGCGGCGTCCAGGGCGGAGAGTTTCACGGTGCACATGACCTCGAAGCCCTCACAATCGTGCTTGTCCTGGTATCCGGTGTGGTCGGAGTAATCACGGATGATGCCCGGGACAGGGTTGTACCGCTGCTCGTCGCCGGTCAGGGCCGCCCTGAGCTCGACCAGCACGATCAACATGCCCAACGCACCGGAATCCACGGTGCCGCGTTCGTGCAGGACCGGCAGTTGCTCCACCGTGTCGATCACCGCGTGGCTCCCGCGGGCGATCACCAGGTCCAGCCAGTCGGAGAGCTGCTGATTGGAGCCGTCCTGCGAGTTCTCGGGAAGAGACACCTCGCTCACGGCATCGAGAACGGAGATCATGGTTCCCTCCACCGGGTCGGTGAGGGCAGACCAGCAGCGCACCTGAGCTGCGGAGAACGCGTCGCGCAGGCCACCGGCGGTGACCCGCGTGGACCCTTCGAGAGACGTTCCCATGGCGGTCAACGTCAAGGCCATCAGGACGCCCGAGTTCCCTCGGGCCTCTTCCATAGCGGTGCGGCCTGCATGGTGGAGCAACTCGCCGATGTCATTGCCTTCGATCAGCTGCGCCGCCTCGGTCGCATAACCCACCGTGGTGCTGAGATTGACGCCGGTGTCCGAATCGGCCACGGGGAAAACATTGAGATCGTTGAGCACCTCGGTGTGCTCCGTGAGGGCACGGTACGCGGAATCCAACCAGTCGCGCACTGCCGATACGGTAGAGCCTCCCTTATGGCTCAAAATGATCCCATCCTTCACCCACGTCGTAGCCCAGCCATTGGCTCGGATCCTGCCCGGCAATGGTGACGGCCCTGTCACCGGGGAACGCCTGTCGGCGGTCTGCGGGCGCACACGAGCCTATCGCACGCATCCCCGGGGGAACCTGAACATCGGGGGCAACCACGGCGAGCAAACCGTGATCCTCGCCGCCGGTCAGCACCCAGCGCCACGGGTCCACGCCCGCGGTGTGACCCGCGTCGGCCAGCATCGCCACGGATTCCTCCAGCGCGGCCGGATCCAGATCGATCACGACGCCGCTCGCTCGCGCCACGCGGCCGGCGTCCCGTAACAGTCCGTCGGAGATGTCGATCATGGCGCTCGCTCCCGCTCGCGCCGCCCGTGGCCCCGCGGTGATCGGGGCATGCGGGCGCAATTGTGCTCGTTCGAGCTCTCGCCGCTCGTCCCGGGGCCGGCGATCCCAGCCGCTGCCGGGAGGGGCTTCCAGCGAGCAGAGCCCGGCGGCGGCGTGTCCGAGAACGCCCGCGTGCACCACCGTTCCGCCCGCGCCCGCTCCCGAGCGCAGTACGGGATCCCCGTGTTCCATGACCCCCAGCACCGTTGCGGTGACGGACAGTTCTCGGCCGCGCCCCAGGTCCCCACCCACCAGGGCGCAGTCCGCGGCACCGAGCCGCACGAAGGCTTCCGTCAGCCCGGTGGCGAAATCCCGCACCCAGCGCACGGGGGTGTCCCCGGGCAGGGTCAGCGACACGACCATGGACGTGGGAACCGCTCCCATGGACGCGATGTCCGCGAGGTTCTGAGCGGCGCACTTGTGTGCGGTGTCCGCTCCCGTGGTCTCGTAACCGTTGGGCCAGCGCACCCGGAAATCCTGATCCACCACCTGCGTGTCGGTGGTGATGACCACTCGCCCTTGTGGAACCGCCACCACGGCGCAGTCGTCACCGGGGCCCACCTCGACGTAGGGTGACGAGGTCCTGGCCAGCGGGAGGAACGCCTTCAACAGCTCGGATTCGGAGACCTGCTCCACCGTAGCTGCGGGGGTCGGAGTGGGAGAAACGGTCATGGGTTCAGCGTAACGAGCGGCACACCCGGCTTCGCAGAGGCCACCCGGTCAGCGCGTCTACAGTGGAGATCATGTTCTTCTCCCGCGTGCGCACCCAGGACGGATCCCACGGACTCCCCATTCCCACCCGCCGCGCGGCACTGACGACCATGACACTGGGGGCTTTGCTGCTCACCGGCTGTGGCTCCCCCGTGACGGTCGAGGGAGCCCCGAATAATACCGATCCCGCGTGCGCTTCCGCCATGCTGGCCATGCCCGAGACCATGGGCGATTTGGACCAGCGGGCCACCACCAGCCAGGGCACCACGGCCTACGGTGATCCCTCGGGCGTGATTGTGCGCTGCGGAGTGGAGCCGCCGGCTCCCACCACGGATCCGTGCACCAATGTCAACGGAGTGGACTGGCTCATCTCCGAGGTGGAGGGTCAGGAGAACCAGTGGCGAGCCGTCAGCTACGGTCGCTCCCCCGCCGTGGAGATGCTCTTCGACACCGGTCGTGTTCCGTCATCCACCGTGATCGTGGAGGCCAGCAGCGCGGTGGCGCAGATCCCCCAGCAAAATGCGTGCCTGTCCGTGGCCGACACCCTGGACGCGCAGAGCACCCCCTGACCCACGACGGGCAACGGGGACCCGAGACGGTCGGCGATCGACGCGCGGAGTGCTCAGCGCAGTCCCACGGGGCGTTCGAGCGCCAGTGAAATCAGCTCATCAATCAGATCCGGATACTCCAAACCGGAGGCCGCCCACATCCGCGGGTACATGGAAATCGGGGTGAACCCGGGCATCGTGTTGATCTCATTGATGATCACCCGGTGATCGGGCGTGACAAAGAAATCGCAGCGCGAGAGTCCTTCACCGTCAATGGCGTCGAATGCCACGACTGCCCTCTCCCGCAGGGTCTCGATCACATCCTCGGGCAGATTCGCCGGGCAGGACAGCCGGGCGCCGTCGTCCACCACGTACTTGGCCTCGAAGTCGTAGAAGTCATGACCCTGAACCTCGATCTCACCGGGCAGGGACGCACGGGGCGCGGACCACTCGTGAGCACCCAGCACGGCGCACTCGATTTCACGGCCGTCGATCCCCGCTTCGATCACGAGCTTCAGGTCGTGCTCGCGAGCGGTCTCGATTGCGGCGTCGAGGTCTTCGGTCCTGTCCACACGGGTGATCCCGAACGAGGAACCCGCACGTGCGGGCTTGACGAACACGGGGAAACCCAATGCCGCCACGTTCTCACGGACCCGCTCCGGATTGGTCAACCAGTCGCGGTTGTGGACCACGGTGTAGGGGCCAACCTCCAGCCCGGCGGCTTCGAAGGCGACCTTCATGAAGTGCTTGTCCATGCCGATGGCCGAGGCCGAGACACCGCAGCCCACGTACGGCAGATCGGCCAGCTCCAGCAGACCCTGCAGGGTGCCGTCCTCACCGAACGGCCCGTGCAGCAGCGGGAACACGGCGTCGATGTGACGGCCCCGCGACAGTGCGCCCCCTTCGGTCCCGCACCCGTGGATGAGCAACTCGTTCTCCCCCACTTGCAACGGCAGGGTCACTCGTTTCTCGCCCACGGGCAATACGGCCATGGGCTGGCTGTCCAGAAGGCTCTCCAGTTCCTCCTGCGAAAACAGGAACCAGGTGCCATCGGTGGAGATGCCCACGCTCACCACGTCCCACCGATCACGATTGATGGCACGCAGCACCGAACGGGCGGTGATCAAGGACACCGAATGTTCGGAGGAACGGCCTCCGAAGACCACGGCCACGCAGGGTTTACCGGCCGCGCCGACCCCCTCCGCAGTTCCTTGAGCGTCCTCCGCCGTGTTCATCATGCGCTGTTCCCTTCGGATTTGAGGTCTCGGCCGAGCAGCTTGGGTGCCAGCTGATCCACCGGGATGTCACCGCGCAGCACACCCACCACCGCCTCGGTGATGGGCATTTCCACGCCGTGTTCTTGGGCCAGAGCCAGCACGGCGGGGGCGGATCTAATGGCCTCCGCGGTCTGAGTCATGGCGTCCTGGACCTGGGACACAGTCAGTCCCGAACCCAGCAGCCTACCCGCAGTGTGGTTCCTGGACAGCGAGGACGAGCACGTGGCGACCAGGTCGCCCATGCCGGACAACCCGGACAATGTGGTCAGCTCCCCTCCCAGCGCCAGGGCCAGACGGGTGGTTTCGGCCAGTCCGCGAGTCATCACGGAGGCCTTGGAATTGTCGCCGTAGCCGCGGCCGTCGCAGATGCCCACGCACAGGGCGATCACGTTCTTCACCAGACCACCGATCTCGGTGCCGGTGACGTCGGTATTGGTGTACGGCCGGAAGTAGGGTGCCGCGCAGCAACGGGCCACCCACGCCGCGGTGGTCAGCTCGGGTGCCGCCACCACGGAGGCCGTGGGCTCTTCCCGCGCAATTTCCATGGCCAGGTTCGGGCCGGACAGCACGCAGGAACGGCGCGCCCACCGATCACGACCACCGCCCGCGCGCTCGCCCAGAGCCTGGGCGATGACCTCCGTCATGCGCAGTCCGGTCGCGGATTCCAGGCCTTTGGCCAACGACAGCACCACCGCGTCCGGATCAATGAATTCCGCCACCGCGCCGAGTTGGGCGCGCAGGGATTGAGCGGGAATGGCGGCCACCACCAGCCGCGCCCCGCTGAGAGCTTCCCCCAGATCAGAGGTGACATGGATCTCACGCGGCAGATCGATGTCCGGCACATACCGCTCGTTGCGGCCGGTCTCACGGACCCGGTTCATTGCCTCGTGATCACGGCCCCACAGGTGGACGGTGCGTTCGGCACCCGCATCCCGGGCAGCGTCGGCGAGGACCTTGGCGAAGGTGGTGCCCCACGAGCCCGCGCCCAGCACCGCGATCTTGCTCGGGCCGTTGGGTTCCTCGGCCAGGGCCGTCAACGACGACGCCGCGGCGGCCTCCGGGGGTGCCTCGCGATCGATCGGACGGCCGGTCGAGACGTTCATGAAGATTCCTTGCGGGCGCGGGGATCAAAGCGGGACTCGGGTGCCTGTTCACCGCGCAACTGGGCCACCAGATCGGTGATCCGGTCCATGATCACGGCGGTCGCGTACGTGAGGTCCTCCGCCGTCGGGTGGTCCGTGGGCTGTTTGCCGGGGCGCAGGAGCTCCCGCGGCTGCAGCGGTTCCCCAATGATCACGCGGACCCTCTTGGGCGGGAACAGGTTGACCGTCCGGTGACCCTGCGGGTCACGGTATAGCACATCCTGGTCACCCCAGTGCGCAAGCGGCACCACGGGAACCTGCCCCTGCAGGGACAACCGGGCCGCACCCGTGTGGGCTCGCATGGGCCACATGCGGGGGTCGCGGGTCACGGTGCCCTCCGGGTAGACCAGAATGGCGCCGCCGTCCTTGAGTTCGGCGAAAGCTGCCTCCAGGGAATCCTTGGCGCGGGTGGTCCCGCGATAGACGGGCACCATACCGATGTGTGAGAGCAACCATCCCAGGACGGGCACACGGAACAGGGATTCCTTGGCCAGGAACCGGGGCATGATGCCGGACTTGTAGACCGGGTACGCCACCGTGATGGGGTCGATCTCCGTGAGATGGTTGGCCGCGACCACGAACCCGCCGGAGGCCGGAAAATTTTCGGTCCCGCGCCAGGAAATCCTGGCGACCAAGCGGTAGACGGGAATGGCGATCCCGGCCAGAATCCGGTACGTGGACCGCTGCGACGTTCTACTCACTCGAGCATTCTCTCCCTACACCGCTCGTGACAGACACTCGCTGGGCCAAGGCCACCTCAGCGTTCTTCGAGATCGAAATCCGCGCCCAGTCCCGCCAGCTTATCGGTGAAGTGCTCGTAGCCGCGTTTGATCAGCTCGATACCGGTCACGTGGGAGACACCGTCCGCCGCCATGGCCGCGATCAGGTGCGAGAATCCACCGCGCAGGTCGGGAATGTTGATGTCCGTGGCCTTCAACGGGGTGGGTCCGGAGATCACGGCGGAGTGCAGGAAGTTGCGCTGACCGAAACGGCAGGGCACGGAACCCAGGCACTCGCGGTGCAGTTGGATGTTGGCGCCCATGCGGTTGAGGGCGCGGGTGAACCCGAAGCGGTTCTCGTACACGGTCTCGTGCACGATCGACACACCATTGGCCTGGGTGAGGGCGACCACCAGGGGTTGCTGCCAGTCGGTCATGAACCCGGGGTGCACATTGGTTTCCACAATGAGGGGGTTGAGGTCGCCGCCCGGGTGGTAGAAACGGATACCTTCGTCCTGAATGTCCAGGCCGCCGCCCAGTTTCCGGTAGGTGTTGAGGAAGGCCATCATGTCCGATTGCTTGGCCCCTGCCACCAGGATGTCTCCGCCGGTGGCCAGCGCCGCCGACCCCCAGGACGCGGCTTCGATCCGATCCGGCAACGCACGGTGCCTGTAGCCGCGCAGCTCGGGGACACCCTCGATCCGGATGACCCGGTCGGTCTGCACCGTGATGATCGCACCCATTTTCTGCAGGATGGCGATCAGGTCCATGATCTCGGGCTCGGTCGCGGCGCCGCGCAGTTCGGTGTGACCCTCCGCGCGGGTTGCGGTGAGCAGCACCTGCTCGGTGGCGCCCACGGACGGGTACGGCAGATCGATCTTGGCGCCCTGCAGCCCGTGCGGTGCGCTCATGCGGATGCCGGATTCCAGCTTCTCCACGCGGGCACCGAAATTACGCAGCACTTCCAAGTGGTAGTTGATGGGTCGGTCGCCGATGCGGCAGCCTCCCAGGTCCGGGATGAATGCCTCACCCAGGGCATGCAGCAGCGGTCCGCACAGCAGGATCGGAATCCGGGAATCCCCCGCGTGAGCGTCGATATCCGCGTGGCGCGCCCGGGTGACGTTGGAAGGGTCAAGGCTCAGAACGCCGTCGGCGCCGTCGCGGGTGACCGTGACCCCGTGCAGGGTGAGAAGATTCGTCACCACGGCAACGTCCTTGATGTCGGGAACGTTACCGAGCACCGACGGCGTGGAACCGAGCAGCGCAGCGACCATGGCCTTGGGAACCAGGTTCTTGGCTCCGCGCACAGTGACCTGACCTGACAGCGGGACTCCGCCGGTGATTCTTAAAGAACTCATGACCTACCGATCTCGGGGGGAATCTAATGTCCCGCCGCACACCGCAGTACGGAACCTGCCCATTCTAACGAGTCGGCGGCGTGATCATCGCACGGAGTTCTCAGCTTTCTGCCGGGAGCGTGACGGGTTTGAAGGCCGGTCGGCCGTGTTCGTAGGCCTTGACGTCCTCATCGTGTTGCAGGGTGAGACCAATGTCATCAAGACCCTCCATCAGACGCCACCGGGTGTAGTCGTCGATCTGGAAGGGCACCGTGACCGTGTCGCACGTGATGGTCTTGGACTCGAGATCCACCTCGATCTCAATACCGGGCTGCTCGTCCATGAGTTTCCACAACATCTCCACGTCCGATTGATCCACCTGGGCGGCTAACAGACCCTGCTTCCCCGAATTGCCGCGGAAAATGTCAGCAAAACGGGAGGAAATGACCACGTGGAAGCCGTAGTCACGCAGCGCCCACACGGCGTGCTCACGCGATGAGCCGGTACCGAAGTCCGAGCCGGCCACCAGGACGGAACCGTTCTTGTAGACCTCCTGATTCAGCACGAAGTCCGGATTCTTCCGCCAGCCCGCAAAGAGGGCGTCGTCAAAGCCGGTTTTGGTGATGCGCTTGAGGTACACGGCCGGGATGATCTGGTCCGTGTCCACGTTGGACTGCTTCAGGGGCACACCGGTACCGCGGTGAGTGGTGAATTTCTCCATGGTGAGGTCCTTTACTGTTGCGGGCCCCGCCCGCTGTGGCGGGGCACCAGCGAACGACTTAGCGTGCGGATGCGGATTCCAGATCGGACGGCGAGCTGAGCGTTCCGCGCACCGCGGTTGCCGCGGCAACCACTGGTGAGACCAGGTGGGTTCGGCCGCCCTTGCCCTGGCGGCCCTCGAAGTTGCGGTTGGAGGTCGAGGCGCAGCGCTCCCCCGGTGCCAATTGATCCGGGTTCATGCCCAGGCACATGGAGCAGCCGGCAAAGCGCCAGTCCGCGCCGAAGTCCTTGAACACCCGGTCCAGACCCTCCGCCTCGGCCTGCAGTCGGACCTTGGCGGAACCGGGAACCACCATCATGCGCACGTTCTCGGCCTTGGTGCGTCCCTTCACGATGTCCGCGGCGATCCGCAGGTCCTCGATACGGGAGTTGGTGCACGAGCCCAGGAACACGGTGTCCACCGCGATGTCCTTCATGGGAGTACCGGATTCCAACCCCATGTAGTCCAGCGCACGCCGCGCGGCATCCTTGGCGTTGTCGTCCCCGGCGTCCTCGGGGTTCGGGACGGCTTCGGACAGCGGAACACCCTGGCCGGGGTTGGTGCCCCAGGTGACGAACGGCTCCAGCTCGTCCGCGTTGATGAACACCTCGTTGTCGAACTCCGCGCCCTCATCGGTGTGCAAAGTGTTCCAGTACTGGACCGCCGCATCCCAGTCCTCACCCTGCGGGGCGTGCGGGCGGCCCTGCACGTAATCGAACGTGGTCTGGTCCGGGGCGATCATGCCGGCGCGCGCCCCCGCCTCGATGGACATGTTGCAAATGGTCATCCGCGCTTCCATGGACAGCGACCGGATGGCCGAACCGCGGTACTCCAGCACGTAGCCCTGACCGCCGCCGGTGCCGATCTTGGCGATCACGGCCAGAATGATGTCCTTGGAGGTCACGCCCGGTTTGAGGGTGCCCTCCACCGTGACGGCCATGGTCTTGAACGGCGCCAGCGACAGGGTCTGGGTGGCCATGACGTGCTCGACCTCGGACGTGCCGATACCGAAGGCCAGGGCACCGAACGCACCGTGGGTCGAGGTGTGGGAGTCACCGCACACCACGGTCATTCCCGGCTGGGTCAGACCCAGCTGCGGGCCCACCACGTGCACAATGCCCTGTTCGGCGTCTCCCAGGGAATGCAGGCGCACGCCGAACTCTTCGCAGTTGGCCCGCAGGGTGTCGATTTGTTTGCGGGAGGTCTCGTCCTTGATGGTCGAGAAAATGTCCTCGGTGGGAGTGTTGTGGTCCTCGGTGGCAATCGTCAGATCGGGGCGGCGCAAACCACGCCCGGCCAGGCGCAGGCCCTCGAAGGCCTGGGGGCTGGTGACCTCGTGAACCAGGTGGAGGTCGATGTAGATCAGATCCGGCTGACCGTTCTCCCCCTGGCGCACCAGGTGGTCCGCCCAGACCTTCTCGGCCAGTGTGCGCGCGGTGGCGCTGGAATCCTGCGCAACGGAGCGGATTCCGGTGGTTTGTGACATCTCAACTCTCCTGGTCATGGCTACGTCGGCGAACCGGCCGCGAGTCGCCGCGCGTGGTTTGCCCGGCACCGTGTTTTCTCCATGGTCCACGGGACCCGGCGAAGAGTTCCAGTGTACTCGCTTGCTTCTCGCATTGTGAGACGGCAATCTTAGAGCATGGACATTATTGATGCGATGGATCCGACCGGTGCACCCCTGGGAACCCCGCTGGGCGGTCGAGGAACGGGTGCCGGCATGCCCGGGGAGTCCTCCTTCTCCCCGTCCGGTGTGGGAGTCATCGACAAGGCCTCGCTGATCCTGGACGCCCTGGAGGCCGGCCCCGCATCACTGGCCGATCTTGTGGAAGCCACCGGGCTCGCGCGTCCCACCGTGCATCGCCTGGCCGTGGCACTAGCTCACCACCGGTTTGTGGGTCGTGATGTGCAGGGCAGGTTCGTCCTGGGCTCCCGCGTGGTCGAACTCGCCTCCGCGGCCGGTGAGGATCGGCTCATTTCGGCGTCGGCGCCCGTGCTGCTCCAGTTGCGTGACGCCACCGGCGAATCGTCGCAGGTGTTCCGCCGGCAGGGCGAGTGGCGGGTCTGCGTGGCCTCCGCGGAACGGCCCATCGGGCTGCGTGACACCATTCCCGTGGGCACCCAGCTGTCCATGAGGGCGGGTTCCGCCGCCCAGGTCCTGATTGCGTGGGAGGACCACGCCCGGCTGATCGAAGGGCTGTCCCACGCCCGGTTCTCCGCCACGACCCTGGCCGGCGTCCGACGCCGCGGCTGGGCCCAGTCCATCGGCGAGCGCGAACCCGGCATCGCCTCGGTCTCGGCTCCCGTGCGCGGACCTTCCGGTCGCGTGATTGCCGCCGTGTCCATTTCCGGCCCCATTGAACGACTCTCCAAGCAGCCGGGGCAAAAGCACGCGGAAGTGATCGTGCAGGCGGCACGCCAGCTCACCGAGGCGGTGCGCGTGAGTGGATCCTGACCGGCTAGCGGACCTGCGCGGTGGTCACCGTGAGGGACTCGCCGAACCTGCGGTGGGCCTGCAGTTCACGCTCCACCGGGGACTCCACGAGCTCTCGTGCGGTCTCGCGCACCGACTCGCCCAGGCGGCGTCGTAGTCGGGAGGCCCGCAGGCGCGAGGCGACGGAGGCGATGACTCCGCCCGTGATGGCCAGGAAGATCGCCACCACCACGCCCGTGATGACCATGAGCGTGGGCACCGGGAGCGGGAATCCCTCGACCGTGGGCGGCGGGGGCAGCGGAATCTGGAAGTAGTCTGCCGCGAACAAGCCCAACAACCACAGCAGTCCCACCACGGTCATGGCCATGGCGATCCACTGCAGCACGTCGAAAAGAATCCACCACCAGGACGCGGATCGTGCGGAGAACTTGGTGCGCGCCACGGCCTGGTCCAGGGCGTCCGGGAGGCGTGAGTCGTTGGACCGAGCGGCCACACGCACACTGCGCCGCCACGGTGCCCCGGCACCCTCGGACACCGCATCCGCGTAATGGCGCACGGCGGAGTCCGCCGATGCCTTCTGTGAGGCGTTCATGGGTGGCAGGGACGTGCGATGCACCGAAGGGTCAGAGCCCTTGTCGTGGCTTTCGATGTGCAGGCGCTTGAGCGGATCCTTGCGGAAGTTCGCGAGCCAGCGTGTTGCGATCCAGCCCGTGTGCTTGCCGGCGCGCAGGCGGTAGGAGCGTGCGGCGGCGTCGGCAATGAGGTCCACTCCCGCGGCGCGCACGAGGCCCGAGGTGAGCTGCTCACTCGCTTCGCGTGTGATGCCCCGGGGGTCGCCCTCGCCGGCGGCCTCCGCGAGAACGTGTCCGGCATGGATCACGTCCGCCTCGAGCCGTTGCCCCGCGGCTGCCCGGTGTGCTGCGATGGCGTGGATGCGCTCGCGCAGATCGGGCACACCCTCCCCGGTCAACGCGGACACCGCCACGGGGGTACTGGGCCCGGACGTGGGCAACCCGTCCTGGGCGAGCAGCTCCCGCAGCGAGGCCAGCACGTGGGGCAGGTCTGAGGGGGCCAGGCGGTCGGCCTGGTTCAGCACCACCATGGTCACCGCGCCGTGCCGGGCCAGTGGCTGCACGAAATCCTGGTGCAGCACGGCGTCGGCGTACTTCTGGGGGTCCACCACCCACACGACCACGTCCACCAGGCCCACCATGCGCTCCACGATGTCCCGGTGCTCACGCGTGACCGAGTCGAAATCGGGCAGGTCCAGCAGAATCAGGCCGCCACTCGTGGTGCTCGTTCTGCGGCCCTTGCCTGTGCTGATGCTCAGGGCGGGGCCCACCACGTGGCGGTCGCTGACGTCGAGCCAGTCGAGCAGGGCCTCGCTGCCCTCCTCTCCCCGGATCGCAGCCAGCGGCTGGGACGTGGTGGGCCGGCGCGCCGCGGTGCGCGCCAGATCCTGGCCGATCACCGCGTTGAACAATGTGGATTTTCCCGATCCTGTGGCGCCGAAGAAACCGACCACGGTGTGATCGGCGGACAGCGCCCGCCGCTGCCCCGCACGGTCCAGGGCGTGGCGGGCGGCCGTCACCGCGTCCTGGTCGAGACGACCCTCGGCCAGTTCCGCGGCTTGGGCGAGACCCTTGATCCGGTCGGACAGCGTGAGCCCGAGGTGTTTGGTGCGCCGTTTCACAGGGCCTCACCGGCCGTGCGAATGTCCTGGGCCGCGGACCGCAACTCGCCCGCGGTGGGGTGCTCACCCAGTTCGTCCAGACGGTCCAGGAACGCCTTGGCGCGCTGATCCAGCAGGTGCTTGATGCGGGTTTCCAGGTTCTCGCGCGCTTTCTGGCTCATTCGCCGGACGGCGTCCTCCCCGAAGACCGCTTCGAGCAGTTTGGTACCGACCACGCCGGAGCCACCGGCAATGCCGACCTCGAGACCGGTGAGACCACCGGTCATGGAAAACACACCGATCATCAGAATCACGGCCAGGGCATTGACCCCCAGGGACAGGGCCCGGGCCTGCGTGCGCTTACCCGCGCCTTCCTGTTGGATCATGAGCATGACGTCCGACTGCCACGAGCGGATGTGCTCGGCGGTGGTTTCGGGATAGTTCGCCGGCAGGGCGGACAGATCCCGCCCCGCGAGCAGGACCTGCCCCGAGGTTTCATCACGCCAGCGCCGCTCGGCCAACTCCGAGGCGCGCGCGGTGTGTTCCACGATCACGGCCTGCAGACCGGTTTCAATGGCTTCTTCGACCTGGACCTCCGGGGCGGGCTCACCTTTGAAGAACGCGGTGATCCGGTCGCGCATCCGCCCGATGCCGGCCTCGAGGTTGCGGAAGAACTCGCCGGTGCCCACGAAGTCCTGCCAGCGGGCCAGGACCTCCCCGCGCAGCAACGTGCCGTCACGGGTGGAGTCGATGATGGCGGCCAGGGCGTCGTCGAAGGCGGTGGTGACCTCACGGCGCAAGTGGTCTTCCGTGCGTTGCTGGCCCTCCACCGCGTCCGCGGTTCGATCGGTGGTGTCCGCGAGCTCGCGCACGGCGCCGCCCAGCGTGCGTGCCGCGATGTCCGAGCGCGCCTGGGCGTCGGCCCCGAGCTCTTCGAGCCAGCCACGCAACGGGGCCACCACGGGCGGCGGCAGCATGTCCAGCTCATTGAGCGGAGATTCCTCCACCACAAAGATGGGCGCGTGCCCGAGCCCTTCTTGATTGAGCATCCGCCGCAGGTCGTCCTGGATTTCTTCCGCCGACGCCGCCTGCACACGATCCAGCACCACGGCCACGGTGATATCGCGGCCGGCCGCGTTACGAAGCAATTGCCACGGCACCGCGTCCGCGTATCGATTGGCGGTCGTGACGAACAGCCAGAGGTCCGCCGCGGACAGCAACTGGGCGGCGAGCGCGCGGTTGTCGTCGGATACGGAATCCACGTCCGGTGCGTCGAGCACGGCCAGGCCCTGCGGAATCTTCTCGTCCGCCAGCAGCACCAACGAACCCGTGTCCTCCACGGGGCGATCGCCCTCGGACCGCGCCGGGGCCGTGACCGTGGGGTCCATGAGCTTGCCTCGCACCCGAGCCAGATGCGGCAGGACGCGCTGCGACGTGAACGCGGCGGCGTCGTGGGGGTGGTGGATCAGCAGCGGTCTGCGAGTGGTGGGCCGAATGGCACCGGAACGCGTGACGGGATGACCCACGAGTGCGTTGACCAGCGTAGATTTTCCCGCGCCGGTGGATCCGCCGACCACCGCCAGCAACGGGGCGTCCAGGGACCGGACGCGCGGCAACACGTAGTCGTCGAGCTGGGCGACGGCCCGGCCCACGGTCTCTCGCTGCTGCGGCGCACTGGCCGTGGCCAGCGGCAACGTGGTGGAGCTCAGGAGGTCTCGGGTCCGCTCGAGCGCGTCGATCAGCGAAGTGGCGGATGCGTTGTCGGTGCTCACGCCGCCATTGTGCCAGCCTTCAGCTCGGGGCGAGTGCTACATCACCCACGACACGAACGCAGGATGCGGCGGCACGCGTGAGCGGTCACGTGCGAGACCACCGGCCGCGGGAACGAAAAAACCCCGCCTCCGGAGGGAGACGGGGTTTCGTCACGTGCGTGACCCCAGCGGGATTCGAACCCGCGTTACCGCCGTGAGAGGGCGGCGTACTAGGCCGCTATACGATGGGGCCCTAGGTGATCGAGAAGCTATCAGGCTCAATCGACGGACTAAACAGTAACATCAGATGTCGCCTGCACCAACTTGCTCGTTCGGTGCATCTTATCCACTGGTGAATCAGTGGATGATCAGCGCTGGGATACCAGGACTCGAACCTAGAACGACGGTACCAGAAACCGCTGTGTTGCCAATTACACCATATCCCAATGTCGTGCCGGGGCTCTCGCACCCGCGCAACGAGCAATAACTATACCCAATCGCCGCGCGGGTGCCAAACCGGGCACGGTGCCACTAACTGAGCTGGGAGGCGAGCGCCTTGATGCGGTTCAGGGACGATTCCTTGCCCAGGATTTCCAGTGACTCGAAGAGCGGCGGGGAAATGCGCTCACCGGACACCGCGGTGCGCACCGGGCCGAAGGCCAGCCGGGGCTTGATCTCCAGTCCCTCGACAATGGCCTCGCGCAATGCGGCCTCAATGGGCTCCGCCGTGAAATCGTCCAATGGTTCGAGCGCCTCGACCGCGGCCTGCAGCACCTGCGGGGCGCTGTCCTTGAGCTGCTTCCGGGCGCCCGGGGCGATCTGGATCTGATCGTCGGAACGGAACAGGAAGCCCAACAGTCCCGGGGTCTCGCCCAGCAGGTTCATGCGTTCCTGGACCAAAGGCGCCGCTTGGTCCAGGATCGCGTTCTGCTCGTCCGTGAGGGTCTCCCCCGTCAAGCCGGCCGACCGCAGGTACGGAATCAAGCGGTTGCGGAAGTCCTGCGGCTCCAGCATGCGAATATGGGTGCCGTTGATGGCCGTGGCCTTCTTGATGTCGAAGCGCGCGGGATTGGCCAGAACATTGTGGATGTCGAAATTCGCCACGAGCTGGTCCACGCTGAAGATGTCCTCGTCCGCGGACAGTGACCAACCCAGCAGCGCCAGGTAGTTCAACAGTCCCTCGGGGATGAACCCGTTGTCCCGGTGGTGGAACAAATTGGACTCGGGATCGCGCTTGGACAGCTTCTTGTTGCCTTCACCCATCACGTAGGGCAGGTGGCCGAACTCGGGGATGAACTCGGCCACGCCGATGTCCATGAGGGCGCGGTACAGGGCGATCTGGCGAGGGGTCGAGGACAGCAGATCCTCTCCGCGCAGCACCTGGGTGATACCCATGAGGGCGTCGTCCACGGGGTTGACCAGCGTGTAGAGCGGCTTACCGTTGGCGCGGGCCACCACGAAGTCCGGCACGGACCCGGCCTTGAAGGAGATCTCACCGCGCACCAGGTCGGTGAAGGTAATGTCATCGTTGGGCATCCGCAGTCGCAGAACGGGCTTGCGGCCCTCGTCCCGGAAGGCCTGCTTCTGCTCCTCGGTCAGGTCGCGATCGTAGTTGTCGTAGCCGAGCTTGGGGTCCTCCCCCTTGGCCCGGTGACGGGCTTCCACCTCGTCCGGGGTGGAGAAGTCCTCGTACACGTGTCCGGACTCCACCAATTTGGCCAGCACGTCCTGGTAGATCTCACCGCGCTGGGACTGGCGGTACGGCTCGTGGGGGCCACCCACGTTGACTCCCTCGTCCCAGTCGATACCCAACCAGGCGAGTGCGTCGAGGATCTGGCCGAAGCTCTCCTCGGAGTCGCGGGCGGCGTCCGTGTCCTCGATCCGGAACACCATGGTGCCGCCGGTGTGGCGAGCCCAGGCCCAGTTGAACAATGCGGTGCGGATCAAGCCCACGTGAGGCGTGCCCGTGGGAGACGGGCAGAAGCGCACGCGCACGGGGGTGTCGGCGGAAACGGTGGGCTGCAGTGAAGTTTCGTGGTCAGTCATGATGTGACCAGTCTAGGCTCAAGGGACACCACCGGCTCAGCGGCGCAGCACCGTGGTGAGACGACCGATCCCCTCGATGTCCACATCCAGGGTGTCACCCTCGTCCACGATGCCCACCCCGGCCGGTGTGCCCGTGAGGATGACGTCACCGGGCAGCAGCGTGAAGGCCTGGGACACGTAGGAGACCAGCGTGGGGACGTCGAAGACCATGTCCGAGGTGTTCCCGTCCTGCTTCGGTTCACCGTTGACCCGGGACTGCACCCCGATCGAACTGACGTCCAACTCGGTCTCGACCCACGGGCCCAGGGGGCAGGCGCCGTCGAACCCCTTGGCGCGGGCCCACTGGCCGTCCGTCTTCTGAGCGTCACGCGCGGTGAGATCGTTGGCACCGGTGTAGCCGAACACGACCTCGGGCACTCTCTCGACGGGTACGTCCTTGCACATCCGCCCGATCACCACGGCGAGTTCGGCCTCGTAGGAGACCTGCTCGGTCCAGGACGGCAACGTCACCGGATCGCCGGGGCCGGACACCGAGGTGTTCGGTTTGAAGAACAGCAGCGGGCTGGTGGGCAGGTCATTGCCCATCTCGGCGGCGTGGTCCGCGTAGTTGCGTCCCACGCACACGATCTTGGAGCGCGGGATGACCGGAGCCAGCAACCGCACCTCGGAGATCTCCACCGTGCGATCGAGGGGCTGCACGCCCACGTAGAGGGGGTCGCCCGAGAGGTACGTGATCTTCTCCTGGCCCTCGGGCCCGGCAACCACGCCGAAGTGAATTTCATTGTCGAAGGTGAACCGTGCAATGCGCATGCCCCAAGGCTACACAGCACGGCCCACCTCGGAGCCGCGTTGAGCGGTGAGCGATCAGGCCAGTCGCGTGAGCCAGCCGTGAGTGTCCTCCGCGCGACCGGTCTGGATGTCGAGCAGCTGCTGGCGCAGGGACAAGGTCACCTCCCCCGGCTGGTCGTCTTCGTTACCAATGACCTCGTCGTGACTGACCAAACGACGCACGGGCGCGATCACCGCTGCGGTACCGCACGCGAACACCTCCGTCAGCTCTCCCGAGGCTTTGCGCTCACGCCATTCGTCCAACGTGAAGCGACGTTCCTCGACCTGCAGGCCGCGCTCCCTGGCCAGTTCGATGATCGAGCGGCGGGTGACGCCCTCCAGGATGGTTCCCGTGAGTTCCGGGGTCACCACGCGGCCGTTCTTGAAGACGAAGAACACGTTCATGCCACCGAGTTCCTCGATGGCGTCGTCGCGTTCGTGGTCGAGGAACAACACCTGGCTGCAGCCGTGGGCGTCGCCTTCCATTTGCGCAATCAACGACGCCGCGTAGTTGCCGCCGCACTTGGCCGAACCGGTGCCGCCCTTACCCGCGCGGGCGTAGCTGCGGGACAGCCAGATGTCCACGGGTTCCACCGTACCGAAGTAGTTTCCGGCCGGGGAGGCGATCACGGAAAACCGCGCCTGGCGTGACGGACGCACCCCGAGGAACGGCTCCGTGGCGATCATGAAGGGGCGCAGATACAGGGACTCACCGTCACCGGAGGGCACCCATTTCTCGTCCGTGCTCACGAGCTCGCGCACGGCGTCCACGAACGTGTCTTCCGGCAGTGCCGGCAACGCGAGGCGCTCGGCCGAGCGGTTCAGTCGAGCCGCATTGGCCTCGGGGCGGAAGCTCCACACGGAGCCATCCTCGTGACGGTAGGCCTTGAGCCCCTCGAAGATCTCCTGGCCGTAGTGGAACACGGCGGCGGAGGGATCCAGGGCCATCGGACCGTAGGCCTCCAGGCGAGGGTTGTCCCACTGCCCGGTGCCCTTTTCCACGTCACCGGTCCAGTCGATGGAGATCATATTGTCCGTGAAATGTACGCCGAAACCCGGGTTGGCCAGGATGGCGCTGCGGACCTCGTCGGTGGCCGGGTGGGGATTGGGCTGACGGACGAACTGGGTGCTCAAGAGTGTTCTCCTTCGACTGCTCGGAATCAGGCGGCTTTCAGGGCGGCCACAATGTGGTCGCCCACCTGATCGGTGCTGCGCTTCTCGTTGCCGTGCGTCTCGAGATCCCGGCGCACTGCCTGGTTGATCTGGTCTGCGAGATCCTCGTGGCCCAGGTGGTCCAGCATCATGGCGGCGGCAAGGATAGCAGCCACCGGCTGCGCTGTTGCGGTGCCCGCAATGTCCGGTGCGGAACCATGAACGGGTTCGAACATGGACGGCGCGGTGCGATCTGCGTTGATGTTACCGCACGGTGCCAGACCGATACCTCCGGTCACCGCCCCCGCCTGGTCGGTGAGGATGTCGCCGAACAGGTTGTCGGTGACGATCACGTCGAAGCGGGAGGGCTCGGTGGTCAAGAAGATGGTGGCGGCGTCGATGTGCAGGTAATCCACGGTGATGTCCGGGTACTGCGCCGCGTACGCGTTGACGGTCTCCTGGTACAGTCGGCCCGCATTGACGAGCACATTGTGCTTGTGCACCAGGGTGAGCTTCTTGCGCGGGCGTTTGCGCGCCAGCTCGAACGCGTACTTGACCAGGCGACGTACACCGTGGGCGGTGTTGATCGACACCTCGGTGGCGATCTCGTGGTCGGTGCCCTGCCGGACCCGGCCGCCGTTGCCGGCGTAGAGACCCTCGGTGCCTTCACGAACCACCACGAAATCAATGTCCCCGGGCTCGGCCAACGGGCTGGTGGTTCCCGGGTACAAGGTGGCGGGGCGCAGGTTGATGTAGTGGTCGAAGCTGAAGCGCAGTTTCAGCAGCAGGTCACGCTCGATGATTCCGGAGGGAACACGGGTGTCGTTGGGGGCGGCCCCGACCGCGCCGAACAGGATGGCGTCGTGACCGCGGAGCTTGTCCAGGGTGTCGTCACTGAGAACCTCACCCGTGGCCAACCAATGCTCGGCTCCCAGCGGGTAGTGGGTTTTTTCCAGGGTGACGCCGGCCGGCTCGGTCACGGCATCGAGTACTTTCACCGCCTCTGCAACGACCTCGGGGCCGATTCCGTCCCCGGGAATCACGGCGATCGAGTATGTGGTGGCTGCGTTCAACGATGCTTCGCTCATGAATCCAGCCTAGATCTGGCGGGCCTCGGGATTCCACAACGTGAATACGTGTCTCGAATACCGAGACAGGCAACAACGGCGCCGCCACGCTCCCGTGACGCCGCCGTCGCACCACCGCCGGCACTCAGGACTTGAGGACCTCGGGCTCTTCATAGCGCGGGAACACGCCGCTCGGCTTGGGCAGCTCGGTACCGGGCACCAACCGATCGGGAATCGCCGCATATCGGCGGGCTGCACCGTCGGGCTGGCCCAGCTGAGTCAGCAGCGTGGCCATGGAGTCCGGCATGACCGGCTGCACCAGGATCGCCACGATCCGCAGCACCTCCGCCGTCACGTACAACACGGTGGCCATGCGCTCAGGGTCCGTCTTGCGCAACACCCACGGCTCCTGCGCCGTGAAGTAGCGGTTGGCGTTGGCAATCACGCGCCAGACCGCTTCCAACCCACGGTGGAACGACTGGGCGTCGAACGCGGTGCGGAACGTGTCCACCACGGCGTTCGCCTCGGCGAGCATGGCCCGGTCCTCGGCGGTGAACTCGCCGGGTTCGGGGGCCACTCCCCCGAGGTTCTTGGCGACCATGGACAGGCTGCGTTGGGCCAGGTTGCCCAGGTCGTTGGCCAGGTCCGAGTTGATGCGCGCAGCAATCGAGTCGTGGGAGTAATTGCCGTCCTGGCCGAACGGGACCTCGCGCAGCAGGAAGAAGCGCAGTTGGTCCAGGCCGTATTCGCAAATCAGCGAGTGCGGGTCGATCACGTTGCCCACCGACTTGGACATCTTCTCGCCCTGGTTGAACAGGAACCCGTGGGCGTAAACGCGTTTGGGCAGGTCCAGTCCGGCGGACAGCAGGAACGCCGGCCAGTACACGGCGTGGAACCGGGCGATGTCCTTGCCGATCAGGTGCAGATCGGCGGGCCAGTACGTCTGGAACTTGGTGTCCTCCGTGTCCGGGTAGCCCAAGCCGGTGAGGTAATTGGTCAGTGCGTCCACCCACACGTACATCACGTGATCCGGGTTGCCCGGCACGGGGACACCCCAGTCGAAGGTGGTGCGTGAGATCGACAGGTCCTGCAGTCCACCCCCCACAAAAGATGCAATTTCATGGGAACGGGTCTCGGGTTGCACGAAGCCCGTCTCGTAGAGCTCCAGCAGCCTGTCCTGGTAGGCCGAGAGGCGGAAGAAGTAGCTTTCCTCCTCGGTCCACGTCAGTTCGGTGCCGGTGCCGATCGAGTACCGCTGGCCGTCCTCGCGGACCTCGGTCTCGTCCTCGGCGTAGTAGGCCTCGTCGCGCACGGAATACCACCCGGCGTACTTGTCCAGATAGATGTCACCGTTGGCCTCCATCCGCCGCCAGATGTCCTGGCTCGCGGCATAGTGGTCCTCGTCCGTGGTGCGGATGAACCTGTCGTAGCTGACCTGCAACTCGTCGTCCATCTGCTTGAACTGGGACGCGTTCTGATCCGCGAGTTCCCGCGGGGACACACCCTGCTTCTCGGCGGTCTGCTGCATCTTCTGGCCGTGCTCGTCAGTGCCGGTCTGGAACCGCACGTCAAAGCCGTCCAAGCGCTTGAACCGCGCCATGGTGTCCGCGGCGATCGCCTCGTACGCGTGCCCGATGTGCGGGGACCCGTTGGGGTAAGAAATCGCGGTGGTCAGGTAGTAGGGAATCTGCTCGCTCACGCCCCCCACTCTAGCGACCGTCCAGTACTTTTCCCGCCTCGCGCATCCTCGGACAGCACGACGCCGCCGTGAGAGTTCTCGTGAACTCTCGCGGCGGCGTCGGCGATCGAAGGACGGCACCCCACGGGGATGCCGGATCAGAACCGATCAGCGAGCGGCGGTGCCCTCGGTATAGTCCTCATCGGTCTGCTCCCACGCGAAGAGAGAACGCAGCTCGCGGCCGGTCTCCTCGATGGGGTGGGACTCTTCCTTGGAACGCAGTTCCTTGAACTCCTTGCCCCCGCTGGACTGGTCCTCCATGAAGCGCTTGGCAAAGGTGCCGTCCTGGATGTCCTGCAGAACGGCCTGCATGTTCTCCTTGACGTGGGCATCGACCACGCGCGGTCCGGAGACGTAGTCGCCGTACTCGGCGGTGTCGGAAATGGACCAGCGCTGCTTGGCAATACCGCCCTCGACCATGAGGTCCACGATCAGCTTGAGCTCGTGGAGCACCTCGAAGTAGGCGATTTCCGGCTGGTAGCCGGCCTCGGTGAGAACCTCGAAGCCCTGCTGCACCAGGTGGGACATGCCACCGCACAGCACGGCCTGCTCGCCGAACAGGTCGGACTCGGTCTCCTCCGTGAAGGTGGTCTCGATGACGCCGGCGCGGGTGCCACCGATGCCCTTGGCGTAGGACAGCGCCAGCTCCAGGGCCTTGCCGGAAGCGTCCACCTCGACGGCCACGAGGTCGGGGACGGCACGGCCGGCTTCGAACTCGCGGCGTACGGTGTGACCGGGTCCCTTGGGTGCGACCATGGCCACGTCGACGCCCTCGGGGGCCTTGATGTACCCGAAACGAATGTTGAACCCGTGCGCGAAGAAGATCGCGTCGCCCTCGTCCAGGTTGTCCTTGATGGACTCCTCGAACACCGTGGCCTGGACCTGATCCGGGGTCAGGATCATGATCACGTCCGCTTCTTTGGCGGCCTCGGCCACGGTGAGCACGCGCAGGCCGTGTGCCTCTGCCTTTGCACGGGACTTGGAACCCTCGGCCAGGCCGATGCGGACGTCCACGCCGGAATCACGCAGGTTCAGCGCGTGGGCGTGCCCCTGAGAGCCGTAGCCGATGATGGCCACGGAGCGGTTCTGGATGATCGACAGATCTGCATCGTCGTTGTAGTAGATCTTTGCCATGGGGTTGTCTATCTCCTCATTCGATGGTGGGACTGCTGTTCGGATCGGGGACCGCGTCCCGAGCGAAACCCGATCAAGGGTGTGGTGGTGCTAGTGGCGCAGCGCGCGGTCCGACATGGACTTGGGGCCGCGCCCCAGGGCCAGCGTGCCGGCGCGCACGATTTCGCGGACGCCGAAGGGTTCGAGCACGTCCAACAGGGCGTGGATCTTGTCCCGCGCGCCCGTGGATTCAATGATCACGGATTCGGTGGAGACGTCCACGATGGTGGCCCGGAACAGATCTGCAGCCTGGGTGACCTGCAAACGAGTGGACGCGTCCGCACGCACCTTAACCATGATGTGGTCACGCTGCACGGAGGACTCCGGGGCGAGCTCAACAATCTTGATGACGTTGATGAGCTTGTTGAGTTGTTTGGTGACCTGCTCCAGCAGTTCGCCGTCCGCATCGACCACCACGGTGATCCGTGAGATCCCCGGAAGTTCGGTGGGGCCCACCGCCAGCGAGTGGATGTTGAACGCACGGCGCGCGAACAAACCGGCAACGCGCGTGAGCACGCCGGGCTTGTCCTCGACCAGAACGGAGAGAGTGTGTCGGCTCATCGATTAGTCCTCCGGGTTCCAGTCAGGAGTCAGGTTCTTGGCAATTTGGATCTGGTCGTTGGAAACGCCCGAGGGAACCATGGGCCAGACCATGGCGTCGGCAGAGACCACGAAGTCGATCACCACGGGGCGGTCGTTGATCTCCAGGGCCTGCTTGATCACGTCATCCACTTGATCATCGTTTTCGCACCGCAACGCGGCGCACCCGTAGGCCTCGGCCAACTTCACGAAGTCCGGCACGCGACGGGAATTGTGGCCGGTGTCCAGCTCCGTGTTGGAGTAGCGACCGTCGTAGAACAGGGTCTGCCACTGGCGCACCATGCCCAACGAGGAGTTGTTGATCACGGCCACCTTGATGGGGATGTTGTTGATCACGCACGTGGCCAGTTCCTGATTGGTCATCTGGAAACAGCCGTCGCCGTCAATGGCCCACACCACGCGGTCCGGCTGGGACACCTGTGCGCCCATGGCTGCGGGAACCGCAAAGCCCATGGTGCCCAGGCCGGAAGAGTTCAGCCACTGCCGCGGGCGCTCGTAGTTGACGAATTGCGCGGACCACATCTGGTGCTGGCCCACACCGGAGACGTAGACGGCTTCGGGCCCGGTCAGCGCCGAGATGCGTTCGATCACGTACTGGGGGCTACCCAGCCCGTCATCGGTGCGGTTGTAACCGAGCGGGTATGTCTCGCGCAGGCTCGACAGCGTGGTCCACCACGTGCCCAGATCCGGCGTCCCGCGCGTCTCGAATTCTTGCCGCACCGCCTCACTGAGATCAGGGATCACGCTCTTGAGGTCACCCACGATCGGAACGTCCGCCGTGCGGTTCTTGGAGATCTCCGCGGGATCGATGTCCGCGTGGATCACCTTGGCATTGGGGGCGAAGGTGTCCAACTGACCGGTCACCCGATCGTCGAACCGGGCACCCAGGGTCACCAAGAGGTCCGCCTGCTGCAATGCGTAAACGGCCGGGACCGTGCCGTGCATACCGGGCATACCCAGGTTCAACTCGTGGGAGTCCGGGAACACGCCACGAGCGGTGAGCGTGGTGACCACGGGCGCCCCGGTGAGCTCGGCGAGCTCGAGAAGCTCCGCAGCGGCGTCGGCCCGCATGGTGCCTCCGCCCGTGTAGAGCACCGGACGCTCGGCGGAAGCAATCAGACGGGCCGCTTCCCTGATCTGCTTGGAATGACCGCGCGTCACGGGGCGGTAGCCCGCCAGATCCAACTGCGGGGGCCAGGAGAACGTCATGGTGGAGACCTGGGCGTCCTTGGACACGTCCACCAGGACCGGGCCGGGGCGTCCGGTGGAGGCCAAGTGGAAGGCCTCCGCCAGAACGCGGGGAATGTCCCGGGGGTCTGTCACCAAGTAGGAGTGCTTGGTGATGGGCATGGTCATGCCCACGATGTCCGCCTCTTGGAACGCATCGGTTCCGATGAAAGCGCTGTGGACCTGACCCGTAATGGCCACCATGGGGATCGAATCCATGTTCGCGTCCGCGAGTGCGGTGACCAAGTTGGTCGCGCCCGGACCGGACGTCACAATGCACACACCGGTGCGACCCGATGCCAGGGCGTAGCCCTCCGCCGCGTGTCCCGCACCCTGTTCATGACGCACCAGGATGTGGTTGATCTTCTCCGCATCCATCAGGGGGTCGTAGGTGGGAAGGATCGCGCCACCCGGAAGACCGAAGACATCGGTGACCCCGAGCTGCTCGAGGGAGCGAATAATGGCCCGCGAGCCGGTCATTTCCTCCGGGCCTTCAGCACCGGCCACCGCGGTGGCCACGGGATGCTGCTCCGATTCCGCGCCCACCAATGACGCTGAGGTGTTCTCGGCACGCCGATGGGCCATCACGGCCGGTGAAATCGGCTGATCCTTACTCATAGTGGATATTTCCTTTACCTGCTATTGGTGCTGAACGCCGGGCGGGCCATCCCCTGACCGATGACGGTGAACCGGTGCGGATCGTTGTACATAAGGAAAGGCCCTCACGCCACGGGTTTCGTGAGCGTTCGGGCCTGTGTCCACGCGCGGCGTATGTTCCTCAGGCCCGATGTCCGATAAGAACTACGACTCCAAGGTCTACGACGTCACTCGGTGCGAACTGCATAACACCCACTGTAGTGAAGCGCGCGTCTCCTGTGTCAATCTTCGGACATCATGTCTCACATTATGAACTACTCACCGGTGGGCGGGATGTAGAGGCGCCCGGGTTGCACCAAGAATTGCGGCGCGTGCCCGGCCCTGATGCGCTCGGCCTGCTGGAGAATCAGATCGCGCACGCGGGGCCGGTAGGACACATTGGATCCGCCCACGTGCGGGAGCACGATGGATCCCGCGGCGCTCATGAGGGGGTGATCGCCGGGTAGCGGCTCCGGGTCCACCACGTCCAGGGCGCAGCGTAGCCGTCCCTGCAGCACTTCCTCGGTGAGAGCATCCGTATCGACCAACGACCCCCGCCCCACGTTGACGACCAGAGCGTCGTCGGGGAGTTTCCGCAGGGCCGCCGCGTCGAACAGGCCCTCCGTGGCCTCGGTGAGCGGGAGCGCGAGCACCAGAATGTCGGTCTCGGGCAGGATCTGATCCAAGTCGGCCACGCCGCGAACCTGGCCCTGCTCGTCCTCGCGCGCCGACGACGCCACGCGAGTGATCTTGACCTCGAACGGGCGCAGGCGGTCGATGACGGCCGAGCCGATTTCTCCGATTCCCGCCACCGTGACCCGGGAATCCGCCACCGCACGGGAAAAGAACCGCTTGTACACACCGTCCTTCTGCTGCAGGATGGCGCGATCGATGTTGCGCTGCGCGGCAATGATGAGACCCACCGCGATCTCCGCGGTACCCGCGGCGTGCACCCAGCCGGCGGAGCTCAACGCCACGTCAGGGCCGATTCGCTCCGGCACGCCGTCGTAACCGGTGGACTGCAACTGGAGGAGTTTCACGTGTTCGACCACGGCGGGATTCTCCAACCACCGACCGCTGAAGTACGGTGCCACGGCGATGTCGATGTCTTCGCGTGCGCACCCCTCGGGTTCACCCTCGAGATCCCACAGAACACAGGTGAAGTCATCAAGTTCGGCACTGATTTGATCGAAGAGCTTTTGCTCCGGCAGGGAGATCACGCGCAAGTCCGACAGGGGCACGACGGGGTACTGAGAGGTCATGGCTCCATGGTACGTGCGAGGGCCTCTTCGGACGTGTCCGGCGCCACGCCTGCCGAATTGGACAGATCCTCGGGCGGTGCTACAGTTATCTCTCGTTGCGCAGGGAAATCTCGCACGGAGCCGTTGCCGGACGGAGCGGATCGTGTGCTAAATTTTTCCCGGTGACGCTGGCGCTCCTAGCTCAATTGGCAGAGCAATTGACTCTTAATCAATGGGTTCTGGGTTCGAGTCCCAGGGGGCGCACCCTATGAGTTCGGCCGCATTGCTTGAAATGCGGCCGAACTTCTTTATTGTGCAATGGAACTTGCTGTTAAAGATCAACGCCACCTCAGCTGAGGTGGCGTTGATGTCGGTCGGCCCGCAGGAGTTACTGCGCCTCGCTGACGGAGTTCTCCGTGTCCTCTCGCACCACACCGTCATTGGAAACCTCCAATTTCCATCGGGCACCGCCCAGGGTGGAAATGATTTCGGCCAACGAACGCCGCAGATGATCATCCATCAGGGTGCCCTCACCCAGGAGATCATTTTCCAGTTTGGTCGCCGTGTCCAGGACTCTTTCCCCCTCCGGGGAGATGGACACGACATGGGAACGACGGTCACGAACGTTCTTGGACCGGGTGATGTGCCCGTGAACCTCAAGTCGATGCAAGGTCTTGCCCATGGTTTGAGCCTGAACGCGAACCTTGTGTGCAAGTTGCGCCTGGGTCATACTGCCCTCGGCCTGCAGGACATCCAGGGCCATTACACCTGCATGAGTGATGCCCAGCGACGCGAGGCTCTCGTTCCATGCGTGTTCCACCAGTCGCGCTGCGGTCGACAGCAGGCGATTCGGGGGCCACTGGTTTCGATAAGACATACCCACCAGTATACCCGCCGCGGATGAATCCGACAGATTCTAATCAGGGTACTTATTAAGCAAGGGTCGTGATGTAGGGCGCCTCTTCCAGCGGATACCCTACGCATGAGCCTGCTGCAACCTCTGGCCCCTGGCCACGAGATGTCCTTGCGCGGCCGGCCTAGATACGAGACCCCTGTTGCCCATCGGAAGGAAACCCCCTGTGACAACCACGTTAACCGCCGGAGACACCGCACCCGCGTTCACCCTCAACGATGCGAATGGCCACGACGTCTCCCTTCAGGACTACCGCGGCAAGCGAGTGATCGTGTACTTCTACCCCAAAGCAGCCACACCGGGCTGCACCACGCAGGCGTGTGATTTTCGTGACAACCTTGCGCGGTTCACGTCAGACGGCTTCGCGGTGCTGGGAATTTCCCCCGACGCCCCGGCCGCGCTGGAACGCTTCACCGACAAGGAGGAACTGACGTTCCCGCTGCTCTCGGACCAGGACCATGCCGTGGCCGAAGCCTATGGTGCCTGGGGCGAGAAGAAGAACTACGGCAAGACGTATGAGGGTCTCATCCGTTCCACCGTGGTCGTGGATGCCCAGGGTGTCGTGGAACTCGCGCAATACAACGTTCGCGCAAAGGGCCACGTGGCCAAGTTGCGCCGGGACCTGCACCTGGACTGAACGGCGGGGTCGTGGCACGCGGCCGGGCACTGCGACGCGGGTGCCCGGCACGTTCGACCACGATTGTCCGGTTACCATGGTTCTCGTTCGCCGGGCAGGCCCGTGCGAGCTGCGCGAGTGGTGGAACTGGTAGACACGCAGGATTTAGGTTCCTGTGCCTCACGGCGTGCGGGTTCGATTCCCGTCTTGCGCACCAACCCGGTTAGCTCCGTCAACAGCTGTCGGTCGGTGAAAGGATCTGCTTCGTTGCGCACCTCGGAATTCCAGTTCGGTCGTCGCGGGTTTCTGGCCGCGGCCGGGCTGGGAATGGTGCAAACAGGTTGCGGTGCCACCACGCCGCGGTCACAGGATTCCCCGGCTGCACCCGACGCCTCGTTCGTTTTCGCCCAGGCGGCCTCTCCCGCCACATTGGATCCGTCCATCAGTAATTCGGTGGAGACTTCTCGGATCGCCGCTCAAGTTCTCGAGGGTCTGGTCAGGGCGGATTCCTCGACCGGGGAGCCGCTCCCGGGTCTGGCCGAATCCTGGGAGGTCGACGGCGACAAGCGCTCCGTGACCTTCACCCTCCGGCGCGGTATCTCGTTTCACGACGGCGCCGCCCTGGACGCTGAGGCCGTGCGCGCGAACTTCGACAAGTGGCGGGAGCAGGCCGAGTCGGATGCGCCGTGGGCGCCCAGAACGTCTTTCGCCACGGTGTTCCGGCACGGCAACACGGATCCGTCCACACCGTCCAGTTACGGCGGCTGCGAGGTGGTCGACGAGCGCACGGTCAAGATCGTGCTGCGCCACCCGTACCGCCCGCTGCTCCACGCGCTGACCCAGCCGTCGTTCGGTCTCGCCTCACCCGACAGCATCGCGGCCGACGCCTCACGCAGCCATCCCGTGGGCACCGGCCCGTTTCGCTTCGACTCCGCCGATGCCACCACGGTTCGATTGAGCGTGAATCCCGATTACTGGGCGCAACTGGGCCACCTCGGCAGCGTGGAGTTCCGCAGTGTCCCGGACTCCAAAGTCCGGTATGCGGCCCTCGTGTCCGGCCAGGTGGATGCCTATGACCAGGTGGGCCTGGACGATTTCGCTCCCCTGGCCCGCAGCGGCACCCAGGTGCTGTTCCGTGACCCGTATTCCGTGTCCTACGTGGGAATCAATCAGCGTCTTCCGCTGCTCCAGGACGTGATGATTCGCCGTGCGATCGCCGCGGCGATTGACCGAGGTGCCATTGCCCGCGAACTGTTCCCCAATGGCACCAACGTGGCCGATCAGTTCATCCCGGCGCGATTCAACGTGGATGGTGATGACCTACAGGTCCCAGGATTCAACCCACAACGCGCTCGCGACCTGCTCGCCGACTCGAAGTACAACGGCGAACGGCTGAGTTTTTACTATCCGCGCAATACCTCCCGGTTGTACCTGCAAAAACCCGAGCAGGTATTTGCCATGATCTCCTCGCAGCTCACGCGGGTGGGGTTCACCGTGGACCCGGTAGCCGTGAACTGGGACGACGACTACGTGCAGAAGGTGACGGATCCGGAGTCACGTCATGCCCTCAGTCTGATGGGATGGAGTGGCGGGTTCCGGGATCCGGATAATTTCCTGGGCCCGTTGCTGGGCTCCCCCAACGCCGAATTCGGGATTCGGGACACGGGCCTGTTCACGGCCGTCAATCGGGCGGCCGCAATCTCCGACGACGCCGCCCGGGCCAACACGTACCGGGCGTTGAACAATCGGATCTCGCAAATGCTGCCGGCCATTCCGCTTGCGCACCCCGTATCGGCCGTGGCCGTTAACAACAGGGTCGAGACCTTTCCCTTGACCTCGACCGGACATGAGCTGTTCAACGACCTGACCCTGCGTGGCAGCTGATGAATGCGCATTCCGTGACACCTTCCATTCGGTGATCGTCACGGGCTGGGGATAGTCTTGGGGCGAACCTCACGCGGCGCACCGAGGCGCCGCAAAGCATTCCGGGAGACACCTTGACTTCAACTCAGCCCATAGAATCCACTGACGTTCTTCTGGTTGGCGCAGGCATCATGAGTGCCACGCTTGCAACCATCCTCAAGGATCTTCAGCCCCACTGGGACATGACCATCCTGGAGCGTCTGGACCGCGCAGGGTTGGAAAGTTCCAACGCCTGGAACAATGCCGGTACCGGTCACGCGGCCCTGTGTGAACTCAACTACGCACCCCAGGCCGCAGACGGTTCCGTGAGCGCGCAGAAGGCACTGAATATCAACGAGCAGTTCCACGTGACCCGTCAGCTGTGGTCCACCTTGGTGGAGAGCGGAGTGCTCAAGGATCCTTCCAGCTTCATCAACCCGGTTCCGCACATTTCTATGGTGTTTGGCGAGGACCACGCCCGCTACCTGCGTACCCGCTATGACTCCTTCAAACAGAACAAGCTCTTCGAGCGCATGGAATTCTCGGAGGACCGCGACAAGATCGCCGATTGGGCCCCGTTGACCATGCACGGTCGCGGCGCCGGTCGTGTGGCCGCGACTTTCGCTCCCGAGGGCACAGACGTGGACTTCGGTGCGCTGAGCAATCAGCTGATCGACTACGTGGCGGGCCAGGGCACCACGGTCCGCTACGGCCAGGAGGTCACCACCTTGAACCGGCAGTCGGACGGTTCCTGGCTGGTCAAGGTTGAGGATCGCCTCAACAGCGACAACAACCGGAGCGTCCACGCCAAATTCGTGTTCCTCGGCGCCGGCGGCGGTGCCCTGCACCTGTTGCAGCGCTCCGGTATCAAGGAGGCCAAGGGCTTCGGAGGTTTCCCGGTGTCCGGGCTGTTCCTGCGTAACACCGATCCCGCCGTCACCTCCCAGCACAATGCCAAGGTGTACGGGCAGGCCTCCGTGGGAGCACCTCCCATGTCCGTACCGCACCTGGACACCCGTTACGTCAATGGCAAGAAGGCCGTCATGTTCGGGCCCTACGGTGGGTTCAAGCCGAACTTCTTGAAGCACGGTTCTCTGCTGGACCTACCCAAGTCGGTGCGGGCGCACAACTTGTACCCCATGACTCGCGCGGGACTGTCCAATCTCGACCTGGTCAAGTACCTTCTGAGCGAATTGACCAAGACCCGTTCCCAGCGCATGGACGCCTTGCACGAGTACTACCCCACTGCTGAGGCTGGCCAGTGGGATCTTATCGAGGCCGGCCAGCGTGTCCAGGTCATGAAGAAGGACCCTCAGAAGGGTGGCATTCTGCAGTTCGGCACCGAACTGGTCACCAGCGCGGACGGTTCTATCGGCGCATTGCTGGGCGCGTCCCCGGGTGCGTCGACCGCGGTGCCCATCATGTTGAATCTGTTGTCCCGTTGCTTCCCGTCCAAGATGTCTGAGTGGGAGCCCCGGTTGAAGGAACTGATTCCGGCCTACGGTGTGAAGCTCAACGACAACCCGCAGCTCGCGGATGAGATTATCGGTCACACCTCCGAGGTGCTGGGTATTCGCTGACCTGCTGAGTTACCCCGAGCCCGAGCCGGGGTTGCGTTTCCATGGGAGCATTTGTACATGTCGTACAAGTGCTCCCGTGCCATTTAAGCGAGCTACGACCGGCACCGCGCTGTGCACCCTTGCGGGGACAAGGTTATCCAGGGGTGTCATAAATGTGGACACCAGCGACACCGGAGCTGCCGCCGCGGTTTCGTAGCATGGAAAGAACGCTCATAGGGGGTGAGCGTTCAAAGGGGGAATTATGCCGTCAAGAGGCAGTATCGAAGCATGGGAGGCCCTGGGGCGTTGCCACGTCTCCGTGACTCGCGTGCTACAACGCAACGTGAACTTACATGGTTTATCGCGTCGGGAATTCGAGGTCCTGGCAACTCTGTACACCGCTGACCGCAATGGTTTGCGCTTGCGGGACCTCAACAGTCATGTACTACTGACGCAGTCCAGTCTCTCCAGAATGCTGGAGCGTCTTGAGTTGAAAGGCTTGGTCACCCGGCGCCAGGATGCGCAAGATCTACGGGGTGTACGTGTCGCGCTGACCAGTAGTGGTTCGGAACTGTACGAGGCCATTTCTGTCAGTCACGACCAAATGGTTGCCGAACTCATCAGCACGGCACTTGATCCGGATGAAGTCCGAGTGCTGATGCGGTTGAGCGAACGCGTTCACCAGTATTCGTTGTCATTGCATCGATAGGCCCGCTGGCCACGGAAGGGAGACCGAATGCCGCGGTAAGCTGCGGGGTACACGATCCAACCCCCACAGCTCAGTAGACTGTCTAAGAACCGTCATTAGCACCAGCGACACTTTTCTTAGTGAGGACTACGCGATGAGCGAGCAAAAGCTTGAAGCCACGCAGCGCCGCGGCCACGCGGCCCCAGATCCGGACCACGACGCCAAGCCCGACTCTCCTACTGATCTCAAGGGGCAGTCGTGGGGGTACGTGTTCAAACGCGCTCTTTCGGAGTTCAGCAAGGACGGCTGTACCGACCTGGCAGCGTCACTGACTTACTTCGCGGTGCTGTCGATCTTCCCGGCGCTGTTGGCGTTGGTGTCTCTCTTGGGCGTTTTCGGCCAGGGTGAAGCCACCACCACGGCGATCCTGGACTTTCTGGAGCAGTACGCGCCCGCCGAACTTGTGAGTCTGTTGTCCGGCCCCATTTCGCAGTTGACCACCCAGTCGGGTGCCGGGTTGGCCCTGGTCGTCGGTGTGGCCGGTGCATTGTGGACGGCTTCCGGGTACACGGGCGCGTTCGGTCGTGCCATGAACCGGGTCTACGAGGTGAGCGAGGGGCGCCCGTTCCTGAAGCTGAAGCCCACCATGTTGCTCGTGACCCTGGCGGTCGTCTTGATCGTGGCGCTGGTCATGTTCATGGTGCTGTTGTCCGGCGACATCGCTCAGACCGTGGGCGACCTGGTGGGCCTGGGCACCACCGCGGTGACCGTGTGGAACTGGGCCAAGATCCCCGTGATCCTCTTTCTGGTGGTGCTGCTGATCGCACTGCTGTACTACGCGACTCCCAACGTGAAGCAGCCCAAGTTTCGCTGGATGAGCCCCGGTGCCGTGATCGCGCTGGTGGCCATGGGTCTGGCCGGTGCCGCTTTCGCGTTCTACGTGTCCAACTTCGCAAGTTACAACGCCACCTACGGCATCATCGGCTCCGTGATCATCCTGCTCCTGGGCTTGTGGATCATGAACAACGTGCTTTTGTTCGGCGCGGAGGTCGATGCCGAGGTCGAGCGCGGACGCCAGCTCCAGGGTGGCCTGCGGGCCGAGAGCACCATTCAGTTGCCCCCGCGTGACGTCCGTCAGACCAAGAAGCTCCAGGCCAAGGAGGAAAAACTTGAGGCCGAGGGCCGCAAGCTCCGCCTGCAGCACGACCACATCGACTACTCGTCCGATTCCGAGGATTCCAAGGATGCGAAGAACTAGCGTCGGTCACTGCGCGCGTTCGATCCGAAGCCGGTTCGAGGCCCCCACGGGGTCACGAACCGGCTTCGGCCGTTAACGCCGCCGTGACCGCGCGCCCACGCCGGGGCACGTCGAACCGCGCCGCCACCGCGGGGGCATGCGGGTATCGACCCGGGATTGCGACGTCGCAGCGCAGTTCCTCGCGGGGCGAACTCCCGGCGCCTCACCCGAGCTCTGGCCTAAGCTGGAAGTGACGCCAGCAACAACCCAACAGGAAGGCACACGCATGCACAAGGTCAAAGGTGTAGTGGTCAAGGCAAAAAACGAACCGGCCACGGTGGAAACAATTCTGGTACCGGATCCCGGGCCCGGCGAGGCCCTGGTGGACGTGTTGACGTGCGGCGTGTGCCAAACCGACCTGCATTACAAGGTGGGCGGTGTAGGTGACAATTTCCCCTACCTGCTCGGCCACGAAGCCGCCGGTGTGGTCAGCGCCGTGGGCGAAGGCGTCACCGAGGTCGAGGTGGGCGATCACGTGATCCTCAATTGGCGGGCGGTGTGCGGCGAGTGTCGTGCGTGCCGCAGGGGCGAACCGTGGTACTGCTTCGACACGCACAATGCGACCCAGAAAATGACTCTTGAGGACGGCACCGCATTGGAACCGGCTTTGGGCATCGGCGCCTTTGCGGAGAAGACCTTGGTCGCGGCCGGGCAGTGCACTCGAGTGGAAACCCCCCTCGAGGACCACCAGTACGCCGCCGTGGGTCTGCTCGGTTGCGGCGTGACCGCCGGCATCGGTGCCGCCATCAACACCGGCGCCGTGAAGCGTGGGGAATCCGTGGCGGTGATCGGCTGCGGTGGCGTGGGTACGGCCGCAATTGCCGGCGCGGCCCTGGCCGGAGCCACGACCATCATTGCCGTGGACCTGGATACCGAGAAGCTCGCCACCGCCCAGCGCCTGGGCGCAACCCACACCGTCAACTCCAAGGACCGTGATCCGGTGGAAGCCATCAAGGAGCTCACGGACGGTAACGGTGCGGACCTGGTGATTGATGCCGTGGGCATCGAGCCCACCTTCAAGCAAGCATTCCAGGCTCGTGATCTCGCCGGACGCGTGGTCCTGGTGGGCGTGCCCGATCCCGGTACCACCATTGATCTGCCCTTGGACGAAATCTTCTCCCGCGGCGGTTCCATCAAGTCCGCGTGGTACGGGGACACCCTACCCTCGCGTGACTTCCCCATGCTCGTGGACCAGTACAAGCTGGGCCGCCTCGACCTCGATGCGTTCGTGACCGAGCGCATCGAGCTGGACAAAGTGGACGAAGCATTCGAGACCATGAAGGCCGGTAAGGTCCTGCGATCCGTAGTGGAGATGCCCCGATGAGCGAACAGCCGACAACCATTCTGACTGACGACCAGACCGGCCTGCGGGTCGACAACTGCGTCACCTCCGGAACGTTCAGCCTGGACGGCGGAACGTGGGAGGTCGACAACAACGTGTGGATCATCGGCAACGAGGTGGAGTGCGCGGTGATTGACCCGGCGCACAACCCCCAAGCCGTTGTGGACGCTGTGGCGGGGCGAACCATCACCCACGTGTTGCTGACCCACGGACACGACGACCACATCGGCGCGGTCCGCGAGTTCGTGGAACTGGCCGGCACCGACGCCCAGGTCTATCTGCACCCGGAGGACCTGGTGCTGTGGCGCAAGGTGTTCTCGGACGGCTCCGAGCCGGAACCGCTCGAGGACAACCAGCACATCGTCGCGGGTACGGCGGCGCTGACGGTACTGCACACCCCCGGGCACTCCCCCGGGTCCGTGGCCTTCCACGCTCCCGATCTCGGCGATCACGGCGTGCTGTTCAGTGGTGACACGCTGTTCCAGGGCGGCCCGGGTGCTACGGGACGGTCCTACTCGGATTTCCCCACCATCATCGACTCCATTCGGGAGCGCATCCTCAGCTTGCCGGAGGAAACCCTGGTACTCACCGGGCACGGAGACTCCACCACGGTCGGCAGCGAGAAACCGCATCTGAGCGAATGGATCGCGCGCGGTCACTGAGTCCGCGGGCACCCCTGCCACCCGAATGAACCGCGTCACGGCCGGCAACGGCTGCGACGCGGTTCGTCATTCCTGAGCACTCTGGCGCCGACGTCCGGGGACCTCCCTACTTTTCCCGCGCGGTTTTCACCGGGCGGCGCCGGCCCCCGTACTGGTCACCCGTGCAGGCTGGACAACGGCGACCGGCGCCACAGGTAAATGAAAGCCAGTGCGCCGGCCAATGGAATCAGGGCCATGGCCACCGGCACCAACGCAGCGGAAATGTAGTCGTACCGAACGCCGAAATACGCGCTGAGCACTAACCCCAAGGCCGTTCCGGCGGAGGTTGCGGCGGTCATATGAGAGACGAGCCCCATGTACATGTTCTCCGGAGCCACGTAGGCCGCCAGCCCGAATAGGCACAGCAGGCTCGGCCCGATGGTCAAGCCGATAAATGCGAGCACCACCGCGAACCCGAGCGCCCCCGAAGGGGTGGATAACATCATGGAGGTCAGCAGCGCGGCCGTGCCGTAGAGGATCCACAGGTTCCGGGGCGACACCCGAGTGCGCCAGGACACGGTGACAATAGCGGCGATCGCGGACGTCAAACCCAGGAACGCGTACAGGGCACCCACCGACGGCACGATGTCCACCGACACGACAAACACCACCAGGCACCCCTGGATCGCGCCCAGCAGAGCCCCCAGACCACCGCATCCCACTAGCAACATGGTGCGCAGTCGTTGCGCGGACCAGCGTTGAGCGAGGGCCAATCTTTCCGATCCCTCCCGCAGCGACATGGTGAGAACGGGTTGTTTGAACCTGGCGGATGGATGAAGCATGAAGATGAGCACCATGACCACCGAAAGCACCGCCGAGACCCGCAGTACGGTTTGCGGCCCCGCCGTGGTGGCGATCAACCCGGTGATGGCGGCGCCCGTCACCACGGACATGGCTTCACTCACGGATTCCATGCGCATGGCGGAGGGTAAGAGGTCCACCCGTTGGCGATGTTCCAACAGGGAATTCCACCGGATCCTGCAGGCCAGGCCCTGCGGGGCCAGGGACAATCCGGCGAGGAAGAAGGGCAGAAACATCCCCACACTCTCGATCCCGGTCGGGACGGATTCAATGGGAGCCAGGGGCAACAACCACATGACCGTGCCCTGCACCAGGGCGAGCACGGCCAACCCCGCTTGACGCCAAGGGACGTTGACGAAGAACGTCATAATCATTCCGCACAGGGCACTGCCCAGACACACGGCCGCCGAACCCAGCGCCGCCGTCCACGGGGAAGCCGTCTGGGTGGCGATCCATGTGATCACACCCAGGGGCGCGAGGACCTGGGGCAATCGCAACGCCAGTGTGATCCGGGTGAGGCCGCGCCCGCCCATCCCATTGAGCACTTTGACGTCCCTGATCAGCTCGGGAACGGTCGTGGACGTGACGGGCGAGGGTGCGGGCACGGAAGAACTCACGGGATCAGCCTACGCGTTCGTTTCCAGACCGGTCATGACGCGCAGGTGTGACCCCTTGGGGGTCTTGGTCACGACCAGTTGTGCACCGATGCGCTGTTTCATCTCCGCCACGTGGGAGACAAGTCCAATCACCCGTCCGTTCTGTCGGAGCCCGTCGATGGTCTGGAGCACCTGTTCCAGGGTGTCCTCGTCCAGGGAACCAAAACCTTCGTCCACGAACAGTGTGTCCATCTCCTGGCCGCCCGCGGCCGCGCGCACCACGTCCGCGAGCGCCAGGGCGAGCGCGAGGGACGTGAAGAATGATTCACCGCCGGACAACGTTTCGGTGCCTCGGCGAACCCCTGTCCACGAGTCGTCCACTTCCAGGCCCAGCCCCGCCTTTCCCCCGCCCCGCGTCTGGTCGGTGTGGAGCAAGCTGAACCGGCCGGAGGACATCCGCTGCAAATGTTCCGAGGCCACGGCCGCCACGTGCTCCAACTTGGCCGCGAGCACGAAGGACGTCAGCGTCATACGAAGACTGTTGTCGGAGGACAACCCATTGGCCACGGCGGACAGGCCGGTGAGCCGTTCCGACTTCTCCCGGGCGCGGCGCAGGCGTTCACCGCGATCACCGACCGCGCGATCCAGTTCCCGAACCGCGCGCTCAAGGGCGGTGACGGTTCCCGACGCCGCGGTGATCCGGTCGCGCTGGGCCGCGAGGCTCTCGCTGTGCTGCGCGGCTCTGGCCACGGATTCCGTGGACGTTTCGGCGCGCTCCCGCGGCGAGAGCTGACCCGTGGCCACCATGGTCTCCGTGGCCAGTTCGGCGGTGATCTTGCCGAGCCGGTCGTGGTGATGCTGCAGCCAGGTTTCGATCTCCTGGGCCTCGGACGGTTGCAGAAGTGCCGACCGCACCTGCTCCGCCGTTGCAAAGGGGGACTCCGCCAGCTCGCCCGTGAGCGTGTGCCGTGCGTAGTCGAGTTCTTGGGTGGCACGGTCGAGGCCACGCTGGGCGGTTTCCATGACGGAGACCGCCTCCATGAGGTCCTGGGCAGCTGCCATCCGTTGCCGGGCTGATGCAAAGCCGGCCAATTCCCGGTCCAAACGCTCTCGGGCCTCCTGCAGCTGCGCGGTCAGAGACGTCCTCCGCGTGGCATCGCGTTCGATCCGGAGGTCGATATCGCGCAGGGCTGCCCGTGACTCGTCGATGCGGTGCTCAAGGGTCGTCAACGTGTCCGCGGTTTCACGGGCGCGCACGAGTTGGCGTTCGAGCCGGGCAACGGCCTGAGCGGATTCCGCGGCCGCGGCTCGAACCGCGGTGATGTCTTCCTCCGCTCCGGCACCGAGTGCCTGGGCGGCCCGCTGCTGAGCCGCCTGCCATTCACCGTGGGTCCGGTCGGATTCCGCCTGGGCTTCGTCTCGGGTTGCCCGGGCGCCCGCGAGTGTGCGCTCGGTGACTTCACGGCCCCGCTCATGCCCCGCGGGAGCGGGGTGCAGTGTGGACCCGCACACGGGACATGGTTCTGACGCGCGCAGTGCTGAGGCAAGCGTCGCGGCCGCGGAGGCGAATCGTTGGGCTTCCAGTTCCTCCACACGGTGAGCCGCAGCACGGCGAGCATCCTCCGCGGTGCGATAGTGGTCTCCGCGTGCATCCCGCTCCCGGGCGAGTTCTTGGAACGTCTCCGTTGCCGCCAAGGTCTGACGCACTCGTTCATCACGGTCCCGGATCACGGCGGCATCCCGTGTGGCTTCGCGCAGCTCGTCCCCGGTGCGCTCCACCGCGGCTCGTTCCTCGATGTCTCGACCCAGGATGTTCTCGACAGTTTCTTTACGAGCATGATGCTGTGCCAGATGCTGTTCCACGTCGGTCAGGGCCAGCTGGCTGGTGTGCAGCGATTCCTCCTCCTCGAGCGCCTGTTGGGCGCCGTGACGAGCACCCACGGCCGCGTCTCGAACGGCCGCCAGATCTCGGTCACCGGTCAGCCAGCCCTCCAGAACGGCGCCATGCCCACCCAGGACAAGCCGAAATCGCTCGTGACCCGTGGACCCCGCCGACAACGCCTCTCGTGCGGCCCGCGCCGTGGTTCGGGCGTGGTCCACCGCCGACTCCGCGTGGTCGGCCGCGTTGGCGAGGCCGGCCAGTTGTCGTGCGGCCCGGTGCCGTGTCAGCTGTGCCTCCCGAATGCGCACGGTGTCCCGTTGCGCCTCCAGCTCGGCGCGGAGCCCGCTCAGCCGGTCGTGGCGTTCAATGTTGGAGAGCCACTCGGTAAGCTCTCGTGCTCGCGCGGCAGCCTGTGTCTGCTGGGCGCTCACCGCATTACGGGCGCTGGTGAGCAGGGGCACCACGGTGGCGAGCTTGCCCGACAGCTCCTCCAGGGTTGTCTGTGCGGGCATCTCCCCTGCCGCGTCTGCGGTCGGGTGCGCGACCGGGTCATCGCCGGTATGGGAACCCGGCGACTCGGACAGCGGAACGGTCTCCGCCGGCAGCTGCGCAAGCACCTCCGCCAGCTGCTCGTCCAGTTGGCTCACGCGTTCAAGGTCTCGTTGCTGATCGAGCCTGAGCGCATCGAGGTCGGCCTGGGCTGCGGAGGCCAGGTCCTTGAGTTCCTGCTGGATCCTTGGATAGATGTCGGTACCGAACAACGTTTCCAGAAGCTTCTCGCGTTCCTTGGAACCCGCCCGGAGGAACTGCGCGAACCGGCCCTGAGGCAGCATCATCACTTGCGTGAACTGTTCCCGGTTCAACCCCACCACGTGTTCGACGGTCTGGGCCACGTCATCCGGTCGATAACCGCGTTCTTCCCACACACCCGCCACGAATTCGCGTAGCAACACCTTGGCGTGTTGTTCGGACCAACCGGACGCCGCCCGTTTGGACGGTTTGCTCCAGGCCGGAGAGCGGCTGATGTGCCACCGACGACCGCCGGCCGAGAACTCCAGATCCACCAGGGGTGCCGTGTCAGGATCCGCGTGGTCACTGTGCCCCGGTTTCCTACCGCCCATGGCCACCGTGGTGGGTGCCGAGGAATAGAGGGCGAAACAAATCGCATCCAGCACGCTGGTCTTGCCGGCCCCCGTCTCACCGTTGAGCAGGAACACACCGGCCTCATTCAGGGTGTCGAACTCGACCACTTCGTGTCCCGCGAAGGGACCGAATGCGGTGATCTCCAGGCGATGCAGTTTCATGGTGTTCCCCTATTCCGACGCACCGACGGCGCGCGCGGCAGCCACGGCTGAGGCGATATCGTTCTGCTCCGCGTCCGATACCGACCGTTGTCGGACGTGGTCGAAGAACGATGCGCACAGGGAGTCCGGGCTCTGCGCAACCTCGACCCGGGCGCTGTAACTGAGCTTCTGTTGTGAACGGCCCCCCTCGGGTTCCCACCGCAGTTCCACGGTCTGCGGAAACCTGGTGCGAATGCGCTCCATGGCCGAGGCGGGTCGTTCGGGATCGGTGAGCACCACCTGGCACCATGCGCTCTCCGCGCTCGCGTGGCCGGGATCTCGCAGCAGGTCCGCCAGGTTCCCGCGCAGTTGAGCAAGGTGCAGTCCGGCACGGTGGTCGAGGCTTGTGACCGCCGGTTCATCCGAGTCCGTGAACTCCACGAGCCACGCGCCCTTCGTCTGACCCGTCTCCGAGAACGAATAGGCCACGGGTGAGCCGCTGTACCGCACGGCGGGGCGGACCGCTTGCCGTCTGTGGATGTGGCCCAGCGCAGCATAACTGTGTGCCGCGAACACGTCCGCGCTGACGGTGCCGAGACCCCCGCAGTCGATGACTCGTTCGGAGTCCGTGGTGGCCGCACCCGTGACGAACGCGTGTGCCATGACCACGCCCCGGGTATGAGCCCGAGATCGGAGATCGGCGGCGGTAGAAGTGGCGATCGTGTCCAGAACGTCCTGGTGGGTGGCCGAGCACGCCAACCGGGGTGCCACCGACCGCGGCTCGAGGTACGGAATGCCGTACACGGCCACCGTGGGAGCACCGGGGCGTTCTCCCGGATCGTCCCCGTTCAGCGCCGTGTCCGTGACTCGCACCCCCGACTCATGGGCGGAGAAGAGAATGGGAAGAGCCGCCTGCTCGGCCCGGGTGCGAATGAAGACCCCGCCGTGCGCCATGATTTGCGCCCCGAAACCCAAACGCGCGGCGGAATCGTGATTGCCGCTGGTCATCACCACGTACGCCCCGGCCCGGCGAATGCTCGCCAGGGTGGCGTTGAGCAGTTCCACCACCTCCGTGCGCGGTTGCGCACGGTCATACACGTCACCGGAAATCAGCACCGCATCAATGCGGTGCTCGACAACCCACGCGGCGATCTCGTCCATGGCGCGGGCTTGAACGTTCAGAACGTCCACGCCGTGGAACGTGCGGCCCAGGTGCCAGTCCGATGTGTGGAGGAATCTCATGCTCGACAATCTATCGACCCTGACCGACACGCACTGGCTCACCGTCACTCACATAGACTCGGTGCATGCAGGCCTCTTCCCCGTCACCCTTGCTCTCCCCCGATCACGGTATCGATGCCGCTATGGGCGCGTACCCGGACACCGTCACCGCCGTGTTCGGCAGCCTGGCGGTCGCCGCGGCAACGGACGGCCCGGCCTCCGAGGAGTACGTGCAGCTGGCCGCCCGTTCTGCGGATGCCCTCAATGAGGTGGCCGAGTGGGCCAACACCGGGCTGTCCGCGGATCCGAGCGCGTGCGCGTGGCTGTCCTACCTGCGCTGGGCGCGGGCGGCCGGCGCTCGACCGCCCGCCAGTTCCCCGGTGCCGCCCACGCGCGAGTTCGACCGTGATTTCCCCGTGCTCAGCCGCGCCTGCGCTTTCTCGGGTGACAGTTTTGCCGCACTCGCCACCGGCGAATTCGGCGAAGTGGCTCGCCCGATCGATCCCACGGCCGAAAGCGGTGAGGTTCTTGCGCGCAGCATTCCCTACGGGTTGATCCCCAATCTGGGCTGGAAGGCCCTCGTGCCGATCATCGTGGACGCCGCCGCCATCACGCACGGTCATGCGGAAGCCCAAACGGCCGCGGTCGGCGCGGCTCTTGCGATCCACGCGAGCGTGCGCGCCCAGGAGACGGACGCTGATTTCCGAGAGGTGCTCACCGCCGTGAGCGAGGTCTGCGACGGCATGACTCGCCCGGCACCGAAGACACGCGCGCTCTTACATTTGGTCACCCAGGCCACGGAGCGCGCGGACCTCGAATCCGCCGACGGCGCCCTGTCCCGGGCCCTCGGGGACGGCACCGCGGCGTCGTCGGCGCTGGCCCTGGGACTGTTCGCAGCGAGTACCGCCCAGGCCGCCGCCGGGGCGCGCGGCGACACCGTGACGCGGGCGCTCGAAGTGATCTCGGCGCATCCGGCGGCCTCCCCCGGGGCTCGATCCGTGGCGGCGGCCGTCTGCGCAGCGCGGTGGGGAACGCAGGCCGTTCCGGCAGTGACCGACCCGGTGGGCGCGGAGCTCGCCCAGCTCGCCCGCCAATGGAGCGACCGCTGGCGCCCGTGAACGTGTGACCTGCCCGCGGGAACGACGAGCGCGCGCCCGCGCAAGGAGGCGCACCGAACACGGTCAGAGTCGGGTGCTGTAGATCTTGGTGCCGTAGTGGGCGGCCAGTTCCTCCATGGAGTCGGCCGCGCTGCGGTGCGCGAGATCCATGACGATGCCCGCGCACGCCTGGGCATCGGCCAATGCATTGTGATGATTCTCTAGGGGAACACCCACCGCGTGTGAGACCGCCGGCAGCGAATACGACCGCAGTCGATAGGCGGCCCGCGACAATCTCAACGTGCACGCGTAGCGCCATGGCCGGGCCGGATGCCCCACTGCCGCATTGGCTGCCTTGATGACCCCGGTGTCGAAAATCGCGTTGTGTGCCACCAGGATTCCGTCCGGGGCGCCGGTCTCGAGCCGTTCCACGAGCCACGTCCAGTACTGCGCGTACGACGGCGCTTCCGCCACGTCCGCCGGCCGAATTCCGTGAACCCTGATATTGCCCGGTTCGAAGTGGTCGTGGCCGGGTGGGGGTTGCAGCAGCGAGTACTGGGTATCAGCCACCTGGCCGTCCTCCACGCGGACAACGCCTATGGCGCACGCGGAGGCAAAGCTACGGTTGGCTGTTTCGAAGTCTATGGCGGTGAAACTGACGGGCACGGTGACAGGTTACTGTCGGCCTCAGACACGCTGCGCGCATCCCGGAACAATTCGCGGGGTTGCGCCACGAACGGCCGAGACCGTAATCGGGCGAGCGCTCAGGCGTGGACCGATGCGTGAGCCTCGTACCAGTCGTCGGCCTTTTCCACGGCCTGATTGATTTGGGCGATGTCCAATTCGTGATGGATCGCGTAGGCGACCGCCTGCAAGGGGAATATCCGGGCGTGCAGCCGCGCCCGCTCGAAGTCATCGGGGGTGGTGGCGTGCCGTACGCTGTCCCAACCGAACCACAGGCCCAGGGAGGCGGTGTCGTAGGCGGGGTCGGCCAGACAGGCGTGATCCCAGTCGATGATTCCCACCAGCCGGTCGTTCTCCCACAACATGTTGTTGCCCATGAGGTCACCGTGGACCAGTTCGGGCTGGACCATCTCGAGTTGCACCAGGTCCCGAATGGCTTCGAGGGCGCGCGGCCTGTTCCCCGGGATCAGGCGCGGGATGACCTGGTCGAGCAGCACGTGGCGGCGGCGGTGCCCGCCCCAGTGCTGTCCCGGCCGGTCGAGCCACGGCGCGGCCTGCGGAACTTCGGCCGAACGCAGCTGATCGAGCACGCTGGCCAGGACGGTAGCGGCCACGGGCCCGGGTCCGCGGGTGGTCCCGGGGAGCCACGTCATCCCCACGGCCGTGTACCGCCCTTCGTCGAGCACCGGGGTCAGCGGCCGCGGGATAGCGAAATCGAAGTCGGGAAGCAGCGAGAGCGCCCGCACGCGGCGTCGTACGTTTTCACCCGATGTGGGGTTCTTGGCAATGCGCACGCTCATCACGTGCCCCGCGTTCACCACGATGTGTGCGGAACCGCCCGCGTGGACCTCCCATTCGGAACGGTCCACGCTCACCCCCGCTTCCGCCAGCACCGCGTCCACGGCGTCAGCGAACGGAAGATGCCCGCATGAGAATTTCATGACTCAGTCCCCCGAGGCCGGGCGCGGTGGATCAACCGCGCCCGAATCGTCCTGTTCTCCCAATGCCGCCACGAGATGCGGCAACACAGCCTTCATGGCCCGCGCACGGTGACTGACCCGGTTCTTCTCCTCCGGAGTCAACTGTGCGCAACTCAAACCGTCATAACCGTCCGGGGCGAAGATGGGGTCATACCCGAAACCGTGCTCACCCGCCGGTTCCCGCAGGATTCTCCCCGGCAGTTCTCCGAGCACCACATGTTCCGAGCCGAGGGGGGTCACCACGGCGGCGGCGCACACGAAGTGGGCACCTCGGTGGTCGTCGGGGACATCTCCCAGTTGCGCCAGGAGCAAATTCAGATTGGCGCTGTCATCGCCGTGACGACCGGACCAGCGGGCGGAGAAAATGCCCGGGGCTCCTCCCATGACGTCCACCGCGAGACCCGAGTCATCCGCGAGCGCGATCATTCCGGTTTCGCGGACCGCGGCGCGCGCCTTGAGCAGCGCGTTCTCCGCAAAGCTCACGCCGTCCTCAACGACGTCGCTGAGTCCCGCGGTGCGCGCGTCCACCACGGCTGCGGCGGCGTCGAGATGCGGCACGGCCGCGGCGACCATGGCCTGCAGTTCGCGGACCTTACCCGTGTTCTTGGTGGCCAGAACAATCCTGGCCGGTTCTGGGTCAGCGCTCACGACCCGCCTCCAGCGTTTCCTGCTGAATGGTCGTCAGCTGCGCGCAACCCGCGACCGCCAGGTCGAGCAGCACATCGAGCTCACCCCGGTTGAAGGGCGCACCCTCGGCGGTGCCCTGGACCTCCACGAAGTCTCCCGATCCCGTGACCACCACGTTCATGTCGGTCTCCGCACGGACGTCCTCCACGTACGGCAGGTCCAGCATGGGAACTCCGTCAATGATGCCCACCGATACCGCCGAGACGGTGTCCACCAGCGGTTTGGCGTTGGCCTTGATCACACCGTTCGCGTGCGCCCAGGAAATCGCCTCCGCCAGCGCCACATAGGCACCGGTGATTGCTGCCGTGCGCGTTCCACCGTCCGCCTGCAGGACATCGCAGTCGAGCACCACGGTGTTCTCACCGAGGGCCTTCAAATCAATGATGGAACGAAGCGCGCGGCCGATCAGGCGGGAGATTTCATGGGTGCGGCCACCAATTTTGCCCTTGACGGACTCGCGGGCCGACCGGGTGGATGTGGCGCGCGGCAGCATTGCGTACTCTGCGGTCACCCAGCCGCGGCCCTCGCCCTTGAGCCAGCGGGGAACTCCCTCGGTCAGGGACGCGGTGCACAACACTCGGGTGGCACCGAATTCAATGAGCGCGGAGCCCTCTGCCTGATCCGACCAACCGCGGGTGATCGTAATGGGGCGCAGTTCATCGACGGCGCGGCCATCGGCTCGCACAATATTCGCCTGCTCCGTAGCAGCGGTGGATCGCTCCCCGACCAACGTGGAATTATTTTGTGACGGATCGGTAGGCGAAGTCATGTCGCCAGCCTAGTCCGCCGTTACTGGCCTTGCCAACGCACCCGAAATGGTGACTTTTTCCGGAACCACCTTGTAGGTGTACCCCGGCTCCGCAATGCCCACGGGACCGTCGAACGCGGCGATGCCTTCGCGCCGTGTCCTGGTGGGCGAATTCCAGACCGGTAGGTGGGTCAACAGCAGCTGGTGCACGTTGGCCTGGGCCGCGGCCTGGCCGGCGCGGTAACCCGTCAAATGGATACCTCGCAAGTGGTCTTCGCGGCCCTCTTCGTAGGCGGCCTCGCACAGGAACAGGTCGGCGTCGCGAGCGGCATCCACCAGCCCGTCGCACGAATCGGTGTCCCCGGAATAGGTCATGACCGAAGGTCCCATCGGTCCGTCGAACGTGATCCGCAGGGCGTAGGACTCGGGGCACGGGTGTTCCACTTCGAACGGGGTCACGGTGAAGGGCCCCACGGTCACCGGCTGGCGTTCCCGCCACACGTTGAACACGAACTCGGTCTCCATGGTGTGGCCTTCGGGCATCGCGTGCGAGCGGTTGAGGTACTCGTGCAATCCGGACGGTCCGTACAGCGGAATGCGGCCGGCAGTCCATCCCCGCGGGTCCCACTTGACCGCCACGTGCAGACCGGCCAGATCCACGCAGTGATCCGGGTGGAGGTGAGAAATCATCACCGCGTCGATGTCTTCCAACGCGAGCTGCCGTTGCAGGACGCCCAGGGAACCATTTCCCATGTCCAGGATCACGCGCCAGGTGCGGCCCTGGTGATCCTCACCGGTCAGCAAGTAACACGACGCGGGAGAGTTGGGTCCGGGGAAGCTCCCGGTGTTCCCAATAACGGTCAACATCATGACTGCGGGTGCCTTTCGTGGTGCCGACTCAACGTTGAGCCGCGTGGATCATGGCCAGAGAACCCGTGGGGTACTGCTCGGCCACCGAGGACGTATGACGGACGCGCAGCACCTCGGGTCCGAGGAACCTGCGGGCAAGAACTTCAAAACTCTCGGGGTCACCCGTGGCCAGGAATTCGTGGTGCGGAGTGAGGGTGACGTCGCGTTCCAGGTTGTTGTCCATCAGCGCGCGGTACACATCGCGCGCCGTTTCCTCCGCCGAGGACACCAGGTTCACGCTGTCACCCATGACGTAGGAAATCACAGCGGTCAGGAGCGGGTAGTGGGTGCACCCCAGAACCAGTGTGTCCACACCCGCGTCCCTGAGTGGCTGCAGATATCCCTCAGCGGCGCGCAAGAGCTCCGGTCCGGTGGTCACTCCGCGTTCCACGTAATCGACGAATTCCGGACATGCCACGGAGGTGACCTGCAAATGCGGCGCCGCGGCAAAGGTGTCGTCATAAGCGCGGGAACCCACGGTGGCTTCCGTGCCGATGACCCCGATCTTCCCGTTGCGCGTGGTCGCGACCGCGCGCCGGACGGCCGGTTGGATCACCTCGACCACGGGAATGTTGTAGGCCCGGGTATAGCGCTCGCGCGCATCACGCAGCACGGCGGCGGACGCCGTGTTGCACGCGATCACCAAAAGTTTCACGCCGGAATCAACCAGATCATCCATGATGTCCATGGCCAGGGAGCGCACTTCCGCAATGGGCAGTGGACCGTAGGGACCGTGCGCGGTGTCCCCCACGTACAGGATTTCCTCGTGCGGTAACTGGTCGATGATGGAGCGAGCAACGGTCAGTCCACCCACGCCGGAGTCGAACACGCCAATGGGCGAGTTCGGATTGGGGCCTGAAGTGTTCACGTGCTCATCCTGCATATCGAAAGACAGTAATGCTCCGCGCCGATTTTCCCTATCCGAGCCACCGATGAGCGGACACAATACAAGTAACAGTTGGCACTCGGAGGCGAGGCACAACCGCGAAAGACTGGAAAATTCAGCACAAAATACGCCTCCCACGTACCGAACGCTTCGGCACCCGGCGTCGAGGGCGTGCAACATATGCGAGGTATCTCACAGTCCCCCGGTGCCGTGCTCGGCGCGGTCAGAGCGTCTTGAGCAACGCATTCATCAGTGACTCCTGCAGCCAGGACACAAAGTTGTACACGACCGCCATGTAGTCGTGGATGTCCTCCACGGCCGCGAAATCGACCTGCTCACCGACCCGTTCGGCGTCCTCGGACGTGGTGATGTCCAGCCGGGTTGCCAGCACCAGCCGGATGTCGTTGAGCGATCGCGCGAAATCCTGCGCTTGTTCCACGGTCAGGGTGACGGGGTCGGATTCCAGGGCGAACGACGACGCCTTCAGCGCCCCAATCTTCGCCTCGCGCAGTGACCTGTCGGTCAGCCGACGGAACTCTTCTGCTCGCTCGGGGTCCGTGGACGCCCCCGGGAGCAGCCGTTTCAACGCCGGATCGGTGGGCTCACTCGCGTCCTGGTCGATACCGACCATGGCGGCCAGGGGATCCTCGTCCGGACGGACCTGGGGCTCGAGGGTCTCGGCGACGTCGGAGAAAAGTTTTTGGAGTAACTGCACTTCGGGTGCTTCGAAGCGCCCGACGATTCCCTTGCGGGTCTTCTTGAATCCGTGTGCCATTAGCTGTGGTCCGCCCGTTCGTACGTGGCCCAAAGTCCGTATCCGTGCAGGGCACTCACGTGGGTCTCTGCTTCCTCGAGGGTCCCAGACGCCACGATGGAGCGCCCCTTGTGGTGCACCTCGAGCATCAGTGTCCGAGCCTTGGCATCCGAATAGCCGAAGTAGGAGCGAAATACGTACACCACGTAACTCATGAGGTTGACGGGATCGTCCCACACCACCACATTCCACGGCACGTTGAGCATGGTGCGGGTTTCGGGGTTCCGGGTCAGAACAGGGGTCTCGGCGGGAGCCGCGCTCATGAGAACGGGCGCGTTTCGGGCGCGCGTGGATAAAGAAGTGCACATCATGGTGTGCCCATCGTATCCGCCGCGCACGGATGTGCGCAGTGATCCGATCCCATTAGGCTGGAGGCGTGAATGAGCGCAGCTATCCATGGGAACCCCGTCCGACCTCCCTCATGACGGACCACTACGAGCTCACCATGCTCCAGGCCTCGTTGCGGGCGGGAACGGCTTCGCGGCGCAGCGTGTTCGAGGTGTTCACCCGCCGGCTGCCCCATGGTCGCCGCTACGGTGTGTTCGCCGGGGTGGGTCGTGTGCTGGAGGGTCTGGAGACGTTCCACTTCTCGGAGCCCCAGTTGCGGTTCTTGCGGGACACGAAGGTAGTGGATCGGACGACGATCGACTACCTCGAGAATTTCAGGTTCACCGGACACATCCGCGGCTACGCCGAGGGCGAGGTGTATTTTCCCCACTCGCCCCTGCTGACCGTGGAATCTTCTTTCGCCGAGGCCTGCGTCCTGGAGACCTACGTCCTCTCGGTGCTCAATTACGACTCCGCCGTGGCGTCCGCTGCATCCCGCATGGTGGGTGCCGCCGGTGATCGTCCGTGCATAGAGATGGGGTCCCGCCGCGCCCACGAGGAGGCGGCCGTTGCGGCCGCACGTGCGGCTGTGATCGCCGGATTCGCCTCGACGTCCAATATGGAAGCCGGCTACCGCTACGGCGTGAAGACGGTGGGCACCGCCGCCCACTCGTTCACGTTGTTGCACGACTCGGAGGAGGAAGCCTTCCGGGCGCAGATCGCTGCACTGGGGATCTCCACTACGCTGCTGGTGGACACCTATGACGTGGAAAACGCCGTCAGGCTGGCCGTGGACATTGCCGGTCCGGATCTGGGCGGAGTCCGGTTGGATTCGGGCGACCTGGTCACCCAGGCGGCACAGGTGCGCTCCTTGTTGGACAAGGTGGGTAACGCCAACACCACGATCACCGTGACCAGTGACCTGGACGAGTACGCCATTGCCGCCCTGCGCGCGGCCCCGGTGGACTCCTACGGCGTGGGCACCCGCTTGGTCACCGGTTCCGGTGCGCCCACGTCATCAATGGTGTACAAACTTGTGGCACGTGAAGGCGCCTCCGGCGTCATGGAGCCCGTGGCCAAGGCCTCGTCCGGCAAAGCATCCGTGGGTGGCGAAAAATTCGCGCTGCGCCGTCGTGACGACCAGGGCGTGGCCACCCAGGAAATCGTTGGTGTCTCCCACGAACCGACCGACGACGGAGACGACCGTGAGCTGCTGGTCGAGTACGTGACCGGCGGTGAACTACGCGACGGATACGTGGGCGCGCCGGCCGTGGGTCGCGCCCGCGAACGCCACGCCCTGTCCGTGGCGGAGCTGCCCCGCGCGGCCCGCCGCCTGTCCGAGGGCGAACCCGTGATCCCCACCATCATCGAACCCGGAACCGCTCACTGATCAAGGAGGCACCCGTGCGTACAGCCCTCATCATTGTTGACGTACAAAACGATTTCTGCGAAGGCGGCAGCCTGGCCGTGACCGGAGGCGCTGCGGTGGCCGGGCAGATCTCCGAGTACTTGGAGGACCGCCACACCAATTACCAGGTGGTCGCCGCGACCCAGGACTGGCACATCGATCCAGGCTCGCATTTCAGCGACGAACCGGACTTCGTGTCGAGCTGGCCGGTGCACTGCGTGGCCGAGACGCACGGTGCGCAGACCCACCCGAATTTCGATACCGACCACGTCACGGAATTTTTCCGCAAGGGCGCCTACGACGCCGCCTACTCCGGTTTCGAGGGTCTGGCCGCCCCGGACGTGGACGTCCCCATGGGCGAGGACCCCGAGGACGCGGAGGAGGAACACGTCAGCTTGGACGACTGGCTCCAAGGGCACGAGATCGAGGCCGTGGACGTCGTGGGGCTCGCGCTGGATTACTGCGTTCTGGCCACCGCCAAGGACGCCATGGACGCCGGTTACGAGACCCGGGTCCTGCTACCCCTCACCGCCCCGGTGGCCAAGGAGTCCGGCGAGCGCGCCACCGTGGAGCTCGCGGATGCCGGTGTGGCCGTGGTCGAGGATCTCGATCGACCCATGCTCGACTGACCGTCGGGCGGCTGACCGGCCGAGCCGCCGGCCCGCTATTTCCGTCCGATGAACCAGCGTTGCAGCAGGCTCAGCCGCGCGGTGATCTGGTCCTCGCTGGCCTGTGCGACCGCCGGGCCACCGCATTTCTCACGCAGCTGATTGTGAATGATGCCGTGCGGGGTGCCCGTCCGCGCGGACCACGCGGACACGTTCTTGGACAGTTGCGAGCGCAGTTCTTTCAGTCGTCGGTGATCGGGCACCGCGGGTGCGGCCGGTTTTGACGGTGCGTCGTCCGAGCGGCGCCGGGCGTGGCGGGTTTGTCGTTCCCGCAGCAGTGTGGACACTTGTTCGGCGTCCAGCAATCCGGGGATGCCCAGGAAGTCCGCCTCTTCCTCGGAACCCACGGCCACGCCGCCACCGAATGCGCCGCCGTCGAAGAGCACGCCGTGGAAGGAGGCATCGGAGTCCAGGGCTTCGAAGTTGCCCTGCGCCAGCGAACCCGAGGCTTTCTCTTCGCGATTGGCCTCCTCGAGCAGGTCATCGTCCCAGCCGCTCTCCATCGGTTGATCGAAATCCACCACACCGGGCATGTTCTTGGGCTTGTCGAGCGCGTGATCGCGTTCCTCCTCCATGGAGTTGGCGAGCCCCATGAGTGCGGGCACCGAGGGCAAAAACACCGACGCCGTCTCACCGCGCTTGCGCGCACGTACAAAACGACCTACCGCCTGCGCGAAGAACAACGGCGTGGACGTGGACGTGGCATACACGCCCACGGCAAGTCGAGGAACGTCCACGCCCTCGGACACCATGCGCACCGCCACCATCCACCGTTCCTCGGATTCGGAGAACTCGTCGATCTTGTTCGACGCCGCCTTGTCGTCGGAGAGCACCACCGTGGGGCGACGTCCGGTGATGAGAGTCAGTTGTTCGGCGTATGCCTTGGCATCCTGGTGATCGGTGGCGATGACCAGACCGCCGGCGTCGGGCACGGTGCGGCGGACCTGGGTCAGGCGCTGATCCGCGGCCTGCAGAACGGACGGGATCCAGTGGCCGTTGGGATCCAGCGCGGTGCGCCAGGCCTGGGAGGTGATGTCCTTGGTGAAGCCCTCCCCCAGCTGGGCGGCCATTTCTTCACCGGCTGAGGTGCGCCACCGCATCTGGCCGGAGTACGCCATGAAAATCACAGGACGCACCACGTGGTCCTTGAGAGCGTCACCGTAACCGTAGGTGTAGTCGGCGGTGGAGCGCCGGATTCCGTCCCGGTCCTCCTGATACGTCACGAATGGAATCGGTGACGTGTCCGAACGGAACGGGGTACCGGTGAGTGCGAGACGGCGGGCCGCGGGTTCGAACGCCTCGCGCAGGCCGTCGCCCCAGGACAGTGCGTCTCCGGCGTGGTGGATTTCGTCCATGATCACCAGGGAGCGCCCGGCTTCGGTCCGTGCCCGGTGCAACAACGGCTTGTTGGCCACTTGGGCGTAGGTCACCGCGGCACCCATGTAGGACGAGCCGTGGCTTCCGTCCGCGTTCTTGAAATTGGGGTCCAGGGCGAGTCCCACGCGTGCGGCGGCGTCTGCCCACTGGCGCTTGAGATGCTCGGTGGGGGTGACCACGGTGATGCGCTGGATCTTCCCGGAATCGTGGAGTTTCTTGGCCACGGTCAACGCGAAGGTTGTTTTACCGGCGCCCGGTGTCGCCACCGCCATGAAATCTCGGGGCTGGGCTTCCTCGTAGCGCCGGATGGCCTCCGCCTGCCAGGCACGCAGCCTGGGTGCCGTGCCCCACGCCGCGCGATCCGGGTATGCCGGCGGCAGGTCTGCCGCCGCTCCGAACAGGTCTAACTGATCGCCTTCAGACACGTAGTGCTCGTCCTCTCCGCGCACGTGCCGCACGGGCCGCCTCGACGTACGACGGCGTGCGGGCCCGCACAGCACAAGGCGCCCGCGAGCACGGGCGCCGCCTGTCACGCGGCCGATGGGCCGACGTGACGAATTCTGTGATGGATGCTTAGTTGTTGTCCGAATCGTCCTTGCCCGGACGGAGTCCCTGATAGATCTCCTTGCACGCGGGGCAGACGGGGAACTTCTGGGGATCGCGGCCGGGAAGCCACACTTTGCCGCACAGGGCGATCACCGGTTCACCGGACAGCGCAGATTCCATGATCTTTTCTTTGCGCACGTAGTGGGAGAACCGTTCGTGGTCACCGGGTTCCTGCAGCTGACGCGTTTCCTCGCGCTCAATGGTGGAGGTGGATCCCACGGTGTCCGCCTTGCGGCCGAACAGAGCGTTGAGCACCGTCTGACGGTGCTCAACAGTTCTACCAGTGCTCATCAATGCTGCGGTGTTCTCCATGCCCGACAGTCTACCCCCGGGCCCGGACACGACTCAGCGCCCGGGCTCTGAAAGAACTCTGGACGCTGAGTCGTGAGTCGCTCAACGGTACTGCGCAACCTCCTGCAACAACTCAGGAGCGCGGCGGTCCAGCCATGTCCCGCCGAGCACGATGCCCAACCAGAAGACACCCAGACCTTCCACGATGCCCACCGCCAGGGCCAGCCAGCCCCACAGTGCCTGCCCGGAGACCACCTGAACGATGAGCAGGATCATCGGCGGCAACGCCATGAGGGCCACCGCACCCAGAATCACGAACTGGATGATCACGTTCAGCACCGTGTATCCCTGGGGTGTTTTCATCGGGGACGCGCCCGGTGGCGGCACGGGGTACGTGTACCGGGCGGACATCACGGACACCACACCGGTACCGGCCAACAACAGTGCCGCGCAGATCCCGACCATGCCGGGCAGATAGCCCCACCCACCGGTGCGGACCATGGTCACCGCCAACATCAGAATCACGGCGGGCACTCCGATGCACAACATGGCCAGGGCTCGACCCAGGCGGTCGTGACTTCCCTTGACCGGTGCCAGGATGTGCAGCGTGAAGGCCGTGTTGTCGTAACCCACATCCGCGGAGATCGCGTACGCCATGAGCAGCGCCACGAGTCCCGGGAGGATCCAGATCACGCCCGTTCCATCCTGGCTGATGAACCAGAATGCGGCCGCCATGGCCGGCAGAATCAGCAACGTGGCCGAATACCGGGGGTCCTTGACCCAATACGTGAGACAACGCGCCATCACGGCCCCCCAGCCCGTGGCGGGCAATCGGGCGAACAACCCCACCCCGGACACGGACTTGGCACCGGAGCGAGCGGCGTCGCCGGTGGCGTCGGCCAGGGCCCGGTGCAACGCGGCCCGCCACACCAGCACTACTACGACGAGCGTGGCCGCAGCGATCGCCAGACGCCCGAGCGCCGCACCCCACTGGCTCTGAGCGGCGTCGGCGGGAATGGCCCAGGCGGCGCCCAAGGGCGACCAGGCGAGATAACCGGCCCAGGTCGGCAACTGTTCCCACACCTGTTCGACACCGCGACCGATCAGGGCGAACAACGGGCCGAGCAGGACCACGAGACCCAACAACACGATCGAGATGATTTCGCCGGCGCGGCGCTGCTTGTTGAAATTCGCGGACAGCGCCGTGACCGCCCGTGAACCGACAAAAGCCAGGAGCAGTCCCAGCAGGGCGCACGGGATGGCGAGCAGCAACGCAATGCCCGACGCGCGCCACGTGGAGATCCACGCCGCCGTGATCAGGAGGGTCGCGATGCCCGGGATACCGATGACGGCACCCAGGATCTGGCCGATTTGAATCCCGGGAATCCGTAAGGGAAACAAGGCCAATCGGGACGGATCCAGACTGGAATCCGCCTTGGAACTCACGACCGGCACGATCCACCAGCCCAGCAGCAGGAGCGTGCCGAAGAACACGGCCGCGGTACGGACGATCTCGAGTGATTCGCTGCCCACCATGAACAGAGCGAATCCGAAGGAACCCACGACGAACAACATGTACAGGGCACCCAGAATGGTTCCCACCAAGATCCAGGTGCTGCGTGTCAGGGTGTTGATCAACAGGTGCCACTTCAGGGCTGCCATGCGCAGACCCTCGGACAGCGGCCCCACGGCACGCGCATGCGTGGCGGGACCCGCGGGTCCGGTGGGTCGCAGCGATTCGGGCGCCACGTGCACCGCGCCCTGCTCAGAGGTGGCGGCGCCGGGGGCCGCGTTGGGCTCGGTTGCATTCACTCGGGTCGAAGCCACGACAAACCCTCCCCCGCGTCCGTGCGGCCACCCACGAGATTCACGAAACGATCCTCGAGGGACATCTCACCGCGTACCTGATCCACCGTGCCCTGCGCCAGGACCCGACCGTTGTCCATGACCGCCACGTGGTCGCACATGCGTTGGACCAGGTCCATCACGTGGCTCGAGACCACCACCGTGCCGCCCGCCCGCGTGTACTGATGCAGAATGGCCCGGATGTTGGCGGCGGAGACGGGATCCACTGATTCGAACGGCTCGTCGAGCACCAGCAGCGCCGGAGCATGGATCATGGCCGCGGCCAGGGCGATCTTCTTGGTCATACCCGCGGAGTAGTCCTGGACCTGCTTGCCGGCGGCTTCCTGGAGGTCCATGGCTCGAATGAGGTCCTCAGTGCGATCCTTGACCAGCTCACGGTCCATGCCGCGCAGCAAACCCGAATACGTGACCAGCTGCCGGCCGGTCAGCCGGTCGAACAAGTGGGTTCCGTCCGGCAGCACACCCATGCGCTGTTTGGCGGTCACCGAATCGGCCCAGACGTCCACCGGCCGGTCCCGGCTACCACCGCCCACCCAGACCGTGCCCGCGGTGGGTCGCAAGAGGCCGGTGGCCATGGACAATGTGGTGGTCTTACCCGCGCCGTTACGCCCCACCAGCCCGTAGAACGACCCCCGGGGCACCGCGAGGTTGACATGATCCGCGGCCGGGCGAGCCCCCGGCCCGGGGTGGCCGTAGACCTTGGTCAGGTCCCGGATCAGCAGTGCTGGGTTCGGCTCTTGCGGTTGCGGAGGCTGCTCCGCGGGCCTGGAACTGTGTGCCTGGATGCTCATGCCCCCAGCCTATGAACGGGGCGTGTGACACACATCCCCCGCCGGTGTGATTTCGGGAGCGGACATGTCATCCCCTGGCGTGAGCGAGGCTCACCGCCGCGCCAAGGATGACGGCACACGACTGGGACCCGCGCCGTGGCCTAGAACAACGCCCGCATCAACTGGCCGCGAGCAGTGGTGACACGGGGATCCTCGGAGCCCACCACGTCGAACAGTTCCACCAAGCGCTCGCGCACGGTGTCCTTGTCATCGCCGAACGTGGTCCGAACAAGCTGCAGCAATCGCCGGAACGCGTCCTCAACGTGACCTCCGGACACATCCAGATCGGCCACGTCCAGCGCGGCCCGGACGTCCTGGGGATCATCCGCGGCAGCGTGACGCACTGCGTTCGCGTCCATGGCACTCACGCGTTGCAGCAGGTGCACCTGGGCGAGCGCGAGCTTGGCGTCCTTATCGCCGGGGTTCTCGGCGAGCGCCTTGTTGTAACTGGCCTCTGCTCCGTCAAGGTCACCCGCTTCGAGCTTGTCGAGCGCGTCCTGGTGCAGCGGGGGCAGTTGTTTGGGTGCCGCTTGCGCGGTGGGTTCGGCCGTGCCGGTCACACCGTTCTGAGCGGCCACCGTGAGCAGTTCGTCCAGGAGCTGACGCATCTGGTCCGCGGGCACGGTCGAATTCACGAGTGGCACGGCCTGACCGCCCACCATGGCCACGACGGTGGGAACCGTCTGGGCCTGGAAAACCTGGGCGATCTGCTGTTCTTTGGACGCGTCCACGGTCCCCAACAGGAGCTTGCCCTGGTAGCTGTCCACCAGTTGCGCGAGGGTCTCCACGAAGGTCTCGGACTCGGGGCTCTGCGGCGCATACAGGGCAACCACCACCGGGACGGTGGCCGAGCGTTCCGCGTACTTCTGGAAGTCCTGGACCGTAATGTTCACGCGGTAGCTCGCGCCGTGCTCCGCGCCCGCCGACGGCGCCGCTGCCCCGGATGTCCCCGCCGCCGATGAAGGCATGGCTCCGAGATCTACTGCTCCGCGCACCGACGCCGGCACCGCGTGCTCGGGTGCACCGGTGTTCGGCTGCTGCCGCTGCTGGTCGTTGTGCTGGGGAAATTCACTCATGCTCGGTCTCCTTTTCGCCGCATCCTGGTGCCTCCGGGCGCCAGATCGCGCTCGCGAGCGGCGCCGGATGCAATGCATTGTGCTCTGCGACCATTATCGCCATGTGCGCCACGCCCACTTCAACGCGCTCGTGCGTTGTACGCTTCCGGCGTGACCACATCACCCCCGCCGCCGGAGAAGTCTGCACCGAGATTCCGCCCGTCGCGCCATCGCTTTGATGTGCCCCCTGAGCCCGCAACAAGTCCCGGGGCTGGCCCCCCACCCCGTCGGGCACCGTGGGACAAGGGGATGTTCGCCGGTGGCCATCCGGTGCAAACGGGATTCTTCCTGACCGTCGGTGTCGGTATTGCCCTGCTCGGTTTTTACGTTTTGACCAACGTGGGCAGTTTGGCCGGCTGGGTGGTCACCGCCGCGTTCATTGCCCTGGGGTTGGACCCCATTGTCCGGTGGCTCGAAGCGCGCGGGCTTCCGAGGCCCCTGGCCGTGGCCGCGGTGATTCTGGCCCTGGCCCTGGCGGTCACGGCCTTCATTGTGCTGGTCGTTCCGCGCATCGTGAGTCAGGCCCAGCAGTTCATGGGGACCATCCCCGCACTCGTCAACGAATTCATGGGCTCCTCGTTCTTCCTGGCCCTGGACGACCGATTCGAGATCGCGGCCACCTTCGAACGAACCGTGGGATCGTGGCAAACCCAATTGTCCACGAACCAAGATCTGCTGGGTGGCATGTTCGGTTCCGTGGTGAGCGTGGGCGGAGTGGTGATCAATGCGGTCACGGGCACCATCATCGTCATGGCACTCACGTTGTACTTCTTGTTCTCCCTTCCCATGGCCAAAGCCTGGGGATACCGCTTGGCTCCTGCCAGCCGACGCGCCGGGGTGCAGAAGTTGGGAGATCAAATGGTCAACGGGGTGGGTAATTACGTGGTCGGCCAGGCCTGCGTCGCGCTCATCAACGCGTCCGTGGCGTTTGTCCTGATGAACGTCACCGGTGTTCCGTACGCAACCCTGCTCGTCCTGTTCGTGGCCGTGCTCGCGTTCATCCCCCTGGTCGGCGGAGTTCTTGCGGGCATCCTCATGACGTTGTTCGCAATTCTCGGTGGCTGGGACTCGGTCGTGCCCTTCGCCGTGTGTTATTTCGCGTATCTACAGGTCGAGGCGTATTTCGTATCGCCCCGCATCATGAAACGCGCCGTGGCCGTGCCCGGCGCGGTCGCCGTGATCGCCGTGGCGGCGGGAGGCGCGCTGTGGGGAATCCTCGGCGCAGTGATCGCCATCCCCACGGCCGCCGCCGGCCTCCTCCTGGTGCGAGAGGTCTTTGTGCCTCGCCAGGATGCTCGCTGACACCCCGGCGACGGCGCCCGGCCCGGTGCGCGGGGTGCCGCACCCGTGCGTTGCCAGCCGGATGCGCGCCGTCGGCGGCGGGGCGATAGGCTTGCCCGGTGCGATTGGTGATAGCTGACTGTTCCGTGCGTTACGAAGGCCGCCTCAATGCCTTCCTGCCCCTGGCCCGACGCCTGCTCATGCTCAAGGCGGACGGGTCCGTGTTGGTGCATTCGGACGGCGGGTCATACAAACCCCTGAACTGGATGAGCCCTCCGGCCACACTGCACGTGGCTGAGCCGAGCCCCGAGCAAAGCGACCAGGGCGTGCGGGAGGCCTGGGTGGTTCAGGCCGCCAAGTCCGATGACCGCTTGTTGATAGACATCTACGAGGTCCATCACGACATCGGCCACGACCTGGGCGTGGACCCGGGACTCGTCAAGGACGGTGTGGAAGCTGACCTGCAGCGCCTGCTGGCCGAGCAAATCACCATCCTCGGCAACGACTTCTCCCTGGTACGCCGGGAGTACCCCACGGCCATCGGTCCGGTGGACATCCTGGCCCGCGACGGATCCGGCGCCAGCGTGGCGGTGGAATTGAAGCGCCGCGGCGATATCGACGGCGTGGAGCAGCTGACCCGCTATCTCGAACTCCTCAACCGCGATCCCCTGTTGCGGCCCGTTCGAGGCGTTTTTGCGGCCCAGCAGATCAAACCACAAGCCCGAACCCTGGCCCACGACAGGGGCATTCAATGCGTGACCCTGGACTATGACGAAATGCGGGGCAATGTCGACACCCAGTCACGGCTGTTCTAGGAGCGTTGCGCGCCCCCTGAGACGAACATCACGTGAACGCAATGCGTCTTTGCCATCAGCAGGCTGATAGCTGTTGACCTTGATCCGGCAATGTGTGAAGCTGGTACCGTTCTTCGCTTCATGTTTTACATGCTCGCAGGAATGGTAGCGAGCGTGAAGTCCTGACTGGCGCTGTGGCGCAACATCTAGTGAGCCGCATCCACAGCCTTCTCGCGGTACCTGTTCAGGTGTACAAAAACAAGTACACGCATTTATTTACTCCAGAAGGAGCGCCCCATTATGGCTCAGGGCACCGTTAAGTGGTTCAACGCAGAAAAGGGCTTCGGCTTCATTACCCCGGACGACGCTGAGGGTGACGTTTTCGTTCACTACAGCGAAATTCAGACCGGTGGATTCCGCACTCTCGAAGAGAACCAGCGCGTCGAGTTCGAAATCGGTCAGGGCCAGAAGGGCCCCCAGGCAACCGGCGTGACTGTCATCTAATAGTTTCACTCCACGCAAAACCCCGCAGCCAGGTGGCTGCGGGGTTTTGTGTGTCTCGTGACGGCCATGGAGCCGGGGCGATCCCCGGTGGACGTCCTCGCACGGCTCAGAACAGACCGCCGACAATACGTCGTTCAACGCCGGCGCCGGCATTGGCGAGCCGCTCCACGAAATGCTCATAGCCGCGGTCGATGTGCTCCACCCCGGACACCTCGGTCACACCGGTGGCAGCCATACCCACGATGGCAAGGGCCGCGCCCGCGCGAATGTCCTTGGCCTCGACCGGAGCCCCGGACAACTGGTGCGCCGGAAGCCCGTCCACGCGTGCGTGGTGACCATCCAGTCGAACGCGGGCACCCAGCCGCTCCAGTTCCGCAGTGAACCCCCAGCGGGCTTCGAACACGTTCTCCGTGACCATCCCCGACCCTTCCGCCACGGCGTTCAACGCCACCACGAACGGTTGCAGATCCGTGGGGAAACCGGGGTAGGGCAACGTCGAGACATTGATCGCGTGAGGTCGCTGCGGGCCTTGCACAATGAACCGGCCCCGTGAGGTGTCGATCGTGCAACCGGCGGCGCGAAGTTTTTCCAGGACCATGGTCAGGTGCGCGGGTTCCGCCCCCTGAATCTCCACGCGGCCACCCGTGACAGCGGCGGCGAAAGCCCACGTGCCGGCCACGATCCGATCGGGAACGGTGCGATGGGTCACCGGGTGCAGCTCACGAGCGCCCTCAACGGTGATCGTGCTGGTGCCCAGTCCTTCGATGTGGGCCCCCATGGCCTGCATCATCCGGCCGATGTCCACGATTTCGGGTTCTCGGGCGGCGTTCTCCAACACCGTGGTCCCGTCGGCCAGTGCGGCGGCCATCATGAGGTTCTCAGTGGCACCCACGGACGGGTAGTCCAAGTAATAGCTGGTGCCCTGTAACGTGCCCGCCACGGAGGCCCTCAGGAATCCCTTTTCAATACTCAGCTCGGCACCCATGGCTTCAAGACCCGCACGGTGCATGTCCAGTCCCCGGGAACCAATCGCATCGCCACCCGGCAGGGCAACCTCCGCCCGGCGACAGCGGGCGACCAGCGGGCCCAACACGGAGATGGACGCGCGCATGGCCCGCACCAGATCGTAGTCAGCCTGGTGCCCGAGCACCTCGGGCACATCGATGTCCACGGTCTGCTGCGCGGGGTCGTAGCGCACCGTACACCCCAGTCGGCGCAAAAGCTCCGCCATGATGGTGACGTCCTGGATCTCAGGGACGTTGGTGATGGTCGACTCCCCCGCCGCCAGCAAAGCGGCCGCCATCAACTTGAGCACACTGTTCTTGGCCCCCGACACGGGAAGCACCCCGGACACCTTGGTGGGTCCGTGAACTTCGATCTTTTCTTCCATGGGTCCTCCAGATCAGGTGGCTTCTCCGCACCCGCAGACTGCACGGGCCCCCGTACCGAACGGTACGGGGGCCACGATGCGCGATTCTACCTGCGAACTACTTATTCGGACTGTCCGTCGAAATCCACCTCGTCGGCAACAACCGTCACGCGGTTGTTGTCGACCGAGATGAATCCCGAATCGATGTGACCGTTCAAACGACCGCCGTTCACACGCTCGACGGCGAACTCGCCCGGCTTGAGCAGTCCTGCAACCGACTCGTGTCCGGGGAGGATGCCAATGTCACCCTCGGTGGTACGAACACGGACCATTTTGGCGGCACCGGCCCAGATCTTACGGTCCAGGGCAACCACCTCGACAATGAGCTCCGCCATGATTACTTCTCGCCGGTCTGGGTCTTGATCTCGTCCCAGCGCTGCATGACGTCGTCCAGGCCACCCACGTTGTAGAACGCCTGTTCCGGAACGTGGTCCAGCTCGCCGTCGCAGATCTTGCCGAAGGCCTCCACGGTTTCCGTGAGCGGAACCGTGGAACCCTCGACACCGGTGAACTGCTTGGCGGTGTAGGTGTTCTGGGACAGGAACTGCTCAATGCGACGGGCGCGGGAAACCACGACCTTCTGCTCCTCGGAGAGCTCCTCGACACCCAGGATCGCAATGATGTCCTGCAGTTCCTTGTTCTCCTGCAGGATGCCCTTGACGCGGGTTGCCACGTCGTAGTGGGCCTGGCCCACGTACTGCGGGTCGAGGATGCGGGAGGTGGAGGACAACGGATCGATGGCCGGGTACAGACCACGCGACGCGATTTCACGGGACAGCTCGGTGGTGGCGTCCAAGTGCGCGAAGGTCGTGGCCGGTGCCGGGTCGGTGTAGTCGTCCGCGGGCACGTAAATGGCCTGCATCGAGGTAATCGAGTGACCGCGGGTCGAGGTGATGCGCTCCTGGAGCACACCCATCTCGTCCGACAGGGTCGGCTGATAGCCCACGGCGGACGGAATACGGCCCAGCAGGGTCGAGACCTCGGAACCGGCCTGCGTGAAGCGGAAGATGTTGTCGATGAACAACAGCACGTCCTGGTTCTGAACATCGCGGAAGTACTCCGCCATGGTCAACCCCGACAGGGCCACGCGCAGACGCGTTCCGGGCGGCTCGTCCATCTGACCGAATACCAGGGCGGTGTCCTTGAGCACGCCGGCTTCTTCCATTTCGACCCACAGGTCGTTACCCTCGCGGGTACGTTCGCCCACGCCGGCGAACACGGAGGTGCCGCCGAAGTTACGGGCCACACGGGTGATCATTTCCTGGATCAGCACCGTCTTGCCCACGCCGGCACCGCCGAACAGGCCGATCTTACCGCCCTTGATGTAGGGGGTCAGGAGGTCGATGGACTTGATGCCGGTTTCCATCATCTCGGTGGAACCCTCGAGTTCCGCGAAGGACGGAGCCTTGCGGTGGATGGGCCAGCGCTCCTGAACGTCCAGCTCTGCAATGGGCAGATCCAGCGAATCGCCGAGCACGTTGAAGATGTGGCCCTTGACCACGTCACCGACGGGCACGGAGATCGGCGCAGCGGTGTCCTTCACCTGGGTGCCGCGCACCAGACCGTCGGTCTGCTGCAGCGAGATAGCGCGCACCATGTTGTCGCCCAGGTGCTGTGCGACCTCGAAGGTGATCTTGCGCGGTTCACCGTTGAACTCGTAATCGGCGGTCAACGCGTTGTAGACGGCGGGCACCTGGTTCTCAGGGAACTCGACGTCGACCACAGGGCCGATCACTCGGGCGACACGGCCGGTCGCGCCGCCCGAGACCGGCTGAGCGGCCTGTTCATTGATAGTGGCAGTCATTTCTCTCACTTCATTTCGGCGGTGGGTAGTGGCGGGGCCCCGGTCAGAGGGCTTCTGCACCACTGACGATTTCGGTCAGCTCGGTGGTGATCTCGGCCTGACGGGCGTTGTTCATCAAGCGGGTGTACTTCTTGATGAGCTCGTCCGCGTTGTCGCCGGCGGCCTTCATGGCGCGCTGACGTGAGGCCAGCTCACTCGACGCGGCGTGGCACAGGCTCGAGTAAATACGAGACTTGATGTAACGCGGCAGCACCTCGTTGAGGAACTCTTCCGGATTCGGTTCGAACTCGAAGTTGTTCTGCGTTTCTTCGAGGTCCTGGTAGTCCTGGGCCACTTGGTCGTCGAGGTTGTTGGCGTCAACCACCTCGAGGGGAAGCAGGCGCAGCACACGCGGCTCCTGGGTCACCATGGACTTGAAGGCCGTGTAGACCAGGTGGATCTCGTCCACGCCACCGTCTTCATAGCTTGCGCTGATGTCACCGAGCAGGCGCTCGGTCAGTTCCGCGGCCCGCGTGGGGTTGGCGTTGTCGGTATCGCCGGTCCAGAACTCGTCGTAATCGCGGTGACGGAAATCGAAGTACGCCTTAGCTTTCCGACCTACCAGGTAGACCCGGACTTCCTTGCCCTCCGAATCCAGCAGCCCCAACAGTTCCTCTGCGCGCTTGAGCACGTTCGAGGAGTAGGAACCGGCGAGACCACGATCGGACGTGAAAATCACGACTGCGGAACGACGAACGTCGTCTGCGGTGGAGGTCAGCGGGTGGGAAATGTTGTGCTGAGACGCGATCTGTGAAACCGCACGGGTCAGCGCGTTGGCGTACGGGTACGCCGCTTCGAGGCTCTGACGGGATTTGTTGATGCGCGAAGTCGCGATCATCTCCATCGCCTTGAAGATCTTCTTCATTGACGAGGTAGACGAGATCTTCTGTCGGTAGACCCGAATCTGCGCTCCCATGAAACTTCCTTTCGGCACCGCAGCGGTGTGCCGTCACCGGCACACCGCTGACTCGGTTACTTCCTGACGATCTTTTCCTGGTTGACGTCCTGGGCATCGAGGGATTCGTGCTCCTCATGCCCGGGTTCAATACCGTGCTTCGAACCGCGGAAATCACGCTTGACCTCGGCCACGGCCGTCTTCAGCGCCTCGATCGCGTCGTCCTCGAGCTTGCCCGTGGAATCGATGGAATCCATCACGTTGGTGGTGCGACGGACCTGGTCGATCAGGGCCCGCTCGAAGTCGCTCACGTTGGCGACCTCGACGTCGTCCAGCTGGCCGGTGGTACCCGCCCAGATGGAGACAACCTGATCCGCGACCGGGTACGGCGTGTACTGGGGCTGCTTGAGCAGCTCCATCAGTCGCTCACCACGGGTCAGCTGCTGACGGGATGCAGCATCCAGGTCGGATGCGAACATCGCGAAGGCCTGCATCGACCGGTAGGAGGCCAGATCCAGCTTCAACGTACCGGAGACCTTCTTCATGGCCTTCACCTGAGCGGCACCGCCCACGCGGGACACGGAGATACCCACGTCCACGGCGGGGCGCTGGTTCGCGTTGAACAAATCCGACTGCAGGAAGATCTGACCGTCGGTAATCGAAATCACGTTGGTCGGGATGAACGCGGAGACGTCGTTCGCCTTGGTCTCGATGATCGGCAGACCGGTCATCGAACCGGCACCGAGCTCGTCCGAGAGCTTGGCGCAACGCTCCAGCAGACGGGAGTGCAGGTAGAACACGTCACCCGGGTACGCTTCGCGTCCCGGCGGGCGGCGCAGCAACAGGGACACGGCACGGTAGGCCTCGGCCTGCTTGGACAGATCGTCGAACACGATCAAAACGTGCTTGCCGTTGTACATCCAGTGCTGACCGATCGCGGAGCCCGCGTACGGAGCCAGGTACTTCAGACCGGCGGACTCGGACGCCGGGGCGGCCACGATGGTGGTGTACTCCAGGGCTCCGTTGTCCTCGAGGGTCTGACGCACGGACGCAATGGTGGATGCCTTCTGGCCAATGGCCACGTAAATGCAACGCACCTGCTTGTCGACGTCGCCGGACTCCCAGTTGGAGCGCTGGTTCAGGATGGCGTCCACCGCGATAGCGGTCTTACCGGTCTGACGGTCACCAATGATCAGCTGACGCTGGCCACGGCCGATCGGAATCATGGCGTCGATCGCCTTCATGCCGGTCTGCAGCGGTTCGTGAACCGACTTACGCATGGTCACGCCCGGAGCCTGCAGCTCCAGCTCGCGTCGACCGTCGGTTGCCACCGGTCCCAGATCGTCCAGCGGCTCACCCAACGGGTCCACCACGCGGCCGAGGTAGCCCTCGCCGACGGGTACGGACAGAACCTCACCGGTACGGTGAACTTCTTGGCCCTCTTCGATGCCCTGGAAGTCACCCAACACCACGACACCGATGTCGCGAGTGTCCAGGTTCAAGGCCAGGCCGAGAACACCGTTCTCGAACTTCAGGAGCTCGTTGGCCATGACCGAGGGGAGACCCTCGACACGGGCGATACCGTCAGCGGCGCTGGCGACACGTCCGACTTCTACTCGTTCTGCATTGCCGGGTTCGTAGGACGCCGCGAACTCGTTCAGCGCACTACGGACTTCGTCGGCATTGATGGTCACATCGGCCATCTGCTGTCCCTGCTCTCTACGTTTCGTGATCATCGCCCGCGCAATGACCTAACTTCTTTTTGTCGCGATGCGTTGCCCCATCGCCTGCTGACCGTGTCAACGGCCGGTGGAGGCAACGCGACGAGATGCCGGCATCGACCGACTCCCCGCGATCCCCGCTCCACCAGGGGATCAGGCTCCGATTCGCTGCTGCAACTGGCCCAGACGATGGGTCACGGACCCGTCGATGACTTCCTCACCGACCTGGACTCGCAAGCCGCCGATCAGTGACGGGTCCACCTCCACGGCAAGCTTGAGATCTCGCTGGTACAGAGAGTTCAGGCTCTGACGCAGTTTCTCCAGTTGCTCGTGGTTCAAGGGACGGGACGTCACGATGCGTGCGATCCAGCGCTGCTGGCGATCTGCAACAACTTCTGCGAAGCGCTCGATCAAACGACCGGGCAAAGCTCCACGAGGCTCGCTGACGGCGCGCTGGGTCAACAGAGCACCCTCTTCAGATGCATTGGGCATCAGGCGGGACGCGAGCCGTGCCTTGGCCTCCGTGCTTGCACGCGAATCAGCGAAGGCACCCTGGATCTGCTCGGAGTGATCCACGGTGTTCTTGAACTGAATCAGTTCGTCCACCAGGGCTTCCATGGCGTCGAGTCCACCGCGGTGCTCGGCTGACGCTGCCGCCATCGTCACTGCGGCTCGCTCAATACCGTCACCGAGCTGCCGCTCGTTGGCGGAGCGCTGCTTCACAAGCTCGGACACGATCTCGATAGCGGGATCGTGTTCCTCATTGCCCAACAGTCGGTGCACGAAACCGGACACGGCCTCAACGGTGTCGGACTTGTGGGTCCGCTCCCCGAAAAGCTTGCGTACGAGTTTCACGCGATCGTCGGCGGCGCGTGACGGATCCGTCAGTGCCCGACGCAGAGCGCCGTTGCCGTCGATGACGTCGAGCATGCCGAACAGCTGCTTGGCCGTTTCGACGTGTGCTTCCGAAGCCCAGCGATCAATGTCCACTGTGAGGGGACGGTAGGGTTCGTTCGATGCTTCTGCCATTACCGTGCAGCTCCTGTGCGACCCTGCTCGGTCTCAAGATCCTCGAGGAAGCGATCGACAACGCGGTTTGCACGAGCGTCGTCGTTCAGGGATTCCCCGACGATCTTTGAAGCGAGCTGCGTTGCCAAGGTACCGACCTCGTCGCGCAAGGAAACCACTGCGGCAGCACGCTCGGCCTCAATGGCCTTGTGTGCGTTCTCGGTGATCCGAGCGGATTCCACGTTGGCGCGGTCCTTGAAGTCCGCGAGGATCTTCTCGCCCTCGTTGCGGGCTTCCTCACGAATCTTCTGGGCTTCGAGGCGGGCGCTCTCAAGCTGCTGGTTGTACTCGTCGCGAGCTGCCTTGGCCTCTGCCTGAGCGGCCTTGGCCTTGGCAAGTCCACCTTCAATGGCCTCGGTGCGGTCACGGTAGACCTTCTCGAATGCCGGAACGATGAACTTGATCGCGATGAAAAGCAGAATCAGGAACCCAATGGCGGTGATCAGCATTTCCCAGACATTGGGGAAAAGGGGGCTGGCCCCTTCTTCTGCTGCCAACAACATTGCGGTCATGTGCGCGATTCCTGTTCTCTAGTTTAGGGCTAAGTGCGGACGGGCCGCTCTTAGAGGAGTGCGAGCACGAAGCCCAGGATGGCCAGAGCCTCGACCACGGCGAAGCCCATGAACAGCATGGGCTGGATTACGCGCTGGGACTCGGGCTGGCGAGCAACTGCCTGCATGTAAGCAGCGAAGATCAAACCCACACCGATGCCACCACCGATGGCAGCGAGACCGTAGCCAATGACGCTAAGCGAACCTTCCATTATGGATATTTCCTTTCTGGGTGCCCGTGTCGGGCAGTGATGCCATTACTGGAATCGTAAATGGACGATGGTCACATCAGCAGTCCGGTCGGACCGCTGCTTCGTGGGGTCAGTGCCCCTCCTGCAGTGAGCCCTGTACATACACGGCAAACAGCAGGGTGAAGATGTAGGCCTGCAGGATCTGAATCAGAACCTCCAGGAAGTAAATGAAGAGGCCCAGGATGACGCCGAAGACGGATCCGCTGATCCCGAGCGCACCACCCACGCCGGTGGCGAGGTACGCGGTGAAGCCGGCGGCCACCATGATGGCCATGTGGCCGGCGAACATCGTGGCGAACACACGCAGTGCGTGCGTGACGGGACGAATGATCATGTTCGAGAGGAACTCGAGGGGGATCAGAACAATGTAGAGGATCTTGGGAACGTCCGGCGGCATGGTCATCTTGACGAAGAAGCCGCCGAAACCGTGACGCTTGATGCCTACGAAAACCCACACGAAGTAGGCGATGGCCGCGAAGACGTACGCGGTGCCGGGGTGGGAGAAGGTCGGAAGTTGCAGGACCGGAATGGAACCAAACAGGTTGTTCACCAGGATGAAGAAGAAGAAGGTGAACAGCAGTGGAATGTACGGGCGGAATTCCTTCTCGCCGATGATGTCGCGGCCCAAGTGGTTACGCACAAAGCCGTAACCCATTTCACCGAGGTACTGACCCTTGGAGGGGACCAGGGCGCGGCGGCGAACGACATACATGAAGAACCCAGCGATGAGAACCACCGACAACAGGATCAACAATGAATGCTTGCCGACTTCAAATGTGCCCACGGTGAAGAGGGGAGGCAGGTGCGCGTCCTCAACTGACGGGGCCACAAATTCGGCCGGAATCCTCAAGGCGGGGTTCAATACGGGTCCTTTCTGCGGTATCCAGACCGGTCACACTCGGGGCGAGGGGCCCTGATCAGACGACGATGTCTTAGTCGGGTACTCCATCTGGGTCGAACTGGAGTTCAGGCCCTCCCGCATGTGGAGGTAACCAAGATAGATCCCGGCAGCCGCACCTATGACGGCTCCCACGATCACCAACCACCCTGTTCCCAGCAGGTGATCCGCGCCCCAGCCTACCAAACTCCAGAAGCCCCCACCGACCACGATGTACAGCAGCAGGGTCAGCCCTCCGGCCAATCCCCCTCGCTGTACGAGCTCGCCCGCGGTGCTGAGCGCGTCCTCGGTTTCGGCCGCATTGTGCGCAGCTTTGTCGGGCCGACCGTCGCGGTGCGCTGAGTTGGCGACATCGGGTTCATGTTCGGCCATGCTCTCCCCCATCGGTCGGTTCGGATAAGTGTTCATCCAGGATAGTTGCCGAATCGGCCTCGGCTGCGGCCTGTTCCTCCTTGGCGCGCACCACCGCTGCGTATTCCCTGGCCAAAACCGCGCTGGCTCGCATCGCCATCGGCGCCAGGGCCAGCCAGGACAGCGTGAGACCCGCGGCAACGGTGATGGCGAACCCCAAGGAGTGCAGCCACTCGGGCGATCCCACGGAGAGCAGGTACCACCCCATCACCACGACTTTCACCAGGTAGAGCAGAGCGAGCGCGGGAGCCGTGGCTGCCGGTGCAATGCGGTACATGAGAGTCGAGACGAACACCGTGAGCCCCGTGCTCAGTGCCACCAGCCCGACCCCCGCCACGATGGATCGCCACGGCGGGGCGAACTCGAGCGCGGCAACGCACGTGATGAGAATCACAGCCAGAAAAATGGCTGTGACGCTGAGAACGAGCACCGGGCGGCCGTAAACATCAGGGGCATCCCCGGCGGACCGATCCCGGACCGGGTGCTTCACATGGTCCGCGGGCTGCGCCGGGGTCATGACGCCCCGGCCCGGCGTCGACGTGCAAGCGGGCGGAGGAAGCGGGGCAAGCACAGGTACAGCACCACCATGGCCACGGCGGCCAATCCGGCGAGAACCGAACCTGCGCCGTCGGCGCGTAAGCCCCAGAGCGAAATGAGGCTGACCAGGACCGTGGCGAGTGTGACGACCAGCGAAGACTGGACGTGTGACAGCCCCGCGTCCGTGAGTCGCTGGTAGACGTGCTCGCGGTGGGGTTTGTACCAGATCTCACCGCGCCGAACGCGCTTGACCAACGTCACGGTGGTGTCGGCCAGGTAAATCAGCAGGGGCGGCAGCAGATACTCCACGTAAACGCCGGACAAGAACGCCCCGATGGCGATGGCCACCAGGCTTGCGCCCAGGGCGTACGAGCCGACGTCGCCCAGAAAGACCGTGCCTCGGCTCAGGTTCCAGGGCAGGAATCCCGCGAAAGCACCGGCCACGACCAGGCCGGCGCACATCATCCAGGTCATGTTGTTGGCGGCACCGGCCCAGGCGTAGAGCAATCCCACTGCGGTTCCGTGCATTCCCGAAATCCCATTGATGCCATCCATGAAGTTGGCGATATTGACGTACGCGACCGTGGCAATCACTCCCACCGGCCACCACCACACCGCAATCCCCAGTGTGAAGATCAGGGCGCCGGTACCCAGCGCACCGATGAGCACCTGCCCTCCGAGCCGAGCGCCCACGGACGCACCGCGATAGTCCTCGAACCATCCCAGCGCAGCACCGGCCACCGTCATGGCCAGCACGATCAACGCTACCGAGCGGTCCACCGCGACCACGCCCGCAAGCATGGCAATGGAGTACATCACCGCAATGGCAATGGCCACCGCCAGTCCCATGCCGCGGATGACCGGGCGGTCGTGAGAGGACCTGTCGGACGGGATGTCGATGACTCCCCACCGCGCCAGAAGCGGTTTGATGACGAACGGCAGGAGGACGGAAAGCAAGAAAGCGCCCCCACCCAGCCAGAACGCAAGGGTACTCAATTCGTGGAGCGTCCCGGCCTGCGGAATGGCACCCGGGCCGTCAACGAGGGACAACACGGTCGGTGCGGTGGTGATGATGGGCCACGTCATGATTGTTCTCCCCCGGAACGCTCTGCAGGGGGGGATGATTCGCGGCGTTGCCTGGCTCGGGGAACCTGGAAATCTGTGATGCGGGGTTGGGTGCTGGCGTTCACCACGGGAATCGAGCCGGTGAACAACATCCCCCCGCGCACCTTCCACACGTGTCGGTCCAGGTGCGCCGGATCCAACCGCTCCGCCTTGGCGTGGGAAATCTTAGGGTGCAATGGCCGTTCATCGCTCTCGCCCGCACCAATCAAATCCTCGTGCAGCTTTTCACCGTGGCGCAGACCGGTAATCACGATCTCCACGTCCTCACGGCCCGACATGGCGCGCAATCGTTCGGCAATGTCCAGGATCCGCACCGGTTCGCCCATGTCAAGGATGAGGACCTCTCCCCCGCTGGCAATGGCACCGGCCTGAATCACCAGTTGGCAGGCCTCCGGAATGGTCATGAAGTACCGGGTGGCCTCCGGGTGGGTCACCGTGATGGGCCCGCCCTGCCGAATTTGTTCGGCGAACAGCGGGAGCATGGAACCCCGTGAACCGAACACGTTGCCGAAACGGACGGACGCGTACCGGTTGCCGGTCTCCCCCGCCATCCACGCCGTGAGTTTTTCCGCCACACGCTTGGAGTGCCCCAGAGCCGTGGTGGGATTGGCAGCCTTGTCGGTGGAGACATTGACGAAAACCTCCACGCCCACGTGGGCCGCGGCATTGAGCACGTTGAGGGTGCCCATCACATTGGTCTTCCATGCCTCGTCCGGGAACTGTTCGAGCAGCGACACGTGCTTGAGCGCGGCCGCGTGAAAGACGACTTCCGGTTGCCTCTGTTCGAAAATGTGCTCCAGTGACTCGGTGTCGCGGATGTCCGCGAGCACGGTGTCATTGCCGTCCAGGAGTCCGCGGCCGGTGATCGAGATCTGGGTGGACTGCAGGCCGGTTTCATCACGATCCAGCATGATCAGCTCGGCGGGTTCGAAACCCACGAGCTGACGGCACAGTTCGGAGCCGATCGATCCACCCGCACCCGTGACGAGCACTCTTTTGCCGGTGACGTAACCGGCAATCGCCTCCACGTGGATGTCCACGGGACGCCGTCCGATGAGATCTTCCATGGCGATATCGCGCAGGTCCACGCTGTGCTGATTGGCGGTCAACATGTCGGTGATCGGCGGAACCGTCATCACGCGCGTGTTGGTGCCCGCCACGGCGTCGGAGACGCGGCGCATCAGGCGCGGCTCGACGTCGGAAATGGCCACGATCAGAACGGCCGAGCGTGTGGTCTCCAGGACCTGGGCGACGTCGTGCAGGGTTCCCATGACCGGGACGGATGAGATCCGCAGGTGTTTCTTGGCGGGATCGTCGTCGATGAGGGCGACCGGCAAGTATTCCGAGGAGGGGTCCTGCATCATGCGGTGGACCAGGAACGCGCCGAGATATCCCGCACCGAACACCACCACGTGTTGCGCTCCGGCCCCGGGCTTGGCCGTGGACTCCTGGTACATGCGCTTGAGATAGCGGAACGCGGCCATGAACAAGCACGCGAACGGGAACGCAATGAATCCGATGGAACGCGGGATTCCCATAGCCACGCCGAACACCAGGAGCACGACTTCCACAATGGCAATGACGATCACCGTCACCACGACCAGGAGCTTGGCTTCTTCGAAACTGCCGAACGAATACCGCCCCTTGTAAAGGGCGAACGAGAAACCCACCACCATCTGACACGCGACCGCTACCGCGCACGTGATGATCAACCCGCCCGTGGAAACGAACTGCACGTTCATTTCATAGCGCAGCAGCACCGCCACGCACATGGCGACGATCCACGCGGCGGAGTCCAGAATCATCTGGATCCATAACCACGCGACCGGCTTCTCCGCCGAGGGGGTGTTCGACTGGGGGTTCCCCATGCGTGTTGATGTCCTTTCGAGCACGCGAATCAGTTACCGCGGTGGCCCACCATGAACCGGTAGGCCGTTTCCCGCACCCTGAGCGGTACAAATCTGTAGCCGCCCCGCACGATCACGTTCGTTGCCCATTGTATGAACCCGACGTACCCTAAACGGCGCAACTTCCATTGCAACGCCAATTCCGCCAGGAATACGCGGGGTCCCCCGCGCCTCTCATACGAGCCGGCGGAGACCCGGTAACCGACCAGCGGTTCGGGGATGTTGCGCACGTCCGCCCCGGCGCGAAGCATGCGGGCCCACAGCCAGTAATCCTCGGCCATGGGGACGTGCTGGTACCCGCCCACCGCTTCCACGGCGCTGCGGCGGAAGACCACGGACGGATGGGAGATCGGGTTGCGGCGTTTACCCACCCGCACGATCTCCGCATAACCCACGGGTGCCCGGCGCAGCGCCACCGGATCCGATTCGTCGTCGCCGATCTCATGCATGGAAGCTCCCACCAGGTCCGCTCCGGCTTCAATGAGCGGCAGTTGCCGTGCGAACCGGTCCGGGTAGGAAATGTCGTCCGCGTCCGCGCGGGCCACAATGTCGTGGTCACACCACAGCAGGCCCGTGTTCAACGCGTCGGTCAGGCCCGCGTTGCGTTCCAGATCCACGCGCACCACGGGCACGGACGACGCCGCACTGATCCGGTCGAGTTCGTCGGTGATCTCCTGGGGCACCGGTCCGTCCCGGACAATCACGACCTGGGCGGGAGGCCGTGTTTGCTCCGCCGTGTTCGACTCGACGGCCCGGCGCACCCGGGAGGCGGAGTCCCCCCGGTACACGGGCATCAACAGCGAGAAGTCGGCGGGGAGTTCGGCGGCGCCCAAGGGCTCAGCGAGGGCCACCGAAACCACGTCCCCGCATTCCATTGACGTATCGGGTGGCCCACGTGCGCAGCCCCTTGAGGTCTCCGCGCTGCAGGTAGTACGCCGGATAGCCAATTGCGTCCGCGGCCAGTTGCACCACCCGCTTGTAGTGCCACGAGACGTAGCCGCGGTTGCGGAAGAAGTGCTGTTGCTTGAACTGCCCCGGGGGAATCAGCACCTGGAGTTTGCCGGGAATCACCACGTGTTCCTCCTCCCACCCCGGGGGGTGGGCCACGGCGGTGGTGGTCACGGTGCCGAAGGGCAAACCGGATTTGCGCAATCGCACCAGGAAGTCCACTTCGTCACCGCGCAGGAAGAGTTTGAGATCCGGGAGCCCCACGGTGAAGAACACCGATTCGGCCATGAGTGCGCCGTTGAAAAAGGCCGCGTACGAGGGAATGAACCCTAAAGGTTCAACGTCAACTCGAGAATGTGTGATGACTCCTTCGAGGCGGAACGGGAAGGCCAACGTGCCGTGATCCTGCGGTGCCACGATCAAGGGTGAGACCACCGCCAGATCACGTTCCGCGGCGGCGCGGCGCAGGGTCCGCAGGCAGTGCTCATCCTCCGGATGGGCGTCGTCGTCCATGAGCCACACCTGGTCCGCGCCGGCGGACAACGCCGTGAGGATGGCCAGGGAAAAACCACCCGCGCCACCCAGATTGGCTTCCGAGCGCACGTATCGAAGTTCGAATGCCCCGTCGATCAAGTCGACCAGATGAGCGTGGTCCAAGGCCGTCTTGCCCGCGTCCACCAGGCACAGGCTGTGGATCGGATCCGACTGGCGCCTCAACCCAGCGATCAACTCCGCAACGTCGCGGGGACGGTCCTGCGTTACGCATGCAACGCTGACGCGCCGGCACCGCGCCGGGTCGGAACTGGCTCGAGTCATAGTTGCTCCCGCGGAAAGTACTGTGTGGGGCCTACAAACTCGAGCCCCGCTGGACTCACGGATTCTATCAACGCACAGCTGACAATCCCCCGGACACGGTGAGCGCGGGATTGCTGTCGTACGATGAAGAAACCAATGTCGGGAGGAGATTCACCGTGACAGCTAGTAGCTGGCGAGTACTCGGAGCCACAGGCTTCGTGGGATCGGCCATCACCACTGCGCTGCAGACGAAGAACATTGCCGTGACCCCCGTGTCCACGCCCCGGTTGGCCTCCCCGGCCACCACCGTGCACCACGTGATCGAGCACGCTCATCGGTTGGAGTCGGTCATAGATTACCTGGCGGACTCGTTTGCCGGCGCGGACATCGTGGTCAACGCCGCGGGATTGGCGGCCCCCGATCAAACCCATCAGCAGTCGTTGACCGGCGCGAATGCGCTGCTCCCCGTCCTGGTCGCCCTGGCCGCCCACCGCACGGGTGTGCGCCGGGTCATTCACATCAGCTCGGCCTCGGTCCAGGCGAACGCCCCCGTGCTGGATGAATCCATCCGTACCGCGCCCTTTTCCGCCTACTCGTTGTCCAAGGCGCTGGGCGAGTCCGCGCTGTACCGGTTGCGGTCGCAGTGGGAGTCGGAATCCACCGCCCCGCAACTGACGGTCCTGCGCGCCACCTCGGTTATGGGAAGTGGGCGCCGCACCACGCGTTTGCTCGCCAAGTTCGCCTCCTCGGTGTTCTCCTCGGTTGCCGGGGACGGCACGGCCCCCACGCCGGTCACCTCCGTCACGGCACTCGCGCAGTTCGCGGTGGCCGTGGGCGAATACCCCGAGCCCCTGCCCGCGGTGATTCTGCAGCCGTGGGAGGGCGCCACGAACGGTTCCGTCCTGCGCGATGCCGGGAGGCGCCATCCACTCCAGCTGCCACCATTGCTGTGCCGCGCCGTGATCGACGCGGGCAATTGGGTGTCGGGGTTGGCCAATAATCGCTTCAACGGGGCCATCCGACGCCTCGAGGTCACGTGGTTCGGGCAACGTCAGGTGCCGGGCTGGGCACACGAGAACGGTGTGATTCCCGAGCCCCACGTTCAGGAAGTCCTGCGCCAAGCGCATTTGTCCTTGGGCAAGTAGAACCTGTTCCGCAACGGAGCGGGGGCTGCAACCATGGTGGTTGCGGCCCCCGCTCCGTATCGTCCCATCAGCTGCGAGAGATCAGCCGCCATTGACGAGCCGTCCGGCTTCGGCCACGCTCAGCGCCTCGGTGCCGCCCCAGCCCGGCCGGGATGCGTTCGCACGGTGACGATTCTGATCCACGCGTGCACCGGGCCCCGCAGCCGCATTCTGTACGAGCGCCCTGGCCACCTCGGCCTCGGTGGCCCCCGGTTCGACCAGCGGCTCGGCCGTTGAACGGCGTGTCGACCGGCCGCCGACGTCGGTGTGGTGCCGCGAGGGCTCGACGCTAGGTTCCGCTTCGGTCTCCTCCGGCGCCACGGGTGAGGAACCCGCCCCGGTCGCGCCCGCGGGACGCGTGCCTGCCGCACCGTGATTGTGGCGTTCGCCGGACTGATCGGACGGGTCGTTGGATGCGAAGTCCCCGGCGTCCACGTCCGGGACAACGGCTCGTAGTTCGGCGAGCCCGATGGCTCCCAGGCGCAGCACAACGGGCACCTCACCGGTGCAGTCGACAATGGTTGAGGGAAGCCCGTTGGGATTGTCCGCCTCGTGCTCGGCGGTGGGACGAGCGCCGTCGTCGAGGTAGAGCGCCACACGGTCCTGGAGCATCTCGCGGGCGTCCTGGGCCGTGAGCGCCGCCGACATCCCGGTGAGGTTCGCCGAGGACACCGCCATCGGACCCACGCGCTCGAGCAGCTGGCGAGCCACGAGGTCGTCGGGAACCCGCAGCGCCACCGTGCCGTGCGTTTCGCCCAGATCCCACCCCAGGGTCGGCTGGGCCCAGCACACGAGGGTGAGCGCGCCGGGCCAGAAGGCGTCGGCGAGGGCCCGGGCGGCGTCGGAAACCTGGTCGGCGAGACCGGCCATGACCCCGGGATTCGCGATCAGCACGGGTGGTGGCATCTGGCGGGTGCGACCCTTGGCACCCAGCAGGGTCTGGACACCCATGGGGGAAAACGCATCGCACCCGATGCCGTACACGGTGTCCGTGGGCATGACGATGCATTCACCGTCCGCCATGACACGCGCCGCATGATCGATCGCGGCCCCCATGGATTCTTGGTCTGCGCACTTGTAGGTGGCACTCACGAGCAGCTCCTTAGCTCAGGGTCTGGTGCGGATCGGTGGGGTCGTCGGCAGCCGCTGCGGGGCGGCGCGCCCCCGTCACGCGGGGCTTGCCCGCGAGATCACGGTGCAACTGGATGGCCACGAAACCGCGGGCCGCTAGTTCACGCTCCATGGCCTGCACCTGGGACTCCGCGTGTTCCATGAACACTGCGCCTCCGGGCCGCAGCAGCCGAACGGCCGTGTCCATGGCCGCGCACGGCAGTGCCATCCCGTGGCCCGCTCCCCCATACAGCGCCGTGGGGGGATCGAAGTCCCGGACTTCCGGTTCGGCGGGGATCTCCTCGGGGGGCACGTAGGGCGGGTTGGTCACCACCACGCAGAACGTCCCGGCATTCTCGGGAAAGTAGTCTCGGAGGTCGGCGTGTGCGAGGGTGACCTTGGAACCACGGAGGTTACGCTGCGCCCAGGTGAACGCTTCGTCCTCCTTCTCGACCGCGGACACGCGCGTGGTGGGATCCTCGGTGGCAATGGCCAGCGCGATGGCGCCGGTGCCGGTTCCCAGGTCCACGATGCGAGGGTGGGGCACACCGGCCTCGCGCCACAGTCGGGCCTCGTCAAGACTCAGTTGGACCAGTAACTCTGTTTCCGGGCGGGGGACGAAAACTCCCGGGCCCACCGACAGTTCGAGCTGTCGGAACGGGGCCTTGCCCGTCAAGTGCTGCAGTGGGATGCGCGTGGCCCGCTGGGCCACCAGGTCACGGTAACCGGCGGGTTCGGCGGCGCCCAGAATGGCTTTGGCCTCGACCTCTCCCCTGCTCAGCCCCATGAGGTGTGCTGCCAGCAGCACGGCGTCCGTGTCGGGCGAGGCGACACCCGCCTCCGCAAGCTCACCGTGCGCCCAGCGCAGTGCCTGAGCAAGGGTAGCTTCCACCGGAGGTCAGTCTCGCTTTCCGGCCGGGTCCTGGCCGAGCTGTTCGAGCCGGGTCTTCTCGTCGAGCTCGATCGCGGAGTTCACGACCGGTTCGAGGGCGCCGTCCAGAACCTGGTCCAGGTTGTAGGACTTGTATCCCGTGCGGTGATCGGCAATCCGGTTCTCGGGATAGTTGTAGGTGCGGATACGTTCGGAACGGTCCACGGTGCGCACCTGGGACTTCCGCACGGCGGCGTTATCGGCATCGATCTGCTCCTGCTGGTGCGCCAGGATGCGTGCCCGCAGCACGCGCATGGCCGCTTCTCGGTTCTGCAGCTGAGACTTCTCGTTCTGCATGGCCACCACGATGCCCGTGGGGAGGTGGGTGATGCGTACGGCGGAGTCCGTGGTGTTCACGGACTGACCACCGGGACCGGAGGATCGATAGACGTCGATCTTCAGGTCGTTCTGGCTGATCTCGATCTCGTCCGGCTCGTCGACCTCTGGGAACACCAACACGCCGGCGGCGGAGGTGTGCACGCGGCCTTGGGATTCAGTGGCGGGCACGCGCTGGACGCGGTGCACGCCGCCTTCGTATTTCAGCCGCGCCCAGGCTCCGTGTGCGGGGTCGTTGGAGCTGGACTTCACCGCGAGCTGGACATCCTTGTACCCGCCCAGCTCGGTGGGAGTGGAGGAGAGCACCTCGGTCTTGAACTTGAGTGACTCCGCGTAACGCATGTACATGCGCAACAGGTCACCGGCGAACAGCGCGGACTCGTCCCCGCCCTCGCCGGCCTTGATTTCCAGGATCACGTTGCGCCCATCATCCGGGTCCCTGGGGATCAGTTTGCGGCGCAGCGCTTCCTGCGCGGATTCCAATGCGGCCTCGAGCGGTTCGATTTCCGCCGCGAGCTCGGGATCCATGCTGCCGAGCTCGCGGGTCGCCTCCAAATCCTCGGAAAGCTGCTCCACCCGTCGATGGGCCTCCACAATGCCGTTGAGTTCGGAGTACCGCCGGCCCAGTTTGCGGGCCTTACCCGCGTCTGCGTGCACGGCGGGATCCGCCAGTTCGCGCTGCAGCTGAGCGTGCTCATCCAGCAGCGGCTGAACGGGATCGGACATTGAAGGGTCTCCTATCGACGGGTGGAACGGGACGGCGAGGAGTTCTCGCTAGTCCTTGCCGTTGGCCAGCGTGGTCTTCTGGACCTGCAGCAGGAACTCCGTGTTGGACTGCGTGTCACGCAACTTGTTGGTGAGCAGCTCCAGGGCCTGCTGCTGTTCCAGACCGGACAGCACACGGCGTAGCTTCCACATGATCTTGATCTCGTCCGCGGAGAGCAGGTTCTCCTCGCGGCGGGTGCCGGAAGAGTTGACGTCCACGGCCGGGAAGATCCGGCGGTCCGCGAGCTGGCGGGACAGGCGCAGTTCCATGTTGCCGGTGCCCTTGAACTCTTCGAAGATGACCTCGTCCATCTTGGAGCCGGTCTCCACGAGAGCGGTGGCCAGAATGGTGAGCGAGCCACCGTTCTCAATATTGCGTGCGGCGCCGAAGAACTTCTTGGGCGGGTACAGCGCTGCCGAGTCCACACCGCCGGACAGGATGCGTCCGGACGCCGGTGCCGACAAGTTGTAGGCGCGGCCCAGGCGGGTCATGGAATCCAGCAGGACCACCACGTCCATACCCATTTCCACCAGACGCTTGGCACGCTCGATGGCCAGTTCGGCCACGGTCGTGTGATCGTCCGCCGGACGGTCGAAGGTCGAGGCAATGACCTCACCCTTGACCGTGCGCTGCATGTCCGTGACCTCTTCGGGGCGCTCGTCCACGAGCACCATCATGAGGTGGACCTCCGGGTTGTTGGTGGTGATCGCGTTGGCGATCGCCTGCAACATGAGGGTCTTACCGGCCTTGGGCGGGGACACGATCAGGCCGCGCTGGCCCTTACCGATCGGGGCCACGAGGTCGACCACTCGGGGGCCGATCTTCTTGGCCTCGGTCTCCAGGCGCAGGCGCTCCTGCGGATACAGCGGAACCAGCTTGGAGAACTCCACGCGGTCCTTGTTCTCCTCGGGCTTACGTCCGTTGACCGAGGTCAACTGCACGAGCGCCGAGAACTTCTGGCGCGAGCTGTTGTGCTGCTCACCCTCGCGGGGTGCGCGGATGGCACCCACAATGGCGTCGCCCTTGCGCAGGTTGTTCTTCTTGACCTGGGACAGGCTCACGTACACGTCCGACTGGCCCGGGAGGTATCCCGAGGTGCGAACGAACGCGTAGTTGTCCAGCACGTCCAGGATGCCCGCGACGGGCAGCAGGACGTCATCCTCGGTGATCTCGATGTCGTCCACGTCCGGGCCGTTGCTGCGGTTACGGCGGTTGCGACGTTCGTTGCGATCATTGCGGTCATTGCGGTCGTTGCGATTGCGGTTACGGCGGTTGCGACGCGAATTACCGTCACGATCGTTGCCGTCGTTGCTGCGATCATTACGGTTGCGGTTGCCCCGCTCGTGACGGTCATTGCCGTCCTTACGGTTCTGACCGTCCTGCGAGGACTCCTTGCGGCCGGAATCCTGCTTGTCCTCGCGTGATCCCTTCTCTTCACGGCCACCGTTGTCCTGATCGTTGGACCCGGACTTCTCCTCGCGTGAACCGTTACGGTCGCTGCGATTGGCACGCGAACGCTGGTTGCGATTGCCGCGGTTGCCGGATTCCTTGGAATCCTCGCCCTGCTCGTTCTGAGCGTTGTCGGAGCGCTCGCCCTGGTTCTCCTGGCCGGAGTCCTTGGACTGCTGCTCGGGATTGTCCTGCTGCTCGGCATCCTGGTTGCGGGACCGGTCCCCGCGTCCGGAGGCGGAGGCACGGCGGGAACGGCGGGAGCCGGACTGGCGCTCGTGCTGGCTGGGGCGGTTCTCCCCCTGAGACTCGTTCTTCTGGTCCTCGTTCGCGGGCGCCGAGGCGGCGGGGGCGGGCTGCTCGCCCTGGTCCGAGGCCGCGCTGTCCTGTGATGCGTCCTGGGACGGTGTGGACTTCGACGACGCCGCGCGGCGCGTGGACGCCTTGCGCGCGGTTTCCGAGATCTTTTCCTCCACGGCCTTGTCGCGCTCGGCAACGGCGCCGCCACGCTGGTGGGCCTCAATGGCCTCCACGAGCAGCGATTTGCGCATGCGACGCGCGCCGGTGATACCGAGTTGCGAGGCGAGCGCCTGCAGCTGCGCGAGTTTCAGCCCGGACAAACCAGTGTTCTGGGGCTTGGAATCTTCCGTTCCCTGTTCGGGGGCGGTGGTTTCTGTCACGAAGGTTCCTTCTGACTCGATGGGGGCCGTGGCGATGACATCGCGCACTGACCCGACGTTATGATTGTGGGCCACCAACTGCGGGCCACGTTGAATGCGCGCAGAGTGCGCGCCGGAAAATCAGCAATGAGGTCCTCTGATCCCCTGGATCCACCAGCCGCGGTCACATCACAGAGGTGACCTGGTCATCATGAAAAGGGATCGCACTGGGGTGACGCATTGAAACAGCAGTGACGCTCGGTCATGATTGCCGACTCGAATGCGGGACTCCGCCTGAACCGCGTGGGCGAACCCAGGGCCTATTGCGTGGATACGCCCACTTTAGCACCCTCGGCCGGTACGCGTAGCGTCATAACACGCCACGACACGTCCTCGCCGTTGTGGGTGTGCGCCGCGGAGTCCGGATCCGAGCTGATGCGCTTGATCGCAGCGACCGCCGTTTCGGCGGCTTCGGTGCCGTTGGCCAGGGTGAGGACCGTGGGCCCGGCACCGGAAATCACCGCCGCGAATCCCAGGTCCCGCAACTGTGTCATGAGTTCGAAACTCGGCCCCATGGCCTGGGCTCGGAATGGCTGGTGCAGCAGATCGAACGTGGCCGGGAGCAGGAACTCGGGGCGGTTACTCATGGCCTCGACCAGCAGCGCCGCGCGCCCGGCGGTCACCGCGGCGGTGCGGTGGGCCACGGTATCGGGCAGTAGGCCGCGGGCGAGGGAGGTGGCCACCTCGAAGTCCGGGATGGCGACGACCGGGATGATGTCGTGGTGCACCCGCACGGGGACACTGACGAATGTGCCGTCCTGCTCGAAGGAGACGGTGAGGCCCCCGTACAGAGTGGGCGCCACGTTGTCCGGGTGCCCTTCCAACCGCGAGCACACCTGTAACACGGCGTGCTCATCCAGCCGCAGGTCCTGGGCGAGCAGGGCATTGGCGGCCAACGCGCCGGCCACCACGGCCGACGCCGAGGACCCCATGCCGCGCCCGTGCGGGATCCGATTATGGGCCTTCAACCGCAGGCCCGGCAGGCAACCGGCGCCGGCGGCGTCGAAAACCGCCTGCATGGCGCGGACCACCAGGTGATCTGCGGTGCGGGGGACGTGTTGCGATCCCTCGCCCGAGAGCTCGAATTCGAGACCGGAATCGACGCGGGTGACCGTGAGCTCGTCGTAATAGCCCAGGGCCAGCCCGAGGGTGTCGAAACCGGGCCCCACGTTGCCCGTGGATCCGGGGACCCGCACCGAGACCCTCGTGCCCGGCGCGGCTACGGCCTGGTGGTTCACGACGTCGGTCACTCCAACCCCAGCGCTGCGGCCACGGGGACCACGTCGAAGGGTACGCGCTTGGGTTCCGCGGCGCTGGGATCCTCGGCCTCGGCGCCCTTGATGGCCCACTGCGGGTCCTTCAGCCCGTGACCGGTCACGGTGATCACAATGGTCTTGCCGCTGGGCACTTCACCCGCGCGCTGCTTCTTGAGCACGCCGGCGACTCCCGACGCGGAACCGGGCTCCACGAACACGCCCTCGCGTGAGGACAGCCACCGGTGGGCCTCGATGATCTGCTCGTCGCTCACGGAGTCGATCAGGCCCCCGGACTCGTCACGCGCGGCAATGGCGGTGTCCCACGAGGCGGGGTTGCCGATCCGGATGGCGGTGGCGATCGTCTCGGGTTCGGTGACCGGGTGGCCCAGGACGAGCGGTGCGGCACCGGCGGCCTGGAAACCCCACATGGTGGGTGTGTGCGTGGCCACGGGCGCCAGCGGCTGACCGGTGGTCGCCGGAGTCTCCGTGGCGTACTCCTTGTACCCCTTCCAGTACGCCGTGATGTTGCCGGCGTTACCCACCGGCAGCACGTGGATGTCCGGGGCGTCCCCCAGGGTGTCGACAACCTCGAACGCGGCGGTCTTCTGACCCTCGATGCGGTAGGGGTTGACCGAGTTCACCAGGAACACGGGGTAGGACTCGGACAGTTTGCGAGCCACGTCCAGGCAGTTGTCGAAGTTGCCCTCGATCTGGATGATGTCGGCTCCGTGCGCCACGGCCTGGGACATCTTGCCCATGGAGATCTTGCCTTCGGGAACGAGCACGGCGCAGCGCATTCCCGCTTGCTTGGCGTAGGCAGCGGCGGCGGCGGACGTGTTACCGGTCGAGGCGCACACCACGGCCTCCGCGCCCTCTTCCTTGGCCTTGGTGATGGCCATGGTCATGCCGCGGTCCTTGAAGGAACCGGTGGGGTTCATTCCCTCGAACTTGAGCCACACGGAGCTGCCGGTCAGTTCGGACAAGGCATGAGCCCGGATCAGCGGAGTGCCACCCTCACCCATGGTGATGACCTCGGTGGTCTCGGTGACCGGCAAGCGGTCCTTGTACTCGTTGATGACGCCCTGCCAGACGTGTGCCATACCGGTTCTCCTCGACGCTGTGTAACGGTGGGTGGGTCAGCCACCCATGGCTGTTGTGGACCACCCCGAGGGGCGGTGGACTTACTCGCCGGTCTCCACGGGGATCACCGACAGCACCCCGGCCACCACGGGCAATTCGCGCAATGCGGCCACGGTGTCCATGAGATCACGGTGGCGCCCGGTGTGGGTGACCAGGTGCAGCACCGAAATGGCCTGGTCGTGGGGGTCCTCGGTCTGGTGCATGGTGGAGATGGACACCCCATGGTCCGCGAAGACCTGGGCGATCCGTGCCAGCACACCCAAGCGGTCCTTGACGGTCACGGTGATGGCCATGCGGGTGCTCACGTTGTCCATGGTCACCGCGGGTAGCTTGGCGTGGTCGCTCAGCGGGACGCCCTCGGCGCCGCGGGCGATTGCCCGTGCGGCCGAGACGAGGTCGCCCAGCACCGCCGACGCCGTGGGCTCGCCCCCCGCTCCCTGGCCGTAGAACATGAGGGAGCCGGCGTTCTCGGCCTCGACGAACACGGCGTTGTACGCCCCGCGCACTCCCCCGAGCACGTGGCTGCGGGGAATCATCACGGGGTTCACGCGCAGGTTCACGCCGTTCTCGGTGCGTTCACCCACGGACAGCAGCTTGATCACGTACCCGGCCTCGGCGGCGGTGGCAACGTCCTCCGCGGTCACCGCGGTGATGCCCTGGCAGTGAACATCGTCCTGGGTGAAGGTCGAGTGGAAGGCGAGGGAGGCGAGCACGGCGGCCTTGGCGGCGGCGTCGTACCCCTCCACATCGGCGGTGGGGTCGGCCTCGGCGTAACCCAACTCCTGAGCCTCGGCCAGGGCGTCGTCGAAAGCGGCGCCCGTGGTGTCCATCTGGTCCAGGATGAAGTTGGTGGTGCCGTTCATGATGCCCAGGAACCGGGTGACGTTGTCACCGGCGAGTGAATCGCGCATGGGACGAACAATGGGGATGGCCCCGGCCACCGCGGCCTCGTAGGATAGCTGCGAGCCCGACGCCGCCGCGGCATCGTGGAGCTCACGCCCGTGGGCCGCTATCAGCGCCTTGTTGCCGGTCACCACGGTGGTGCCTGCGTTGAGCGCTCGCAGGATGCGGGTGCGCGCGGGCTCGATGCCGCCGGTCAGCTCCACCACGATGTCCGCCGCGTCGATCACGGAGTCCGCGTCCGTGGTGAGCAGCTCGCTCGGGATCTCGACGTCGCGCTTGGCGCTCACGTCGCGGACGGCCACCCCCACGAGGTCGAGGACCACACCCGAGCGCTTGGCCAGCTCGTCCTGTTCGGCGAGAAGCACGCGGGCCACCTGGGAACCCACGGTCCCGGCTCCCAGCAGGGCAACCTTCAAGTGGGGGGTCGCTTGGTGAGGTGTCGCTGAAGTAGTCATGGCTCCTGATATTCCTTGGGGGCTTATTCGGTGCTCGCGCCGGTGTCCCGGGCCAGCAAGTCGTTGACGGTTTCGGCTCGGATCAGCTCCTTGACCTGTCCCTGGGCGTCCACACTGATCATTCCGGGTCGGGTGAGCCAGTTGTAGTTGCTGGACAGCGCCCAGCAGTACGCACCGGTCACGGGCACCACCAGCAGGTCACCGGCGGTGACGTCCGAGGGGAGATAGACGTCCCGCACCACGATGTCCCCGGATTCGCAGTGCTTACCGACCACGCGGCTGAGCACGGGATCCGCGTCGGACACGCGATTGGCGAGCACGGCCGTGTAATCGGCGTCGTAAAGCACGGGGCGGGCGTTGTCGCTCATGCCGCCGTCCACGGACACGTAACGCCGCTGCTCGCCGGGGCTGACGGTGACGGTCTTCACGGTGCCCACGGTGTAGACGGTGCATCCGGAAGGACCCGCAATGAAACGTCCGGGTTCGAAAGACAGGTGCGGGAGGGGCAACTCGGAATTCTTCAGCAGGCCGGCCAGGTGCTCGGCGAGATCCTCGGCAATGGACTGCGCGGTGCGGGGTTCGTCCGCGCTCGTGTAGGCCACGCCGTGACCGCCGCCCAGGTCCAGCTCGGGCAGCACCGTGGCCCAGCGCTCGGCCACGGTCTGGCGCAAGGCCAGCACACGCTCGGCGGCTTGGCCGAAGCCCTCTGCCGCGAAGATCTGGGAACCGATGTGGCAATGCAGACCACGCAGGTCCAATTGTTCGCGCAGGGCCACGCACTGGGCGATGGCCTGCAGCGCCGGCGAGTCCACCCCCTCGACCGAGGGGATCAGGGACAGCCCGAACTTCTGGTCCTCGTGGGCGGTGGCAATGAATTCATGGGTCGAGGCATGCACACCGGGCGTCACGCGCAACATGATGGGCGCGCGCACCGCCAGCTTCTGGGCGAGATCGGCAACCAGTTGGATTTCCGGCAGGGAATCCACCACGATGCGCCCCACACCGGTGTCCAGCGCGCGGGTGATCTCCGCGGCCGATTTGTTGTTGCCGTGCAGGGCGATCTTGGCGGGGTCCACTCCGGCGCGCAGGGCCACCTCGAGTTCCCCGCCGGACGCGGTGTCCACGTTCAGGCCTTCATCCTGCGCCCACCGTGCCACGTGGGTGTTCAGCAGTGCCTTGGAGGCGTAGTAGACCTCGACAGCCACGCCCAAGGGTGTGAACGCGTTCTCGAAGGCCTCCCGGAAGCCACGGGCACGCGAACGGAAGGTGTCCTCGGAGACCACGTAGCTGGGTGAACCGTATTTCTTTGCAAGTTCAGCCACGGACACGCCGTCCACGGTGACACAGCCTTGATCGCCCCTGGCGTACTGGCCGGTGAAGACCTTGGGATCCAGGGCAGCGTTGTCCTCGGGTACGGTCAACCAGCCCGGGGCCAAGGGGTGCGCAGTATCTGTTGAACTCACGAGATCACATCCGTTCCGGCGCGCTGACACCCAGCAGGGTCAGGCCGTTGGCCAGGACCTGCTGCATGGCGTCATTGAGCCATAAGCGAGAGTTGTGTACCGGTTCGACCGGGGCATCGCCCTGCGGTGCCACGCGGCACACGTCGTACCAGCGGTGGTAGGTGCCGGCCAGTAGTTCCAAATGACGGGCCACGCGGTGCGGCTCACGCAGCTGCGCCGCCTGGGCCACCACGGAGGGGTACTGTCCCAGCGCGGCCAGCAGATCGGCCTCGCGCGCGTGATCGAGCAGGGCGGCGTCGAACGTGTCGGTGCCGTCCTCGCTCACGCGACGGACCCCCGCGGCGTGGGCGTTACGTTGCACCGCGCATGTCCTGGCGTGGGCGTACTGGACGTAGAAGACCGGGTTCTCGTTGGAGCGCTTGGTCAGCACGTCCAGGTCGATGTCGATGTTGGAGTCCGCCGAGTAGCGGGTCAGGGAGTAACGTGCGGCGTCCACACCCACGGCCTCCACGAGGTCCTCCATGGTCACCACGGTGCCGGCGCGCTTGGACATGCGCACCGCAACACCCTCGCGGACCAGGTTGACCATTTGACCGATCAGCACCTCAACCCGCTCCGGCGAATCCCCGAGGGCTGCCGCCACTGCCTTCAAACGCGCCACGTAGCCGTGGTGGTCCGCGCCCAGCATGTAAATGCACAGGTCCGCTCCGCGGCCGCGTTTGTCCTTGAAGTAGGCGATGTCACCGGCGATGTAGGCGGCGTTGCCATCGGACTTGATGACCACCCGGTCCTTGTCGTCGCCGTAATCGGTGGATCGCAACCACCACGCGCCGTCCTGGAAGTACATGGCGTCGGAGTCCTTGAGCTGTTCCACCAGCTGCTCGACCTGCCCGCCTTCGAACAGGGAGTTCTCGTGGAAGAAAACATCGAAGTCCACGCCGAACTCATGCAGCGAGGACTTGATCTCCTGGAACATCAGCTCCACCCCGGCCGCGCGGAAGACTTCCTGCGGGTCCTCGGATTCCAGCGCATCCGGATGCTGCTCGAGCACACGCTGAGCGATGTCCGCAATGTACTGCCCGCCGTAACCGTCCTCGGGGGCCTCCTCGTTGCGGGCGCGGGCCAGCAGGGAGCGGGCGAAGCGGTCGATCTGGGCGCCGTGGTCGTTGAAGTAGTACTCGCGGGTCACCTCAGCACCCTGCGACTGCAGCACGCGGGCCAGTGAATCGCCCACGGCTGCCCAGCGGGTGCCACCCAGGTGAATGGGCCCGGTGGGGTTGGCGGACACGAATTCCAGGTTGATGGCGGTGCCGCCCAGGGTGTCGGAGGTGCCGTAGGAGGCGCCCTGCTCGACGATCGACTGCGCGAGCTCACCCGCCGCGGCGGCGTCGAGCGTGATGTTCAGGAAGCCGGGGCCGGCGATGTCCACCGCGGCCACACCGGTTACAGCGCCCAGGCGCTGCACCAGGATCTCGGCGATCTCGCGGGGCTTGCGAGCGAACTTCTTGGACGCCTGCATGGCCACCGTGGTGGCCCAGTCCCCGTGCTCACGATTCTTGGGGCGTTCGACCTTCGCTTCGGGAAGCTCTGCGCCGTCCACCAGGGTGAGATCGCCGGCGGCCACGGCATCGTGCAGGCATGCGGATACGGCAGCGGAAAGTTCTTCAGGAGTCACCGGACCAGTGTAACGGGACGAACGGCACCCACCGATTCGAGTCGATTCGCCTGCCGTGCTGAACCTGCTAATATCGATCGAGTTGTTCGCGGTCCGACATCGGGCCCGCTCGGACAACCCCCGCCCGCGTAGCTCAGGGGATAGAGCGTCTGCCTCCGGAGCAGAAGGTCGTAGGTTCGATTCCTATCGCGGGCACTTTTTCTTTTAACGGACCCGGGGTGTCACCCACGCCGCCGCCCCGCGCAATCGGTTCTCAGGTTGCCGCGGCCGCCTCGCGTAGTTGTCCGCCCCATGCCATGACAAAACCCCCGAACCGCTGGTTCGGGGGTTTCTCGGTCAGTCCCGGTCGCCGTGGCGTTGCCGGGTTCGAAGGTGCGGGTTCAGGTCCATGGGGTCGTATTCGTGGTACATCTGCCCTTCGCCGAATTGTTCGGCCACGTAGTCGTCCTCGGGGTTGTGCACCGGGGCCGCGGTGCGCCGCCGGACCATGCCGACAATGCTCAGCACACCGCCGATCAGTAGGGTGCCGAAACCCACCGCGATCGTGGTCACGGCGCTGCCGGTCAACGGGACGGACGCGGATTCCGACGCCGCCCGCCCCAGATGCACCAGGGCAGGCGGGAGCGTGAAGATGCACACGAACAGGGCCAGCAGCCCCACGATCGAGATCACTGAGGTGATGCGCTGGCGCCTGTTCGTGTTCACGGTGACTACGGTTTTCCTTCTTCGGTGACGCGGACTGTTTCTAGCAGCGTAGCGTCATCGAGTGCGGGTTCTCCGCTGACCTTTTGCAGTTTCTGGAACTCGGACAGCAAATCCGCCACGGAGGATCCGGCCTTCTGCTCCTGGTTCAGTTCGAACAGAATCTTGCCTTCGTGCATCATGATCAACCGGTTTCCCAGGCGCAGCGCCTGTTCCATGTTGTGGGTGACCATGATGGTGGTGAGGTTTTGTTCTGCGACCATGCGCTCGGTCAGTTCCGTGACGTGCTTGGCACGCTGCGGGTCCAAGGCGGCCGTGTGCTCATCCAGAAGCAGAATCTCCGGGGACGAGAACGTGGCCATGAGCAGGGACAGTGCCTGGCGTTGGCCGCCGGACAGCAAACCCACTTTGGCACCCAACCGGTTTTCCAACCCGAGTTCCAGCTTGGCCAACTCGTCCCGGAACTGCTGTTTCCGCGGGCGGGTCACACCCGTGGACAGCCCCCGGGACTTGCCGCGACGAGAGGCAATGGCCATGTTCTGCTCAATGGTCAGGTTCGGCGAGGATCCCTTCATGGGGTCCTGGAACACCCGGGAGATCCAACGGGCCTTCTGGTGTTCCCTGAGCTTGGTGACCGGTTCGCCGGAGACCTGGATACTGCCCGTGTCCGGGATGATGGTCCCGGACACGGTGTTCAGCATGGTGGACTTGCCCGCGCCGTTGGAGCCGATCACGGTGACGAAGTCCCCCGATTCCACGGTCAGGCTCACCCCGTCCAGGGCCACGCGTTCGTTGACGGTGCCGGCGAAGAACGTCTTGCGCACATCGGTGATGGTCAACATGGTTTATCGCCCCTCTCCGGTTCGACCGCCCACGGTCGCGGGTGTCCCGGCACCGGGTTCGACGCCGGCCTGGACCTTACGTGCTTCACGGTCCTTGCGGTGCGTGTTCCACCGTTTGAAGAACGTCAGCTGCGGAAGCACCAGCGCGATGACCACCAGCACGGCGGAGATCAGCTTCATGTCGGACGGGTTCAGGCCCAGCTGCAGGGCTGCGGTGATCACCAGGCGGTACAGCACGGACCCGAAGATCACGGCCGCGGTGGCAATGATGACCGTGCGGGTTCCGAAGATGCCCTGGCCCAGGATCACGGAGGCCAGACCCACCACGATCAGGCCGATACCCATGCCGATGTCCGCGAAACCCTGATACTGGGCCACGAGCGCACCGGAGAGGCCGACCATGCCGTTGGACAGACACAGACCCAGAATCTTCTGATTGTCCGTGTTCACGCCGAAGGAACGGATCATGTCCGGGTTGTCGCCGGTGGCCTGCATGGCCAAACCGGCGTCCGTGTAGAGGAACCAGTCAAGAACGACCTTGACCAGAAGCACCCCGACGAGCAATAACAGGACACCCACGAAGGAGCCCTGGAAGCCCGCTTCACGCAGCGGGGTGAACACGGTGTCCTCGCGCAGCAACGCGAGGTTGGCCTTGCTGTCCATCACCCTGAGGTTGATGGAGTACAAGGCGGTCATGGTCAAAATACCCGCCAGCAAGCCGTTGATGTGTGCTTTGGTGTGCAGCAGACCCGTGATGAGGCCCGCGAGTGCACCGGCGAAGAATCCCGCGATGGTGCCCAGCCAGGGGCTGCCACCACCCAGGATGATCATGGCCGCGGTGGCGGCCCCAGTGGTGAAGGACTGATCCACCGTGAGGTCCGGGAAGTCCAACACACGGAATGTGAGGTAGACGCCCAGGGCCATCACGGCGTAGATCAGGCCGAGCTCGATTCCGGCAATCATGGATGGTTACTCGATTACCTGGTCGGCGGAATCACGCAGGTCCTGCGGGATCTCGACGCCCATGGCCGCAGCGGCCTTGGCGTTGATGATCAGCTGGGTCTCATTCTGGGACTCAACGGCCATCTCGGCGGGATCGGCGTCATCGTTGAGGATGCGCAGGGCCATTTCACCGGTCTGCTTGCCGAGTTCCTCGTAGCTGATGCCCTGGGTGGCCAGGCCACCGCGCTCCACGGAATCGCCCTCGCCCACGATCAGCGGGATCTTCTTGGATTCGGCGGCACCGACCACTGCTTCGAGACCGGCCACCACCTTGTTGTCGGTGGGCACGTAAATGGAATCGGTGTTGAAGGACTCCGCGGCCTGGGCGACCTCCGCGGTGGTGGTCACGGTCTTCTCCTCCACGGTCAGACCCTCGGCCTCGGCGGCTTTCTTGGCCTCTTCCACCTGGATCTGCGAGTTGGTCTCACCGGAGCTGTAGATGATGCCCACGGACTTGGCGTCCGGGTCGAACTTCTTGATGAGTTCGATCTGCTCCGCGACCGGGTTCATGTCGGTGGTGCCGGTGATGTTGGCTCCGGGTTTGTCCATGGAGTCCACGAGTCCGGCGTCCACGGGATCGGTGACGGCGGTGAACAGGACGGGCTTGTCGGTCACGGCCTGCGCCAGGGACTGAGCGGTGGGTGTCGCGATACCGAGGATCAAGTCGTTATCGGACGAAGCGAAATTGGACGCGATGTTGGTCGCGGTCGCCTGGTCGCCGGAGGCGTTCTGTACGTCCAGGGTCAGGTTGTCCCCTTCGGTATAGCCGCCTTCTTCCAGGGCGGAGACGAAACCCTCGCGGGCGGCGTCGAGTGAGGGGTGCTCCACGAACTGAGCGATCCCCACCTTGATTTCCTGGGGTCCCTCGGATTGGCTGTCCCCGCCGCCCGACCCGCAAGCGGTGAGGACCAGGGCGGAAGCGGCTACCGCGGCGGACAGCGAAAAAGTGCGCTTCATGATGGTGGGCGTCCTTTCAAGACAATTGGTGGTGCCTGGATATTACCTGCCGTTCGGTCAAAAAATGAGACGTGGCGCACATTCGGTGTGGGATCGTGTTCTGACGGGCTCGGACGCGGTGAGCCGAGTGCCGTCCGGGGCCCGTAGACTGGGGCGTTGACATGACTGAGTCCAGCACCACGCCCCGCATCGTGTACCCCCAGAACCTTCCGGTCAGCGCGCGCCGTGACGACATCAGCGCTGCCATTCGTGATCACCAGGTGGTGGTCGTCGCCGGTGAGACGGGCTCCGGCAAGACCACCCAGATACCCAAGATGTGCCTGGAACTGGGTCTGGGCGAGAACGGGCTGATCGGCCATACCCAGCCGCGCCGCATCGCCGCGCGCTCGGTGGCCGAACGCATTGCCCATGAGCTGGGCGAGCAGGTCGGGCGGACGGTCGGCTACCAGGTGCGGTTCACATCCGAGGTGGGCAAGGACTCCAAGGTCAAGCTCATGACGGACGGCATTCTGCTGGCCGAGATCAGCCACGATCCCATGCTGCGCCGCTACAACGCGATCATCATCGACGAGGCCCACGAGCGCTCCCTCAACATCGACTTCCTGCTGGGGTACTTGAAGCGGCTGCTCCCCCGCCGCCCGGACCTCAAGCTGATCATTACGTCCGCGACCATCGACCCCGAACGGTTCGCGCAACACTTCGCCCAGCCTGCCCCCGACGGAGGTGAGGCTGAACCCGCACCGATCATCGAGGTCTCCGGGCGCACTTATCCGGTGGAGGTCCGCTACCGTCCCCTGGCCCAGCCCCGCTCGGGAGACGGCGGTGATGACGAGGCGGACACCGGCGACGGCCTCGAGGACGAGGACCGTGATCCCATTGACGCCGTGTGCGATGCCGTGGTGGAACTCGCCGCCGAACCCCCCGGTGACATCCTCATCTTCTTCGCGGGTGAGCGGGAGATCCGTGACGCCCAGGACGCGTTGGCCAAGACCCTCGACCGGCACCGCTCGCTGGCCGGGGCCGAGCTGCTCCCGTTGTTCGGTCGGTTGTCCATGGCCGAGCAGAACCGGGTGTTCGCGCCGTCTTCCACACGCCGGATCGTGCTCGCGACCAACGTGGCGGAGACGTCCCTGACCGTGCCCGGGATCAAGTACGTGATCGATCCGGGCACCGCCCGGATTTCGCGGTACTCCGCGCGCACCAAGGTGCAGCGACTGCCGATCGAACGGGTTTCCCAGGCGTCGGCGCGGCAGCGCGCCGGGCGCTGCGGCCGCGTCTCGGACGGCATCTGCATTCGCTTGTACTCCGAGGAGGACTTCGACTCCCGCCCCGAATTCACCGACCCCGAGATCCTGCGCACCAACCTGGCGGCGGTCATCCTCCAAATGATTTCGGTGGGCGTGGTCCGAGAGCCCACGGACATCTCCGATTTCCCGTTCGTGCAGAAGCCGGATTCCCGCGCCGTCAAGGACGGCGTGGTGTTGTTGCGCGAACTGGGCGCCCTGCGCTCCGGCGAGCGTGCGGCGTCGTCGGGCGCTCGCGAGCGGTCCCGGGGACGACGCCGCCGCGGCACGCAGAATTCGCCGCTCACCCGGACCGGTCGTGTCCTGGCGGCCCTGCCGGTGGACCCGCGGCTGGGTCGCATGATCGTGGAGGCCGAGCGTCGCGATTGCACCCGCGAGGTCATGGTGCTCGCCGCGGCCCTGACCGTGCAGGATCCGCGCGAACGGCCCCTCGAGCACCGGCAGGCCGCGGACGAGTCCCACAAGCGGTTCAAGGACAAGACGTCGGACTTTCTGTCCTACGCCATGCTGTGGCAGTACATCCAGGACCAGCAGCACGAACTCTCGTCCTCGCAGTTCCGCAAACTGTGCAAACGCGAGTACCTCAACTTTCTGCGCATCCGGGAATGGCAGGACCTCTACGCGCAGCTGCGTCAGATCGCACGCGACGTGGGCATTGATCCGGGGAGGTCGCGCGAGCTGGACGTGGCCGGCAAGCAGGATGTCATTCACCAGAGCCTGCTGTCCGGTCTGCTGAGCCATATCGGTGTGCGCGATGAACGCACCCGCGATTACCGCGGCGCGCGCGGCACCAAGTTCGCCATCTTCCCCGGCTCCGACCTGTTCAAAACCTCCCCGGACTGGGTGGTCTCCGCCGAGCTCGTGGAAACCTCACGACTGTGGGCCCGCACCAACGCGAGCATCAACCCGGAATGGGTCGAGGAGCTGGCCCCGGAACTGGTGAAACGCAACTACTCCGAACCGCACTGGTCCCGTTCTCGCGGGGCCGTGATGGCCTACGAGAAGGTCTCCCTTTACGGTCTGCCGCTGGTGGCCGAGCGGCCCGTGCAGTTTTCCAGGGTGGACCCGCAGCTCTCGCGGGAGCTGTTCATCCGCCATGCCCTGGTCGAGGGCGACTGGCAGACCCGGCACCGCTTCTACAAACGCAATCAGCAGCGGCTGGAACGCGTGGAAGAACTTGAGAATCGCATGCGCCGCAAGGATCTGCGCGTGGATGACCAGGTGCTCTTCGATTTTTACGACGCCCGCATTCCCGCGGACGTGGTGTCACAGCGACACTTCGACTCGTGGTGGAAGAAAACTCGCGGCAGCAACGAGCACCTGTTGGACCTGGACCCGGACGCGTTGCTCGCCCCGGAGGTCGCCGAGCTCGACACCCAGGCCTTTCCGCGCACCTGGAACGTGGCCTCACCGGACGGCGTCCTGTCCTTGGATCTCGACTACGAGTTCGCCCCCGGTTCCGAGACCGCGGACGGCGTGACCGTGCGTGTTCCCGTGCTGTTCCTGGACCGGCTGGCCCCCGAACAATTCGAGTGGCACATCCCCGGTCTGCGCACCGAGCTGGTCACCGCACTCATCAAATCGCTGCCCAAGGCGGTGCGGCGCAACTTCGTGCCCGCCCCGGACATGGCGGCCACCGCGGTGGAGGTGCTGTCGGCGGAGTTCTCCTCCGAGTCCGACTCACTGCTGGAATCCCTGGCCACCGTGCTGCGCCGGCTGCGCGGTCACCAGGTGCACGCCACCGACTTCCAGCCGGACGTGCTCCCGGCCCATCTGCGCATGAACTTCGAGGTGCGCGACGCACAGAACACGGTCCTCGGCACCGGTGAGGACCTCACCGAGCTCAAGGAGCGGCTCCGACCCCAGATTCGCCGCGCACTGGCCGAGTCGCTGGGCAGCGCCGCCTCCCGGCTCGCGGACTTCGCCGATGCCGCCGATGCCGCGGGCGGCATCCCCGGCGCGCCGCAATCCGGCAAGCGCGGGGCACCGCGTCCGGGGGCGAGGGGACCTGGTGGGCGCGGGACGAAGGGTGGCGGCGCAGCGGCGTCGTCAGCGGAAAGCCTGGAACGCACGGGACTGACGTCCTGGCCCGAAAAGGACCCACCCCGCTCGGTGCAGACCCACGTGGCAGGACAGACCATCACCGGTTACCCCACGCTCATGGTCCGCCGCGAAAATCCCAACGCCACCCAGGCTGGGAAGGGCTCGCCGCGGGAGCCCACCGTGGACCTGCGGATCCTAACGCGGCAGGATGAACAGCGTTCGGCCCAGCGCCACGGCGTGATCGCGTTGTTGGAACGCACCCTGCCGTCGGTGCATCGCTACGTGGTGGAGCATCTGAGCCAGCGGGAGCGGCTGATCTTCACGCAGAACCCGCACGGCTCCGTGGACGCACTCATCCGAGACTGCACCGTGGCCGCCATCGATCGCCTGGTGCCGGAGGACCCGCCGTTCACCAGGGCGGAGTTCGACGCATTGGCCGTGCACGTGCGCGCTGAACTGATCGACACGGTCTTTGCGGTTACCGCCCTGGTCACCGAGACGCTCGCGGAGGCCACCACCCTGCGGAAACGGCTCCGGAAGCCGGGCTCGCTGGCCGCGGTGCCCGCGTTCAAGGACATGTCCGAGCAGATCGACCGGTTGATTTATCCGGGGTTCGTGGCCGAGACCGGCTGGCACGCGTTGCAGCATCTGCCGCGTTACGTGAAAGCGATCAATGCGCGCCTCGACAAGCTTTCCGGGCACATTCAACGCGACAGCGTGAACATGGTGCTGATTCAGGACATTGAACAGGATTACAGGGGCGCCCGGGCGGCCGTCCCCCCGACCGCCCCCGTGCCCGAAGCCCTCACGCGTGTGCGGTGGGATCTGGAAGAACTGCGCGTGTCGCTGTTCGCGCAGGAGCTCGGTACGGCGCGCACGGTGTCGGAAAAGCGGGTCCGGAAAGCGCTGCGCGATGTCATCCAGCGCTGACCGGAGCCGCTCCGGGGCCTCCGGCACGGTGCGGTGTCGGGGACCCGTGGTTCACGGCGTGTTCCGGTGCGGCTACCGCTGGGGCACCTTGGTCTCGTGGCCCGCGGCGACCAGTGCGGCGCGGATCGAGCGGGCTGTCTCGTCCATGACCTCGGGATCCGGGTCCTGGTCCACCTGAGCGAAATCGAATTCCTCGATCGTATTGGTGGGCCACACATGCAGGTGGGCGTGCGGCACCTCGAAGCCCTGGATCATCAGTCCCACGCGCCTGGGTGAGAAGACCTCGTCAATGGCCTGGCCGATCGTCTTGCACACGGTCATCAAGTGGGTGGCCAGCTCGTCGGGCAGGTCCAACCAGGCGTCGATCTCCTCGCGAGGCACCACCAGGACGTGACCCTGGGACAGCGGTGCAATGGACAGGAATCCGGCGCACTGCTCATCCGACCACACGAAGCGGCCGGGCAGTTCGCCCTCGATGATCTTGGTGAAAACGGAGCTCACGGTGATGTCCTTTCAGTTGGTTTTCTCGGGCGGCTCGGTCGGTCGAGCGGACCGGACCTCCACGGACTCGCGGGGGTGCAGGTGGCGGTATGCGGTGCCGTACATCTCGGCGAACCTGGCCACCTGCTTCTCGACCACGCCAAAGCCGATGTCCGAGAGCAGGGCGTCGTGGATCTGATACACGGTGGTGGCGCGGGTCGCAATGATGAAATCGATGACCTCGGACATCTTGGACCAGGGGGCGTGCAGGGGAACCAACACCGTGGGCACGGTGAGCCCGTGTGGAACGGTGAAGGAATCGCCGGGGTGGAACACGGTGTCGTCAACGACGAACCCCACGTTGTCCACCGTGGGAATCAGCGGGTGGATCAGGGCGTGCTGGCCGCCGAAGGTCTTGACCTCGAACGGGCCCAGCGACAGCGTGGAATCCGCGGTGACGGTGTGCAGACGATCCGTGGCGTCCCCCGAAGCCTCGGCGAGTTCGTCGACGACGGGCCGCGGTGCGTACACGGTCAGTTGGGGGTTGTCCGCGAGCGCGGCGGTCAATCTCTCGGCGTCGTAATGGTCCGGGTGCACGTGGGTGATGAGCACCAGGTTGGTGCCCGCCAGGGCCTCCTCGACCTCGGAAAAGGTTCCCGGGTCGATCACCAACGATGTGCCGTCCTTCTCCAGCCGGACGCACGAGTGTGTGAACTTGGTCAGCAACATGACGCCAGCCTAGCCCGGGAACAGCCCACAGATGCGAACCGTTAGCATGGTTGAAGAAGTCTGCACAGGGAAGGGACGGGCGTGAGCACAAGAACCACCGGGCAACCCGAGGTGCGTAACACCAAGCAGCGTCGGGCCGTTGCCGGGGCCCTGCGGAGCCTCGAGGACTTCATTTCCACCCAGAATTTGCACCGGCGCCTCCAGGACGAGGGGCAGTCCGTGTCTCTGGCCACCACCTATCGGATTCTGCAGTCCATGGCGGACTCCGGGGAGGTGGACGTGCTGCGCAATGCGGAGGGCGAGGCCATTTACCGCCGCTGCGAGGCCGAACATCACCACCACCACTTGGTGTGCCGCTCGTGCGGTGCCGCGGTGGAGCTCGAGGCCCCCGCGGTCGAGCGGTGGGCGGGTGAGACCGCCGAGGAGCACGGGTTCACGGACGTGGACCACACGGTGGAAATCACCGGTATCTGCGGCAACTGCGCGCGCGAGTCACGCTGACGGTGGCGACCCCGCGTCCCCGCGACATCCTTCTGGTGCGCAACGGGGATTCCCCGCTGGCCCGAGACGCCTGCGACCGCGCCCGCGGAATCTTCCACGCTGGCGGCTACCACGCCGTGTTCCTGGACGCACCATCGGCGGGCGAGCTCTCCGAGGCCCTGACCGACACCGTGCGATCTCGAGCCCTGCACGTGGCCGCCGTGGTCGCGGTGGGCGGGGACGGCATGGCCCATCTGGTCCTTCAAGTCCTGCACGAAGTGGGCCAACAGGGCGTGGACGTGGCATTCGGGCTCATCCCGGCGGGTTCGGGCAACGACCTCGCCCGGTTCTGCGGGATTCCCACCCGGGATACCGAACGCGCGGCCGGTCGCGTGCTGCGCGGCCTGGAAACTCCGGCTCAACACATGGATCTGTTGGCCGTGGACTGCGCGGACGGCACCTCGCACGTGTGCGCCACCACCGTGTGTCTCGGTCTGGACGCCCGCGTCAACGCGCGCGCCAATCGCTGGACCACGATCCGGGTGCCCGCCAAGTACGCCGTGGCCCTCGTCTGGGAAATCATGCGGCTCACCTCACGTGACTACACGATCGACTACACACCCCCCGACGGCGCTCGGCGCGTGGTGGATCGCAGGGCCACGTTCCTGTCGGTGGCCAACACGTCCTCCTACGGCGGCGGCCTCACGATCGTGCCGCGCGCCGATCACCGGGACGGGCGGGCCGAGTTGTTCGCGGTGTCCGACGCTCGCCCGTTGCGCCTTTTGTTCCTGTTGCCGCGGCTGCTGTTGCAGACCCACGAGAACCTTGCCGAGATCGCTCTCGAACCGGTCACCTCCGTCACCGTGGTGCCCCACGAAACGGTGACCCGCCCGGCGTCGGGCTCCGGGACCCGAGCGGAGACGTTACCGCCGCACGTCGCCCACGGGGACGGGGAGCCCCTGGGACCCCTGCCCGTGCGCGTGCGGATCCTGCCCGCCGCCGTGCGGGTGCTCTTCTGAGCCGCCCTGGCGGTACGAGGAACCACGCTCGCGGATTCCGCGGATCACGCGGGTCAGCAACCAGATCGCAAACGAAATGGTGGTCACGTAGGGGCTGATCGGGATGTTGCCACCCAGGGCCAGCAAAATGCCGCCGACCATGGACAGCTCGGCGAAGACCACCGACAGCACCACGGTCCGCGCCGGGGCCACCGTCAGGTTCATGGCCGCGGCGGCGGGAGTGATCAGCAGCGCGAGCACCAGCAGGGCGCCCACGATCTGGACCGACATGGCCACGGAAACGCCCAGCAGCACCATGAACACGATCGACAGGGTCCGCACGGGCAGCCCGCGGGCCTCGGCGACCACGGGGTCGGTGCTGGCAAACGTGAGCGGGCGCCACACGATCACCAGTCCGGCCACCACCACGATGGACAGCACCATCATCGACGTCAGCTGAACCGGGGACACGGACACGATTTGACCGGTCAGCAGGGAGAACTTGTTGGACGAGCGGCCCTCGTAGAGCGAGAGGAACAGGATGCCCAGGCCCAGCCCGAACGGCATGAGCACGCCCACGAACGAGTTGCTGTCCCGGGCGCGCAGGCCCATGAAACCAATGATCAGCGCGGCCACAACCGAGCCCAGCAGGGAACCGGTCACGATATCCACACCGATCAGCAGGGCCGCGGCGGCACCCGCGAAGGACAGCTCCGCAATGCCGTGGACGGAGAACGCCAGGTCGCGCATCATCACGAACGTGCCGACCAGCCCACCGACCAGACCGAGCAGGGCACCGGCCCACAGGGAATTGCTCAACAGCGCCAGCAATTCACCGTAATTGTCGAAGACGAACACGGAACTGACGATCGAGTCCCAGTCGACGGCTGCGGTAATCACGGGATGAGGCCTTCCTGGGACGAGATGTGGTGGGTGTTGTCGGGCCGACCGGTCACGATGATCCGGCCATTGCTGCGCAACACCTCGATGTCCGCGCCGTACAGCTCCGACAGCACCTCGGAACGCATGACCTCATCGGGGGTGCCGATCTTGAAGGAGCCCCCGGCCAAGTACAGGATGCGATCCACGTGATCGATGATGGGGTTGATGTCGTGGGTCACGAACACCACTGCGCTACCGGTCTTCACGCGCTGCGCATTGACCAGCTCGCTCACGATGTATTGATGGTTCAGATCCAGGGACAGCAGGGCCTCGTCGCACAACAGCAGCTCCGGGTCGGTGGCCAGGGCCTGGGCGATGCGCAACCGCTGTTGTTCACCACCGGAAAGCAGCCCGACCGGGGCATTGGCGTAGTCGCCGGCCCCGACCTTCTCGAGCAGCTCGTCCACGCGGTGGTTGACGGCGCGGCGGCGGACTCTGATCCCCCACTTGTGCCCGTCGATCCCCTGGGCCACCAGGTCACGGGCGCGCAGCGGCGTCCTCGGCGCGAAGCCGCGCTGCTGCGGGACGTACCCCACATGACGCGACGCCGCACCGGGGCGTTCCCCCGTCACGGAGACCGTTCCGCGCGTCAGCGGGAGCAGTCCGAGCAACACTTTGAGAAAACTGGTCTTACCGGTCCCGTTGGAACCGAGCACGGCAAAGTACTCACCTTCCCGAATGGTCAGGTTGAGGTCGCGCCACAGCACGCGCTCGCCGAACGCGAGTTCCGCGTTCTTGAGTTCGACCACTGCCCGGCCCGGTTCCGGCTGGGTGCGGGGCGGGGTGCTCGCGGTGGTGCGTGTGGCAGGTTGGGCCGCTGGAGTGTGAATGGTTGGTGCCGCCTTGGTGGGAAGGGTCATCCGGGCCGTTACTTCACAGCCTGGGAAACCTGGTCGATGTTGTCCTGCATCCATTGTTGGTACGTCTTGCCGTCGGGAAGGGTCTCGGAGAATTCCACCACGCTCACCCCGGAGTTCTCGGCCTCCTCGCGCAGCTTCTCGGTCTGGCCCGTGGAAGTTTGCTGGTTGAACGCGAGCAGGTCGATGTGACCGCTCGTGACCAGGTCCGTGGTGTCCTTCAGGACGGCGGGGGCCACGTCCGATTCCGAGTCGATGGCGGTCGTGAATTCCGCGGGAGTGTCATCGTGGAGTCCCGCGTCCTGCAAGAGATACCCGGGCATCGGCTCGGTGGCCACGTAGCCACCCGAGGCGTTCAACGATTCGAGCTCACTCTTCATTCCGGACAGCTGATCAGTGAGCGAGGCCGCGTTGTCCGTGAACTCCTGGGAATTGTTGGTGTCGATCTCCCCCAGTTGTTCGGCAATGCGGTCGGTCAACGTCTGCATTGTGTCCAGGTCGTACCAGACGTGCTCGTTGAATCCGCCGGGCGCGTGGCTGTGACCTTCGTGGCCTTCCTCATCGTGCGTGTGCTCGTGTTCCTCGGCCGCTTGCTCTTTTCCCTCCAGTTCGGACACGTCCACCGCGTTGATGACCGCCTGCGAATCCGTGGTCATGTCCTCCATGAACGCGTCGTAGCCACCGCCGTTGAGGATCACCACGTCCGCCTTCTCAATGGTCAGCCGGTCCTGCGGAGACGCCTCGTACGAGTGGGGATCCTGCGCGGCGGAGTCAATGACGGGCGTGACGTCCACGTGGTCGCCGGCGACCTGTTCCACCAGGTCCGCGTAGACGTTGGTCGAGGTCACGACCGTGATTTTGTCCCCGTCCGACGCCGCCGCGTCGCCTTGCTGGGCATCCCCCGAAGTGGCCGAACAGCCGGTGAGCACCAGGGCACTCAGCGCGGATACGGCAACGGCGGAACGAACAACGGTGTGGCCGGGAACGCACATGGACACGAAATCATCTCCTCGGGGTCATTCTCAAAACCGGGTCTTATTGAGAATGGATTGCATGTGATCTGCGGAGAGCATATCACTAATCATTCTCAATAAGACCGGGACCGGAAACCGCCGCCGGAAGGGCTCGTCAGCTCCAGGATTCCGAACGCGGGCGGCCCTCGTCATAACCGGACTGCGACTGGATTCCCACCACGGCGCGGTTGCTGAACTGCGCGAGCGAGGTGGCCCCCGCGTACGTCATGGAGCTGCGCACACCGGAGGTGATGTGATCGATCAGGTCCTCGACTCCCGGACGCTGCGGATCCAGGTACATCTTGGAGTTGGAGATGCCTTCTTCGAACAGTGCCTTGCGGGCGCGGGCGAACTCGTCCTCCCCGCGGGTGCGGTGGCGCACGGCCCGCGCGGATGCCATCCCGAAACTCTCCTTGTAAGCGCGACCGTTCGCATCGATGTTGAGATCGCCGGGACCCTCGTGAGTGCCGGCGAACCAGGACCCGACCATGACCTGACGCGCCCCGGCGGCGAGCGCCAGGGCCACGTCCCGCGGGTGCTTGATGCCACCGTCGGCCCAGACGTGTTTTCCAAGATCGGCCGCGGCGTCCGCGCATTCGACCACGGCGGAGAACTGGGGTCGACCCACGGCGGTCATCATGCGGGTGGTGCACATGGCCCCGGGGCCCACACCCACTTTGACGATGTCCGCGCCGGCGCCGATGAGGTCGCGCACGCCGTCGGCGGAGACCACGTTTCCGGCCACGACGGGGACCTGCGGGTCCAGGGCGCGCACAACCTCGACCGCCTGCATGGCCTTGATCTGGTGGCCGTGGGCGGTATCGACCACGAGCACGTCGATGCCGGTGTCGAGCAGCGCGGCGGCCTTCGCGGCCACCTCGCCGTTGATCCCCACTGCGGCGCCCACCTGCAAACGGCCCTGCGGACCGAGGGCGGGTTGGTAGATCGTGGAGCGCACCGCGCCCTTCTGAGTGAGGACGCCCTCGATGGCCCGCCCCCGCAGAACGGGCGCGACACTGAGCCGCGAGCCCGCCAGCTTCGCATAGGCGGAGCGCATCGCGGCGTCGTGATCCTGGCCGGCGAAGTCCTCGACCTGGAACACCGGCCCGTCCGTACGCATGACGTCCGTCAACTGGGTGAAGCGGTCCACGTCCTGGCAATCGGCGGCGAGCACCAGGCCGCGGTAGTTGCCCTTCTCATCCGTGACAAGCACGGCCCCGTGAGGGCGCTTGTGCATGACCCCGAGCGCGTCATGAACCGTGTCCGTCTCGTGCAAGGTCACCGGGGTCTCGTACTGGGGTGAGCGGCTCTTGACCCACGCGGTCACCTCGGCAATGACGTCCAGCGGGATGTCCTGCGGCAGGATGCCCAGGCCGCCGCGGCGCGCCATGGTTTCGACCATGCGCCGACCGGTCACCGCCGTCATATTGGCCGCCACCAATGGAATGGTGGAGCCGGTGCCGTCACCCGGAGACAGGTCCACATCGAAGCGGGACGTCACCCGGGAGATGGACGGCACCAGGAAAACATCGTTGTAGGTGAGGTCGGTACTGGGAGTCGTGAGGAATCGCACGAGAGCCCATACTACGGGCCCGTCAGGCAGCCCGTCAGGGGTCCCTGATGAACGCACGACGAGACCTACCGAACGGTCAGGATGGACTGGCCAGGCGGTGTCCGCCTCATTAGACTGTTGGCTTAGTACGGCCTTATGAGAATAAGGTCACCACGTCCGCCCGCGGAGACACATGCCGCTGGCACCACCGACCGGTGGTGGTCTACCGAGCAACCACCGGAGCACACCGTCATATGGAAGAGGCGTATCTCCCGTGCCAGAGCAGCCGCACCACCTGATCCCCGAAGAATTCGCCGGTAATGAATGGCTCGTTGACGAGCTGTTCGAGAAGTACCAGGACGACAAGAACTCCGTGGACAACAAGTGGTGGCCCATTTTCGAGGAAATGAGCAAGGGCTCTGATGCCGATACCGCATACTCCTCGCAGTCTTCCGCGAGCTCCGACAATGCCGCCAAAAAGCCAGCCCCTGCCCCGTCCAAGGCGGCCCCCTCGGCAGCCACTCAGGAGAACAAGCCCAAGGTGACCCAGAAGAATTCCGCCCCGGCAACCAAGTCCACCGCCGGCGCACCCAAGCGCGCCGCGGCGCCGTCGTCGACCACCGGAGGCTCCAAGGCCAAGGGCCGGCCCGAGGGCGTGGATCAGGAGTCCAACGGCGGCGAGGGCTCGGCCACCAAGCGACCCATCCGCGCCCAGCCCGAGGTCGACGCCAGGACGAAGGCCAAGGAACAGGAAGCCAAGACCGAGGCGGAGGACAAGGTCACCAAGCTGCGCGGCCCGGCCAAGGCCGTGGCGGCGAACATGGACGCCTCCCTCACCGTACCGACCGCCACCACCGTGCGCGCGGTGCCCGCCAAGCTGCTGATCGACAACCGTTTGGTGATCAACAGTCACCTGGCGCGCAACCGCGGCGGCAAGGTGTCCTTCACTCACCTGATCGGCTACGCCGTGATCCGCGCGCTGGCCAATTACCCGTCGCAGAACGTGATCTATGGCGAAGTGGACGGCAAGCCCGCCGCGATCCAGCCGGCCCACGTGAACTTCGGCATCGCGATCGACATCCCCAACAAGGACGGTTCGCGCAATCTGGTGGTGCCCAACATCAAGGGCGCCGAGGACATGACCTTCATGCAGTTCTGGACCGCGTACGAAGACGTGGTCAAGCGTGGCCGTTCCGGAGAATTGACCATGGAGGACTACCAGGGCACCACGGTGTCCCTGACCAACCCGGGTGGGATCGGCACGGTGCACTCCGTGCCGCGACTGTCCAAGGGCCAGGCCTGCATCGTGGGCGTGGGCGCACTGGACTACCCCGCCGAGTACAAGGGCGCCTCCCCGCGCACCACCGCGCGCATGGGCGTCTCCAAGATCATCACCCTGACTTCCACCTACGATCACCGCGTGATCCAGGGCGCCGGTTCCGGTGAATTCCTGAAGCTCGTGGAGCACTACCTGCTGGGCGGGGACGACTTCTACGATCACATTTTCGAGGCCCTGCGCATCCCCTACGAGCCCGTTCGCTGGGCCGTGGACAACCAGGTCAACCCCGAAACCCAGATCAACAAGGTCGCCCGCATCCAGCAGCTGATCCACGCGTACCGCGTGCGCGGTCACCTCATGGCCGACACCAACCCGCTCGAGTACGTGATGCGCAAGCACCCGGACCTGGACATCCGCAGCTACGGACTGTCCCTGTGGGACCTGGAGCGTGAGTGGCCCACCGGCGGTTTCGGCGGCCAGGACCTGCTGACCCTGCGCGTGATCCTCGGGCGGCTCCGTGATGCGTACTGCCGCACCGTGGGCATCGAATACATGCACCTGCAGAACCCGGAAGAACGCGAGTGGTTCCAGGACAAGCTCGAGCACGATTACCAAAAGCCCGCCCGCGAGGAACAGTTCCGCATCCTGGGTCGTCTCAACGCAGCCGAGGCTTTCGAGACCTTCTTGCAAACCAAGTACGTGGGTCAGAAGCGCTTCTCGTTGGAGGGTGGCGAGTCCCTGATCCCGCTGCTGGACGCGATCATTTCCGACGCAGCTGACGAGTCCTTGGCCGGCGTGGGCATCGCCATGGCCCACCGCGGGCGCCTGAACGTGCTCACCAACATTGCCGGTAAGTCCTACGCGCAGGTCTTCCGGGAGTTCGAGGGCAGCCAGGACCCCCGCTCCATCGAGGGCTCCGGTGACGTGAAGTACCACCTGGGCACGGAGGGTGTCTTCACCTCGGACAACGGCAACGAGACGCAGGTCTACCTGGCCGCCAACCCGTCCCACCTGGAAGCCGCGGATCCCGTGATCGAGGGCATCGCCCGCGCCAAGACGGACGTCCTGGGTGCCGGGCCCGAGGGGGACGGTACGTTCCCCGTGCTGGCCGTCCAGGTTCACGGCGACGCCGCCATGGCCGGGCAGGGCATCGTGTACGAGGTCATGCAGATGTCCGGGTTGGAGGGTTACCACGTGGGCGGCACCATCCATGTGGTGGTCAACAACCAGATCGGTTTCACCACCTCCCCGACCGGCGCGCGCACCTCCACCTACTGCACGGACGTAGCACGCACCATCCAGGCCCCGATCTTCCACGTGAACGCGGACGACCCCGAGGCCGTGACCCGCGTGGGTCAGTTGGCTTTCGAGTACCGCCAGCGATTCCACAAGGACGTTGTGATCGACCTGGTCTGCTATCGCCGCCGCGGCCACAACGAGGGCGATGACCCCTCGATGACACAGCCGCTGATGTACTCCCTGATCGACGGCAAGCGCTCGACCCGCAAGATCTACACCGAGAACCTCGTGGGCCGCGGTGACATCACCCAGGAAGAAGCCGACCGCGCGCTCAAGGACTACCAGGAGCGTCTGGAGCGGGTCTTCGCGGAGTCCCACGAGGCCCAGACCTCCACGGTTCCGCTGGTCACCGGCGACGCCGCCGCAATCGCCAACATCGAACGCCCCTCCGCCCAGCAGGCGGACTCGGGAGTCTCGATCCCCAAGTCCACGGCCATCACCCAAGAGGTCGCCCGCCGCATCGGCGAGGCTCACGTGGACACCCCGGAGGGTTTCACCACCCACCGCAAGTTGCAGAAGCTGTTGGAACGCCGCAACGAGATGACCCAGAAGGGTGGAGTGGACTGGGGCATGGGCGAGATCATGGCCTTCGGTTCGCTGCTCATGGAGGGCGTGCCGGTCCGGTTCTCCGGTCAGGACGTGCGCCGCGGTACCTTCACGCAGCGTCACGCCGTGTTCTTCGATGCTGAGAACGGCTCCGAGTGGGAACCGTTGAACAACCTCTCCGGGGATCAGGCCAAGCTGTCCATCTACAACTCGCTGCTGTCCGAGTACGGCGTGCTGGGTTTCGAATACGGCTACTCCGTGGAACGCCCCGAGGCCTTGACCGTGTGGGAGGCGCAGTTCGGTGACTTCACCAACGGCGCGCAGATCATCGTGGACGAGTTCATTTCCTCGGCCGAGCAGAAGTGGGGTCAGCGTTCCTCGCTGGTCCTGCTCCTTCCCCACGGCTTCGAAGGCCAGGGCCCGGACCACTCCTCGGCGCGTATTGAGCGGTTCCTGACCCTGTGCGCAGAACGGAACATGACCGTGGTCAATCCGTCCACCCCGGCCAACCACTTCCACCTGCTGCGCCGTCAGGCCTACTCGCGCCCGCGGCGCCCGCTTATCGTGGCCACGCCCAAGCAGTTGCTGCGTCTCAAGGCCGCCGCCTCCCCCATCGAGGACTTCACGCAGGGCACGTTCCAGCAGGTCATCCCGGATGTCGCCCACCTGGACGATTCCAAGGTCACGGACGTGATCCTTGTCTCCGGTCGCCTCTACTATGACCTCGCCGCACAGCGCGAGGAGTCCGGGGACCACTCCACCGCGATCATTCGTGTCGAGCAGCTCTACCCGCTTCCCGAGAACGAGATCAAGAAGGAACTGGCACGCTACCCCGAGGCTCGCGTCATGTGGGCCCAGGACGAGCCGGCCAACCAGGGTGCGTGGCCGTTCATGGCCGTGAACCTGCTTCCTCAGGTGGACCGCCGGATCACTCTGGCCTCGCGCCCGGCTTCCGCCTCACCGGCCAACGGTTCCGCCAAGCGTCACGCGAAGGAACTGGAGACCTTGGTGCAGCAGGCCTTCGACCGCGGCGAGTAACCAGCGCTGCGCTGCCCCCCGTGAGATCGGGGTCGCGGCGGACACGTTTTCCCCTCGGTGGCCATCGTGGTTTACGGTGGCCACCGAGACACGTTATGAGCAAAGGAAGAGGAATAGTGGACCAACGCAGGATCCGCATTGTGGCCGTCGGTGACGAACTGCTAGCCGGTGTGGAAGACCCCCGTGCCCTGGGCTGGTTCGGTCGAGTGCTGGCGCGTACCCCGCGGGACATCGCGCCCGTGGACGCCTACAACCTGGCGGCGCCCGGCGAGGGCAGCGAGTCCCTCAACGAACGCTGGTTCGACGAAGCTTCCCGCCGTTTCGATTCCACGTGCGACAACCGTTTGGTGATCGCCCCCTCGGCCATGGACGTGGAGCTGGACATCACCTCGGCCCGTTCGCGGTTGAACATGGCCAATATCGTGGATCAGGCCACCCAGAACAACATCAAGGTGCTGGTGGTGGGTCCCCCGCCCACGCTGGACCCGGAACGCAACCGCAGGATCGCTGATCTCTCCGCGGCTTTCGGTGACGTGACCACCCGCCGGCAGCACGTGTATGTGGACACGTTCAACCCACTGCAGCACCACGAACAGTGGCGCAAGGACCTGGCCGCCAACCACGGTCACCCCGGACAGGCCGGCTACGGTTTGATGGCCTGGCTGGTGCTCCACCGCGGTTGGTACAACTGGTTGAACCTGCCCGAACCCCGATAGATCGCAACCGCCCTCGGACCGCACCAGCCGGACAACTCGGACTACACGTCACGGTGTGAGATACTGGCGGACGGTGCCCAGACGAATCAACGCAGGAGGTACACCATGAGCAAGCGTGGACGTAAGCGCAAGGACCGTCGCAAGAACTCTGCAAACCGCGGCAAGCGGCCCAATTCTTGAGTTCTGTGCAACATGAACAACGCCCGCAACCGGCAAGGTTGCGGGCGTTGTTGTGTGTCCACGTGACAATGCCGGGCTCTACCGTGGCCCGCGGCTGCGTTGCCGCTCTGCCGTGAAAGCGTAGGCGGCGGCAGGTGTAGGAGCTAGGCCGCCGGGTGACCGCTGCATTGCGCGTCAATGCGCGTGAGGATCGACTGTTTGAGCTGCGCGGGGGCAGTCTCTGTGCAGGATCGCTTGATCACCGTGCGGATCACGCACTCCAGGTTGTACTCCCGCTCGCATTCGGGGCAGTCCGTGAGGTGCGCGTGGATCTCCTCGAGATCCTCCTTGGTCAGGGCACCGTCAAGGTATTCGTAAATGCGACGGATGCGCTCGTCGGTGCAGCCGTTCTGGCAGTCGTTATCAGCCATTGCTTCAGCCTCTGTCCTTCGATGTTGTCTCGCCCTTGGACTTTTTGGTCCCCTGGGAGGTGTCAAACCCTCGCTCGGTGGCGTAGTCGGCCAGTTTCTCCCGAAGTAGCTTGCGACCTCGGTGCAGTCGAGACATCACGGTGCCGATGGGCGTATCCATGATCTCGGAGATCTCCTTGTAGGCGAAGCCTTCGACATCGGAGAAATACACGGCGAGTCGGAACTCCTCGGGGAGCTCTTGCAGCGCCCGCTTCACGTCGGAATCCGGTAGATGGTCCAGGGCTTCGGCCTCCGCCGATCGCAGCCCCTTGGACGTGTGGGATTCGGCCCGGTGCAACTGCCAATCCTCCACCGTGTCCGTGTTGGCCTGGCGCGGTTCGCGCTGCCGTTTGCGGTACAGGTTGATGTAGGTATTGGTCAGAATCCGGTACAGCCACGCCTTCAGGTTTGTCCCGGGCTTGTACTGATGGAACGCTGAGAACGCCTTGGTGTAGGCCTCCTGGACGAGGTCCTCGGCATCGGCGGGGTTACGGGCCATGCGCAGCGCAGCGGCGTACAGCTGATCCACATATTGCATGGCGTCGCGTTCAAACCGTTCGCGGCGCTGTTGTGTGGTTTCTTGGCTGACGTCCACCGGCTCGGCGGTGTCCTGTGCCCGCGGCTCAAGCTCTTCATGTTCTTTCATCACGGCCCAGTCTACGGTCGGGGCGGTGGCGATCATGCTTTACCTGCCTTCCGTGGGCCGCGTGGTCAATACGGGATATGGGCCCGATGCGTGGCGCTTGCTGTCTACTGGTGAATAACACGGGGAACCCGCCGCACTATTCCCGTGCGTTGGTCAGCGGCGCCCCGTTAGGATGAAGGACGTGCCCTCCCGGAAATGCCGGGATCAATAGGAGGAACCATGAGCATCGTTCGTCGTCTCGCCCGTCCCCTGCTCGCCACCGGTTACATTGCCGGCGGCGTTGAAGCATTCCGTAACTCCTCGGCCGCCGCCGAGAAGCTGGACCCGGTCCTGAAGCAGGTGGAGCAGGTGCTGCCGCAGGTCCGCCCCGTGACCGCAAACCGCGCCCAGGTGGCCCAGGGCATTGCCGCGGCCCAGGTACTGGCCGCCTCCGCCCTTGCGCTGAGCAAGCTCCCCCGCCTGTCGGCATCGGTGCTGCTCGGGACCACCGCCATCAACGGGTTCGTGCAGTACCAGTCCGCGGATGCCTCCACCAAGGAGGGCACGTCCCAGCGCCGCAGCAACGTGTTCAAGAACCTCTCGTTGGTCGGTGCCGTGATGATCGCCTCCGTGGACACCGCCGGTAATCCTTCGCTCGCGTGGCGTGCAAGCCACCTTGCGGACGACGTTCGTAAGAACGCCGCCAAGGTGTCCAAGGACACCAAGAAAAAGTTCGCCCAGGCCGAGAAGGCCGTCCAGGACGCGGTCAGCCACTAAGGTCCGGCCAGCACAGTGACTACGCGCAACGGCTTGCCGCCCACCGATCCCCACTGGGCCGCACCCTTTACGGGCGATCGTCCGGTGAGCGGATCCGTGGCCATTCCCGGTTCCAAATCGCTCACCAATCGGTACCTGGTCCTGGCGGCCCTGGCTTCCGAGGGATCGGTGGTGCGCAAGCCGTTGTATTCACGTGACAGCCAGCTCATGATCGCCGCCCTCCAGCAGTTGGGTGCGGTCATCGAACCGACCGGGGTGCCCGGGCCCTTCGGCGCGGATCTGAGCATTACCCCCATACCCCGAGGCCCCGCCGCCGATGTCCGTCGCCCTGAGCCCCACCACATTGATTGTGGCTTGGCGGGCACGGTCATGCGTTTCGTGCCGCCGGTCGCGGCTCTTCTCAATGCGGACACCACGTTCGACGGCGATCCCCACGCCCGAGTGCGCCCCATGGGTCCCGTGATCCAAGGCCTGCGCGACCTGGGTGTCACGGTCGAGGACGAGGGCCGCGGCACCCTGCCGCTCACCGTCTCGGGAACCGGTGGCGTCCGTGGCGGCACCGTGCGCATCGACGCGAGCGGCTCCTCACAATTCGTCTCCGCCCTCATGCTGGCCGCCGTGCGCTTCGACGCCCCCGTGGTGCTCAAGCACGAGTCCGACGGCGCCGGGGTCCCGTCCCTGCCCCACGTGGCCATGACCGTGGAGGTGCTGCGGGAGGCCGGTGTGGAGGCCACCCACATCAGTGACACCGAATGGCGGGTCGAACCCACTCGGATGCCCGGTTTGGACGTCACCGTGGAACCGGACCTCTCCAATGCGGGCCCGTTCCTGGCCGCGGCCATGGTCACCGGAGGCACCGTGAGCATCCCGGACTGGCCCTCCCGCACCACCCAGGGCGGCGATCACTGGCGCTCGATCCTGCCGCAGTTCGGCGGCACCGTTGACCTCGCGGGCGGTGTGCTGAGCGCAACCGGCCCGGCCCAGCTCAACGGCGTGGACCTGAATCTGTCCGAGGCCGGCGAGCTCGCCCCCACCGTGGCCGCCATGTGTGCGCTGGCCACCGGCCCATCGCAGCTGCGGGGCATTGCACATCTGCGCGGCCACGAAACAGATCGTCTCGCGGCCCTGCGCACCGAGATCAACCTGCTGGGCGGCAACGTCATGGAGACGGAGGACGGGCTCATCATCAAGCCCGCGCCCCTGCACGGCGGGCTGTTCCACAGCTACGACGATCACCGCATGGCCACCGCGGGCGCCATCATCGGGCTGCGCGTAGCGGACGTGAGCGTGGAGAATATCGGCACCACCGCCAAGACGCTGCCCGATTTCTCCCGGATGTGGACCACCCTGGTCAGCCATGGCGCGTAATCGCAGCGTCCATCGGCAGTGGGACGAGTCCGATGTCCGAGTGCGAGCCAACAAAAAGGGCTCACGCCCCCGCACCAAACAGCGCCCCACCCACGAGGATGCCGTGGTGGCCCGGGTGATCGCCGTGGACCGTGGCCGCTACACGTGCGTGGTCAATGAGTACAGCACCGATCAGCGCACCGTGGTGTGCATCCGCGCCAAGGAATTGCGCCGCAACCCCATTGTCCCCGGCGACCAAGTGGGGGTCGTGGGCGATGCCAGTGGCGCCCCCGACACACTCGCCCGGATTGTGCGCATTGAACCGCGCGCCACGGTCCTGCGCCGCAGCGCGGACGACACCGACCCCGTGGAACGTGTGATTGTGGCCAACGCGGACCGGCTGCTGCTGGTTCTGGCCACGGAGTCCCCCACGCCCCGCACCGGTTTTGTGGACCGTGGTCTCGCGGCGGCGTCGGACGCCGGCATCACCCCCGTGATCTGCATGACCAAGACCGACCTCAAGGACCCGGCCGCGTTCCTCACCTATGTGGAAGCGCTGGACGTTCAGACCGTCTCGACCGAGCCCTCGGATGCTCTGGGTGGCCGCCCGACCGCGGGAGTGCACGAGGAATCCCTGGCGATCTCGGAGGAATCCGTCGGCCGGCTCCGCACCATCTTGGACGGGCACATCAGCGTATTCCTGGGCCCCTCCGGCGTGGGGAAATCAACGCTGGTCAACGCGCTCACGGGCTCGGAACGGGCCACCGGCGGCGTCAACGACGTGACCGGCCGTGGCCGCCACACATCTTCTTCCGCTCGAGCCCTGCGCATGCCGAACACCTCCCCCGGAACGTGGGTCATCGACACCCCCGGCATTCGCTCACTCGGTCTGGCCCACGTGAGCGAGGAAGAACTCATCAACTCGTTCACGGACCTCGTCCCAGCCACCGCGGACTGCCCGCGCGGCTGTCTGCATACCCAGGACTCCCCCGGTTGCGCGCTGGACGCGTGGGTGCACCGCCCCGAGGCCTCCCCGGCTGCACCCCTGAGGCTGGAGTCGCTGCGCAGGCTGCTGGCCGCCTCGCGCGGGGAAACACAGGCGGGCACCGACGAAAAGCACCTGGGACAAGCGATAACGTAGAGATCATGCGACCACCCAGCACTTACACGGATGATCTCCGTCTCGCGCACATTCTGGCCGACTCTGTGGACGGGCTGACCATGCGTCGGTTCAAAGCCCAGGACCTCCACGTGGAGACCAAACCCGATCTCACCCCCGTCACGGACGCGGACCGCGAGGCCGAATCGGTGATCCGTTCCCAGCTGGGCCGAGTGCGTAACCGCGATGCCGTGATCGGCGAAGAGTTCGGCACCACCGGATCCGGTTCCCGGAAATGGGTGATCGACCCGATCGACGGCACCAAGAACTTTGTGCGCGGCGTGCCCGTGTGGGCCACGCTCATCGGGCTGGTCGAGGACGATCAAGTGGTGGCCGGCGTGGTTTCCGCACCTGCCCTGAATCGACGCTGGTGGGCCGCCGCGGGATCCGGTGCGTTCACCGGGCGCTCGTTGTCCCAGGCCACGCGGCTGTCCGTGTCCTCGGTGAATCAGCTCTCGGACGCGTCCCTGTCCTACTCGTCCTTGACCGGCTGGCGGGATCTGGGCGTGCGCGAACAGTTCATCGAGCTGACCGATTCCGTGTGGCGCACGCGCGCGTACGGTGACTTCTGGTCCTACTGCCTGGTGGCCGAGGGCGCAGTGGACATCGCGTGCGAACCCGAGCTCAACCTCTACGACATGGCCGCCTTGGTGCCCATCGTCACCGAGGCCGGCGGCCGCTTCACCTCACTCAAGGGCCAGGACGGTCCGTTCGGCGCCAACGCGATCGCCAGTAACGGAGTGCTTCACGACGCCGCTCTGGATATTCTGGGCACACGAGAGACGCCCTAGCGTCTGGCTTGACGAGCACCGAAAATTTAATCACTGCCCTTGACCACCTCGTGCCCCGGGCGGCCGAGGCGCCCGCGCGCAGCGGCGTCGCCGACCGTGCGGGGCACGATGCTGGGGCAGGTGCGTTAGCTGTTGATACCCATGTTCTGATTGACGGCGTCCTGAACGCACTGTTCGTACGCGGTCTGGGAGGCGGAGTCGATCAGCGGGATGCAATCGCTGACCATGTCGAAGGCCCAGAAGAACAGGACCGCCATGATGATGCCGCCGATGATCGCCAGGATAGAAAGCACGATACCCACGATCGGCAGCGCCTTGGAGGCTCCCGGGGTCTTCTTGAGCTTGGACAGCCCCACGATGCCGAGAATCAGACCGACCAGACCAATCAGGCCACCAATCCCCAAGAACCAGAAGGTCAGGATGCCGATGATGCCCAGGACCAGGGACGCGACGCCCAGACCGGAACCCGCGGGCTTGGCGTTGCCGTAGTAGTTCTGGTTGCCGTAAGGCTGCTGGTTGTAATCGTTCTGGTAGTACGTGGGGTTGTTCGCTCCGCCGGGTCCGTAAGCCTGGTTGCCGTACTGGTCGTTACCGTAGCCCTGGTTGCCGTAGCCCTGATGGCCCTGGTTGTTGTACTGGTCATAGCCGTACTGCTGATCACCGTACTGCGGCTGATTGCCGTAGCCTTGCTGACCCTGGTTGCCGCCGTACTGGCCGTAGTCGGGCTGCTGCGAACCGTAGTTCTGCTGCGACCGGTCGTAGGCGTTGTGACCGAAGCCCTGGTCGTTGCCCTCCACGCGCTGACCGTACTCGGGCTGGTTGTTGCCCGAGGTGTGTCCGGCGGCGGAGGAAGAACCGGACTGCGGCTCGTTAGGACGATCGCTCATGGATGCAATTACCTGTCTGTCTAGTTGGCTGTTTGTGGGTTCTGGAGCCAAGTCTTCCACAGGGTGCCGATGGGTTCCGGGGTTACACACGCCCGTTTTCTCTCAGCGTGTGAGATGCGGCGGAACACACATCAGGGTGCGGCTGCCACGCCCACGGGCGTGCGCGCGGTCGCCTGCGCCTCGAGAACTGCTCCGCGCAGAACCTCCAGACCGTCGCGCAGCAGTTCCTCCTCAATGACCAGGGGTGGTAGCAAACGGATCACATTGCCGTGGGTACCGCACGTCAGAGTCAGCACGCCACGGGAGTGGCAGGCGGCGGAGATCGTTCGAGCCAGGTCCGGGCGCGGCTCCAGAGTTCCCGCGTCCGCGAATTCCAGCGCGAGCATGGCGCCGCGCCCCCGGAACTGCGCCACGATGGCGGTCTCCGTGACGAGGGCTTCCAGCGTGTCCCGAGCCCCTGCCTCGATGGTGCGGGCATTGGCCAGCAGTGAGCCGTCCTCGAACTCTTCGAACACCGCGAGCGCCGCCTCGCATGCCAGGGGGTTACCGGCGTAGGTGCCGCCCAGGCCGCCGGTGTGCACGGCGTTCATGAGCTCGGCCCGCCCGGTCACAGCGGACAGGGGAAGCCCGTCGGCCAGCGCCTTGGCGGAGAGGGTGATGTCTCCGGCGATGCCTTCGTGCTCACTCGCGTAGAGCATACCCGTGCGGCCCATTCCGGCTTGGATCTCGTCGATGACCAGCACGATCCCGTACTGATCGGCAATGCGACGTAACCCCGCGAGGAAGCCCGGGGCGGGGACAATAAATCCGCCCTCACTCTGAATCGGTTCGATGACCATGGCGGCGAATGTCTCGGCCCCGCGCTCGGCCAGGGTGGCTTCCACGGACGCGAGCGCGGTGGCCGCGAGGTCGTCCCCGGCGACAGCGGGGCGCAACGGGTTGGCGGATGCCGCACGCACGATTTCCTCCGGGAGGGGACCGAAGTTGAGACGGTAGGGGTTCTCCTTGGCCGTCATCGCCATGGTCAGCAGGCTGCGCCCGTGGTATGCCTCGTCGAATACCAGCACGTTGGGACGGCCCGTGGCCGAGCGGGCAATCTTCACGGCGTTCTCCACGGCTTCGGCGCCGGTGGAGAACAAAGCCGTGCGCTTGTCGAAATCGCCGGGAGTGTGCTCGTTGAGCCAGCGACAGACCTGCGTGAACGATTCGTACTCGGTGACCATGAAACACGTGTGGGTGAACCGTTCCAACTGCGCGGCCACGCGTTGGCGCACGCGAGGATTGGCCGCGCCCACGCTGGTCACGGCGATACCCGAGGCGAAGTCGATCAGCCGGTTGCCGTCCACGTCCTGGATGATGCCGCCGTCCGCGCGATCCACGAACACCGGAAACACCAGGCCGAACCCGTCGCTGACCTGGGCCAATCGCTCGGCATGCAGCTGTTGGGACCGCGGGCCGGGTACGGTGGTGGCCAGGTGGCGGGACTGGGGCAGGGTGGTGGTTTCCGTTATCTCGGTCATACTGCTCACGCTACGGGCGCGGACCGGGTCCGTCATTGAGCATTTCTACCACAATGTGTCGAAATATCGGATGATGTGTCTATGGTGTCTCTCCTTGAGCTCAGCACGGAACTCGGCTCCCATTTGGTCTCGGTCGGGGGTCGGGCGCTGACCTCGCGCCGAATCAGCGGTGTGCACGTCTCTGAGCTGGAGGACCCCACCCCCTATCTCGAGGGTGGGGAGCTGCTGCTGACCACGGGAATGCCGCTTGGCAGCACCCCCGCGGCCACCGAGGCGTACGTGGCTCGGTTGCGGACCAAAGGGGTCCCCGCGCTGGGGATCGGCCTGGGTCCATGGCTCACCCAGGTCCCCGCGTACGTGAGCCATGCGTGCGAGGGGGCGAACATCGACCTCCTCACGGTTCCCGACGGCGTACCGTTTCAGAATGTCTCTCGCGCCTTCTGGGGTCTGTCCGCGCGAAGCGATCAGGCGGATCTCATGGGCAGTCTGGGCACCCAGACCGCGCTGGCGCGGGCGGCCATGCGCCCGGACGCCATCTCCGCCGTGGTGCGCGGGCTCGCACAAGCTCTCGGCGGGTGGGCGGCGTACCTGCCGACCGACTCAGGGGCGGAGACGTACTGGCCCGCCGCCGCCGAGTCGTGGATTCCACTGCTGCGCGCCGACACCCTCAGATTTCTTCGTTTGGGGCCACACTCTGCCGCCACGTTCGAACTGAACGGGCAACCCGTGGTGGAGTACCCCATCGCCACGAGTGACCGCATCCACGGGTTCTTGGCCATGGGTCCGGGGCGCGCCCTCACAGCGGCGGACCGTCAGGTGATCGTGACCGTGTGCACGCTGTTGGCGATCAAGGCCAAGCAACGTGAGGTGGCGTCCAATGCCACGGGAACCCTTGCCGCCTCGGTCGCCAAACTGCTGCTGCACGGGCAGCCCGAAGCGGCCCGCATGCTCTCCGAGGACCTCGGGCTGCAGGATCTGCCCTCGCGGGTGCGCCTGTTGGGATTGCGGATGCAACCGGGCGACGACGTCGCGCTGCTCGCGCGCGCGGCGCCGTCATTGCGTCGCGAGGCCGAACTCCCCGAGCTGGACTCCACCTTGACGTCCTGTCTGCTGCGACATGAGGAGGCGGGAGCGGTGTATCTGGTGCTTCCCGCCACCCCGGCCCGGCGCACATCGGATGCCTTCCCCACACCCCTCGCGGACGCCCCCGGGGAGTTGGTGGGTGCCCTCAGTGAACCGGTGTCCCTATCGGAGGTGGCCGCGACGGTGCCGGCCGTGAGGCAGGCACTGCGCCATGCCCCCGCCGGGTCACTGGTGAGCACGGGCGGCGGTCACGATGCGCAAGCCCACAAGTGGGTGGACACGCTGGCCGCCCATCCTCGCGCCGATCTGGTCGGAACCGTCACCGAGTACCTACGCCACCGCGGCAATTGGGAGAACGCGTCCCGCAGCCTGGGTGTGCACCGCAATTCCGTGCGGCACCGGATAGGGGTGGTGCAGTCGCTGCTGGGCGTGAACCTGGATGATCCGGACGTCTTTGCGCCCCTGTGGTTGGCGCTGCGCGGGCACGGCACGCAAGGTGACACGCACCGTGGTCCCGACCCGCAGGAACATCACGCCGCTCACCCCGATGTCTCGACCAGGCGGCGATGACCACGACCCCGCGGCAGCAGGGCAGGTATTCGTCTCATGGGAGTCCGCGATGGGCGCACTCCCCGATGAACGCAGCGATGTGCTCCACTTCCTGCCCCGCCCGGGCTATCCGGCCGGCCGAGGTGAACAGCCCGTGGGCGTACCCGCTCAGGTGGCGGAAACACACCGCGGTACCCGCCTGCGCCAGGGCCGCGGCATACCGCGCACCCTCGTCCGCGAGCGGATCGTTGTCCACCGTGACCACGTACGCCGGGGGCGAGCCGGGCCGCAATGCGGCGAACGCGGGGCTGAGCTCGGGTGCCCTCCGATCCGTACCCTCCGGGAGGTACAAGTCCGCGAACCACCGCATCGTGTCCGCCACCAGGGGAAACCCCTCGGTGACACGCTGGTAGGACGGGGTGGCGAACGACAGGTCCGTGATCGGGTACAGGAGCACCTGGCCGATGAGCGGCAGCGGCGCGGCGCACCGGGCGTTCTCATTGGCCAGAACCGCCGCGAGCTGGCCGCCGGCACTGTCTCCGGCGAGCACCACCGAGGCCACCGTCAGGCCATGCGCGGCGTCCTCCGACAGCAACCAGTACAGTGCCTCCCGGCAGTCTTCGAGCGCCGCTGGGTACCGGTGTTCCGGGGCGAGCCGGTAGTCCACGGCCACCACGGGATGACCCGTGAGAGAGGCCAGCCTCCGACATAGACCATCGTGGGTGTCCAGGCTTCCCATGACCCAGCCCCCGCCGTGGAAGAACAAGGTGACGCGCGTGGGCCCCCGTGTGGGCCGGGGCTCGTACACCCTCACCCCGAACTGCCCCACCCGATGATCGGTCACGGCGTGCAGGGAATCCCCGCTCAGCCCGTTCGCGGCGCAACCCTGCTCATATCTCTCGCGCACCTGCGCAACGTCGAAATTGTGGAACGAACGAGCCCCGGCGGCACGGAACTCCTCGAGAACCTCCACGGCGTCCGCTGCCACGGGCCTGCCGCTGAACTCGTCCAGGGCGGTCACTGCCGAATTCCCTGCGCCACGAGCTGACGGTAATCGTCCAACCGCAATTCGCTGGTCTCCACCCGGTATTCCTCCACGGTCCCGGACCAGTTGTTGATCACTCGGCCGTCCTCGTTCTTGTACCACGAGGAACATTCGGAGGTGAAGGCAGATTTTTCCAGCTCCTCTTGAAGGTACGCGGTGAACCGCTCCAACACGTCGCGGTCCACTTCCAGGGCCCGCGAGGAATCCTCGGTGAGGTACTCCACGGCCTGGGAGATGTAACGGTGTTGCGGCTCCAACATGGACACCACCGAGTTGTGGTTGAGGTTGGTGTTCGGGCCGTAGACCAGGAACAGGTTGGGAAAATTGTCCACGGCAATACCGAGGTAAGCCTCCGGGGCGTTACCCCACCGCTGATCCAGGGTGAGGCCCTCGCGGCCCACCACGCGGGTGGACCCCTGGAATGCGTGACTCTTGAACCCGGTGGCGTACACGATCACGTCGAACTCACGCTCCACCCCGTCCTCGGTGCGAATGCCGGACGGCGTGATCTCCGCGATCCGCTCGGTGAGGAGTTCCACGTTCTCGCGGGTGAGGGCGGGGTAGAAATCGTCGCTGCGCAGGATGCGCTTGCAGCCGTAGTCATAGTCCGGGGTCAGCTTGGCGCGCAACCTCGGGTCCGCCACCTGGGCTTCCCGGTGCTGACGCGCAAGTTCCACACCCTCCTCGTTGGCCACCGTGTGGGTGCGTGTCCGCTCGAAGCCCGCTTCCCGCACCTCGTGGATGCCCCGACGCAGTTCACGGTAGGAATCCGGGTCTGCGAGGAAACGCGCGGTCTCCTCCTCGGTGAACACGCGCTGATCACGGGGAAGGATGTAGTTGGCCGAGCGCTGGAACACGGCCAACTGCGATGCCGTCTTGGCCGCCTCGGGAACGTACTGCACCGCCGTGGCAGCGGACCCGATGGACGCCACCCGCTTGCCGGTGAGGTCCACATCGTGGCGCCATTGCGCGGAATGGAAAGCCACCCCCTGAAACGTCTCCGCTCCCGGGAAGTCCGGAATGTTCGGTTCGTTGAGCTGACCCCATGCGGCTACGACCGAGCGCGCCAGGTACTGCGAGCCATCGGCGGTGCGCACCGACCACACGAGCCGGTCCTCGTCCCATTGGGCGTCGGTGACGTTCTGGCCGAACCGCAAATGATCCCCGAGGCCGAACTTCTCCGACAGTTCACGCAGGTACCCCTGGAGTTCCTCCTGCCCCGCGAACATGCGCGACACCTTCAAGTTGAGGAAATAGCTGAAGCAATAGATCACGGCCTGGGTGTCGCACGCGGCACCGGGGTAGGTGTTCTCGCGCCACACCCCGCCCAGGTCGTCGCCGCGTTCGAGGATCAGGAAGTCGTCCACGCCGTCCTGCATGAACTGGGCGCCCTGGCCCAGACCGCCGAAACCGGCACCGATGATGATGGCGCTGTACACGTGGTGCTGTGTGGAAGTCATGAGGTTGTCTCCGTCCGAAAGGCAGTGAGTTAGGAAAAAGTGATGATTTGGCGCAGCGCCTGGCCACTATGGAGCATGTCCATGGCGCGGTTGATGTCCTCCAGCGGGATGGTGTCCGAAATGAGCCCCTCCACGGCCAACTTCCCGGAGCGCCACAACTGCTCGTACACCGGAATGTCGTGTTCCGGAACGGCGGAGCCGAGGTAGCTGCCCACGATGGTCCGCGCCTCGGCGGTGAGCGCCAGGGGGTCGATGCTCGCCGGCTGGCCGGGGGCGGGCAGTCCCACCGTGACCGTCACCCCTCCCGGAGCGGTGAGCTTGACCGCGGTCTCGAACGCCCGGGGATGTCCGGCGGCCTCGATAACGGCGTCGAACGTCTCTCCCCGCTCCAAGGCCTCTTCCGAAGTCATGGCATCCGTGGCTCCGAGCTGACGCGCGGAATCGAGCTTGTCGGACAGTGTGTCGATACCCACCACGTGCTCGACCCCCGTGGCAAGGGCCGTGATCACAGCGGCCATGCCCACGCCACCGAGGCCTACCACGGCCACACGGGACGACGGCTCCGGTTTGGCCACGTTGAGCACCGCACCGCCGCCGGTGAGCAGCGCGCACCCCAGCAGGGCCGCGACATGTGGGGGGACGTCCGCACCCACGGGAACTACCGATCTGCGGGACACCACCGCGTGCGTGGCAAAGCCGGACACCCCCAGGTGGTGGTTCACGGTGTGCCCGTCGCGAGTCAACCTGCGGGCACCACCCAGCAGCGCGCCCTCACCATTGGACGCGGTTCCCACTTCACACGGGGTCTTCCCGTGGGAGCGACAACCCTCGCACTCACCGCACCGCGGGAGGAACGTCATGACCACGCGCTCGCCCACGGAGATCTCTTCCACGCCCTGGCCCAGTTCCGCCACGATTCCGGCGGCCTCGTGCCCCAGCAGCATGGGCACCGGGCGCGGGCGGTTGCCGTCCACCACGGACAGATCGGAATGACACACACCGGCGGCTTCGATCCGCACGAGGATCTCTCCCGGGCCGGGAGAGTCCAGGTCAAGATCGGCCATGCGAATGGGTTTACTGTTTGCGTAGGGATGCTCTGCCCCGACGGTCTCCAGGACCGCCCCGCGAACCGTTGTGGTGCGCCCAGGAACCTCACCCGGTGCTTTGACCTGGTCGTTCGTCATAGTCGTCCTCTCGCTGATGCCGTGCTGGTGCGCGGGCCGCGCCCCGATTAATGAAGAGGGGTACGTGGCCGCGCCCACGTGATCGGGGCTGTGTCTTGAGCGTAGGCGGGGGCGCGCAGCACATATTGGACGAAATAACTCGATGTGTGCTGCTGTTTGTGCACACTGCCCAAATTGTGGGACGAGTCGATGTCTCCCGGTCGCAATCCCGCGCGTGAAGCGACAGGGGCACCGACCCGCAGGCCGGCACCCCTGGCACCCTCGTTCGTCGAGTGATCAACCGATCAGGACGTCCACCCGCCCAGGGACCGACGGCGCATGAGCTGCCGGTACTGGTCCGTGGTCGTGGGGAACAGCTCACCCGTCCCCCAGTCGAGGATCACCCCGTGACGACGCACCACATCCATCACGTTGATCTCCCCGGCGCGGTAGCGCTCGGCCACGGCCTCGGCGTCCTCCTCCAGCCACGCGCGGCGCAAGGAGCGGATGTCGGTGCGGGAGCGTTCCGTGGCGGCGGCGTCGATCTCGTAGTCGTCGATCTCGGCGTCGTTCACCACGATGACCACCCCGTAATCGCGAGCGGCTCGTTTCACCGAGACGTAGCCATCAATGACGTCCTCGAGCACCTCCTCAGCGGGGCGCTCCAGCGGATCACCGAATCCGCCACCACCCGCGGACGGGCGAGTGAACGAATCACCGGACTGCACGGGAACGGAGGAGAACACGGAGCCCAGGTACTTCTGCTCGTGGGTTCCCTTGTTGACCCACACGCCGTGCGGAATGGACGGTAGGCCACCCGCGATGCCCCACGTGACCGAGCGGGCACGATCGCAGCAATAACTCATCACAGCGTCGGTGGCGTCCATGAGCACGCCGCCCTTTTCAATGCCTACCCCACCGCGGTACCGACCCGGTCCCCCGGAATCCGTGACCAACTGGTGATGGGTGGTCAGCACGGGTGTGAGGCGTTCCTGGCCCTCCACGCGCTGAACGGCCAGGCCCGCCCCGAACACCGGCGCGGTGGCCCCGGAACCATCTTTGGTGGCGCGGCCGCCCCAGCCGCCGGCCATCCAGTCGTACCACATGAAGAATGGCTTCTCCCGGCTGCGCCCGTCGCGGCCGCCCACCAACAGGTATTCGAGATTGAAGGCGCACGCCATGGCGCGTTCAGGCATCACCTGGGACCAGATCTCGAAGATACCGTTCATTAACTTTTCGTACGGCCCCGAACAGAAACCGGTGACCGCGTGCGGCCATCCCGCGTTGACCACGGTGCCCTCCTCACCAATGTCCGCCGTCACAGCGGCGTAAAAGCCGGAGTTGAGGGGCACGTCCGGGAAGAATGTCTTGGTACCCGCGTAGATGGCGGAGAACGTGGTGCCGTAGCCGGAGTTCAAGAAAGTGGAGACGGCCTCCGCGGAGCCCGTGAGGTCGTAGTGGATGCCCTTGCCGTCAAGCGTCAGTTTGATGGTGATGGGCACCAGACCTTCCTCCTTGCCGGGGTCGTAGTCGAGGTAGTCCACGGTTTCCCACTCGCCGTGTGGCAGGTTTTCCAACTGGCGCAGCACGGTGCGCTGCACGTAGTCCTGGGTCTCCTGCATGGCCGCCACCACGGTCTGGCGGGAGTACCGTTCGACCAGTCGCAGAATCTCGCGTTCGCACACGGCAGTGGCCTCGGCCTGGGCGTGCAGGTCTCCCATGGCCTGTTCCGGGGCCCGGGTGTTGCCCACGAGCAACCGGGCGACGTCGCGCTGGAACCCTCCGCGATGCCACACCCGCACGGGCGTGATGCGCAGGCCCTCACCGAAGTGATCCTTGGCGGTGACGTCGAATGAGCCGGGTACGGAACCGCCGATGTCCGCCCAGTGACCCTTGTTCTGCGCGAACCCGATCAGGGTCTCGTCGGTGAAAATGGGGCGGATGAAGCTGACGTCGTTGAAGTGCGTTCCTCCCCGGTAGGGATCGTTGACGCAGAAGACGTCCCCGGGGTTGATGTCCTCATCGAACTCCTCCAGCACGGACTTGCACTGGAAGTGCAGAGTGCCCACATGCACGGCGATGTCCGCACTGCCCTGCATCACGGTGTTGCCGTGCGCATCGCACAGGGCGGACGAGAAGTCTCTTGAGTAGATCACGAACGAGTAGCACGTGCGCAGAATTTGCTCGCTCATCAGATCCACGCTGGTGACAAAAGCGTTCTTCAGGACCTCGAATGTGACCGGGTCCAGCTTGGAGTCGGGGACCTGGGCAGCCCTGGCGGTCGGTGCGGTCTGGATGGTGGTCATGTCAGGCCTCCTTCACGTGAATGCGGATGTTGAGCCATTCGTCGATCTCCGCTCGGGTACCGGGAGGCACCACGGTGGTGGAGTCGAGTTGGGAGATGATTACCGGACCGGTGATCCGCGCCCCCGCGGGCACCCGTGTACGCTCGTAAACGGGGGTGTCCTGCCAACCCCCGTCCTCGAAGTACACGGGGCGCGTTGTCACCGGGTCACCGGGGTCCTCGGTCAACTCGGTGGCCTTGCGGAAGGACGGCTTGGGCGTGCGGCCGATGCCGGTCACCTGCAGCTGATACACCTCTACCGCCTGCTCGTCCTGGCGGAACGCGTACTCCTTCTCGTGCTGCTCGTGGAACGTCTGCACGGCCTCCGCCAGGGATTCCGGCCCCCTGTTCATGGGCACCATGAGGGAGCGCCACTGACCGTGGTAGCGCATGGAGATCTTGCGCTGGAGCACGGTGTTCTCCGGGCTGACCCGCTCTTGCGCCAGGCGGTTGGCGGCATCCGCCTCCAGCGCGGCGAAGTGCTGCTCCAGATCCTCCGGGTCAATCTCCCCCACCAGACCGGAATACATTTCCGACAGGTCGTGGCGGATGTCCACCAGCAGGCATCCCATGGCGGAGGTGACTCCGGGATTCGGGGGAACGATCACGGTGGGGATGTCCAGCTCGCGGGCCACGTCCGCGCCGTGCAACGCACCGGCCCCGCCGAAGGCAACAAGCGCAAATTCCCGCGGGTCCAGCCCACGCCTGATCGAGACCAGGCGGACCGCGTCGGCCATGTTGGCGTTGGCCACCTTGAGGACCGCGCAGGCCGCCTCCTCGGTCTCCATGCCCAGGGGTTCACCGATCACCCGGTTGATTGCCGCCGACGCCGCGTCGCGGTCGAGGCTCTTGGCCCCGCCCGCCAGTTCGGTACCCAAGCGGTTGAGCACGATGTTCGCGTCCGTGTTGGTGGGTTCCTCACCACCGTTGGCGTAACACGCGGGGCCGGGGTCCGCGCCCGCGGACTGCGGTCCATTGCGCAGTGACCCGGCAATGTCGATGTGCGCCAGCGATCCGCCGCCGGCCCCGATGGTGAGTACCTCGATGCTGGGGAAGATGATGGGATGGCCATACTCCACCTGCCACTCCTTGGTGGTGCGCAGCTCGCCGTCGTTGACCAGGCAGATGTCTGTGGAGGTGCCGCCCATGTCCAGGCCCACGGCGTGCGGCATCCCGCACTGCTCCGCGATGAACTGGGCGGAAATTGCACCCGCCGCAATCCCCGAAGCAGCCAGACGGACCGGGAACCTCTCCACCATGCGCGGGGTCATGGACCCGCCACCGGAGTGCAGGAGCAGCAGGTCACCGCCGTAACCGCCGTTGGACAGCGCATCGCTGAGGCGGTTGACGTACCCGGACACCAGCGGCGCAAGCACCGCATTGGAGACCGCCGTATTGAAACGATCGTGCTCGAAAATCTCCGGGAGGATTTCCGCGGACGTGGAAATGGCCACCCCGGGCAGTTCCTCCTCGAGGAGCTCCCGCATCCGCGTTTCATGCGCAGGATTGGCGAAAGAATTGATGAAGCACACCGCCACGGTGGTAACTCCCCGCCGTCGTAGCACGGAGGCCAGCCGCTGCGCCTCGACCTCATCCAGGGGCGTTATCACGTTGCCCTCGAAGTCCATGCGCTCGGTGATCTCGAAGCGGTCGCGCCGCTTGATGTACGGGCCCGGTACGTCGTCGTACGCGTCCCACAAGTTGTCCTTGGTTCCGTCGCGGATCTCGATGACGTCACGGAAACCCTTGGTGGTGACCATGGCCGCCTCCGGGAATTTCCGCGTGATGAGTGCGTTGGTGGCCACGGTGGTGCCGTGAGAGAACAATGAGACGTCCTGGAGATCGATTTCGCCCCGCTCCACACCTTTCATGACGGCGATCATGGGATCGGAGGGTGTGGATGGGACTTTGGTGACGCGCATCGAGCGGTCGTCCTCATCGAAGATGCACACGTCGGTGAAAGTCCCCCCGACATCAACCGCTACACGAACCTGAGTCATGGTTTCTCCTCTAAATATGGGTGGTTCAACTGTGATACAGGTCATTGGCCGTGTCATTGTGAGAAGTGCAATTTTTGAAGCCGCGCATTTGTGCCAGGCGCAAAATTAGCGCGCAGGAGCGCCGAAAAGGGGGTAAACATGCGAGTCCAGGATCTCGTGGACGCGCCCCGGCTGCGCATCCACCCGGTGAACAACCACGGACGGGACCGGCCGGTCCGTGCGGCTCAGGTGGTCGCGTGGGGAGACGGCACGCAGAAACTCGAAGCCCACGCCGTCCTTCTGATGTCGTTGCAGGGCCGGCCCCCCGCGCAGACAACGGACGCATGGCTCGCTGCGGAACTCGCGCGGTGTGCGGCAGCCCAGGTAGCAGCCATCGTCTGTTGCCTGGACGGGTCGGAGGACCACGTACCACCTGCCATGGCCCGCGCGGCCGAACGCTCCCAGTTCCCGTTGTTGGAGGTGCCCGCCAGTACCTCCACAAACGAGGTGGAACAGTATGTCGCGCTGGCCATGCAGCGCGAGGAACTGCACGAGTTGCAGCGCTCCACGGATATCCTCACGGCATTGCTGCAAGCCGCTGGCGGCACGGACCCTCTCAATAAGGTGGTGGAGCAGCTCGCCCGCATCGGCCATGGTGCGGCGTTCGTGTACGACCTCTCGGGCAAGATCATCCACTCCGCAGGGACCGGCCCGGCGCGGCTTATCTGGAGCGAACATGCCTCCGTGTCCCCTGAGAACGGCTTCCTGCGAATCGGGCGGTGGACGGCCGCGACCCGCCGCATCGCGCGCGGCCCGGATGTGTTCCTTCTTGCGCTGGCAAGTCAGCAGGAGGGCCACGTGATGGAGGTAGCTGCCCCCGCGCTGGAGGCCAGCGCTCAGCTTTTTCGCACCATCAGCGGAATCAACAGCGCCGCGTGGACCAATCAGCAGCACTACGGCCAGTCTCTTCTGTCCGTGTTGCGCAATGGAGTGCAGCCCAGCCGGGAAAGCAGGCTGATGGATCAGCTCGCTCCCTACGGGTTCGCCACGGGTAACACCTTGCGATTCGTCGTTCTGGGTGGCGAGGTCGAGGCATATCCGCACCGCCACCAGGACCTGCTGAGCCTGGGTCTGGACCTGGGATTGGGTCTGGTGCTCGCCGAACACTACGATCTCGGCACCCGCCCCTTGCTGCACGCCCTGGTCACCGATGCCTCCCCGCTCACCGGATGGCTCGATGAGGCCGGACGCACTCATGTGGTGGGGGTGTCCGAGCCCTTCCACAGCCTCACCGACACCCCGGGTGCCTACCAGGAGGCGGAGACGGCGCGCGCTGTGGGTGAGCGTCGTCGGGCGCCGGGGCGCGGATACGTGGTGCGCATGGACGAGGTGGGGTTATCCACCTGGCTCAAGGCCCGCCATGCGGGGCCACAGGTGGCGGCGCGGGTGGCCCGAGAAATCGCCCCGTTGAAAGCCCACCCACAATTGCAGTCAACCCTGGTGGCATGGTTGCGACACCGCATGGATGTGCAGGCCACGGCCCGAGCCATGTTCGTGCACCCCAACAGCATCCGCTACCGGCTGCACCGCTGCGAAGAACTTCTGGACCGGTCGTTCCAAGATCCTGCGGCCCTTGCAGACGTTTACCTGGCGTTGGAAGACGATGTGTTCTGGCACCCGGACCTGGGCGCCAATGGCCATGGCTCAACCCTGTGAGGGACTCAGTGGTCGAGGTCTTGTCACGCTTTACCGACGGGCCAGGCATTGACCCCACCCGCAACTACCAAGAGCAACAAAAAAGACCCTGAACCAAGGGTTCAGGGTCTTTCCAACGTCCTGAGACAGGACAAATGGTGGAGATGGGGGGAATTGAACCCCCGTCCGATGCAGTATTGTCAGGGCTTCTCCGGGTGCAGTGTGCTGATAGGTTTCTCAGTTCCGGCCATCCCGCACACAGGTGGCCGCCGAACTCAGCTACGTAAAAGTCCCACGAACGCCCGTAACCTGCGTTCGCAGCAGTGACCTTCTAGCTGATGGCAGGATCCAGGCCGAAGGTGAACCTGGGCTGCCAGACTGCTGTCGCTACTTACGCAGCGAGAGCGAAGTCAGTGCGCTTGGATTTGGCACTTATATTTTTACAGAGAGCGTTTACGAGATAACTCTGTATCCTCGACCCGCTTCCCCTGTCTCAACTCACATCGTCGAAACCGATCATCCCCGTATTCAATTACCAACCCGCTCCCTTTCGGTCGCGGACACATTAGCTTACGCCTGCCAAATGTAACGCGTCAATACCGGGATTTATGCCCCCATGTTGCGGTAGCGCATGGCGCGCTGGGCCTCGCGGTTGTCCTGCTTCTCGCGCAGGGTCTGGCGCTTGTCGTACTCGCGCTTACCGCGGGCCACAGCGATCTCCACCTTCACGCGCTTGTTGTCCACGAAGTACAGGGACAGCGGGATGATGGTATAACCAGCCTCCCGCGTCTTGCCCGCGATCTTGTCCAGCTCGGAGCGGTGCAGCAGCAGTTTGCGGCGGCGCCGGGCCGAGTGATTAGTCCACGAGCCCTGCAGGTACTCCGGGATGTGCGCGTGTTCCAGCCACAGCTCACCACCGCGGTCGAACTGGCAGAACGCATCCACCAGGGACGCACGCCCCATGCGCAGCGACTTCACCTCGGTCCCCATGAGTGCCAGGCCGGCCTCGTAGGTGTCGTAAATGTTGTAGTCGTGCCGGGCTTTCTTGTTGTTGGCCACGATCTGGCGGCCGTCATCGTTCTTCTTCTTGGCCATGGGCCGTTACTTCCTTCAGCGGGTCTCTCCCCAGGACGATGCCGCTGCGCTGCCCGGGTGCCGGGGGCACCTGCCGGGCGGGGCGGCGTCGTCGTGAGGAAAGAGCTCCTTAGTCTTCGTCGTTGTTGCGCGCGTCCGCGCGCCAGCGGATGCCTTCGTCAATGAACTTGTCGATGCCGCCGTCGAACACGTTGGAGGGATTGCCCTCTTCGTAGTTGGTGCGTAGGTCCTTGACCATCTGGTACGGGTTGAGCACGTAGGAGCGCATTTGATCACCCCAGGATGCCTTGACGTCCCCGGCCATTTCCTTCTTCTTGGCGTCCGCTTCTTCCTGCCGCTGCAACAGCAGTCGGGACTGCAGCACGCGCAGCGCGGCGGCGCGGTTCTGGATCTGCGACTTCTCGTTCTGCATGGACACTACGATGCCCGTGGGAATGTGGGTCATGCGCACCGCGGAGTCCGTGGTGTTCACGGACTGACCGCCGGGGCCCGAGGAACGGAACACATCCACCTTGAGCTCGGACTCCGGAATCTCCACGGTGTCATCGGATTCGATCAGCGGAATCACTTCCACCGCGGCGAACGAGGTCTGGCGGCGACCCTGGTTGTCGAAGGGCGAAATGCGCACCAGGCGGTGCGTGCCGGCCTCGACCGAGAGCGTGCCGAACGCGTACGGGGCCTTGACCTCGAACGTGGCGGACTTCAGACCCGCCTCTTCAGCGTAGGAGGTGTCGAGCACCGCGGTGGGATACCCGTGACGCTCGGCCCACCGCAGGTACATGCGCATGAGGATTTCCGCGAAGTCGGCGGCATCCACACCACCGGCGCCGGAGCGGATGGTGACAACGGCCTCACGCTCGTCGTACTCGCCGGCCAACAGGGTCTGGATCTCGAGCTGGCCCAGCGCCTTGCGGATGGACTCGAGCTCTTCTACCGCACTGTCGCGGGTGTCCTGGTCGTCTTCCTCCTCGGCCAACTCCACCATGACCTCCAGGTCATCGATGCGCTCATTGAGCTTCTTGAGCCGGTCCATCTTGGACTGCTTGTGCGACAGCCGCGACGTGACCTTTTGCGCGCGGTCCTGGTCGTCCCAGAGATCCGGGGCCGTGGCCTCCTGCGAGAGCTCGGCGATTTCCCGTTCGAGCGCGGCAACGTCTGTGACGGCCTCCACGGACGCATAGGTGGAGCGCAGATCGCGAATTTCAGCTGCAAAATCAATAGAGGCCATGGGACACCACTTTACGGCATCCGCTGACGTCCTTCAGTGCCGTTAGTCTGGTGGCCAGCCACAATCAATCAGGAGGGTGACTATGGAGCGTCCCACGGTTCTCGCACTTATTCTTGCCGGCGGAAAAGGATCGCGGCTGGGGGCGCTCACCGATCACGTGGTCAAGCCCGCCCTGCCCGTGGGGGGCACCTACCGGTTGATCGACATCTCCCTATCCAACCTGGCGCACTCTCAGATTCCCGACGTGTGGATGGTGCAGCAGTACCTCCCCCACAGCCTGAACGCGTACCTCGCCAACGGCCGCCCGTGGGATCTGGACCGCTCGCACGGCGGGTTGCAGATCCTCCCGCCGTACGAGGGTTCCGACGGCGAGGGCTTCGCTTCCGGGAATTCGGATTCGATTTACCGTCAGGCCGAACTGATTCGCGAAGCCGATCCGGACCTGGTGCTCGTGCTCTCGGCCGACCACCTGTACACGGTGGATTTCCTCGACGTGATCGACACCCACCTGGCCAAACGCGCGGATCTGACCTTGGTCACCACTCACGTGACCGAGGACACCTCGCGGTACAGCGTGGTCACCTCCGACGAGTCCGGTGCGGTGACTTCGTTCGCTTACAAGCCCGAGGACCCGCCCAGCCAGATCGTGGCCGGTGAGATGTTCCTCTTCACTACCGAGAAACTGCTCACCGCTCTGGACACTCTGCAGGACGAACTCGGTCAGCTCGCCGACTACGGCGAGGATCTGATCCCCTACTTCGTGGACCACCACACAGTGTTCGAGCACCGTCACCCGGGTTACTGGATGGACCTGGGCACGGTGCAGTCCTACTGGACCGCACAGATGCAGTTGATCGACGGCAACGGCGCCTCCCTTGACGATCCGAACTGGCCCATCTGGACCGGCCAGGTTCCGCTCCTGCCAGGTTTCGTCAACGACGCCGCCGCGGTCACCAACTCCTACGTCGCCCCCGGCGCACGCGTGGCCGGCACGGTGGAGCACTCGGTGATCGGCCAGAACTGCGTGATCGAGGCCGGCGCCGTGGTCCGCAACAGCGTGCTGTTGGACAACGTGCACGTGAGCTCCACGGTGGTACTGATCAACGTGGTGGCCGACTCCGGCGCAGAGATTACGGGCGGTTCCCAGCGCGGGTCGTCCCAGGCGATCACCCTGATCGACCGGGAGGGCAAGGTCAGCCAGCGGGACGAATTCGACCACTCGGCGGAGTTGCCGCGGGATCCGGAGAAGTACTGATGACAAGGAACCGACGCACATTACCAAGTAAAATAAAGCGGGAAGTTCGTCAACGCTGTGGATTCGGGTGTATATTTTGCGGACTTCCCGTTTATCACTATGACCACATCCGTGAATATAGTGCAACTAAAAGACATGAAGCTGATAACATTACACTACTATGCGGCACTCACCATGACCTAAAAACACGCAAACAGTTACCCGTCAAAAAGGTTCTTGAACAAAACCAAGAACCGTTCAATAAAACAAGGAACCACACCTCTCCCCATCCTCTATATTATTCGCGCGACCAGGCCGAGATCATCGCTGGTGGAAACACAGTAGCTATAGACGGGGGTCAGACAAGTGCAATTAAAATCGACGGACATAGCCTTGTCGACTTCGAAATGATCCACGGAAATTTAGTCTTGAATATGAACTTCCAAGATCGCGCGGGTCGACCTATACTAACCGTACGACAAAATGAACTCGTGCACTCGAATCATTTATAGGACTATGAATTCTCTGGAAACCGACTTACAATTCGAGAAGGTTATGGAGAAGTTTATTTGAGTACAAAGTTCGATACCACCAATCA